>JAGOJU010000167.1 GCA_017994935.1 Opitutaceae bacterium
CTACCTGGCCATGCGCAGCACGCTTGGCCTCCGCCCGTACCTCCTTCTCACCTCATCCATCGCAACTGCACAGCACTCCCAGGCAGTCCCCAGCCTCGCCCGACTCGCCGAGCGCTTTGACTTTTCCCGCCGAGAGGTGCAGATGGCTGACCTCATTCTCAGGGGGCACTCTGCGGACGAAATTGGCACGCGGCTTAAGATTGCGCTCCCCACCGTCAAAACTCATATTCGCAACATTCTCCGCAAAGCCGGCGCCAAAACGCGCCTCCAATTCATCGGCCTCGTCAGATCCGGATAATTTCACGTCATTTTTTCAACTGCACTCATCCTGCCGCAAGTACCTTTCATTCGCACGGGGAACCGGAGCGATTTTATGCTTTCGTAGGTGGCGAAAAGGGAAGACGATCACCCCTTAACAGTTCCGCATGACCGCTCATCCAAATGCCGCTGCACACGTTCAAAGGCAATTGAACGATGTTTCGGCCCGACTGGCACAACTGGCGAAGGAGTCGCCGGACCTGCCCGTGTACCTCAAAGCGCACGCGGAGTGCATCCTGCAGATTCTGCGTCCCCAGGGCATTTCCTATGAAATGCTCGCGGGAAGAAGCTTCCAGCGGATGGTCGCAAGCAACTGGGAATCGCTGAACCTGAAAGACTCGCCTGAACTGGCCGAGTCCTTTCGCAAGGCGATTCACCGTGTGGCGGAGACGGGGCATCCCGTGACGCTCCCGGCACGCCTCCAGGCATCGAGCAATCTGCCCGGGCTCCAGCCACAGGATGCCCCGGCCCCGGAAGAGCTGTCGCTCTTCAATTCAACCGAGTTTGAACAGTATTTCGTTCCCATTCTGAGCGGCAGTGTGGTGTCGGGAGTGCTGCATGTGTGGTTCATCCCAATCGATGCGCAGGCCGGCCAGCTTCGCGCAGCCATCCTGCGCCAGATCTGCGGCGAGGTGGAACTCTACCTCAAGGCGCGCCGCAGCGGGGATCTCGCCGCTGAAGTGACACGCGTGTCAACCTACGCGAAGCTGCTCGAGGAAATTTCTGGCGACAACGATGTCGAATCGGTCGGCTGGCACATCGTCAACTATGCGCGTGAGGCGGTGGCCTGCGACCGGGTTTCCCTTCTGGTGGCCAAGGGCCGTGGCGACGAGCCGTTGGCGGAAGACTGGATCGGGCTCGACCAGGACTACGAATTGGGCGCCTCGAGCGGCCTTAGGCGACCACACCCCCGCAGCGAGCAGGCGGTGGTCCTCAAGCGCCTGGCGGAGCGGCTGACGCAGATGTCGCTCGCCAATTCCGCCAAGCGCAAGACTGCCCTGAACGGAGGCAAGCCAACACCCGCCCTGAATGGAACCAACGGCGCGCATGCCGTGAACGGGCAGCATCATGAGGAGCTCGTCTCAAAGCCTTTGCCTGCCGCTGATGGCGATGCGTCGGGTTCCTCCGGCGAAGGAGCGACACTGCCCGACGCGCAGGAAGACCTCAAACCCGCAAGGACCGGCGCGCCGGCGCGCCCGCAGATGCAATTGACGCTGGTGCAGCGCGACCCCGCCAAGGTTGCCACGCGTCCGTCCGAGGTGAACGACTATTTCGATGCCGTGCCGATGAACTGGGCAACGGTCATGCCGCTGTTTGACCGGCAGGAACGCGTGCGCGGCATCCTGCTCTTCGAAGGAGTCAAGAAGCCGGAGAAGCTCGACGCTACGATCATCCAGATGCGCGATCTGGCGATTTCCGCAGGGCGCACGCTCGGAGCCGCCCTCTACTGGCAGCGTCAGCCGGCTGCCCGCATGGCCCGCCGCTGGATCAACACACGCAACCGGGTTGTCAACACGCCGAGGAAGGAGAAATGGACGCGCTTCGGGCTGCCGGTCCTGATCATCGTCATCATCATGGCGCTGCCGATCACCTTCAGCGTGAAGGGCGCCGCACGCGTGCTGCCGCGCGAGCGCACCTCTCTCGCCGCCTACGCGGCCACCCGCCTGCTCTCGGTCGATGTCCGCGAGGGACAGACCGTCAAGAAAGGCGAGGTGCTTGCCCGCTTCGACACGACCGACGTCGAGCTCCAGATCCGCGCTGCACAGCAGGAGGTCGAGCGGGGACTGGTCGAGGTTGACGCCGCACGCGGTGACAACGACGAGATCCGCATGCAGGTCGCACGCCTCGCCACGGCACGCGCGCGCACCGCCCTTGAAAAACTTCAGCGCGACTTGGATCGCATGACTCTACGCGCACCCTTCGATGGAATCGTTCTTGGCGCCCAGAATCTGTCGGCACGAATCGGCCAGGTTCCGCGCCCGGGTGAAGGCGTGCTTGAAGTGATCGATCCCTCAACCTGGAAAGTCCAGATCGATGTGCGCGAGCAGGACCTGCGCACGCTCGACCACACCCTCCAAAAAAACGGGCCTGTCGAGGGCTCGGTGAGACTCGCAGCAAATCCGACCCAGTCCTATCCTCTTGAAGTCACCAGCTCCGAGCAACTCGCCTACGGCCTCGATACCACTCACGGCGAATTTCTCTTCCAGATTTCCGCTCCACTCAAAGTCGAACCCAGCCAGCTTGATCTCCTGAAATCCGGCTTTGCGGGACGCGCAAGCTTCGACTGCGGCAGGCGGCCCATCG
>JAGOJU010000100.1 GCA_017994935.1 Opitutaceae bacterium
CCATCGAGTTGGCTGCAGACGCTCCCGACGCACACTTCTTGCTCGCCCGGCTGTCGCTCAACGATCAGCGGAACTTCACCATTCTCTCTCCGCGACTGGCAGAGATCACCCTTGCTGCGGGAGAGGAGATGCCTCTCGAGATCCGGAATACGGTCGCCGCGGGCCGGGCCGGCATTTCAGCGGTACGTCCGAGCGAGGCCGGTCTGACCTACACGATCGGACCGATGGCGATACGGTCCGAAGGAGGGAAACGGACCCAGTACGTGCTCCTCAATGCGCGGGGTCGGGGCGAAGTCGAGGTCGTCCACGATGCGGATGCCAGGCTGAGAGCCGCACTCGACGATGGACGGCTGGAACTTCCCGCAGGGGCAACCTATCGGTGGGTCGGGCGCTATGAGCAGAAGATCAAGGCGGATGAAACGCTCCGCTGGATCATCGCGGCGTCGATGGTCGTGATGGTGTTTCTCATCTATGTGGGGACCCGGTCGTGGCTGATCACCAGCATCATCATCCTGTGCAATGCAACCGTCACCACTTCAGGCGGATTCTTCTTTGTCTGGCTGTGGGGAGCCGAGATGACGACGGCAGTCGTGGTCGGTTTCCTGGTGCTGCTTGGGGTGATGTTCAACGATGGAATTCTCCTCGGAACCTATATCCAGGAGCAGTTCAAGACGCATCCGGGAACAATGAATGAGGTTCACCGGCGCGTATTCCTGGCCGGACTGCGACGGCGCCGCCCCGCGATCATGACGAATGCGACGGCGATGCTATCCCTGATTCCCGTGCTGTGGTCGACAGGCCGGGGATCGGAGCTCATGCAGCCAATGGTGCTGCCGGTGGTCGGCGGCATGATCTTTGATGTCATCTCCCTGTTCTCAGTGCCAGTTTTCTACACCTGGTACTGGGAGCGCAGGCTGGCCCGCGAGGCGAAGCTTTGATGGATCTGAAAGGGTCGACCTATCAGCCTTCCCGCTCAGAGATAGAACATACCCTTCGCGAGCAGCACGATCGCCAGCATCAGGACCGCGACGATCCGATGGGTGTAGCGGAACCTGCAGAGGTCCATGGTGCCCTTGAAGGACGCGCGGATGGCGGAGACGAAGACACCGAGGACAATGAAGGCGAGCGCCACCTTGATCGTGAGAAGAATGCCGAAGCGGGAATGGAAGAAATCGGGGCGGCTTGAATAGTGAACCCAGTACATTGCCCCGCCCGTGATGAAGAGGGTCGCCACAACCACCGGCATGAAACGCCGCACGCGTCGCGGAATCTCCTCCGCGAGCAATTCACCCATGCCCGGGGGAAGACGGTTTTCCAAGGGCTCGATCACGAGCACCTCGAAAAAGACGGCGCCGACGAAGGTGATTGCACAAAGCAGATGAAGAACCAGGAAGAGACCGTAGTAGGAGGCCATGTGTTGAGTGTGCCGGCATCACCCGGAGTCGAACCGAAACGGCGGTTCACGGCCCCAGGAAGTGCGGAAGGGGAATATGATCCCGAACTGGATTTTCGCCGAATCTTTCGTTCCGCCAAATTGATCTGTGTCAATTCAGGCGGGAAAGAGTCCCGTATTCAGCGCGCGGAGACGTCGAATCGGTCACGGATATCCGGAAAGCCGCCGGGCAGCCACTGCTTCCGAGGAATGCGCATGATATCCGCCGGCGGCCGCCTGCTTCCCAGAAGCGCAGCCATGGTGCTCATGGCAGGGGCGATGTGTGTGAAGAAACGCTTGTACGCCGCGCAGAGGTAGTTGAGTCCCTCCTCACCCTGGGGCGTGCGCAGAAAGCGGTGCTTGGGACATTCGCCGTGGCAGGCGAATCGTACGGAGCATTCGCGGCAGTAGCGCGGCAGGGTCGTGGATTTGGCGCGACCAAACTCCTCCTGCCTCGGGGAGTCCACCATGGCGCCGAGGGACTGGTTGAGGAGGTTTCCCAGCTTGTACTTCGGGTAGACGTAGTGATCGCAGCTGTAGATATCGCCGTTGTGCTCGATCGCCAGGGCACGTCCGCAATTCTCGTTGAAGACGCAGATCCCCGCGGGTTCGCCGAGCCAGTTGGCGAGCGCGGCATCGAAATGCTGCACAAATACACGCCCGACGTCGTGGGCGACCCACTCGTCGAAGATCGAACAGAGAAAATTGCCGTAATCGGCGGGGCGCACGCTCCACTCGGTGACCTGGGCATCGAGTCCCTCCGCGTCCTCGTGATCCGGGGGCGGCGCGAGCCAGAGACCGTTGGTTTCGGCAGCGCGTGCTGAGGCATTGCGTTCGACGATCGGAATGAACTGCATGTAGCCGGAACCGATGTTGCGAAGAAAGCGGTAGACTTCGAGAGGCTGCGTGGAGTTGCGCCGATGGACCGTGGTAAGGGTGTTGAATTCGACTCGATGACTCTTCAGCAGTTCGATGGCGGCTGCGACCTGTGCAAAGGTTGCCCGTCCGGAGCGGTCGACACGATACGCGTTGTGGAGGTGGGCGGGGCCGTCGATACTGATGCCGACAAGAAACTGATTCTCCCGAAGGAAGGTGCACCACGCATCGTCGAGCAGCGTTCCGTTGGTCTGGAGGGCGTTCTCGATGCGCCGCCCGTCGGCGTACTGCTTCTGGAAAGCAACGGCAGTCCTGTAGAAATCGAGGCCCGTGAGTGTGGGTTCGCCGCCCTGCCAGGCAAAATTCACGACATCGCCGGGTTGGGCGGCAATATAGTCCCGAACGTACCTTTCCAGCGTCTCCGTCGACATGCGGGGACTGCCTGCATCTCCGTAGAGCTTTTCCTTTTCAAGGTAGAAACAGTAGGTGCAGTCGAGATTGCACTTCGAGCCGATGGGTTTCGTGAGCAGGTGAAAGGGCGAACGGGCGGCGGGCACGGCGGGCAATGCCTATCCGCGAACGCCCTCTGCGTCAACGCTTCCGCTCCGCGTTTCGCGCCTAGCGCGGTCGTGATGGTCTGCCGTGCCCCATGCGGGAAGAACTGCGGGCATCCGTTTTGGCGTTTGCAATTCATTTTAGCCCGCTGATCCTTGGCGCAGATTTTGTATTCGTCGGTTGCCCACAAGTCGCATCCCGTGGCTCTTCGCAGCGGACAATGCCCTCTCAAACTCCCATGAAAGTACTCCTCGCTGTTGCCGGACTCGCGCTGGTGCCGCCTCTTTTTTCCGCTGAGCAGATCGCCGTCATCCCGAAGGGGACGACGCACAATTTCTGGAAATCGGTGGAGGCCGGTGCGCTGAGAGCGGGCAGGGAACTGGGGGTGGAAATCAAGTGGAAGGGGCCCCTCAAGGAGGATGACCGCGCCCAGCAGATCAGCCTCGTTGAGCAATTTGTTGCCTCCGGCATTTCGGCAATCGTGCTTGCGCCACTTGACGACATCGCCCTGCGCGCACCGGTTCGCAGCGCCGCGGAGCGGAAAATTCCTGTGGTCATTTTTGATTCCCCCCTGAAGGCGGAGTCCGGGAAGGACTTCGTCAGCCTGGTGGCGACGGACAACCGGCGCGGCGGCAGGCTCGCCGGCGAGGAGATGGTCCGGCTGCTCGGGGGCAAGGGCAAGGTCGTCCTGCTGCGCTGCATGGAAGGTTCCGCGAGCACGACGGAACGTGAGGAGGGTTTTCTCGAGGTCGTCGCGAGGAACCCGGGAATCGTTGTCACGGTGACAAACCGCTATGCGGGACCCACCGTGGCCACCGCGCAGGATGCGGCCATGAATCTTCTCGACAGGATTCGCGAGGCGGACGGCATTTTCTGCCCGAATGAATCGTCCACGCACGGCATGCTGCTGGCCATGCGCCAGACCGGACTCGCAGGCAAACGCACGTTTGTCGGATTCGATGCGTCGCCCGTCCTGCTCGCCGCGCTCAAGAAAGGCGATCTCAAGGCGCTTGTGGCGCAGAATCCGACAAAGATGGGCTACCTTGGTGTGGTCACCGCGGTCAGGGCCCTCCGGGGCGAGAAGGTGGAGCCCTCCATCGACACCGGATGCATGCTCGTAACCCGCGCAAATCTCAGCGACCCTGCGGTGCGCGAGGTGCTGGGCAATTGATCGCGGAGCGATGTCCGTCGCGAGACTTCGCCTCTCAGGGATCTGCAAGCGCTTCGGTGCAACCCTTGCGCTCAAGGGGGTGGATCTTGAGGTGCGGGCAGGAGAGATACATGGGGTGATCGGCGAAAATGGTGCCGGGAAGAGCACTCTCATGAAAATTCTTGCGGGGGTTCTCTCTCCGGATTCCGGCGAGATCGAACTGGAGGGGAAGCCCTTTCGCCCGGAGAATCCCCAGGCGGCGCGGCGTGAGGGAGTGGTAATGGTGAATCAGGAACTCGCGATCGCGCCGCACCTCTCGGTGGTCGAAAATATTGTCCTCGGGGCGGAGCCGGGTGGTGTCCTTCTGAATCACCGGCAGGCCCGTGCCAAGGCCGGGGACGCGCTCGCGAAGCTGGGTCGTGCCGACATTCCCCTCGACCTCCAGGCGGGGAGACTGAGCGTGGCCGAACAGCAACTCGTTGAAATCGCACGGGCGCTTGCCCTGGGCTGCCGGGTGCTGGTGCTCGATGAACCCACCAGCAGCCTGACAGCCCCGGATGCGGAGGCACTTTTCCGGCTGGTGCGCGCCCTTCGCGACCAGGGAGAATCGATCATCTACATCTCGCACTTTCTGGAGGAGGTTCAGGCCCTTACGGACCGATGCACCGTCCTGCGCGACGGGCTTACGGTTTCCACGTGCGAGACGGCCCGGACAAACCCGAGTGAACTCGCCCGTGCCATGGTCGGGCGGCGGGTGGACGAGCTGTATGCGCGCCGCTCGCGCACCCCGGGCGAGGTGATCCTGAGGGCTGTCGACGTGAGGGGAGTGTCAAGAAGCGTCTCAGCCTCCCTCGAACTTCGGCGGGGCGAGGTCCTTGGGATCGCCGGTCTCGTTGGAGCTGGCCGAAGCGAATTCCTTCGCACCCTCTTCGGACTGGATGAACTGAGGTCGGGCCGGGTGGAGTTTCACGATGATTCGCGCACGATCAATCCCACGGATCGATGGAGAAGTGGGATGGGAATGTTGAGCGAGGATCGCAAGACCGAGGGACTCGCCCTAAACCTTTCGCTGGAGGAGAATCTCACCCTTCCGCGACTCACCGCCTGGCTGAGTCCGAAACGACTTGAGGCAGAAACGGGCGATTGGATCCAGCGCCTGGGGGTTCGCTGTGCGGGTCCCGCGCAGGCAGCGGTTGAGTTGTCCGGCGGCAACCAGCAGAAGATCGCCCTGGGACGCCTGCTTAGAAACGGCTGCGAGGTCCTGCTGCTCGACGAACCCACCCGGGGTGTGGATCTGGGCGCAAAGCAAAGTATCTACCAGCTCATTGACGAACTGGCGGCGGCAGGCAGTGCCGTGATCATGGTCAGCAGCTACCTGCCGGAACTGCTGGGAACCTGCGATCGTATTGCCGTCATGTGCCGGGGCACGCTCGGGATCGCGCGACCGGTTGGGGAATGGGATGAGCATCGCATCATGCTGGCGGCGACCGGTGCGACCTCCGGATTGGGATCCTCCGGCACGACTTGAAATCAAAGAACCCGTTTTCCTGATGAAAACCGAAGAGCCCCGCGCAATGTTTTCCGTGTCCCTGGGCCGATGGACAGCCGCTGCAGGACCCTTGGTGGGATTGCTTCTGGTGTGTGTCCTGTTTGCAGCGCTGCGGTTTGAAACGTTCGTCACATGGGACAATGCGGCGATCATTCTCCAGCAGACGGCAGTCATTGGAATCGCCTCCCTGGGCATGACGCTCGTGATCATATCGGGTGGCATCGATCTGTCGGTCGGTTCCATCATCGCGGTTGGCACCGTGGTGATTGCACTCTGCCTGACGGCGGGCCTGTCGCCGGGCATGGCAGCTCTGACCGGAATTGGAGCCTCGGCGCTGTGCGGAGCCGTTTCTGGAATACTGATCACGCGGCTCAGGCTGCTGCCCTTCGTGGTGACCTTGGGAATGATGGGGGCGCTGCGCGGCGCCGCGAAAGGGATGGCAGGGGAGCAGCCGATCTATCCGGATGAAACCTGGCTGAGCGCATTCATGCGGCTCGGTGAGGCAGGTTCGCTTCCGCTCGGCGTATGGCTCATGCTTGTGCTCGCGGTGGCCGTGGCGGTGCTTCTGCGGCAGACCCGGTTCGGCCGTCATGTCTATGCGGTGGGCTCGAGCGAACTGACCGCAAGGCTCTGCGGAGTTCCCGTCGAACGGGTCAAGGTCCTCGTGTACATCATAGGCGCCGCGTTTGCGGGCATCGCCTCGGTGCTTCAATTCGGATACCTGACGGGCGGGGATCCGACAACGGCGGTCGGACTGGAACTGAACATCATCGCGGCGGTGGTGATCGGCGGTGCCAGCCTGAACGGCGGGCAGGGGGGCGTGCTTGGAACCCTGGTGGGTGCCGTCATCATGAGTGTGGTCGCCAATGGCTGCACCAAGCTCGGCCTGGCCAACTGGGTGCAGGAGATCGTCACCGGCGTCATCATTGTCGCCGCAGTCCTGCTCGATTCGCTGCGCCGGCGGTCCTCCCGGCAGGATTGAGGCTAGTGTATCCTGATTTCCAATACGCTTGCTTCGGCTGCGAGTGACGCCGCGAGCTCCTGGGGTGTGGGGTGGTCCTTCTCCCTGAAGCGCAGGTTCACAACGCTTGTCTGGGTCTCGCTGCGGTTGTCGTGGGATGCCTCCACCAGGACGGGGCGCAGTCTGAGCAGTTGAAGCTTTTCGAGAAGCTCCTGATGGATGGCAGCGCCCTTGCGGGATACCACCGTCAGCACGAAATTCTGCTCGATGTGAATGCGCGATCCGAGAAATGGCAGGCCGTAGAGCGCAAGGGTGGCGATGAGAACGCTGCACATGCCCAGAAACATCTGGCCGCTGCCGAAGCAGAATCCAATGACCGTGGAGAACCACATGAGCGCCGCGGTCGTGACACCCTGCACGGTGGGCCCCTGGCGTATGATGACGCCGGCGCCCAGGAAACCCATGCCCGTGAGAATGCCCGCCCCGAGCCGTCCGGGGTCCGGCCGCCAGCCCTGTCCCGCCTCGGCGACATGGTTCGTGTAGTAGATGTCCGACAGGATCATGGCGATCGTTGCCGCCATGCAGACCAGGATGGTGGTGCGAAGGCCGGCGGCACGGCCCCGCCGTTCACGCTCGAGACCAAGCAGAAGGCCGGCGAGGAGCGAGGCAGCGACGCGTTGAAGGATTTCGGAGACTTCCATGACGAACGGGGTGGGATAGGGTGGGGATCATCCTGACCCGGTTGCACCCGCGTGCAAGCATCCCGATGAAGGCTGGAACATCGAGCGAACCGCATTGCCGGGGGGCGGAGGGGTGGTTCCGAGGGAAACCAATCCGCGGGTGGCCGAAAAAGTTCGCAGAAATTCCTAGTCAATCCTCCCAAGGAAGAATAGCTTGGGCGCTTGGTCGGCCCCGCGCGGTCGTTCAACCAGCCCCCTTTGCTGATTGCCGTGCGTGTCGTCGACGTCAGTGGACCCAGGCACAATATGAAGCGCTTCAAATTCGCCGGTCAGTTGCTCGCGGGATTCTTGGGAATGGTGGCGGCCATGCATGCCGCGCCCATTGCCTCTGGAGAAAACAAGGATGGCACGATCATTGCGGGCGGGACTGAGTCGTGGACCTTCACCGTGGAAGTGAACCAGACGATCAATCTCGCTGTCGGCGAATTGACCGGAGGCACCGCCTTCAGCCCCAAGATCGCCCTGTACGGACCGAGCAACAACCTCATCACATTCGATACGGGTGGCGCAAGCGCACGGATCGCCCCCCAGCGGGCCACGGTTGCCGGGACCTACACAGCCACCGTTTCCGGATCATCCGCCACCCAGGCCGGCACCTACCGGGTGTACCTCTTCGTGACGCCTGCATCCTTTGTCGTCCCCACGGGCGATGAGGGAGGGACACTGGAGTTGGGTGCCAACAAACAGGGGACGATTGGCGTGGGTGACATGGATGCATGGACCGTGACGATGGCGGCGGGGGAATCCGTGTATTTCCGGGTCGGAGAGCTTTCAGGCGGCAATGCCTTCAGTCCCCTCATCTATCTCTATGACCCCAACGGCGCGCAGGTGACGTACGATTACGACACCGTGGATTCACGCATCGCTCACCGCGCGACTATCCCAGGTACCTATACGCTGATCGTGACGGGTTACAACGACGGCGACAACGGCACCTACATGCTGACCGCCTTCAAGAGTCCAGGCGCCTTTGTTGTGCCTCCGGCTGATGAAGGCGGACCGCTTGTCTCCGGTCAGAATTACAGTGGCACGATTTCCGTGGGTGATGTTGACGCATGGACGGCCACTGCGACTGCGGGACAGTATTTGAATTTCCGTGTGGGTGAGGTGTCCGGCGGAAACGCCTTTTCGCCGCTGATTCATCTGTATGGTCCGGATGGCGCGCTGGTGACGTACGACTATGACACCGTCGATGCCAGGATCGGCCATCGCACGACCCTGAGTGGCGTCTATACCCTGTTTGTTTCCGGCTACAATGATGGTGACAACGGCACCTATCGGCTGACCTATTCCAAGACTCCGGACACTCCGATTGTTCCGGCAGGCGATGAAGGCGGACCGTTGACCAACGGACAGAACTACGCAGGCACGATCACGGTGGGCGACCTCGATTTCTGGACCGTCAATGCGACGGCCGGCCAGTACCTGAATTTTCGAATGGGGGAAACCTCGGGAGGCACAGCCTTTTCTCCGATGCTCCATCTGTATGACCCCAACGGAGCCCTCGTGACCTATGACTACGACACCGTCGACTCGAGGATCTCCCACCGCGCCAACCTGACCGGCATCTACACGCTGGTCGCGACTGGCTACAATGACGGTGATGCAGGCACCTATCGACTGACATTTTACCAGGCGCCGAACATCCCCTTGGTGCCGGCAGGGGATGAAGGCGGACCGCTTACCAATGGGCTCAAGCACGTGGGAAACATCAGCGTTGGGGACATGGATGCCTGGACTGTCAATGCGTACGTCAATGACTACCTCTACTTCCGCGTCGGGGAGGCTTCAGGAGGAAACGCCTTCAGTCCGCTGCTCCATGTCTTCGATCCCAATGGTGCCCTGGTCACCTACGACTATGACGGGGTCGATTCGCGCATCGGTTTCCGCTGCACCCTGGCGGGCACCTATACTGCGATCGTAAGCGGTTACAATGATGGCGACGCCGGAACCTATGATCTTCATTTCGTTCGAACACCCACCACTCCGCTACAGGTGCCGGCTGGAGATGAAGGTGGCAACATCGGCAGCACGGCAGGAGTGGACGGCACGATCACCGTGGGCGATGCCGATGCCTATGTTGTCCTCGGCACAGCAGGGACGACCATCAATGTGACTGCCACGGAATTGTCGGGGGGGAATGCCTTCACGCCGGCAGTTGCGATATTCGACACAGGGGGAAATGTTGTTCGGAACGTGTACAATGGCACGGCTGCGACGACCTCCTATCCGGTCACGACAACCGGCCTTCACGTGATTCTGATCACGGGCTACAATGATGGCGATGCGGGCACCTATCGGCTCGTCATCTCCGGCGCATCGGCGCCTGTGCT
>JAGOJU010000168.1 GCA_017994935.1 Opitutaceae bacterium
TCCCGCATGCTCAGCCGGAAGCTGAACGTCCCCCCTTTTCCATTGGGCGGGGGTCCCAGATTCGGAATGGCATTGAAGGCATCCAGGACGGCGTGGTCGAAGTCGCTGCTCCCGCTTCCCCCAAGGATTCGTGTCCCGGTGATGACCCCTCCCGACGAAATGCTGAATTGAAGCTCCACCGACAGCACGGCGCTGAAATTTGCCTCGGTCATCGCCTGGCGGATGCGCGCGACGATCATCGAGATGTAGGCGGACATCATGTCGGCATCGGCGCGTTCCTGCGCGGTGCCGCCTGCACCCTCCTGCGTGGAGCTGCGCGCAGCGCCCGCCATGCCGCGCCGTACGCCGTCAGCGACCGAAGGTATCCTTGCGGACGCTGTGGATTTTGATGGCGTAGACTTGGCCGCCTTGTTCGCCTTGTCGAATTCGGCTTTGGTCATTTGCGAGCGTCGCGCTTCCGCCTCCTTTCGCTCGCGTTCCGCCTGGAGTCTGGCTTCCCGGGCGAGGTCCGCCTTGAATTTTTTCTCGATGTTCGCCTTCCGCTTTTCAGAGAGACGGACGATGTTCTTGGTGAAATCCGCCGGTTTCGGCTCAACGCGGGGCTGGGCCTTGGGCGCCTCGACCACCTTCAGCGGTGCCGGATCTGGCGGCTGGGAAACGGGTGTGAGGGGGGCCGGTTCGGGCTGCCGCACCGGTGTGACAATCGGAGGCAACTTCACCTGCTCGGCCCCGGCTGCACCCGGCTCACCCGCTGCCGGCGCCTGGGTCGCCGAGTAGTTTGTGCCTTCACCGCCGACCAGGGTGAAAATCTTGGGGCCGTCGTCGGCATTCCGGCTCAAAAAATGGGCGGAGAGCAGGATGAGCAGCACCACCATCGCGTGAATCCCAAGCGATGCGGCGAAGGCGCTGGGCGATCGTGCGGTCATGGCGGCGGGCGGATGCGTTACTCCTCAGTCTGGGTGTCTATCCAGAACTTGAGCAGATTTGCCTGTTTCAGCAAATCCATCACTCGGACCACCTGCTGAAGCTGGAGACTGAGGTCCGCCCTCAATCGGATGACAGGTCTGCGCGCCTCGGGCTCCGCACCAAGCGCCATCAGCCTTTTTGCGAGTTCATCGTAGGAAACCGGCGTGCTGCCCAGGTAGAAACGTCCCTGCTTGTCGATTACGACGACCTGGAAACGCTGATTCCTGTCCACGGGAGCCTGGGTACTCTTCGACTCGAAGGGCAGGTTCACGGCCATTGACTGCTCCGGCTGCATGAGCGGAGCCGTCATCATGAAAATCAGCAGGAGAACGAACGCGAGATCCACCAGGTTCGTGACATTCAAATCGGCCAGTGGATGCGACGCTCGCTGTCGCCGGAAAGTGCGGGCCATGACTACTTCGACTCCAGTTCGATCCTGTCGGCAAGGGAGCTGGCAAAATTCTCCAGCTCGGTGATGAGTCGTCGCGTGGTGGACAGAAGAAAGTTGTAGCCGAACACGGAAGGGATGGCGACAACCAGGCCGGCAATCGTGGTGAGCAGCGCCGCGGAGACGCCGGGAGCGAGGTTCTGAATGCTTGCGGATTGCGCACCTGAGGAGGCGATGGAGTCGAATGCCTCCATCACCCCCCACACCGTTCCCAGCAGTCCTAGAAACGGCGCGCCCGATACGATCGTGGCCAAAAAAATCATCGACGCCTCGTAGCGCAGTGTCTGCCGGGCGATTGCGCGCTGGAGTGCATTCTCCGTGTGTTCAAGTCGTGCATGACTGGAATCACCGCCCTTTTCCTTGAGGATCGACGCCGCCCGCCAGTACGATTCGACGGCATCTGCAAAGAGGTCCGCATACGGAATGGATCGTTTGTTGCGGTACGACTCCGGGAGATCGAGCAGCGTGCGTTCGTCGCGGAGCCTTTGCTCAAAGGCCAGATTGTAGGCACGCAACTGGCGGAGTTCGTTGCGCTTCCCCAGCATGACCGCCCACGCGATCATGCTTGAGACTGCAAGCCCCACGGTGAGAATCTGCCCTACAATATCGCAGCGCAGGAAGACGTCTATCAGGTTGGCGGCGGCAAGAACTGGGAAAATCATCTCGAATTGCCCACCGGTCGTGGGCATCGGCCATCTGAGGGCGTAGCCCCGGGCTATTCAATGGCAAATCGGTCGACTCGCGATTCTGATTGCCGGATCAAGCGGTGCCGCGTTCGCTCGTTCCTCATTTCAAGTCCATCCGGGCGACCTCCTTCCAAAGCTCCTCGCCATCTCGCCTGACTCCGCCAAATCTTCGAACTCATGCCCTCGAAACAGAATCGTTCCGGCAAGCTCATTTCCTTTGAAGGCTCCGAAGGAAGTGGAAAATCAACCCAGATTGCCCGTCTGGCCGCGCGCCTCCAGTCCCTGGCCCGGGACGTCGTGACGGTCCGCGAACCCGGCGGGACCGAGATCGGAGAGCAGATCCGCACGATCATCGTTCACAACTCCAAGGGCGAGGAGATGTGCGCTGAGACTGAATTGCTGCTTTTCGCCGCCGCCCGCGCGCAGCTTGTCCGGGAAGTGATCGCCCCGGCCCTGATCAGGAAGACCATCGTGCTGAGCGACCGTTTTCTCGACTCTTCCACCGTCTATCAGGGA
>JAGOJU010000006.1 GCA_017994935.1 Opitutaceae bacterium
CCCTCGTGCTCTGCACGTTGTTCGGAGTCTACTACTACAAGTTCATCCAGGAGGAGGGTGTCAAAACCGAGCTGCGGGCCAAGGCTGCCAAGATCGCCAAGGATGAGGCGGACGCCAAGAAGAAGGAAATTGAAGACAAGGCGCGCAAGGACGCCGATGATCGGCAACAGAAACGCTTGGCCGAGGAGAAGAAGAAAGAGGATGATCGTCGCGCCAAATGGGACTCCCAAAGCAAGGAGATCGCTGACGCTACCGCCAAGTACAATGCCGAAGCCGCCAAGTTTACAAAGCAGATTTCCGAACTTGAGGCCCAACTCAAGGATATGCGCCTGAAGAAGGACAATGCCACGAGGGAATCTTTCGACCTGAAGAAGAAGGTGGAACTTGCGCTCATTGCGAAGCGCGACGCCGAGCTGGAGATCCAACGCATGGTGAGCATGGTGGCGAACAAGGCCACGGAAAGCGCCATGGCCCGCCCTCCTCCGCCCCCGCCGGTTGAGAAGGCAAAATCCAAATAGTCCTCGCCATTTTACGCGGGCGGCTCCGATCAAAACGGGGCCGCCTTTTTTTTCTATGCAGCCCCCGAAATCCTCATCCAAAAGTCTCACTCGATGTGCCAGCTATCCGCCTTTGAATGCGTATGACCCCACAATCGTGCATCCTTGCGCAGACCCGTTGAGGTGATCAGCGTTCAGCTACGCCATGGATTTTCCTGCGGTACCACCCATTCTGAGCCAACGCAATCTTCGACCAACAGACCCTGCGTGCACGGACGCCGACCAGCGACTTCAGATTTATGCCTGGATGCATCTGGCCAGAACCGGCGACAACAGAATCCTCGAACTCTTCCGTCAAGGGCTGATCAAGGGAACGGTTACCGGCGGACAAGGAAGCGAAGCCTTGATCGTCCCGTTGGCGCTGTTGGCGGACAAGTCCAATGATGTGATCTCATTCACCCATCGGGGATTCGGGGGACAACTCATCTGGAGCGGACACCTCGTCGAGCACCTCTGCCAGTATTTCGCCAATGCATTGAGCCCCACCAAGGCGCGAGAAGGAAATGTGCATCATGGGGACCCCATCAACCGGTCACTGCCGATGATCAGTCACCTGGGCACCATGATTTCCAATGTCCTCGGCATGACGGATGCGCAGCGCCGGCAAGGGAGGCCCGCAGTGGGTTTTGCATTTTTCGGCGATGGAGGTTCAAGTACCGGCGATGTTCACGAATGCCTGAATCTGGCATCCCTGCTGTCGCTTCCGATCGTTTTTGTCATTGAGAACAACCGATACGCCTACTCGACGCCTCTCATTGAACAATACTCTGCCGGAACCGAGCTCTGGCAACGGGCCGCGGGGTATGGGATTGAAGGGTATCCCCTCGATGCGACAGGTGACCTGAACAACATTGTCCAGACTCTTTCAACGGCCATCAGACGCGTTCGGGAAACATCCCGCCCCATCCTCATTGAGGCCCATGTGCTTCGACTCAGAGGACATGCCGCCTACGACACCTGCAACTACCTCGCTCCAGGTGAAGCAGAGTCCTTCCAGGCGGCCGACCCCGTTCCTCGCTACCGCGCAGAACTATGCAAATACGGACTCGAAGAGCGCGTACGAGCCATCGAGTCTGAGCTCAACAACTTCCTCGAGGCCTGCATCCAGCGCGCCTTGGCTCAGCCCCGCCCTTCACCGGAAGGGATGCAGGATGATTTGTTCGAACCCGAAAGCCCCGCGCTCCCGTGGGAAGCCTCCCCCTCTTCCACCGAGCCCCTAAATCTTGCCCAGGCCCTCAATCATGGCCTTCGGAAGGTCCTCAACGAGCGCCCCGAGGCAATGATCATGGGCCAGGACATCGCCACCTACGGAGGCGCCTTCAAGGTTACAGATGGACTACTGTCCAGTTTCGGGCGCAAACGGGTACTCAACACTCCCTTGGCGGAAAGCGCTTGCACAGGGTATGCCATAGGACTTGCTCTCGGTGGAATCCGACCCATCGAGGAGTTCCAGTTCGCTGACTTTGTGACCGAGGCGTTCACCCAGATCACACAAAACGCTGCAACCTACCGCTTCCGCTCCGGAGCCTCCGTCCCCCTGGTCCTGCGTCTCCCCTGCGGCAGCGTGGGTTTGGGGTCCTTCCATTCACAGGAACTGGAATCGACGCTTCTTGCGATTCCAGGATTGAAGGCGCTGTACCCCAGTACGCCGCAGGACGCCTTCGACTGCATTCTCGCCGCCTACGAGGACAACAATCCCGTGCTGCTTTTCGAACACAAGGCACTGTACCGGGGCCAGAAGCAGGCAATCGCGTGGAATCCAGACTATCGAGGCGTTTGGTTTCCGCGTCGGCTCGTGGAAGGCGACTACGCGACACTCGTGACCTACGGCGAAATGACCCACCTCGCACAGGAGATCGCCTCATATTTCACGTCCGAATACGAACGAAGCTTCGATGTCTGGGATCTCCGCGCCTTGTCGCCCCTCCAACTGGACGAGATTTCCGCGTCAGTCGCTCGCACCCACCGGCTTATCGTACTGCACGAGGGGCGGCTGACCCATGGATTCGGTGCTGAACTCGTGGCAAGACTGACCGCACTTCACTTTTTTGATCTGGAAGCGCCACCGCTGAGGCTTGCCGCCATGGACCTGCCGGTTCCTTTCGCCCAGGAGCTGGAACAGGCCTACCGACCGACATTCTCAAAGTCCGTGGAAGCAATCGCCAATTGGATGGCGTGACTCAAGTCAATCCACACCGATGCCAGCTTCGCCTGATGCTTCGCCCCGCCGCAGATCAAGAAGCCCAAGCCTGCCTTGGGGCCGCATTCGACTCTTCGCAATGGACGTCGACGGGGTGCTGACTGACGGAACCATTCTTGTGAATTCCGATGGCACGGAATCCAAACGGTTTTCCATTCTGGACGGTCTGGGACTTGTCCGCCTTCGGGATGCCGGCATCGCGCTGGCTTGGATCAGCGGACGAGTTTCAAAACCAACCTTTGTCCGCGCCGAGGAACTGAAAATTCCGCATCTGGTGCAGGGGCGGAGTGACAAGATTGCAGTTCTGCAGGAACTGGCATCCGGGTTGGGCATAGAGCCCGAGGCCTGTTGCTACATGGGTGACGACGAGATCGACGTGCCTGCGATCCGCTGGGCGGGAATCGGCATCAGCGTCAGGGGAGGCATGCCCTCCGCGACCGATGCAGCCCGCTTCATCCCGTCCAGGGAAGCAGGTCGAGGCGCGGTCCGCGAAGTCTGCGATCTCATCCTGGCTGCAAGAGGAGTCGTCACTTTCCAGTCATGAACAAGCGACTGCTCCGTTGCTCCATCATGATTGGACTCGCCCTGGGAGGCCAGGCCCTGAGGGCTGCAGGGCCCAAAATCACGACCCAGACGCCGATCAAGAATTTCTCGTTACCATCATTCAATGAAAAGGGATTCCGCACATTCTTGATTCGCGGGCGCGAGGCGGTGATGCTCAGCGCAAATGAAGCCAGACTTGACGACATGGTGCTGACGCTTTTTTCGGGCGACTCAGATGCACGCGTGGAAACCGTGTTTGTCAGCCCATCCGCCCATGTTCTTGTCGAGCAACGCGTCGTTTTCGGCGAGGATTCGGTGCGAGTGGTGAATGATGATTTTGAACTCCTGGGAACGGATTGGCGGTATGATGACGCAAAGGGAACCATCCTGATTTCCAAACAGGCCAGGCTCGTGTTTCGCACGGAACTCAAGGACATCATCAAATGAAGCCACATCTGCGTTTGCTTGTCTCCCTGGTTTCCCTGTACACTGTATCATTGCAGGGAGCCGAGGAGGTTCCACCGACAGTCATCGAAAGCACCTCTCTGGAGATGCGGAGCACCAATGCAGAAATTACGGCTGTCTTCGATCAGAACGTCGTTGTCACCGGCAACAATCTCAGGATCAGTTGCGACCACCTCGAAGTCATTGCCACCCGGATTGGAGATGTCACAGAAACGGTGGGCAAACCCGATAAATTCAGATCGCTCGTCGCCATCGGACGGGTGCATATCGTCCAGGGGGACCGGGAGGTCACCTGCGGCCGCGCTGAGGTGTTCCCCGGCGAGGAAAAGATCATCCTGACGGAAAATCCCGTCGTTATCGACAAGTCCGGTCCCTATGTTGCGTCGGGCACGAGGATCGTGCTTCTCAGAGGCGAACGACGGCTGTTTGGGGATAACATCAAACTGACAGGGCCTGGATTGAAGGACCTTGGATTTGACAAGGAGTCCCCAATGAAGCCGCCAGCACCGGTTCCCGGGGACAGAAAATAGCCCCAATCCTCTCAACCCACCGGGCATCACGTCCACCGCCCCCTCTTCGAGTGCTCTATACTCCTCCAGCAACGCCCTCACCCAACTCGTCGATCCGCACCGACGGACTCGTCAAGACTTTCGGCACACGCACGGTCGTCAATGGCGTCAATATCGGCCTTTCATCCGGCGAAGTCGTTGGATTGCTCGGGCAGAATGGTGCCGGCAAGACCACCACCTTCTACATGGTGGTCGGGCTCATTCAGGCAACCGCGGGATCGGTGTACATTGACCAGCGCAACATCACACGGCTGGGCATGCACAAGAGGGCCAGGCTTGGTATCGGTTACCTGCCGCAGGAGGCATCCGTTTTCCGAAAACTGACCGTGGCTGAAAACATCCTGGCGATTGCCGAAGCCATCGGCGTCGCCCGCCGCCATCGTGCCTCTCTGGTCGAACGCCATCTGACCGACCTCCAGCTTCTGCATGTTGCCTCCCAGAAGGCCTACACGCTTTCCGGCGGTGAACGACGCCGGCTGGAAATTGCCAGGGCCCTTGTATCCCAACCGAAATTTCTCCTGATGGATGAGCCTTTTGCCGCCATCGACCCCATCTCCGTCGGGGAGGTGCAGCGCATCATAGGTGAATTGAAGGCGCGCGGCATAGGCATCCTCCTCACCGATCACAACGTGAGGGAGACCCTTCGGATCGTCGATCGTGCCTACCTCATGCACCAGGGGCGGGTCCTGACGCAGGGGACCGCGGACTTTCTGATAAACGATCCCCAGGCAAGGGAGTTTTATCTTGGCAAAGATTTCGATCTGTAAAGCGATCTCGCTTGTCGCAGGCGCACTCCGACTTCTCCCTTTTCGTCATGCCCAAAGTCATTCATGGGATCACCGTCGCGCATTTCCTCGAAACCTACCGGGAAAAGCTGAAGATCGAGCTGGTCACCGGAGAACGCGGGCTGCACCGGATGATACGCGAAGGATCCATCAACCGGCCCGCGCTCGCGCTCACTGGATTTTTCCGCTATTTCGCCAACAAGCGCATCCAGGTTCTCGGTTCCGCCGAGATGACCTATCTCAAGACACTCACCTACCAGAGGCAGATTGAGATTTTTACGGAAATGCTCGAGCGGCAGGTCCCGTGCCTCGTCCTGACGCGCAACTACAACCCCACCCCGCCACTCCTGGCGATCGCCCAGGAAAAGAATCTTCCGATCCTTCGCACTCCCATGATCACGATGAATTGGGTGAACATGGGCACCCTTTGCATCGACAATGAGTTTGCCCCGTCGACAACCGAACACGCAACCACCCTGGATATCCGCGGCATCGGCGTCATGCTCAAGGGCTCGTCGGGTGTCGGCAAGAGCGAGTGTGCGCTCGCCCTGATCGAGCGCGGCCACTCGCTTGTGGCCGACGACCTGACCGTCATCAAGCTGCTCGACGAGCGCGAGCTCATGGCGTCCAGCCGCCCCCTCAATCGGGGCTATATGGAATGTCGCGGCATAGGCATCATCAACATCGCGGAGATGTTCGGCGTAAAATCGATCCGTCTCGACAAGCGCGTCGACATGGTGGTTTCGCTGCACGAGTGGACACCGGAAGCAGTGGAGGAACGTACCGGGCTCGAGGAGAACAAATACGACATCCTGGGACTCCAGATCCCGCATATTGAACTCTACGTCCGTCCGGGCCGCGACATGGCCAGGCTGGTGGAGGTTGCAGCGCTCACGCAGGCGCTGAAGAAGATGGGGCATGATCCCGCCAAGGATTTCAATGATCGCCTCATCGCGTTCATGACGCAGAAGCAGGATCCCTCGACACCGGTGCCCATCCACCCCCTGCACCCTTAGCCGGCATCGGCCGTTTTTTGCAGCCGCCCATCAGCGCCACATTCTCATGACCTCTCCCCTTCGCTCAGACGGTCGCCAATGCGATCAGCTTCGACCCATTCGCTTCGAGGCAGGAATCGCGCCCCATGCCACAGGATCGGTGCTCGTGTCGTTCGGCACCACCCGCGTGATCTGCGCCGCGACGATCGAGCCAAACGTTCCCACCTGGATGAAGCAGCAGGGCGTGAAAGGAGGCTGGCTCACCGCCGAGTATTCGATGCTTCCCTATTCAACCCATGAGCGGAAGCCCCGGGACATTTCAAAGGGCAGGATCGATGGGCGAACCGTTGAAATCCAACGCCTCATCGGACGCTCGCTACGCGCGATCATCGATCTTCAAAAGCTGGGCCAGAACACACTCTGGGTCGATTGTGACGTGCTTCAGGCAGATGGCGGCACCCGTACCGCCTCGATCACCGGAGCCTACCTCGCAGCACGCCTTGCGATCCAGAAACTCATTGACTCCAAGCGGCTATCCGAAAACCCCCTCAGCGATTCCGTTGCCGCCGTCAGCGTGGGGATCTTCGAAGGCCGCGAACTCCTCGACCTTCCGTACGTCGAAGACAAGGATGCCGAGGTGGATTTCAATGTGGTAATGACCGGACAGGGTCGTTTCGTAGAGGTTCAGGGGTCAGGCGAGGAGGCGACCTTCAGTGGTGACCAGCTTCAATCCCTGCTGGCCCTCGCGAAGAAGGGCCTGAAGGAGATCGCATCACTCCAGACCGCTTTCCTCACCCAGCAACTGCTGAAATCCTGAGCCGCTCACCGTTTCTCGGGCACGGGGAGTCCCTCTTTGAGCGAACCAAAGTTCCCGTCCTCGGCCGCGCGGATAAACCCCTCCGCCACGCTCTTGAGTTCCTCCCAGCGCCGACGGATCTGCTTCGCTTCGTCCTTGGTGATGTGGTTGTCAGCAGCGGCTGTGGCTATCACGGCCAGCATGTCCGCGAACTCCTGGACAATCGCGTGAGTCGTCGGAATCAGTGAATTCGGCTGCGCCTTGGTTGCCTCTGGGTTCGCAATAAAAAATCCTCCCGCGCACTCGCAAACCCATTGCGCGATTCGAGTGTCCTGCGTTACCTTGAGGAGCTGATTCACGCGATCAAGAGGATTGTGGGCTCCGCTCCCAATCGCATCCCCAGGCGGTTCGGCCCATTTATAGATCAACGAGAGCGACAGCCCCATCTCGGCTGCAATCTGCTTTGCACTCGTCTTCTTGAGTACCTCGCGCAGCACCTCGTGTGATTCCATCCGGCGGTTGAAGCAAGGTTGCCTCGCGAAGGCAATCCTGTGTGACAACCCTCGGTCATCAATTTTTGTCCTGTCTTCACGAAAGGGTTTCTGGCACCTTTTTTCTTTATGAACATCCACGAGTACCAGGCCAAGGCTCTCTTCGAGAAGTACGGTGTTCCCGTCCCAAAGGGAGCCCCCGCCAAGACACACGAGGAGTTTGTCACTGCCCTCGCGCAGCTTCCTGAAGGCCCCACCATGGTCAAGTCGCAGATTCACGCAGGCGGACGCGGAAAGGGCACGTTCACCAATGGATTCAAGGGCGGGGTAAAATTCTGCAAGACGAAGGCTGAGGCCAGGGAGATCGCTGCCAAGATGCTCGGCAACACCCTGGTCACGGTACAGACGGGTCCGGCGGGAAGAAAGGTTCAAACCGTGTACTTCACCGTCGCAAGCGACATCAAGAAGGAATACTATCTCGCCATTCTTCTCGATCGGGCCAGCTCCCGCCCGGTGATCGTTGCCTCCACAGAAGGAGGCATGGAAATCGAAAAGGTGGCCCACGAAACTCCCGAGAAGATATTCAAGGTCATCGTCGATCCCGCATACGGGCTCGCCGATTTTCAGGTGAGGCAGCTGATCTCGGGACTCTGCCTCAACGCAGCCGAGGCAAAGGGCGCCGCCAAGCTGATCCGCAATCTTTACGGGATGTTCTGGGAAACCGACGCTGCCATGATCGAGGTCAACCCTCTCATCACGACACCATCCGGTGAAGTCCTGGCCCTCGATGCCAAGGTTTCCTTCGACTCAAACGCCCTGTTCCGGCATCCTGGGATTTCCGCCCTCCGTGATCTCAACGAGGAAGACCCGAAGGAGATCGAAGCCTCGAGATTCAATCTCTCCTACATCGCCCTCGATGGAAACATCGCCTGCCTCGTCAACGGCGCCGGGCTCGCGATGAGCACGATGGACATCATCAAGCACTACGGGGGAAATCCCGCCAATTTTCTCGATGTCGGAGGCGGAGCAACAAGGGAACAGGTCGTTGCCGCCTTCAAGATCATCCTCGGCGATGCCAATGTGCAGGGGATCTTCGTCAACATTTTCGGCGGAATCATGGATTGCAACGTGATCGCCACCGGAATCGTGGAGGCGGTCCGGGAGGTCGGCCTCAAACTTCCGCTCGTGGTGCGGTTGGAGGGCAACAACGTTGCTGCCGGAAAAGCAACACTCGGAAGCAGCGGCCTCACAATTGTCAGCGGTGACACCATGGCCGATGCCGCTCAAAAAATCGTCAAGCTCGTCGCCTGATCGAGCCCGAAGACTCAAAAACCTGAAGTTCGTTCCATTCCTCCCATGGCCATTCTCATCAAGCCTGAAACAAAAATTCTCGTCCAAGGAATCACCGGTGATTTCGGCGGTCGCCACGCACGGCTGTCTCTCGACTACGGCACCCGGGTTGTCGCCGGCGTCACCCCCGGCAAGGGCGGCCAGATATTCGAGCACGGACACCACCGCGTGCCCATTTTCAATTCGGTGCACGAGGCAGCGGCCGCGACCGGCGCAACCGTCTCCGTGGTGTTTGTTCCACCGCCGTTCGCCGGCGATGCCATTCTTGAAGGGGTCGACGCCGGGCTCGAACTCGTGGTCGCGATCACCGAAGGCATTCCGGTGAGGGACATGATCCGCGTGAAACGGGCAATCGCAGGCAGCAGGACACGATTGCTCGGCCCCAACTGCCCGGGGCTGGTGACCCCAGGCACCGGCCCGCAGAGCACGGGAGGATGCCGGATCGGCATTGCGCCGGGTTACATTCACAAGAAGGGACACGTGGGCGTCGTCTCGCGCTCAGGAACCCTGACCTACGAAGCGGTGTACCAATTGACTTCGCGAAATATCGGACAGTCGACCTGCGTCGGCATTGGAGGCGATCCGGTCAATGGCACCTCCCATCTTGATGTCATCCGGATGTTCAATGCCGATCCGGAGACTTACGGCATCATTCTCATCGGTGAGATCGGTGGAAATGCCGAGGTCGAAGCCGCACGATGGATCAAGGCCAATGTCAGGAAACCGGTCGCCGGTTTCATTGCTGGTGCCACCGCACCTGCAGGCCGGAGAATGGGTCATGCAGGGGCCATTGTCGGAGGTGCCGAGGACACGGCGGCCGCCAAGATCGCCGTCTTCAAGGAGTGCGGGATTGAAGTCGCAGCGACACCCTCTGACATGGCCGACGCCCTGCTCCGCGCCGCGAAGGCCAAGGGTATCACACTGGGCTGATCGCCCTGCCTATCGGCCCGGCAGGTGTCATGCACCCGCCGGGCAAAGGCAAAGAGGTGGCCAGGCACTCCACGGCACTGAGAGAACGTCGTTACCGTTGCTACCTTCCGGTCCTGGCGGGGTTCACGCGCCTGCTCATGCATGGCACCTGGCCGACCGAGAAGGTGGCCGGGGGATCCCCCAGTGCAACTGGAAACTCAACATCCCCTCGGGTTTGATCTGGCCGCTACGGCGCAGGTGATTCCCCTGGCCGCGCAGACGAGGGCTGCGGAGGATGTTTGCCCCCCCTGACGTCGCTTCCCCCAGGCGAAAGTTTGCCCCGGCGATCGCGCCAGCGCTGCTGCATCGCTTCAAATTCACGCCTCTGGTCGGCGGTCAGCTCCGAGGAGATCCTCGATTCCATCGACTGGAGAAGCCTGCCCGTTTCCCTGCGGACCTTTTTCAGCTCCTCGCTGGTCTCGTCCACGATCGCATCAATCCGGGCCTTCTGCGCCGCGCTGAGCTTGAGCGCCTCATGGAAACGCCCCTTGTGCACGATGGCAAACTCCGTCGGTCCTCCACGTTGCCGCACGAATGATCGGGCGGCCAGCAGCGATATGAAACCACCGGCAATGCCTCCGGCCAGGAAGATGCCGACAAAGACGAGCGCAACCTTCCAGGACTTGTTCATTGGACCTCAGTCAACCAGTACGGAAACAGGGTCGGCACCGACTGCTGCCACTTCCTCGCGAATGCTCTGGAGGACGGGGTTGAATCCCAGCGCCATGACCATGATTGCGGCAACGGCCGCTATGCCAAGGGCACGCAAGGCAAAGGGTTCAAACAGGCTGGCCACTCCCCTGTCCATCGCGGCCAATCCGCGTGCAGCAACCCTCGTGGCGAAGCCAAACGGCACTTCCGCCATTGCATCGTCCGAATGGGGTGCCTGCCGCGCCAATGCAAGCAGGCGATTCCAACAGTCCCGTGATTTAGCTTTCATATGCGTTCAGATGATTCGAGTTCCTCAAAGACCTTCCTCAGTTTCCGGCGGGCACGAAATGCACGCACTTTGATCAGGGATGAATTCCATCCCGTCAACCGGGCTATTTCCGCGATCGACTTCTGCTCGAGGTCGAGCAGTTGAATGACAAGACGGTCCTCAGGCTTCAATTGATCGAGAAGCTTGTTCACCAGCTCCCTGGATGTGAGTGCATCGTCCGGCCCCCGCTCGTTCTCATTTGTCAGGACGTTCTCGAGCACCTCGACCTCGTTTTCAGAAAGATCCGCCCACCTGAATTCGGGCCGCCTCTGCTGCTGGCGGAGGTGGTCGATGCAGGTCGTCAGGGCTATTCGCGAGACCCAATGGGTGAATGGCACGGCCCCCTGATACTGTGAAAGTCTGGCAAACATTTTCAGAAAAACGTCCTGGGCGATATCCTCCTCCGACACCCGGCGCGGAAGCCGTGCACGGGCAATGCGGATAACCAGCGGGTACAGGTGTTCAACCAACGCCCTTGCCGCGTCCTGGTCGTTGCGCCGGACGCGCTCCAGACACCCGGCCAGATCGAAATCGGCAGCGTTGGCATCAGGCATGAAGTGATGGAGAACAGCACATACACAAAGAGCAAGACGCGCTTCGACGCTCCTGAGTTACGCGGCTCAATGTCCCTTTGCAAAGCGAACTCCTTCTTGGCACCAGCATGATCGGGGCGCTGAATACAATGCCTTGCCGTTGGCCGAGTGCGGTCAGCGCCCCCGGAACCACGCTTCGCTGACTTGACTTACCCGCCTATTGGCCGATATCCAGCCTGTACTGATGCGATTTTTCGTTCAGGCGCTTCGACTAACCTAGACGCACGGTCCGTGAGAGCCGCGCTCGCGGCCGACTGTGCGTCCATCCGTTTCAAGCGCCTGCGTCGATCGAACGACGCGGGTTTTTCTTCGTTCAAGTTCCCGTCCGAATCCTCATCCTCTTCATTTCCGCATCATGACGCATCCGTCTGCTTCCAAATACACTCCCTTCCCTCCGGTGTCACTGCCGCAGCGACAGTGGCCGAATCGCACCCTCACGCGTGCCCCGATCTGGTGCAGCGTGGACCTTCGCGACGGCAATCAGGCCCTGGCCCAACCCATGAGCGTGGACGAGAAACTCGAATACTTCGAAATGCTCGTGAAGATCGGCTTCAAGGAAATCGAGGTGGGCTTTCCGTCCGCCTCCCAGATCGAGTTCGATTTCTGCAGACGGCTCATCGAGGAAAACCGCATCCCCTCCGATGTCGCCATCCAGATCCTCTGCCAATGCCGCGAGGACCTGATACTCCGCTCCGTTGAGGCGCTCCGGGGCGCAAGGAATGTCATCTTTCACCTCTACAATTCCACCTCCCCCGCCCAGCGCCGCTACGTGTTCAATACCGGCACGTCGGAAATCATCCGCATCGCCACCCAGGGCATCGAATGGCTCCGTCAGCATTCGGCAGGCCTGGTCGCCTCCGGCACCCATCTCCGACTCGAATACTCCCCCGAGAGCTTCACCAGCACCGAACTCGAATTCTCCCTGCAGATTTGCGAGGCCGTCACCGATGTCTGGAAGCCCTCGCCGGGGAACAAGATCATCCTCAATCTTCCAGCGACGGTGGAATATGCCACGCCAAACGTGCACGCGGACCAGATCGAGTGGATGTGCACGCATCTCACCCGCCGCGACTCGACCATCATCTCACTGCACACCCACAACGACCGTGGCACCGGCATCGCCGCCACGGAACTCGCTTTGCTCGCCGGAGCAGACCGCGTGGAGGGCACGCTGTTCGGAAACGGCGAACGCACGGGCAATCTCGACCTGGTCACCGTCGCACTGAATCTCTACACGCACGGCATTGCCACGGGACTCGACCTGGGCGATCTGCCGCATATCCGTGAAGTGTATGAGAGAACAACCCGCATGGAGGTACATGCTCGCCACCCCTATGCAGGCGACCTCGTCTTCACCGCCTTCAGTGGCTCGCACCAGGATGCGATCAAAAAATCCTGGGACCGCCAGGCTCCCGGAACTCCGTGGGACGTTCTCTACATTCCCATCGATCCCGCCGACATCGGACGAAACTACAAGGCGATCATCCGGATCAATTCGCAGTCGGGAAAGGGCGGGGTTGCCTACATCCTCGAACACGAGTTCGGCTTCCAGCTGCCCAAGCTCATGCACAAGGAGATCGGCCGCACGGTAAACGACTTGGCCGACTCCACCGGCCGCGAGCTCACTCCACAGGAAATCCATGATGCCTTCATGCGCGACTACATCGACCGCGCCTCGCCGGTGTCACTCGCGGATTTTCGCACGACCGAGCGCGGAAGCCAGGTCACCTGTCAGGCTGACCTGATCTTCAATGGCATCCGGAAACTTGTGAACGGAACCGGCAACGGCCCGATCGACGCATTCGTGCACGCAACAAGGGAGGCGGGCATTCCAAAATTTGAATTGCTCAACTATTCGGAGCACTCGCTCGGGAGCGGGGCCGAGGCGCGCGCCGTGAGCTATATTCAGATCAAGACCGGGGCCGGACGCACCTTCTTCGGCGCTGGCATCGACACCAATATCGAACTCGCATCCATCAAGGCGGTCGTCAGCGCCATCAACCGCGCCCTCGCATAGCCGGACCGACAGGACGCGTTTCCCTCTTTCTCTCAGACCCGCCCAAGGCGCCGGAACATCGCGACGCCGAGCGTGAGAAAGAGGGAAACCGGAATCCAGATCAGGATGTCCGGACGAAGGGCGGGCTTCTTGTCCAGCCACTCGACGCACACGGTCAGGAAATAATAGCTCATCACAAGCAGCAGGGCGACACCGAGATTGGCGCTGGTCTCCTTGCGCGACACCTTGATTCCGAGTGGCACGGCCAGAAGCGCAAAGGCAAACACGGCAACGGCCGTGGTCGTCTTCTCATTGATCGCGAAGGATATTGCCATGCGGTCCCGTGCCCATTTCTCCGTGTCACCCGCAGGGGCCGGGGCCGCGAGTCTTTTCTGCTCGGTGAACAGCTCGTCAAGCGTCATCCAACCGGGTTTCTGTCGCACCGCCTGGCCGCCGAGGAGATGCTCCATCCCGAGTTCAACCGTGAATTCCTCCGAGGTCCCGCGCTGGACCGGTTTCGCGAAGTCCTCCGGATTGTCCTTGTTCCGGATTTCAAAGCTCACATGGCTCAGAACAAGCACGAGCCGCCCGCCCGCATCGTCAAAGGAAACCCGCCCGCTCCCCGCCCGGCCCGATCGGATGACGCGGTTCTGGTCATCCAGTTCCCAGATCCAGACGTCCTCCAGCAGATTGTCCTGCTTTTTCCCGACGTACAGAACCACGCCTCGAAAATCGCGAATGAAGGTTTTCGCAACAATGAAGCTCAGGGGATTCTTCTGAACCGCGCCGGCCAGGATGCGCTTGTAGGCGAGCTTCGATTTCGGCATCGAATAGAAATTGATGAATCCGCACAGGATCGTTCCGGCGATTCCAAGGAAGAGAACCGGCCTCGCGATGTACATGAGGCTCAGCCCCGCAGCACGCATGGCAGTGATCTCGTTCTGGGCCGACATCCTGCCCAGTACCAGAAGCACGCCCGTGAGCACACCCATGGGAAGCGCATAGGCAGCCACAATCTGCGCCAGAAGGACCACGAGCTTGAGAAACGTGCCGGGCGACAACTGGCCGCCCATTACAAATGGGAGCAGATCCTTCAGCATGTTCCCCACAATCAGGATGAAGGCGAACAGCCCCACGGCCGCCGCGCAGGCACCCAGGGCGGAAAGGAATATGTGACGGTGCAGGAGCGACATCAATCGGAGCGGTCGCCAAACTTGCATGGCGCGTCGATGGCCGGCAATCCGAGATTGCCACCCCTCTCCGGGTCGAACCTCGCTTGGCTCTAGACTCCGCCGCCAATCCATCGATGATGGCACCTCATGCGATTCACTCCTGAAAAGCCGCCGATCACCGGAGAGACCTTGGAAACGCTTGCGGCGCGCCTGAAGGTCCAGGGGGAAGCATCCTTCCGGGCACGCCAGATTCTCGACTGGATCTACAAGAAGCGGGCACGCCAATGGGAGGATATGACCAACCTCTCGAAACCATTGAGGGCCTGGCTGGCAGACACCTTTGATCTGAATCCTCTCTCGCTGGTCTTCGACAAGAAGTCCCACGACGTCACGGACAAGCTTCTCCTCGAGCTTCGCGATCGCTCCCTGATCGAAACCGTGATCATCCGGGCACCCCAGGAGGGAGTCGGCATCGAACACTCGCGCAAGACGATCTGCATCTCCACCCAGGTCGGCTGCGCGATGGCCTGCGCGTTTTGCGCAAGCGGGCTGGACGGCTTCAAGCGCGATCTCTCCGCCGGGGAGATTGTCGCCCAGCTGCTGCACGTTTGCTACCGCGAGGACTCCACCACCACCCGCGCCAAGGAGGAGCTGGCCTCGTTCGACAACATCGTCGTGATGGGAATGGGCGAGCCCCTGGCAAACTACGACAATCTGATCCGGGCTCTCACGATCTTGAATGCTGAATGGGGCCTCGGATTCGGCGCCCGGCGCATCACGGTTTCCACCAGCGGCCTCGTGCCCAAGATTCTGAAGCTTGCCGAGGAACCCCTCGGATTCCGGCTCGCCGTATCACTTCACGGCGCGACGGATGCCGTGCGTGAAAAGATCATGCCGGTGAACAAGGCCTTCCCCCTGGCAAAGCTCCTGCCCGCAGTCCGGACGTTTGCAGAAAAGCACGGCCGGATGGTCACCCTGGAATTCATTCTCATCGAGGACGTCAACGATTCCATCGAGCAGGCAGGCGAACTCCGCGACATCGCCCGCGACTTGCATGCGCATGTCAATCTAATCCCCTACAACACGGTGGTGGGACTTCCGTGGAAACGTCCCGACATTGAACGTCAGGAAGCCTTCGCCGATGTTCTGCGCGCAGCTCGAATCCCTGTCACCCTGCGCCGGGAGAAAGGCCATGACATCGACGCGGCCTGCGGACAGCTTCGGCTCAAGACCGAAAAAGACAGGGACGCCCTCGCGCAAACACGCTGAAGTAGACGCAGCTACCAATCAGTTTCCACCGCGCACGACCTGTCGTTCATCAATTTTGGCTTGAACAGACGAGTCACTCAACGTTACGGAAACATCCCCTTTTCAGGGAACACTCGCGCGTCCGTGCGCATCTCCCTTCATTTCCATCTCTTTCCGGCTCCCTATGATCGAAGTAAAAGGTCTGGTCAAAACCTACGGTCCCAAGCGCGCGGTCGACGGTGTCACTTTCACAGTGAAGCGCGGAGAAATCCTCGGATTCCTGGGGCCCAATGGTGCCGGGAAGTCGACCACCATGAAGATGATCACAGGCTATCTCAGGCCGACGGCCGGGACTGCCATTGTCGACGGATACGACGTTGCGACAGACCCCGTCGCAGTGAAAAGAAAGGTCGGATATCTTCCCGAAAGCGCCCCCGCCTACGGCGAAATGACCGTGCAGGAATTCCTTGGATTCATTGCAGAGATACGCGGTTTTCGTGCGGCCAGTGCACGCGACGCCCAGATTGACCGCGCAGTCCGGCTCACCCACCTCGATCCCGTCCGGCATCAAACCATCGAAACCCTGTCGAAGGGTTTCAAGCAGCGGGTCGGTTTTGCCCAGGCCCTCCTTCACGATCCTCCGGTGCTCATTCTCGATGAGCCCACCGACGGCCTGGATCCCAATCAAAAGAATGAGGTGCGCTCGCTCATCAAGAGCATGGCGACCGAAAAGGCTGTCGTGCTCTCAACCCATATTCTCGAGGAGGTTGAAGCCATCTGTACGCGCGTCATCATCATCTCCCAGGGCAAGGTGGTCGTCGATGAAACCCCTGCCCAATTCCAGGCACGCCAGCCAGGCGCCCGGCTCGACGCAATTTTCCGGAGTCTGACGCAGAGCGATACCTAATCCCCGATCAGCCTTTTTCCGATGAGCCAAATCGTACCTTTGTTCAAACGCGAGTTTCTCGGCTATTTTCGCTCTCCCGTCGCCTATGTCTTTCTGTCGATCTTCCTGATCGCAAGCGTGGGCCTGGCGTTTTACATCGGCGGATTCTTCAAGGCCAATGTCGCAAGCCTGAGCAGCTTCTTCAACCTTCACCCGTGGCTGTTCCTCTTTCTCATTCCCGCAGCGGGAATGCGTCTTTGGTCCGAGGAGAAACGCACCGGCACCATCGAACTATTGTTCACGCTTCCGGTCACCACGTTCGAGGCCGTCCTTGCAAAATTCCTAGCCGCCTGGACGTTCCTCGCGGTCGCAATCCTGCTGTCGTTCCCGATGATCATCACGGTCGCCTATCTGGGCGATCCGGATTGGGGTATCCTCATCACCAGTTACTTCGGAAGCATCCTGATGGCCGGCGCCTATCTCGGCGTCTGCGCGGTTACGTCCGCGATGACAAAAAACCAGGTGATCAGCTTCGTCATCAGCGTGGTCGTCTGCCTGGTGATTCTCCTCCTCGGCTTCAGCGTGTTCAACGAAACGCTGACCTCGGTGCTGCCCATCTGGGTGACTGATCTCATCGCAAACTTCAGTTTCTCCACCCATTTTGAACCCTTCACAAAGGGCATTGTTGATCCCAAGGATCTCATCTACTTCCTGTCCCTGATCGGATTCACGTTGTTCATCAACGTGCTTGTTCTGGAACGCTGAGCCACCCATTCCCGAATCCGCCCGAACCACGCCACCATGAAACCTGGCCTGAAAACCCTCTCCGTCGCACTGCTGCTGCTCGGTCTCATCCTCGTTAACTACCTCGCGTCCCGCCTCCCAATCCGGGCCGACGCAACCGCCGAGCACATCTACACGCTTTCCGATGGCACGAAGTCCCTGCTCTCCAAGATCGAGGAGCCTGTTGTCCTCGACTACTATTTCACCCGGTCCGCCAACGGCCTTCCGATCCAATACAAGAACTACGCCGAGCGCATCCGCGAAATGCTGAGGCAGTACGTGCGCGCATCAGGAGGTAAACTCACCCTCAATGTCGTCGATCCTCGACCCGACACCCAGGAGGAGGAGCGCGCCGGCGCTGCTGGCCTGCAGCCGCAGCGTCTCGCAACGGGCGAGACCTTCTATTTCGGACTGGTGGCAATTCAGGCGGATCAGCAGAAGGAGATTCCATCGTTCACTCCGCAGCGCGAGTCGTTCCTCGAGTACGATATTTCGCAGCTGATCTACAGCGTGCAGGCGGTTGCAAAGAAGAAGCTTGGACTCATCACCAGCCTTCCGCTCCAGGCTCCTCCGATGAATCCCATGATGATGATGCAGCAGCGGCAGCGGCCCACCGGTCAGCTTGTCGCCGACGAGTGGGCGAAGTCCTTCGAGATCGTTCCTGTGGAGGCAACCGCAACTTCGCTGCCGGCCGGTCTCGACGTGCTGGCGGTCATCCATCCCCAAAACCTTACTCCAAAGCTCGAATTCGCGATCGATCAGTTTCTCTTGGAAGGCAAGCCCGTGTTCGTGGCTGTCGATCCCGCATCGCAATACTTCAGACGGATGGGGGGACAGAATGCAATGTTCGGGGGACCCCAGCCCAATGTCTCCAGCGACCTGCCCATGCTGAAGGCCTGGGGTGTCACCTACAATCCGCAGAACGTCGTGGGCGATCTCGACAACGCGACCTCCGTCCAGACCGGTCCGGGAGGCGTAGTACGCTACCCGATATGGCTTTCACTGACGGAGGATTCATTCAGCCGGCAGGCCGCCATGGTGGGCCAGCTGAAGTCACTGCTCTTTGTCGAAAGCGGCAGCCTCACTGTGGACGCCTCAGGACGGACGGTGACACCTCTTATCGAATCCTCCGCCAATTCCGGGGATGTTCCCGCCATGACGCTTCAATTTGCGCAACCGGAGGATGTGGCGCGGCAGATCACTCCCTCCGGCAAAAAAAATATCGCCGTCCTGATCACGGGAAAATTCTCCACCGCCTTCCCCGATGGAGCCCCCAAGGAGGAACCGCCCTCGGATCCGAACTCGAAGGAAACCAAGGAGCCGAAGAAGCCTGAACCCGCTGCGGCGCCGGCACTCAAGAGTTCCAGCTCGAGTTCGACCCTCTTTGTCATCGCAGACACCGACTGGCTCTTTGACGACTACAGCGTCGAGCGTTTCAACTTCCTAGGCACCCAGGCCGCCCGCCCCCTCAACGATAACCTGGCCTTTGCGAGCAACAGCCTTGAGTTCCTCGGCGGATCCAAGGACCTGATTTCCCTGCGCGGCAAGGGCAGTTCGGTCCGGCCTTTCACCGTCGTACGCAACATGGAGATTGAGGCCCAGAAGCGCTACCAGGACCAGTTGACCGCGCTTGAAGGCCGTCTCGCGGATGTTCAGAAAAAACTGAGCGATCTCCAGGGCAAGAGCAACGAGGGCAACCGCCTGATCGCAACCCCCGAGGTACAGAAGGCCATCGAGGACTTTCAGGCGCAACAGGCGACCATGCGCGGCGAGCGCCGCGAGATCCGCAAGGCACTCCGCGAGGACATCGAATTTCTGGAAAACAGCCTTCTCGCCATAAACCTCCTTGCCCCCGTCATTCTCGTCGTCCTGTTCGGATTCTGGTTCCAGCGCGAACGCCGCGCGTAGCCGTCGCCGCCAACTGTCGATCCATCGACCCACTCCCTCGCTGAAGGCATGAAACTAAAAACACTCGTTGTCGTCGTCGCCATCCTCGCAGCCGTTGCAGTCGCAGTTCATTTCCTCACGCGCCCGGCAAAGCAGCCCCCCGCGGACGCCCGGATCGGTCAACCGTTGATCGCCCGCTCGGTGATCGAGCAGGCCCACAGTGTCCGCCTTGCGGAAAATGGAAAGACCGTGACGCTTACAAAATCCGACGGAGGCGTCTGGCGCGTGGCCGAGTACTATGATTTCCCCGCCGACTTCACCAAACTCTCCCGCCTCGTCGGCGATCTGACAGGAGCCAGGCTCGAGCGCCTGGTGACACAGAATCCCGAGCGCATTGCGACCCTCGAATTCAAGGATACCAGCATCACACTGTCCGACAGCGGAAACAAGAACACGTGGTCCCTCACTCTCGGCAAATACGCGGAGGGCGGCGGACGCTTCGTCCGCTTCGACAAGGAAAACAAGGCGTTCCTCACGAGATTGAATGCCTACCTTGATGTGGAGCCGAAGAACTGGGCGGATGCCAGCCTGCTTTCGCTCAAGCCCGAGGACATTGCCAGCGTCGAGCTTTCCTTTCCCGACGGCAAGACCCTCACCGCCAAACGGGCCAAGAAGGAGGATACGTTCAGTTCCGAAGCGGCCCCTTCGGGCAAACGACTCAAGAGCGAGAGTATCGCCTCGCTCATCTCCAGCGTAGGCACGCTTCGTTTCTCAGATACGAATGATCTCAACGACCCCAACGCGGTCGCCGCCAGCGCGCACTCACGCACGATCCGGTTCACGACATTCGACGGGAAAACCGTTGCAGTAAACCTGGGTCGAAAACCAGAGCAGAAAATCATCAAGGCTCCCGAGGCGAAGAAGGACGGCACCACAGGCCCCACCGCTCTGGGCACCGTCACTGATCTCGCCAAGAACGCTGGCCAAGCAGCAGCTGACGTCGCCGTGGCTGGTGACGCCCACAAGGCCGAAGAAAAGAGCGGCCCCGCAAAGGCGGCTGAAACCACAGAAACGATTCCCGCAGGGCCCGTTTTTGTTTCCATCTCGAATTCGGATGCCTCGGCTCCCGTCAATGCGCTGATGAAAAAGCGCGCCTTCCAGGTCTACGAATCCGCCTTCACCAGCCTTCCGACAACCGAGGCTGACCTGTGGGAGAGCATCCCCGCTCCCGCTCCGCAGACAGCGGCCCCGAAATCCCCTGCGACTCCCTGACCTGCACCCCACCGCAGGGGATGGTCAGCTGGCCACATAATCGCTTTACTTCATATCAACATATCTGCATATGTTGATATGAAATGACCCCAGACCGACCAATCTCTCTCCTGTTTGCGGGGAAAAGGCCGCTGCGTTCGCTGGAGTTCTTTCCGCCAAAGGATGATGCAGGGGTTGACGCACTCCGGCATGCGGCATCCGTCCTCAAGCGCATCGCGCCCGATTTCGTATCGGTGACCTATGGTGCGGGAGGAAGCACGCGCGAACGGACGAGCCAGGTAAGCGGCATGCTGAAGAATGAACTCGGCTTCACGGTCATGCCTCATCTTACCTGCGTGGGGCATTCGCGGGCCGAGCTCGTTTCGTTGGCCGATCGCATTCACGCAGATGGTTTCCGCAACATCATGGCGCTCCGTGGGGACCCCCCAAAAGGCGCCACCGCCTTTGCTCCTGCGCCCGATGGATTGCACTTCGCCAATGAGCTGGTCGGACTCCTGAAGACAAGGCATCCTGACTTCTGTCTGGGTGTTGGCGGCTATCCGGAGAAACATCCCGAGGCACCTTCCCACGACTCGGACCTTGATGCCCTCCAGCGCAAGGTCGACGCCGGTGCGGCATTCATCACGACGCAGCTCTTCTTCGACAACGACGTCTATTTCTCCTTCGTCGAACGCTGCCATCGACGGGGCATCTCCGTTCCCATCCTCCCCGGCATCATGCCGGTGCTGTCACTCAAACAGATCCAGCGCTTTACCGCCATGTGCGGTGCATCGTTGCCGGCCCGGCTCCTGCGCCGGCTTCAGGCCACGGATGACAATCCCGAGGTCGTCGAAATGATCGGACTCGACTGGGCTCTCGACCAGATTCGTGATCTCGTCGCGAAAGGCGCACCGGGATACCACCTGTACATCATGAACCGCGCCCGCGGCGCTCTTGCGCTTGCCGCAGGCCTGGCCGCATAGCATCTACGCGAGCAGGCTGCCCTTTGAACCCGGTGCCGCCATGAGTACCCCGGCTTTCCCATCGAGCGTGTCTCATGAAATAGGAAGAGCTCCCCCAGCTTGCGTGCCGACCCGCTCCCCGCAGCTTGACCGCCATGTCTCTCCGTCTCAGCCGTCTCCCGCAAATCCTTGCACTCGCCGCCCTGCTCGGATCATCGACAGAGGTCTTCGCCGCATTCACCCTCAAAGGCAGCCTTCCAAACGGAGGTGCGGAGGCTCAAGTCGAGGTCCTGCGAGAATCCCTCGAAGGCCGGAATCTCTCCTCCATCGTCTCGACGCGGATTCATGGCTCGGAATTCGAATTGCAGGTGCCGTCGGAAACAGGATTGTTCACGCTCACAATCGGCGAAACGAAAGGCACGTTTGTCGCCTCCGAGAACCAGGTTCTCAGCGTAACTTCCGCCAGCGATGGCAAGTCTCTCCTGATCTCAGGCACCCCGGATCAGGACGCCTACCTCGCCTACGAAAGGTATCGCTCCGCGTCACTGGCTCGCCTGGTCCTCAGTGTTCGTGAGGCGGTCCGCACCGCCCGCGCGTCCGGCAATCAATCCAGGGTCGACGAACTGACCGAGGATGAAGTCGCCGGTTACAATCTCCATCGGCGGGAGCTCACGGACTTCACGCTGGCGCACCTGAAGGGCACAGCCGCGATCTACCCGGCGTCGCTTCGCTGGGATGGCGACTACCGCCTGGAGGAACTGTCCGCGCTTGTCGTCGACTATGCAGCGAGACATCCGGGACTTGAAATCTGCAGGCAGCTCCAGGAGCGCATTCACCGGTTTCACCGTGTCGCGCGTGGGGCTGTCGCCCCCAACCTCACCGCATCGACACCCGCAGGTGTGTCGCTCTCTCTCGAATCCCTGCGCGGCAAGGTGGTTCTTGTCGATTTCTGGGCCTCGTGGTGCGCACCCTGCCGCCTGGAGAACCGTCACTACAGGGAGATCCACAAGCGGTATCGAGATCGCGGTTTCGAAATCCTCGCCGTGTCCGTTGACACCCGGGTTTCGGACTGGAAGGCGGCGATCGCCAAGGACCAGGCCGACTGGCTGCACGTTTCGGATCTTGCAGGATGGAAGAGTCCGCTCGCGGGAAGCTGGAATGTCAGCGCACTCCCTGCAAATTTCCTTCTCGACCGTGAAGGCCGGATCCTAGCAAAGGACCTCCGCGGCCGGTCTCTCGATGAGGCGCTTCATCATGCGATGAAATAGCCCGCCCCGGACACGCCCCACGCCAGGCAATCCGGGAGCTTACGCCAGGCTTGCAACCTGCCGGCTGAGCGACTTCTCCAGGCTCCCGCACACCAGGTCGCACAGCTTGGGAATCGTCGGGTCGGCGATGTGGTAGAATACCTGCAGCCCCGCTTTCCGCCGCCCAAGCACGTGGGCGGAGGTCAGGGTCTGCAGGTGGCGCGACACATTGGCCTGGGTTCCTCCCGTGGCCTCGACCAGATCGGAAACGTTCTTCTCCCCGTTGAAAAGGGCCTGGATGAGCCGCAGCCGCATCGGTTCCGATAGGACAGCAAAGCGCCGGGCCACCAGTTCAAGGGCTTCATTCGAAAATTGGGCATGCCTGATCATGCGCAAAGCGTATCAGGTCTTGACGACTATTCAAGTATATGATTGCTTTCGCATATACGTTATTATGAAAACCGAATCCCTCATCCGTGTCCTCGCCGGGTCAGTCGTCCTCCTCGGATGCGCCCTCACCGTCTTCATCGACCCTCGCTGGATCCTCCTGCCGGTCTTCGTCGGCATCAACCTGATCCAGTCGGCCTTCACGGGTTTCTGTCCGCCCCTGTTCATCCTGAACAGGCTGGGCTGGATCGATCACTCGACCGGACGCATCCGCCGCCCGCGCAGCGCCTGAGGCAATCATGCGCTTCCGGATCCTTCCGCTCCTGCTCGCAGGCCTGACAATCGCCGCCTGCCACAAGCCGCCTCCGGCAGCCGCGACAGGCGAGTCTGCCGCAATCGAGGTCGGCACTGTCGTGGCAAGGAGCGATGCCGTGCCCGCCTTCATCGAGGTTCCCGCCGCCGTGCGGCCGGCTCAGCGCGCCGCGATTTCCGCCCAGCTCACCGGCCCCATCCTCAAAATGCCCGAGCTCGGCCAGACAGCGGCCGCGAATGAAGTGCTCGTCGAAATCTCCTCTCCCGATGCGGAAGCGCGCCTCGGTCTCGTCCGCGCCCAGCTCGCAGAGGCCGAACGCGCCGTCACCCGCGAACGCGACCTTGTCGACCGCCGCGTCAGTCCCGCCGAGTCGCTGCGCGCTGCCACGGATGCCCTTCACATCGCCCGGGCTGCAACAGCCGCGGCGGAGGCTCATCTTGCCCACACACGCATCTTCACCCCGTTTGCCGGGATCGTGACCGCGCAGCACAAGCTCACCGGGGATCTCGCCACGCCCGGCTCTGCGCTTCTGGTCCTCGAATCAACCCGGGATTTCCGCGCGGAAGGCGCCATTCCGGCGGAGAATTCCCGGACTTTCGCCACGGGCACCGAAATCCTTGTTCAAACCGATCCGAAGTCCCCTCCCCTCCGCGGGCGGATCGAGGAAATAGCCCCCTCCGATCCTCGCACCTTCACCCGCTTCGCCAAGGTTTCCTTCTCCACCTCCTCGGCCTTCTCCGGACAGTTCGCCCGCCTGCTTGTTCCTGCGGGACAGAGCAGCGCCATCCTGGTGCCGCGGTCGACCGTGACAACCTTCGGGCAAATGGACCGCATCTTCGTCGTCAGCGACGGACGGGCTTCCCTCCGCCTCGTCAGGATCGGACGCACGATCGGTGACACCGTCGAAATCCTCTCCGGACTCGCCCCAGGTGAGGCCGTCGTCGTCACACCGTCCGCGGCCCTGCGCGACGGATCCCCCATCACGATCAGGCCATGAGCAACCCCGGATTGCCCGCGCGCGACAGCTTTGCCGGCCGCCTTGCATCCGCATTCACCGGATCGAGACTGACTCCTCTCGCCATTCTGGCGTCGCTGCTCCTGGGGTTGTTCGCGGTGATCATGCTCCCGCGCGAAGAGGAGCCCCAGATCAAGGTGCCGATGATCGACGTGCTCGTCGCCATGCCGGGCGCCACCGCCCACGAGGTCGAGAACCGTATTACGCGCCCCCTGGAGAAATTCCTGTGGGAGATTCCAGGGGTGGAATACCTCTACTCCACGTCGCGGCCCGGTCAGTCCGTGGTCATCGTGCGTTTTTTCGTCGGGTCCGACCTCGAGGGAGCCCTGGTGCGGCTCAACAAACAATTCGCCGCCCACGCCGATCGCATGCCTCCCGGTGCGTCTTCACCCTTGGTGAAGCCACGCACCATCGACGACGTGCCTGTTGCAGCCCTCACCCTCCACAGCAGCGTCCACGATCATTTCTCCCTCCGACGTCTGGCGGCGCAGCTGGATGATGAAATCAAGTCCCTCCCGGAAATCGCGGAGACGACCCTGATCGGAGGCCTTCGCCGTCAATTGCGCGTTCAGATCGACCCGGCCAGGCTCGCAGCCCGTCACCTCACTTTCGACGATGTTGCGCGCTCACTCCAGGCCGCCAATGCAAGAAGCCAGGCCGGCACGCTTTCCGCCGCCAACAGCGAGCTCCTCATCGAGGTCGGGGACTTCCTGCGGGATGCCAACGACGCCTCCGGCGTCACCCTGGGAGCATCCGATGGTAGCGCGATTTTTCTTCGCGACGTCGCCACCGTCTTCGAAGGACCCGCCGAACCTGCAGACTACGTGCTCTTCGGCAGCCCGAGTGTCGACGAAGAAGCCGCTGTCACACTCAGCATTGCCAAGCGACCCGGCGCCAATGCCATTCGTGTCGTTCGGGAAATCGAGGCGACCGTCCAACGCCTGCAGGGCGTTCTGCTGCCCCAGGATGTCACGGTCTCGGTGACGCGAAACTACGGAACAACAGCGAGTGAGAAGTCCAACGAACTCCTGTTTCACATGGGTATCGCCGTGTTCGGCGTCGCCGTGCTGATCCGCGCCTTCCTCGGCTGGCGCGAATCGCTCATCGTCCTGCTGGCCATTCCGGTCACGCTCGGCCTCACGCTGCTCGTCTTCTTCCTCTACGGATATACGCTCAACCGGATCACGCTGTTTGCGCTTATCTTTTCCATCGGGATTCTCGTGGACGACGCGATCGTCGTTGTGGAAAACATCGTCCGGCATCAGCGCCTCCCCTCTGCTGCGGGACGGCCACTGACTGAGATCGCCATCGAGGCCGTGCGCGAGGTTGGCAACCCCACCGTGCTCGCCACCTGGGCCGTCATCGCCGCGGTCCTTCCCATGGCATTTGTCGGCGGCCTCATGGGGCCCTACATGCGCCCGATTCCCATCGGTGCCAGTGCAGCCATGCTCTTTTCTCTCGTCGTGGCTTTCACCGTCACTCCCTGGGCCGCGGTCCGCGTGCTGCGCCGCCGCTTTGCGAAGGAGCAGCCTGCCCGCGGTGCGTCCTCGGATGACGACCACGCCCCCAATGACCTCTTCACGCGCCTCTACCATCGTGTGATCGATCCCATGATCGCGCAGGCACGCTGGCGCTGGCTCTTTCTCTCCTTCATTGCCTTGCTCCTGCTGGCTGCGGCCTCGCTCGTGCCACTGGGCTTTGTACAGGTCAAGATGCTCCCCTTCGACAACAAATCGGAGTTCCAGGTGATCCTCGATACCCCCGAGGGAACCACGCTCGAGGAGACCACGCGTATCGCCCGGGAAATGGCCGCCGCCATTCGCTCCGAACCCGAAGTCAGCGACTACCAGATCTACGCGGGCACCGCTGCGCCGTTCAACTTCAACGGCCTCGTCCGCCACTACTTTCAGCGCCGCGGTGCCAACGTGGCCGACATCCAGGTCAATCTCCTGCCAAAGGACGAACGCTCAGATCAAAGCCATGATATCGCCGTGCGCGTGCGCCCCCGCCTGGCTGCCATTGCTGAAAAGCACGGCGCGGCCTTCGCCCTTGCAGAGGTCCCCCCCGGTCCGCCGGTGCTCCAGACGCTTGTCGCCGAAATCTACGGTCCCACGGAGAACGATCGCCTGGCGCTCGCAACTTCCATCAAGGACATCTTTCAGCAGACGGAGGGTGTGGTGGATGTGGACTGGTATGTCGAGGAACGGCAGCCAACCGTCTCCTTCCGCATCGACCGGCTGAAAGCCGCGCAGCTCGATGTCAGTGCCGGATCAATCACACAGGCACTGCGCACAGCCACCAGCGGCACCACCGTCGACCTCCTTCACCGCCCGCTTGAACGGGAGGACGTGGAGCTTCGCCTTGAATTGCCGCGTGACCGCAGGGGGCGTGCAGAGGATCTGCTCTCGCTGCACGTGGTGCCCGACAATCAGAGGATGCTTCCTCCCGGACAGCGCACCACGGTGCCGCTCAGTGAACTGGTCTCGATCGAACGGACCCTTGGGGAACGAAACCTCTATCGCAAGAATCTCCGCCCGGTCGTCTACGTGACCGGCGACGTCGCCGGCGCCGTTGCAAGTCCCGCCTACGCGCTCTTTGCGATGAATCGAGCCATCGCCAAACTTGACGGTCGCAAGTTCGGGGGTACGCAATCCGACATTTCCCTCTATCATCTGCATCAGCCTGATTCGGATCTCGAGCCCTCGATCAAGTGGGATGGAGAGTGGCACGTCACACTGGAGGTTTTCCGCGATCTCGGCCTCGCATTCGCCGCAGTGTGCATCCTCATCTACATGCTGATGGTCGGCTGGTTCAAGAGCTACATGACGCCCTTCCTCATCATGGTCGTCATTCCGTTCTCCCTCATCGGCATCCTGCCGGCCCACGCCCTGATGGGCGCGTTCTTCACGGCCACCTCGATGATCGGATTCATGGCGGGAGCCGGCATCATCGTGCGCAATTCGATCATCCTTGTCGACTTCATCGAACTCCGTCGCTCTCACGGTCTGCCGCTCGCCGAGGCCGTTGTGGAAGCCGGGGCCATCCGTTTCCGACCCATGCTGCTGACTGCACTCGCGGTCGTGGTTGGTGCAAGCGTCATCCTGGCCGATCCGATCTTCCAGGGCCTTGCGCTATCCCTCGTCGCGGGCGAAATCGCCTCGCTGCTCATCAGCCGGTTCGCGGTGCCGGTCCTCTACTTCATGATGGAATCGCGCCGCGCCGCCCGCCGGCAATCGTCCCGCGCCTGATGCCGGGCGCCTCTACGCGGCCGTCTTCTTCTGCTGCTTTTCGACAAGCGCCAGAAGCAGGTCTCCCTTGGCGAGATTCCCGAGCAGTTGTCGCTCCTCACTCACAACGGGCAGCCGTTCCGCCTCCACTCCAAGAAACTTCCCCAGAGCCTGGGAAAACGACATGTCGGGTGTGAGCACCGGCAGATCCTCGCGCAGGATGTCGCGCGCAATCACCACCTCCGCCAGCGCAGGATCCTGCAGGAAGGTCTTGATGTCGTGCAGCGCCACCGATCCGACATAACGTTTCCTGGCATCGACGACATAGAGGTTGTTACGCCGAAGGGACAGAAACGTGCGCGCGATCTCGGCGAAGTCGGCGGACTCCTGCACCGACGGCGGATCCGGTTTCATGAGGTCGGCCACCAGTTCCGTATCGAGCCTGCCGTCCAGCACCTGCTCCGCCGCCTTCCGTTTCAGCGACACATTGTACAGCGAAATCCCCTCAACGCTCCGGGCGGTGAAATAGGCGATCACGCTGCAAAGCATCAAGGGGAGTATGATATCGTAGCTCAGCGTCATCTCGAAAATCATGATGATCGCCATCAGCGGCGCATGGGTGACGGCCGCAAGGAACGCCCCCATGCCGATCATCGCAAACGCACGAGGATCCACCGGAAATCCCGGGAAATAGATCAGGAGTGCCGATGCCACAAGAAACCCGAGACAGGCCCCCATGAAGAGCGAAGGCGTGAACACACCGCCAGGCGCTCCCGAACCAAAGGACGACGCCGTGGCGAGCCATTTGCAGACGAAGATCAGCAGCAGCAGGGCCCACGGAAACTGCCCATTGAGAATTCCGACGATCACGCTGTAGCCATTGCCACAGACCTCAGGCACCTTGACGGCAAGCCCTCCGACCACCAGTCCCCCCACCGCCAGCCGAAGGGCGAGCGGAATTCTCATGCCCATAAAAATCCGCTCCGCCGCCTTGAGTGAGCGCAAAAACCACGGCGCCAGCGTTCCCGCCATCAACCCGAGCACGACGTAGAGCCCCATCTCCCAGGCTGAACTCAGCTCAAATTCGGGCACGCGATAGAGTCGTTCCGCATGCATCAGCCCCCGCATGGTCAGTGTTGCCGTGACCGCGGATACCACCAAGGGGCCGAGGCACTCCATCGCAATGGTGCCCAGGATGATCTCCGCGACGAAGAACGATCCCGCGATGGGTGCATGGTAGGCCGAGGCGATTCCCGCCGCGGCACCACATGCGACAAGAAGGCGCTGCTGGGGCGGACTGAACTTGCGCCAGCGTCCAATGGTTGACGCCATCAATGCGGCCAGATGTACGAGCGGACCTTCCCGCCCGATCGATCCGCCTGACCCGATCGAGAAAAGCGCTGCTGCACTTTTCACAAGGCTCATGCGCACCGGAAGCCGTCCCGAACCGATGACGATCGCCTCCATGTAGTCCGTGGAACTCTTGCCCGGCGCGATGCGTCGCCCGTATTTCAGCACCAGCCCTCCGAGCAACCCGCCCACTGCGGGAATCGCCACGACCCACCACCACGGCAACTGGCGCATCGACTCGACGACACCGGCATTGGATCCGGTCAAAAGCTTGTGCACGCCTTCCGTGAGAAAAGTAAACAGGATGGCCGCCAACGCCCCGAGAAAGCCAGCCACCGCGGCCCATACGAGCGTCATCTGCCACTCGCTCGGCTGCAGTTTTTCCTGGATCCAGACCCGCCACTTCAACAGTTGCAGCAGGCGCTTCTGGCTCACCGCATAGAGGCGACCAAGTACTGGAAGGACATGCGTGGAGCCGCGTGTCAGCGGCTCCGTGAGCATCCGTTTGGCGCGATTCAGAAACGGTGGTGTCGATTGATCGTCGCTCACCGGTCGTTCAGTCCCCCCCTACGCCTTCGTCGCATGGAGGAGAAAGGATGGGGAAATTCTTCGCAAAATCACGCTCCGAATCGTCAAATGGACCCAGGAATCAAGCAGCGGGGGATCACACCACCTGCGCCCGGGTAGAGGAGCCGCCGAAAAGTTCGCGCACTACGCTCCAGGCCTTCAGCAAACCGGCATCCTGAACGCCACCTTCCACCCCATAGGTGCGGGCAACCTCGTCCTCATGGCCGCGATAGCGCGGCGGCAGGATCAGCAGCGTGCCATCCCCATCCTGCACACTCGAGATGAAGAGTCCCTTCCCCACATGAGGCTTGGTCGCGGGGATCTCCACCGATCGCTCCGCCATTACCAGCCAGGGACGGTACACGAAGCGCCAGCGGCCGTTCTCCGGCTCATTGACCCAGCGTCCGTACGTGCGGGTCGGGACTCCGCGCACACACAGGCGGTTGCTCGAAAAAACCTTGTTCTCGGTCGCCGCCAGCTTGAATCGATGTTTGCGCAGCGTGAAGAAGTCCCAGCAGAAGATCGATCCGAACACCGTCAGTCGAAACGCCCAGCCTGCTATCAGCCAGGAAATGAGGATGACCGCAATCGACAGCGTGGCGCTCACCCAGGGATTCAGCGTCGTGCTCAGGGTAATGAGGCCGAGCAGCGACGTCCTCGCCGCCTTCAGGGCCATGTCGATCGCACCCCAGGGGCTGAGCAGGATGAGTGCATTGATCGCATGCGACGCCATCCACACCACACAGAAAACCGCGATGCCAAACGGTACGGTCAGCAGGTTCAGCACCCAGGAAAAGTCGATTGTTCCAAACCCGATCATCGCAAATCCCGTGGGCATCATCATTGCGCCCTGCGATCCACCCGAGAGGAGCAGCTTCGAGATCGCATCCATGGTGAACGGCACCACCGCGCCGGCGGCCACCAGTCCGGAGCACTTGTTCTCGATCGTCTCCAGGACATCCAGCGGTTTCTTGAAACCCGGCGGAAGAACCGTCCCGAGGGTGTCCTTGAAGGCGCAAGCCCCCGCAATCAGGAGCGCGGGAATCCAGAACCCGGTCCTCGCAAACCATGGCAAGGAGCCGCGTTGGGCTTCATCGGTGGTCGCCCAGCGATACGCACCGTAGGCACCGGTGCCAAGCAGGGGCGAGATGGCAATACCCGTCAATGTGGCTAGCGCGGCGCTGATGCCCGCAGCAGGTGAGCTGTCCCGGGCTATCGGCACTTGCTTTGTGGCCGCCAGCAAAGGAACGGCAAGGACAGCCATCAAACCAAGCACGAGGCAGAACGGTGCGATTCGTTTGAGCATAGAAGGGAGTGTGAGCCGAGAAAAGCCCACCCCGCACCAAAGGTAAAGCCAATGCCTTGGTATTTACACGCCTCGCGACCGGCGATCGCCATTCAAGCCCCTGCCGGATCGTACACCAACCCCGCGGCGGCCCTCCATTGATCAAGGACCGCCATCGTGCCCAACGTATCTTCTGCCGTCACCTCAGGAACTTCCCGCAGTCCATCCGCAAGAGCCCGCGCAAAGGCATCCGCCTCCATGCCATACAGGAACTCCTCGGTTTCGACCAGGATCTCCTCCGGCGCGGAGGCACCCCGCTTCTGCAGGAGGAGCCGTGAACAACCCCCTTCGCGATTGGGAATCCACGGTACCGGGATCTGAAGCCAGCCTTCGCTGCCGTAGATCCAGGCCGCATTGTCCCGCTGCAGCCCGATCCCGCAGGACACCTCTGCAAGGATGTTCCCGGGAAAGGTCATCAGCGCCGCAGCATACGCATCGACGCCGCTTTCCGAATGAATGTTTGCCGCTCCGGAGAAAGTAACCGGTTCCGCAAACGACCTCCCGGACGCGGCCCCTGCAATCAATCGTACAAAAGAAACAGGATAGCCACCGACATCGAGAATACCGCCTCCACCCAGCGACTTTGCCCATGCCCGCGACTCCGGCTGATAGTTCAGGTGAAAGCTGAACGCAGCCTGAATCGAACACACGCGGCCGATCGCACCGCTCTTCACAATTTCGATCACCTTCCTGGTCTGCGGATGACACCGGTACATGTAGGCCTCCATCAGCATCACACCGGCCTTGCGGCAGGCCTCAAACGCAAGCACCGCCTCGGCGCGACTCATCCCCAAGGGTTTCTCACAGAGGACATGTTTGCCTGCGTTCGCCGCACGCACCACCCACTCCACATGAAACGGATGCGGCGTGGCGACGTAGACCGCCGTCACGCGCGGATCCGACAGAAGCGCATCGTAGGACCCAAACGCCACCGGCACTCCCTGCTGCGCGGCAAACGCCTCCGCCTTTGCAAGATTCCGGCTCGCCACCGCCACGACACGACCCCTTTTCGACCGGCTCACGCCTCGCACAAAGGTGCCGGCAATGCGACCGGTGGAAAGCACGCCCCACGCAAGTTGTGATGCCATGATGCCTCACAGCATGCCGTTTCACGAATCCCGCGCCAGCCTGTAAACCCGCTCCGGCTTCCTCCGAATACCAAGGGGTACGTGACTCCGATGCCTTTTCCGGAATCTCTGTGAGACGTCATCCGCCAACGGCCACCCTCACGCTCACTCCGGCCCGCAGCGGAGCCACCGCCGATGCTTCAGGCCAGGGGCTGGAAACTGATGTCGTGTTTCATCTTTCCCTCCAGATTGCGTACGACGATTCGCAGCCGGTCGGCATCGGCCGAAGCCTCCATCCACGTGGCGGCCTCCGGCTTCGGTCCTCCGCCGATCAGCTGCGCATAGGGAAATTCCGCGGTGGCCGGCATCCACGTGTCCCGATGGGTGTGTCCGGAAATGATCACCTGCGCCTTCCACGCCACAAGTGAGTCGTGCCAAGCCGCACGACTGCGTCCGCTGTGACGATCAAATCCGCGGTTCGCGTAGTCCTGCGGGCTCTCGTCTATCCAGCGAAGCGGAATGTGACAGCAAACAACGCGGTAGGGTGCCCCCGCCATTTCCGGCCGTTTGATCGTTTTCGCCAGCCAGGACGCCTGCTCCTTCCTCAGCCGATCGAACGAAACCCGTCCTTCGAACGACGGATGATTGTCCGGTTTGTCCTCACCGGTATCCATGAAGATGAACGCCACCGGACCCGAACGAAACGCGTAGAACGGCCTGCCGCTCGGCGTCGCCACCATGTCCGGCATGCGGAAGGCAAACTTTCCCCGGACATCGTGATTGCCCCACGTCAGCAGCAGCGGACGGCCATCCGTGATGTCGCATTCGCCCGGATGTAGCAGCGTCGGGATCAGCAGGTCCTCCGTTGTCCAATTGTTGCAGGTATCCCCATTCCACAAGAGAAAATCCGCGCGCGGCGTCTTCTCGTGGAGCGCCTTGATCGTGGGATTGTTGATATGCGTGTCATTCCACACGACAAACGACGTCGAACTGGCCGACGGATCGAGCGTGCGGAAGGATTTCCATTCCGTCGTCTCGGTGGCGCCACCCTCGGCAGCCAGCGTCACGGCACGGACGCGGTACATGTGGCCGGGCTTGAGTCCCGAAAGCCGCACCCGCAGCACCTCGTCCCCCTGAGGAACAAATCCGAAGGCATCCGTGCTCGCAACGCCGCTCACGCCATCATTCGACTCCCATTCGAGGCGTCCACGGCACAGGGTCGTCACACCCCATACCGCCTCAATGCCATCTGCCCGCGGCGCCATCAGGACCATCGGTGTCCGTGTCAGGCGCCCGGAGGCAGAAGGGACGTCCGCCCGCGAAGAACTCGTCGCCAGGACCGCACCGATCGTGCCGCCCGTCACCTGTCCGATAAAATGCCTGCGATTCATGGGGAAAAGGGATCAGCGCACCCGGATGCCTCAGCGCAGCAACCTCTCATCCGATCTTCCAACTCCAACGTTGCTGGGAAACGCGCGCGGGTCCAAGAGTTCGAGAAGATTCGCCCGACTTCCCCTCCCGTCGCAACGGCAAATGCACGCAAGGGCGAACAAAATGTCTGCTCACGTGTTGCAGGCCACGACTCCGCCAAACCTCTCGCGGCCGGCAGGGCAATCCCTTCCACGGACTTGCCCCGCGCTCAAAACGCACAATGCTGGAACCCTTTGCCGTCTGGCATCACCTTCCTTCCTTGTCCATGCCCTTCACCTTCCGCACCCTTTTCATTGCGCTGATCTCCCTTGTCTCCGTGGCCGCCTCCGCGAGCCCGCAGCCCACCCCCACCCGAGACCTGGTTGTGCTCATCAGCCTGGATCAATTCCGCGCTGACTACCTTCAGCGTTTCCGTCCTTTTTTCGGATCGAACGGATTCAATCTCCTGCTCGACAAGGGCGCCGTCTTTTCCGACTGCCATCACAGGCATGCCCTTACCAACACCGGGCCAGGCCATGCGGTCATGCTCACGGGAACCTTCGCGAACATCAACGGCATCATTGAGAACGACTGGACCGACCGCACCACCCTGCGGTCGACCAATTGTGTTTCCGATCCATCCGTGGAAATCATCGGCCGGGCGATTGGTGCCCAGAAACCGGAGGGACGTTCCCCGCGGAACCTGAACGTCACCACGGTCGGGGACGAATTCAAGCTGGCGCGGGGTGGCAAACCCAAGGTGATCGGCATCGCCAACAAGGATCGCGCCGCCATTCTCACGAGCGGCCATCTCGCCGACGCCGCGTACTTCATGCAGGAGGGCTCGTTTGTCACCTCAACCTACTACATGAAGCAGGTGCCTGCCTGGGTAGCGGCCTGGAATCAGGCCGGAAAGGCCAGCTCCTACTTCGGAAAGGTGTGGGATCGTATCCTGCCGGCGGCCTCCTATGAGATCCAGGGACCCGATGACATGGAGGGCGAGTTCACAGGCGGCGGACTCGGCCGCACGTTTCCAAAGACAGTCACGGGTGGGGAAAACAAACCCGGTCCCGCCTTCTACTCCAACCTCGCTCTGACCCCTTTTGCGAGCGAGCTCCTCGCGGACTTCGCCAAGGCCGCCGTGATGCAGGAGAATCTCGGCAAGCGAGGCACGACTGACATCCTCTGCCTGGGTTTCTCCGCTCCGGATGCGATCGGCCACAACTATGGCCCCAATAGCCATGAAGTCATGGACAATGCCGTGCGCACGGATCGGATCCTCGGCGAGTTCTTCGATTTTCTGGACGGTTGGGTCGGACTCAACCGCTGCACGATCATTCTCACGGCAGACCACGGAGCTCCTCCCACGCCTGAGTACCTTCGCGCCACCGGCCGCGACATTCCCACCGGCCGCATGCGATTCCGCGATGCCGCGCGTGCGGAGGAGGCGGCACTCAATGCCCGATTTGGCCCGCTCGCCGACAGAGGCCCCTGGCTCGTCAACTACGGCCTGATCCAGCCATCGGCACTCAAGGAGAAGAACCTGGATCCGAAGGAAGTGCAGGTCGTCATGCGCGATGCGGCGCTCCAGCTTCCCTGGGTGCAGGCTGCCTACACCAGGGACCAGCTTGAGCGCGGTGATGTGAGTGACAGCCTCGGGCGGCAGGCCCTGCTCAGTTTCAACCGCGAGCGCAGTGGTGATCTCATGGTGCTGGTGAAACCGTATTTCTTCCAACGCGATGTCGGCGTATCCCACGGATCCCCGTACAACTACGACACCCATGTCCCGCTGCTCTGGTACGGTGTAGGCGTGCCGCAGGGCGAACACACGGAACGCGTGGGCATCGACGACCTCGCGCCCACGCTCTCCCACCTCCTCGGCATACCGGCCCCACCTCGGGCAAACGGCAGGGTGCTGTTCTGACGCTACTTCTTCCGTCTGCGCCTTGCCGTATCCCGCAGAGAGTCTGACCCCGCGGGCATTGTCCGCGACGCGCTCTTTCGATTTGCGCGACTTACCTTGGCCTTCACACGCGGTCGTTTCGCGACTGACCTCTTCACACGCGAGCCTTTCGCCCGGGGTGCTTTTCCTCGAAGGGCTTGAAGCAGTGTCTGAAAATCCCTCGGCAGCGGGGCACGCAGGTCCAGCGTGCGCCCGGAGCTTGGGTGCGTCACCACGAGATGTTCCGCATGCAGCATCACCCGATCGGCCTTCAACGCCGGAGAACGTGCATCCGGTTTCCAGCCATAGACGTCGTCGCCCACGATGACGTGCCCAAGGTGTTTGAGATGCACGCGGATCTGATGGGTCCGCCCCGTATGGATGGTGCAGCGAAGCAGGGCGGCCTGTTCACCGAACGCTTCCACGCGTTCCCAGTCGGTATGGGCATCCCTTCCTCCTTCGTCTGGCTCCCTGATCGTCATCTTGTGACGATGCTGGGGATTTCGGCCGATCGCCTTCGTGATGCTTCCGCTCAGCAGCGGAGGCACACCCTGCACAAGCGCCAGGTATTCCTTGTGCAGCGTTCGTTCTGAAAACTGCGCACTCAGAGCGCGGTGGGCGGCATCGGTCTTCGCCACCAGCATCACACCCGAGGTCTCCCGATCCAGCCTGTGGACGATCCCCGGACGCTCCACGCCACCTATCCCGCTCAGCGTGCCTGCACAGTGCGCCAGCAGCGCATGAACCAGCGTGTCCTCGCCGGTGCCTGCCCCAGGGTGCACCACCATGCCGGCCGCCTTGTTGATCGCGAGGAGATGTTTGTCCTCATACAGTATCTCAAGGGGAATCTCAACCGGGCGAAGGTCCAACGATCGGACATCGGGAAATCGGAAGATCAGGGTTTCTCCTGGAAGCAGAACGGTGTCACGCGACAGTGCGAGCCCCGCGCGCTTGACGAGCCCCGCATCAAACGAACGCTGAATCGCGACACGGCTGAATTCCGGAAACGCGGTCGCGAGCGCCTTGTCGGCCCGCACGCGGCGGGCTTCAGGAGGATGCAGGTAGACTCTTTCGTCGTTTGTCACGCAGACACATGGTCATGCGCGCACCCACACCCAAGCGCAAGCGCCGTTCGGTCAGGGCTGTACCGAAGGAGCGGTCACCGAGGTTGCAACATTCGTGGCAGGCTGCACAAGCGCCGCCGCATCAGCGACAGGACTCTGCGTTGCAGGCACCGGGGAATCCATGAAGGAGACGGCGGCGGCAACAACACCTGCGAGGAGGGCAACACCGAGGAGATTCTGGAGGGTTGAGTAGTTCATGATGATTTGGATTGCAAAGTCCAAGACGACACATGCCGGCATGCCGGTAACGTGCACCGGAAACATTCTCCCGACAAAATCTCGCCGGCCGCTGTAACCTTCCCGGGCCCCACAGCGTCAACCCGGTGTTGCTCCGTGGGGAATCCCCTATGGGGCTAGCGATTCTTCCTCAGCCAGAGCCAGAGAATCCCCGAGGCGATCATCGTTCCGAGAAAGGCGATGACCGCAGTACGAAAAGAGTCGTCCGCTGAAACCGAGTAGATCAGCGCAACCGCAAGGTTCGGCAGCATGGTCAGCAGGACAATCCTCCTCAGCGGAATGCCCATCGCGGCGGCCACGATGACCGACGTCTCCGCCAGCACGGGAACGCTGCGCAGGCACGCCAGGGTCAACGCCAGCCGCGTCTGCAATGCCTCACGAAGGCGGGCGAGTTCCTCGTCGGGAAAGAAGCGCGGCGCAATTCTCCCTACGGCCACGCGCCCGAACCATGCCGCCGCCAGCACCCCCGCCGTAAGCCCTACGGTGCCGCCAATCACTCCGGCAAGGGTTCCCGCCTTGGCTGCGAGAAACATGATGACGAGGGTCGCCGGGACCGGCGCCACGGAGTCCGCCGCCAGAAGTACGATCGCAATCACCACAAGCCACTCCACCCTGTGCTCCTGAGCATCGAGCAGCGGCATCACGAAATCCTCGCCCCAGATCACAAAGGGCGCACACACCAGCGCCATCACCAGAAGCACAAAGAGGACGACCTTTACCAGGCGGAACGACGGGGACTTCATGAATGTACTTGGCCGGGAGAAACCAGTCGCACGCTAATCGGTTGAACGTCCGGTCAGACGGGCGATGAACTTGATCGCGTAGAAATATGCACGCTCACGGACAACCCAGGGGTCGCCGACATTCCCCGAGATCCCGATGTCACCCACCCCCGACAGCACCTTGCCCTCGTCCGGATGGAGCGCAATCCATGTCAGGATCTTGATGAGTTTGTCCTTGGGATACGTGTCCGCGAGATATTCAAACACCACCCCGGGGACATATCGCTCCACCGGCATCTGGATGGCATCGGGCACGGCAGCGATGTAGAGATAATTCCGGACCGCCTGTATCTCATCCGAATCAAGTCCCGGTCTCCACGTGGCGATATTGCGCCGCACCGCTTCGACCTCGGGCGCCGAATACTCATCGGGCTCCTCGTCCTTCGGAGCAAACGGAGCCACCACACCCCGATCGGGAGGCACATTGAAATCCAGGCCATTGGTCTGGGCCTCCGTGATCGACGCCCACAAGGGCGTGGGTGTCGGTATCGGTGTCGGCGTGGGGGTGGGCGTGGGGGTGGGAGTCGGCGCAGGCGTCGGGACCGGAGCCCGCATGGGTGACGGAGTTGGAACCGTCTTCAATGCCTCTGTTCGGACAGCGGCATCGGCTGTCCTCTCCGTCGAAAGCACACTGGCTCCCTTCCACTCGGCTAGCAGTCCCGCCGTCAGCCACGCACCCAGCGGAACCAGCAGCCAGGTCTTCCCGGGCAAATGCGAAAAGCGCTGCTGCGTGTCCCAGCGGAACAGTTTCACTCCCGCAAGAAAACCCGCCACGCCCATGAGCGTGAGCACAATCAGCGAGAATCCGACATCCTCGAATCCGTTTCCGGTGACGCATCGCTGGATGGCCTCCACCGCATAGCGTCCGGGGAAGAAAGCGGAGAGGTGCTGGGCCCACTCGGGCAGGCTGACCAGTTGCACCGCCACGCCTCCGATGATCAACATGGGAAGAAAGATGCACTGGCCGAGTGCCTGCACCGCGGGCACGGTGTCGGCCATCATCGCAAGCACAAGGCCGAGGCCGATGAACGAGAACGCAACGCAGGAGAACACCACGGCAAGCGCCAGCGGATGCTCCGGCAGGGTCATGCCGACGGCAAGCGCGGCCCCCAGCTGTATCAGCCCCGCCGTTACAATGATCACAAACCTCGCAAGGACCGTGCCCGCGACGAACATTCCCGTGCGCATCGGCGCCAGGCGATAGCGCTTCCAGACGCCGCGCTCCCGCTCACTGACCATCGTGGTCGGCAATCCGAAACAGGCGCCGCCCAGCACGCTGACCGTGAGCAGTTCGCCCATGTGACGCAGCAGCGGAATCTTTTCGTGCCGGTAAAGAACCCAGAATGCCAGGAGGAAGATGAGCGGAAAAAGATAGCCATAGAGGAGCGCCATCCGGTTCCGGAAATGGAGCCGGATGCACACGGCCAGGTATTGACGGAATCCGTTCATGGGTTTCCTCCGGAGGTGAGCCGGAGAAAGACGTCCTCCAACGATGCCTTGCGCACCTGCAGTTCAACGATCCCCACTCGGTTCTCCGCGAGTCTTCGCGTCAACTCCGCCAGCGCAGGCGTCGCGGCCGTCGTCACAAATCGAAACTCCGCACCCGACCCGGAAATCTCCCTGGCATCCGGCAGTTGCTCAAACCAGTCCCTGGGCACGGACCGATCGCACCTCACCGACACCATCTGCACCGCCTGCGATCCGGCGATCAAATCCCGCGGAGCCCCGGTGGCAATCACGACACCGCGGTCAATGATGGCAATCCTGTCGCACAGCTTCTCCGCCTCATCAAGATGGTGGGTGCTCAGCAGAATCGTGTGACCCGCCGCCTTCATGCCGAGGATTTCGTCGTGCAGTTCCTGCCGCGCACGCGGATCGAGTCCCATGGTCGGTTCGTCGAAAATCAGCACTTCCGGTCGGTTCACGAACGCAAGCGCGAGGGCAAGCCGCTGCCGCTGACCGCCGGAAAGGGATTCAAACGCGACGTCCGCCTTCTCCGCTAGGCCAAATCGTTCCAGCAGTGCGACGACATCCTCGTGCTCGCGGTGGAATGAGGCGAAGAGCGCCAGCGCCTCCCTCGGGGTCAGCTTGTCCTGCAGCGACGTGCTCTGCAGCGCCACGCCTATCCGTCCCTTGACTTCCCGGGCATCCGCCCGGGCGTCCAATCCTGAGATCCACAACTCTCCACTGTCGGGCACCCTCAGGCCGACCAGACACTCCAGGGTTGAAGTCTTGCCGGCACCATTTGGCCCGAGCAGTCCGAAAATCTCATTGGCCTGCACCGAAAAACAGACCCCTTTCACCGCCTCGACCAAGCCGTAGCTTTTCCGCAGGTTCCTTACCTCCACTGCATAGGTGCTCATGGACTCATCGGGCGGAGGCGACAGGTGCGGTGGCATCGTTCGTCCCGCCCTCCGGCATCGGCGGATAGATTGCCAGTCCTGCACGCTGGGCCAAACCCTTCGGCAGCTTCGTCTCATCGACCTGGGAATCCGTCAGGTTCAAGGTCTCAAGCCGGGTCAATCCGGCAACAGGCTGGAGCCCTTCGGCGGTGACAGCAGTCGCCGTGAGATCCAGATGGCGAAGATTCTTCCAAGCGGAAACCGCTGCGAGTCCCTTGTCCGAAATCCGCGTGCGCGCAAGTTCGGCTTCAACGATGACGTCAGCCAGCGGGGCCAATGCGACCAGCACCTCGTCCGTGCAATGCGAGGGGGCACTCGCCGTGCGAACAATCAATCCGTCGGTCGGCACCTGCGATCTCGCCACCAAACGGATGCCCAGCCGGTCCGCGAGAGCCTTCGCCTCGTCGAGTTTCGACCTGTAATCCGGCGCCCAGGCAACAGCCTCGCTGTGCCTGTCAGGCGGAGGCGCCGGCGCCTGGCTGAAGTCGCTCAGCGGAGCCGTTTCAGATGCCCCGGCAGCAATCCAGAGTTCGATCCATTTGGTCTCCGTGACACTGAGCGGCTTCTTGTTGCCCCCGGGCATGAATTCCTCGTCGTCGTGCGGGAGCATGATGCGACGATAGAGCTCACTGTCATCCAGGTTGCCGGCGACAACTGCGGGTCCGCTGTCGCCGCCCTTCATCATGAGCGCATAGGTGTCGAGCCTGAGGCCGCCCTTTGTCTTCTTCGGGCTGTGACAGGACAGGCAGGTGCGGTCCAGCGTGGGCATGATTCGCGCCTCATAAAAGGAAACCTTCGCATCCTTCTTCGTCTCTTCGGGCTTCACTGCTCCAGGCTCGCCTGGAGAGGAGGGAGGCTGGGGCGCCGACTTGAGTGTAGCCCCGCCTGCGGGCACGCCCAGAAGGGAACGCAGTTTCGGCGGCATGTATTCGATCAGGTACTTGTCGCCATAGACCAATTGTCCTCCCTGGTGCGCAGTGAAAACCACGGTGCCGGCGGCAATCACGAGCATCGGCGCGTAGAGGAGACCCAACCCGTATAGGCCGTCGATTTCCCAGCGCCGCCGCAGCAGGAGCGCCAGGAGGCACAGGAAAGCCAGCAGGCATCCGCTCCACATGTGGGCGATCACAAGGTCGCCCCTGTATCCTCCGAAGCGGGCGAGCAGCCAGCCGATTGCCGTCCCCAGGATGGCGGAGGCGGTGGCGATCCAGAGGAGGAAGGACGGTGCGCCACGCAGTGCGTGGCCACGACGGAAGAGCGCGCAGACTTCAATCACGGGAATGAGGAGGAGAAGGGCGATGGGGAAATGGACGACAAGCGGATGAAATCGACCGAAGAACTGCGCGAGCGTGGATCGCTGCACGCCGTCCGGAGGGAATGCCAGGGCGAGTAGCGCCAGCAGAACAATGGTCGAAAACCAAAAGATGCCTGCAAGCGGCCGGTGGTGGCGTCGACGGATGGCACGTTTGGGAATTTCGTCTGGCTCGGACATGCGATGTGGCTGGGCGATCCTGTTCACCCTGCCGTTTTTCCAGCCTGGGTCACGCCAGCAGATCGTAAATCACCTCGGCCGGCAATACACCCGTCATCTTCTGATCGAGCCCCTGGAACTTGAAGGTCAGCTTGTTGTGATCCAGTCCGAACTGATGAAGGATCGTGGCGTGGAGGTCGCGAATGTGCACGGGATCCTTCGTGATGTTGTAGGAGAAGTCATCGGTTTCACCGTAGGTGAAGCCGCGCTTCACTCCAGCCCCGGCCATCCACATGCTGAAACAACGCGGGTGATGATCGCGGCCGAAGTTGTCGCGCTTAAGGCCTCCCTGCGAATAGACCGTGCGGCCGAACTCCCCTCCCCAGATGACCAGCGTATCGTCCAGAAGCCCCCTCCGCTTGAGATCGGTGATGAGCCCATAGGTCGGGCGGTCACAGTCCTCACACAGCGCGGTCAGTCGCTCAGGGACCTCTCCGTGGGTGTCCCAGCTCCGCAGGAACACCTGGGTGAAACGAACCCCACGCTCCGCCAGCCGGCGCGCCATCAGGCAGTTATAGGCGAATGTGCCGCGCTCCTTCGCCTTTTCCCCATAAAGGTCCCACGTGGACTTAGGTTCCTTCGAAACGTCGGTGAGATCGGGCACCGACGTCTGCATACGAAATGCCATCTCATACTGGGCAATGCGGGCGTTGATTTCCGGATCGCCGACGCGTTCAAAGAGATCGCGATTCAACGCATTGACTCCATCGATCATCGCACGACGCGCCTCTCCGTCGATCCCCGCGGGATTCTGGAGGTACAGTACGGGGTCCCCGCCCGGCCGAAGCGTCACCGCCGCATGCTCCGGCGACAGGAATCCCGAGGACCAGAGCCGGTTCGAAAGCGCCTGCACGTTTTTCGTGACCGGCATCTTCGATGTCAGCACCACAAAGGAGGGCAATTCATCGTTCATCGCGCCGAGCCCATACGAGAGCCAGGAGCCGAGCGACGGCTTGCCCGCGAACATGTTTCCCGTGGTGATCTGGAGGATCGCAGGCTCATGATTGATGGCCTCGGTGTGGAGCGACTTGATGACCGTGAGTTCATCGGCGACCTTCGCTGTCCACGGGAAAAGATCGGAGACCCACATGCCGGATTTCCCATACTGCTTGAATCCAAACGGACTCGGGGCGATCGGAAGCCGCGCCTGACTCGCAGTCATTCCCGTCAATACCTGCCCGCCGCGCACCGACTCCGGCAGGTCCTTGTCGAATAGGTCGGACAGCATGGGCTTGTAGTCCCAGGTTTCGATCTGCGACGGCGCCCCCGCCATGAAGAGGTAGATGGCACGTTTCGCCTTCGGGGCAAAATGCGGCACGACACTTTCCCTTGAGGTGATGTTCGCAAAAGCCCTGGGCATTTCCTTGCCCAGAATGCTCGCGAGACCTGCCCACGCCAGGGCCTTGCCTGTGCGACCGAGAAAGTGCCGTCGTGTCTCCAGTTGCAGCCACTCCCTCTTCAACGACAGCGGAACGGGCAGGTCCCAGACTGTCGGCCCTTCCCCCGCATGGTCTGAACAGAGGTGGGCATGAGGGTCGTGTTGATCGTGAGCGTACATGGATCTGGAAATTTCCGATGGACTACTTGGTCAGGAATTCGTCGAGATTGTAGAACTGGCTCGCCACCATCGTCCAACTGGCGAGTTCGATCCTATCCAGCCTTGCATCTGACGGGCTGTCCCCGACAGCGAGAAATTCCTCCGCCGCACCGCCTGATTTCCGGAAGTAACGTTCAAAGCCATCAAGCGATTTGGAAATCACCGCGCGCTCATCCGCCTTCAGGCGTCTTCCAAGCGTCAGTGCAGAAAGCACATCAATACGTCCGTCGGTGCCCGCCTGCGCATGCAGTGCTCGCTCGGCCAGTTTGCGCGCCGCCTCGACCCACTGCGTGTCATTCATCGTCACGAACGCCTGCAGGGGCGTGTTGCTGCGCGCACGCCGCACACAGACGGTTTCGCGGGAAGGAGCATCGAACGTTTCCATGCTCGGTGGCGGCGAGGCACGCTTCCAAAAAGTGTATAGGCTCCGCCGATACAGACCCGGGCCACGGTCGTCGACATACGCCTTGGTATTGGATTCAGGCATCGCCACCTCCTTCCAAATCCCTGGAGGCTGATAGGGTTTGGCCGGAGGACCGCCAAGGGTGCCCACCAGCAGACCGGATGTCGCCAAAGCGGCATCGCGGAGAATCTCCCCGTCCATGCGAAAGCGCGGCCCACGCGCCAGAAGACGGTTTGCCGGATCCTTGACGAGTTGCTCCTGCGTCACACGAGCAGTCTGACGGTAGGTTGCCGAGGTGACCAGCATCCGGTACATCCGCTTCACGTCCCAGCCGCTTTCACGGAACTCAACGGCCAGCCAGTCGAGAAGCTCAGGATGCGAGGGCTTGGAGCCCATCACGCCGAAGTCGCCCGGAGTATCCACAAGCCCAATACCAAAGATCTCCTGCCACATGCGGTTCACGGTCACGCGCGCAAAGAGCGGCTGCTCCGCGGTCAGCAGCCAGTCCGCCAGGCCCATGCGGTCATTCCTCTCACCCGGAGAAGGCTGCGGAAGGAAATGCGGCGTGAGAGGCTGCACACGTGCCGTCCTCGCATAATAGTCGCCCCGCTTCAGAATATCGGAAGCACCCGGCGTCGGCTTCTCGCGCGCAATCAGTGTCGGCACGCCGTCCCTGCTGATCTGCCCGATCGCATCATCCGCAAGCGCAAGCTCCGCCGAGACCTCCATTGCCTCGGTGTCGATCCTTTCCAGGAAGAAGCGATCAACGACCATGTGGGTTTCCTCGGGCGTCCACTTGGCGATTTCGGGACTGCGGGACAGAATCTCCGCCGCCACCGTCTCAATCGGCAGACAGCCCACCTCATTGGCAGCAAGCTCGCGACGATAGAGGCGCACATCCTGAAACGAGGTTTCGCGCATGGGTTCACCATCCTCGCGTCGCCCCAGTTGCGTCGTCGCCTCGGTGGCGATGCTCGCACCGCCCAGGTCGTCGCGGCGGATCTCGGTTTCAACAGGTCGGCCGTTCACGTACAGGCGCACGCCGGCGGCGCGACCTGATCCATCGTAGGTGAAAAAGACATGAGTCCAGTCGAAGGACATGACCCTCTCCGCGGTTGCAACTTCGATCGACTGCCTGCCCGCAGCGTGGGCGAGGACGAATATCAGTCGCTGGTCGCGCTGATACAGCTCCCATCCGCGTGCCTCCTTGGCCGGAGTGTCACGCATGCGTGAAAGCAGCGATCCCGAACCCGTGCCACTTCCGCCGACCTTCTGCCGCAACAGCACCCACCCTCCCCCTGAGAACGCCTGCGTTCCATCGACCGCGCCCGCGCCGCCCAGCGAAAGCTGGCTGGCGATGTCCATGCGCATGCTGGGCCAGAAGAGGGCATTCTCGCCCCAAACCAGCGGATTGGTTTCCGCCTTGAAGCTCTCCCCCTTTGCAGCGGGCGCTGAGTTGGCGACGACATCACCCTTTCCTTCATTCAACAACAAGCGAAGTTCCAGCGCGTCGTCAGAAACCGACTTCGGCCGGTTTCCGGAAGACAGCCACGCGGCAAATCGCCGAGCCGCCGTCTGCTTGCCAGCCTCCAGACGCTGCTGAAGGCCACCGCGCCACGCCAGTGCCCGCTCCAACGCGAAACGTGCGCTCCCTTCCGGCAACCGGATGACCGGGTCCGGATCCGCCGTGTTCAAGTCCCAGGCCTTCTCCGCCGTATTGCCAAGAAACGCCGCCAGGCCGTAGAAGTCGCGCTGGGTGATCGGATCGAACTTGTGATCGTGACACGCCGCACAGCCCGTGGTCAGGCCGAGAAAGACGAGGCCAAACGACTCCACCCGATCGCGCGTCTGATTGACAAATACCTCCTCGGGAATTGTCCCGCCCTCGTTGGTTGTCAGGTTGCAGCGCATGAACCCCGTCGCCACAATCTCCTCGATCGACTTTGCCGGCAACAGGTCGCCCGCGAGCTGCTCGCGCACAAAACGATCGAACGGCTTGTTCGTGTTGAAGGCGCGGATGACGTAGTCGCGGTACGGCCATATCGAGCGGACATTGTCGAAATGCAGGCCGTGCGTGTCCGCATAGCGGACGTAGTCCAGCCAGTAGCGGGCCCGATGTTCGCCAAAACGCTTACTCGCCAGCAGGCGGTCAACCACCTTCTCGTAGGCATCGGGGGCGGTATCTGCCGTGAATGCGGCCACCTCCTCCGGAGTGGGCGGCAAACCGGTCAGGTCAAAGGTGACGCGCCGCAAAAGGCTGGGGCGGTCCGCTTCCTGTGAAGCCTTCAGTCCGGCGCGGGCGACCCTCTCAAGAATAAAGGCATCCACCGGGGAACGTGCTCCCGCAAGCTGCGGTCCCGCCGGAACCTTGGGTCGCACGGGTGCAATGAATGCCCAATGTTCCTGATATTCGGCGCCCTCCTCAACCCATCGCCGCAACAGCGCAATTTCCGCGGGCTTGAGAGTCTTGTGCGCCTCCAGCGGCGGCATGCGCTCGTCCTCATCCTGCGATTCGATTCGCTGCACCAGCGCACTCTTTTCCGCATTCCCTGGAATGATCGCAGGGCCACGATCCTTGCCCGGTGCATAGGCGCTCTCGCGGCGATCCAAACGCAATCCCGCCTTGCGCGACCCCGGATCCGGTCCGTGGCACTGGTAGCAGTTCTCAGCCAGTATCGGCTGAATGGAGTCGTTGAAAGTCAGGTGAGCCGTAACGCCCCCCCCTTCTGCGGCCGTACCGATCACGGCGGCCCCCGCCAGCATCAATCCGCCTCCAAGCCGACGCAAAAGACGCACGAACTGAAAATTCGACGAAACAATCAGGGGAACCGTCATGAAAATGGCAGGGATGGGATCCCGGCAAACCTACCCCCCAAAGCCCAGAGGCCAAGTCCGATCCCTCGAAAAACCGCATTTCGTCCGTTTGCGATGAAATTTCAAAACACTCTCTGGTTCAAATTCACAGAAAGTCCGTCCCCTTCGCGGAATTCCCCAGCATCGGTAACCTCCTGCCCCCCAACCCACCCACTGACAATTCCCGCCATCCTGGAGGCGTGCGCTTCGTCGTGCCCGGGATCGCCCAGCGCATCTCAACGCCAGCCCCTTCGCCATCCCCTCGTGATTGTGTTCAAGAGCAAGCATCACCCCACAACAGCCGCGGACCACATCCAAAACCCAACCCCTCACGACGATGCCCGATGCATGGCTTCGATCCCGCGACTGACATCCCTCGCCCAGAAGCTGTACACCTTGAATCGCCCGATGACATCAGCGATAAGCCGTCTGCATTTGGCGCGGATCGAAAAATAGGCCGTCCGATCACGAAGTAAACGACCTCGTCACCCCTTCTTGGTGCCTTTCGTCGCTCTATTCAGTCAATAGTCAAAAACTGACGTCGTTGCCTCGCGCCTTGGAGGATTAGGAGCGCCGCACCCCGATACGGAGTCAAATTTACCGTAGGACTTGGCTCCATCGAAGGATGAAGGCTATGCGTCGACGCGCTTAGCTTTCCCCAGTCCTAACTCAATTGCTGACTCCAAAAGTACGCGAATCGCAGGATTACACCCCTTGAAAACGAGCTTCGCAATTGCAGTCTGACCATGTTCCTCGATCGCGCCTGCGACTAGCGCGTTGATGAACGAGCTGTTTGCATTACGCACTCGTGTGAAATCCAGTACCACGTGCTCGCAGATCGCGAGGTAAGGCTCGATACGTTGCTGGAGAAAACGCGCCGCACGCGCTCCGTCCGACAGCTGCGGACCGAACTCCTCAGCAATGGACAGCTCGTGTATCATGATTCAAACCTAGCATGTGGATGATGCCGATGCAAGAGTCCTGCTTCGACCTTTGCGGCAGTCAGTAGTGCTGCGAAGTCCTGAACGACAGTCTGACGGAAGGTGACCGCTACCAAGGTCCCTGGATAACAGACCAACCTGCATCAAGCTCCCGAGACTCAATGTTGCCTGTAGATCCGATCGTGAGGACACCTCTTCCGCTAACGATCAGGAGCCATGACTTCGCCTGTCGCGTCATCTCTGTCACCAACGTCAGACCAACACCCTCATTGGTTGGACTACCCTTGCTTGATACTCGTGGCTCGATGGCTTTTCGGATCGCGGCGGCGTCCGTCATATTGTGACTCCAAGGCAGTTGGACTTCTTGAAAACTTCTTAGGATGCCTTTGCCGTTGTCGGCAAGCGCCAAGCGCACGAATCCCTCGGCCCGGTTGACCTGTCCGGATGCGTAGCCAGTGCCGCCGCTGTGCTGACGGACGTTGTTCGCCATTTCCGTCACGACGTACCAGACAAGATCGTAGACCCCGCTTAAAGGCTGATCAATGTCGTCGCCACCAGGCGCGACGCACAACGCCATTTTATTTCCCAATGCAGTCACGTCGATCCCGATTTCCTGTACAGGCACGAATCGCGCTTTGGAATCGAATCTACGAAAGCTCTCCGGCAGTTTGATACCGCACTCCGCTAGTACGTTGAGCCGCTGAAGATAGGCCGTGATCGAACACTGCTCCAACCCCTCGCAAAGCACGTTACGTCCTTGGCGTTCCCAGTGCTTGATGACCGCAACCAATGCGGTGATACCGGCCGGATAAATCCTCTGTAACTTGCTAAAATCCAGAGTCACGCAGTCTTCCTGGATTGGCTGTCCAATAAGTGTCAAAAAATCCAACAATCCGCGCGCATTGATCTGTGCAGGCAGAACTATCCGATGAAAAGTGTGGAAGGTGGTCATGGCCGAGAGACCCGATGGGGCGATCACATACGTTGAGGCCAACATGATCGCGAGAGAGAGGGAAATCAATTTGCTCACGCATCGCTCGCAGCGTCGTTGTCCCTTACGTCCACGTTGTCTCGTCAAAGGGACCCGCAGTCTCCGTCGGCCATGTGGAGCGGTCCCTTCTCAAGCCGCGGCAATCGGTGCACAGCTCTGAGATCTTGTCGAACAAGCAAGAGGTTGCTCGCCCGGATGATTCGATACGGAGTGATAGGTGACAAATATGGCAGGCATGCCGTGGAATGATGTCACTCCAAGAGATGAGGTTATTCCTTTTGTGAGTCTGGCCCTGGGCAAACCGGTCACGACGAAGCGTGCCCCTCCAGTTTCGCGATGCCTGTCAATCGCCGGATCGGCAATTGAGTTTGCCGCAATCCATCCTGAGGGTCCACTCCCACGGCAAAACCATCTTAGCTAGGGCCACCAGATGGAACCAATGCTATGGTCGATGGTGATCTTCGCAGCCATCACCCAGCCGTCCAAAAGCCTTTGGGTCATGCCCGACAATCGTAGATGGACTATAAAGGGGCAGGTCGTGTAGTTTGTACTCAAGAACTCTTCACCAAATCCACGCCGAAACCAGACGGCTTGCCGCCAAGGTTGTCGTCGAATTGGTATGTACCACATGGGGAGCGAGAGATGCCTATCGCACCGGATCGATTTCACGGGTCACTGCCTGTCGCATAGCCATTGTCTCAAGGAAACGTGATGGCGATGAAACTGGCGCAATGGCTGGCGTTGGGATGCGCTGGGCAATCGCGGGCACGACGAAGCGTGCCCCTTCAGTTTGGAGGAAACGTCAAGGGCTCTGTTTGATTCGCAAGTCGCCTCATTGTCGGTCTGCAACGCGGCGGGCGGCCCTGCATGCGGCGTTTTTGACAATAAATTACCAACGCGGCGTGCCGTATAGGAGTATGTCCTCAGTCAAGCCACGCCGCTACGCGATGAAACTCCTCATTACTGGCGGAGCCGGTTACATCGGCTCCGTCCTCATTCCTCACCTGCTCTCCGAAGGGCATGACGTGACGGTTCTCGACACGTTCATGTTCGGACAACCCAGCCTGCTTGAATGCTGCAGGTTCGATGGCTTCCAGGTGGTGCGCGGCGACTGTCGCGACGAGGGACTGCTCAAGCCTCTGCTCGCCAAGGCGGACGCCATCATCCCGCTCGCAGCGCTGGTCGGCGCCCCGCTTTGCAAGGCCGACACTCTCGGTGCACGCACGATCAATCAGGAAGCGGTGGAAATGATCTGTCGTCTTGCGTCGCCCTCGCAATGGATCCTTCTCCCGGTCACCAACAGCGGCTACGGCATCGGCGAGTCGGGCAAGTTCTGCACGGAAGACACCCCACTCCGCCCAATTTCCCTCTACGGAACAACCAAGGTTGCCGCCGAGCAGGCCGTGCTCGGGCGCACCAACAGCCTGAGCTTCCGGCTCGCCACCGTATTCGGCCTTTCTCCCCGGATGCGCGTCGACCTTCTGGTCAATGACTTTGTCCACCGCGCCGTCACCGATCGCGCCGTCGTGATCTTTGAAGGCCACTTCAAGCGCAACTACATCCATATCCAGGACGTCGCACGCGCCTTCTCCTTCGCTCTCCGCAACTTTGAGCACATGAAGGGACGCGCCTACAACGCGGGTCTGGAGGAGGCCAATCTTTCAAAGCTCGAATTGTGCGCGGTCATCAAGAAGCACCTTCCCGCCTTCACGTTTCTGGAGGCACCGGTCGGAGAGGATCCCGACAAGCGGGACTACATCGTTTCCAACCAGCGTCTGCTGAAAACCGGCTTCCGCACCGAATGGGACCTCGATCGTGGCATCCGCGAACTCATCAAGGGTTACACCATCCTGCGAAATTCCCGCTACAGCAATGTCTGATCGCACTCCCCCACCCGGCGTCATCGTCCTTGCCGGTGGTTTCGGCACCCGGGTGAGTCATCTTCTCCCCGGGGTACCCAAACCCATGGCGAGCGTCGCCGGCCGCCCATTCGTTGAATGGGTCGTGCGCGCCTTCGCACGCCGGGGCTGCCGCGAGTTCCTCATGTCGACCGGGCATCTGGCCCATGTCATCCAGGACCATTTCAAGAGCCAGCCGATCCCCAATGTCACCGTCTCATCCAGCGTCGAGACAAGTCCCTTGGGAACGGCCGGCGGCTGCCTGAACGCCCTGCCCTCGGAAGCCGCGCCGAACCGTCGCTGGCTCGTCGTCAACGGCGACTCCCTTGTCCTCGCCGATCCTCGACCGCTGTTGCTTCCGATCGACGCCGGTGTTGCCGACGCGTCCCTTCTCGGACTCGCTCTCCCCGATGCCAGCCGTTTCGGATCGCTCGACATCGGCGGAGACGGACTTCTCAAGACGTTTCGCGAGAAAACCCCTGGAGCCGGCATCATCAATGCGGGCGTATACGCCTTCAGCGAGCGCACCCTCAGGGCGCTTCCCTCCACGCGCCCGCTCAGCTTTGAATTCGATGTCTTTCCCGCGCTCGCCGCGAAACACCGGGTTCATGTGACCACCGTGACCGCGCCCTTCCTCGACATCGGAACACCCGAGACGCTCGCGGCTGCCGGGCACTTCATCTCGTCCCACCAGGGCCACTTCGCATGATTTGCCGCGTTTGCGACTCCACTCATCTCACGCCCGCCGTTGACCTCGGGCGCCAGCCGTGGGCCAATCATTTCCTGAAGCCCGCCGAGGCGGGCACTGAGCCGTACTATCCCCTTTCCGTCGTGCTGTGCGACCGCTGCAGGACCGCCCAGCTCGATCACACGGTGCCGAAGGAAACGATGTTTGCAGACCACACCTATCTCTCAGGCACCACGAAGACGCTGAGCGATCACTTCCAATCTGTCGCCCAGTCGGTCGATGCGCGCTATTTCAGGGACAGGTCACGCAAGGCAATGCTCGACATCGGATCGAACGACGGCACCCAGCTCCGCCACTACCGCGCGCTGGGCTATGACATCGTCGGCGTGGAGCCTGCAAAACTCCCGTCCGATCTCGCCAATGCGGCGGGCCTCACGACGGTCCGGGCGTTCTTCAACGAGCAGACCGCCCGCTCGCTCAATCGAACCTTCGACGTCATCAACGCCTCCGGCGTCTTCTTCCACCTGGAGGAACTTCATTCCGTCACCGAAGGCATCCGGTGCTGTCTCGCTCCCGACGGCGTCTTCGTCATCCAGTTCCTCTACATGAAGCGCATCGTCGAGAACGACGCCTTCGATCAGATCTACCACGAACACCTGCTCTACTACAATGTGCGCACCCTCGACACGCTGCTGCGGCGTCACGGTCTGGCGCTCTTCGACGCCGAGCTCTCGCCCATCCACGGCGGATCCATCATCGCCCACGCCACACACGTTTCCGTCGCAAATCCGAGCACGCGGCTTGCGGATTTCATCGCCGACGAGGATGCGGCCGGCGCCAATTCCCTTTCCTGGTACCACGACTTCGGCCGGCGGATCGCACTGCGACGCGAAGAGAACCGTGCCTACCTTGAACAGTGCCGAAAGGCCGGCAGACGCGTGTTCGGACTTGGCGCTCCCGTCAAGGGAAACACCCTCCTGAACTACTACGGAATCGGTCCGGACCTCATCGAATGCCTGACCGAACGGAACCCCCACCGCCGCGGTCTGATCGCTCCCGGCAGCCACATTCCGGTGCGGATCGAGGACGAGTTTACCGACGTGCCCGACGTCTACTACGTGCTCGCGTGGAATTTCAGGAAGGAGATCCTCGCACGCTACGCCGACTTGATCGCGCGCGGCGTCGAGTTCTATTTTCCTGTCAACCCGAAGGACACATGAGCCGGCCGCTATCGATCTTCGTGACAGGTGGACACGGCTTCCTCGGGCGGCATCTGAAGAACGCGCTGGAAAATGCCGGCCACCGCGTCGTCTCTCCGCGCTCCCGTGACTGCAATCTCCTCGACCCTCAGGCATTGGCTGCCTGGGACACGCAGCGTTTCGACCGCATCTATCACCTCGCCGCCTGGACCCAGGCCGGCGACTTCTGCCTGCACCATCCGGGTGAGCAATGGGTGCACAACCAGAAGCTGAACACGACCGTCCTCGAATGGTGGGCTTCTTCCCAGAAGCAGGCAAAGCTGATCACCATTGGAACGAGTTGCGCCTATGCGCCCGACCGCGAACTCCGCGAGGAGAACTATCTCGAGGGCCAGCCCATCGACAGCCTCTTCACCTATGCCATGACCAAGCGCATGCTCTGGATCGGGCAGCTTGCGCTGGCCAGGCAATACGGCCTGAAGCACCTCACACTCGTGCCGTCCACCCTCTACGGTCCGGAATACCACGCGGATGGGCGCCAGCTCCATTTCATCTTTGACCTGATCAGGAAAATCCTGCGCGGCCATCTCTACAACGAGCCGGTGATACTCTGGGGCGACGGACTCCAGCGCCGTGAGCTGATTCACGTCGACGACTTTGTCCGCACCGCGCTCGAGCTCAGTCCCCGTGTGGAAGGACAGATCGTCAATGTCGGCGCAGGCGAGGAATATCCCATCCGGACTTTTGCCGAACTGGTCTGCCTCCAGGTCGGCTACGATCCTTCGCGCATCCAATACGACACCAGCAGGTACACCGGCGCGCGCTCAAAATGCCTGGAAATCGGACGTCTCCGCCGGCTTTGGCCCGATTTCAATCCCGTTTCCCTGGGAGCCGGCCTGAAGCCGGTGATCGCCTGGGTGCGTGAGAAACTCGTGGAGGCCACACCTCCCGAAGCCTGCCTCTCCGACCAAACCTCTACGTAACGCGGTCCTCTCCACCCGCATTTATCCGTCTCCTGAGCGGGGCTCGAAAGCCCCCTCCGCGTGCTCCGGGCATCTCAAACGTAATTACGAAGCGGTCGAGGTCCCAAGGATAGCCCGGACAGCGGCGGCCAGGTCGGGATGACCGGGCACATCCTTTTCCTCGCGCAGCCGGCGACTCTCGAGTGGCTCCTCGTCTGTGCAACCGACCGCGGCCACGCGGATTCCCGCAGCAATGCCTGCCTCCCAATCCGAGGGCGAATCCCCGATCATCCAGCAGAACCCAGGGTCCAGCCCATCCGCCTTGCAGGTTTCAAGGATGTAGCGGGGCGACGGCTTGCGGTACTCCGTGGGAGCATCCGGCGCCTCCGGAGCGATGCACACGCCTGCGAAATAGGCGGAATCGGGCGCCGCGCCGAGGAGCTCCATCATTCGTTGATTTACAGCATGTACGGCATCGAGGCTGAACATTCCACGCCCGACACCGGATTGATTGGTGAAGAGGTAGAGCAAAAATCCGGCAGCTCTCGCACTTTCCAGCGCCGCCTTTGCACCTGCGATCAGCTCCACCTGCTCCGGCGCATGCAGGTAGGGGATGTGAACGATCACCGTCCCATCCCGATCGAGGAACAACGCTCGCCGTCGAGTCACCGAGGCTGCGTCAGCGGTTTGTGCGGTCGGTGTTTTGCGATTGGAGTCGGTGGTCAAAGGGTGCTCCACATGGAAACTCAGGCAGATTGTCCGCAGGCTTTCCAGCCGCCACTTTGCCGGAGGGAAACAGCCTGCCGGTGCAGTTCCGATTCCTCCCCGGGATTTCCAAAGTGTTTTCCCTATGGCGCGGTTTATGGTTCAGCCACCTGCGGCGGGGTCCGATTTCATGGCTCATGTCCTACTCGCTTCCGCCACTCCCGCAATCGCCCGCACACCGGGTCAATCCCGGCTGGGCCGACGCCCTGTACCGCGATGTGGAATGCGGCATGGGCAGGTGGCACGACGTTGATATTGACGATGGCGGGCTCGATGAAATGATCCCGTCCATGCCGTCGCTGCATGACCGTATGAAGGCCTCTGTGGGCCAGCCTTCCACACCTCCGGTCGCACTCTGGACCGGGAATCCCTTCGGCGGCGACGCCGCGTGAGTGTGGCCCGGGACACCGCGCATCCAACGGATCAAATCCGCCCGCGGGTACAGCGTCTGTTTCACTTCACGACTTGGGCCGATCGGCTGGAACCCGTCAGTGATTTTCTCGCCCGATTGCCCGGCATGGATCTCCGGGATAAGGTCAGCAATGCAAACGACCCCTCGCTGACCGCCCTCGCCCGGCTTGATTGCGACTGGCACGGCGAGAATGCCCGGGTGTTCGACGCCCTTTCGCATCCGTCACTCCAGTTCCAACCCGCTTTTGTGGCAGGGGTGACATCGATGGCGGATTTCCTGCAGCGCTGCCGCCAGAAGCCCGCAGGCGAAACCTGGTGGCTCGTCTTCATGGGTCAGCATCCCCAATGCCTTGCGGGAACCTGGGGTGCTCTCGGCCCCATCCTGCGAAAACTGGACATCCGCATCCTCTTTTATGCCTTTGATGAGGCGAGCCGCACCATGCCCTGCTTTGCAGAGTTGGCCCCGCATCTGGATGTTTTTATCCATGACGAGGACCCCTTGGCGCCACATGCAGCACCGCTGTTGAAGGGTGACTGCCTCACGCTCCATCGCAGTTGGGTGGCAAACTGCCTCCCGTTTTCAGTGCCATTCAACGAGGAGCCCGAGAAGACGATCATCTTTCTCGGATCGAGGCTCGGTCTGACACCGCACCGCCAGCGCCAGGTGGATTTTCTGCAAAAAAGATTCAAGGACTCCTTCCGGATATTCGCCGACCACTCCGTCTCCGTCGCAGAGCGCTCCACGCTCAGCCGCTACAAGGTAAGCCTCTGTCCCGAGGGCAGAAAATTTTCAACACCCGCGATGGCGGCCACACACACCGACCGGCCATTCTGGTCGGGCTGCATGGGCATGGTGCCCGTGAGTGAAAACTCCGCGGCAGGCGGACGGCTCGAGTCGCTTGCACGCGCGGGCCTGATCCTCCGCTACGGCCATGGCAACCTGAAGGAGCTAGGAGCGGCCTGCGAACAGGCGCTTGAACTCGACAGCACCTCGCGGCGACGTCTCTACGAGCATTTCAACCGCGAGGAAACCGTCGGCACGGTCGTCGCAGGGCTGCTGGCACAGCACGGACAGTCACCCTCTCAGCCAAACTGAATATTCTCCCCTCCGTGCCGCGTGCGACGCCACAGGATTTCATCACTCCCTTGATCCAGCGCAAGAAATGCGGCTGACAGAAGTCAAAGTAATGGCTTGAAAAGGGAACCTCGGATGTGGACGCTGGAATGTACCAGCGTCCTTGCAAACGCTGATTTTCCTTTTTCCGGCGATATGACATTTCCCTCCTTTCTTCGTCTTCCGGCACGACGCGCATGCCAGGCCTTGGCTGTTGCCTGCCTGCCGCTGTTCACAGGTGGCTGGATCCATGGTCCGCAATCGACCTTCCAGGCAGAGGGTCCGGTGGCGAGGTCACAGCTCGATCTCTTTTATGTGACGCTGTGGGTGTGCACGGTCATCTTCGTCATTGTCGGCGGCGTGCTCGCCTATGCCACGATCAAGTTCAAGGCGAACGACAATGATCCGGAGCGCGAGCCCCCGGAGCAGAGCCATGGCAACCCGCTCGTCGAAATCAGCCTGATCGGCGCATCGATCATGGCACTCGTCATCATTTCGGTGCCGACGATTCACGGCATCTGGTACAGTTATGACGTGCCTGAGGCCGAGAAGGCGAACGCCTATGAGGTCACCGCGACGGGTTACCAATGGTGGTTCAAGTTCGAGTACCCGAAGGAGCAGATTGACGGCTCCGGAAATCTGCTCACCGCAAACGAACTCGTGATTCCCGCGGGCCGCCCGGTGCGCGTCAATCTCCGCACGATCGACGTCATCCACTCCTTCTGGGTTCCCAAGCTCGCGGGCAAGGTCGACATGATTCCGAACCGCGGCAACTTCCTCTGGCTGCAGGCGGACAACCCCGGGTACTTCTGGGGGCAATGCGCCGAATACTGCGGAGAGTCGCATGCGGTGATGCGTTTCCGGGTCATTGCACTTTCGGAAAACGATTTCAATGCGTGGCTCGCCAATCAGAAGCATCCCGCCCGCAAGGCGGGTTCGCTCTTTGCCGGCGCCATCGAGCAGCCGAGGATCCAATTTGCCTCCTATACCTACGAGAAGCACGGCCGCAATGCGCCGGGCTGGAGCGAAGCGTTTGATCAGCAGCCGTTCGCCGCATGGAAAAAGCAGCAGGAGGTCACGGTTGACGACAACCTGGAGCTGGTTGCCCAGGGGCGGAAGCTGTTTCAGGACAAGACCTGTGCAGGCTGCCACACGGTTCGCGGGCACGAAGGTATCGGCATCACGGGACCCGACCTCACCCACGTCGGAGCGCGCACCACCATCGCCGGCGGCCTCCTGGAAAATACTCCGCAGAACCTCCACCGCTGGCTGACGGAACCCAATGAGGTGAAGCCCGGAAACAAGATGTGGTTTGGCGGCTACATGGCCCGCAACGATGCGGGGGTGTGGACACCCACCTTTACCATCAACGACACCGAGGCACGCGCGCTGGTCGCCTACCTCGAAAGTCTGAAGTAACCCTCTCAATCGTCGAAATTCTCCACGTCATGGATGTCACCGCGAAAACAGATTTCATCGGCAAGGATTCACCTGCCGCCTCCGAACGGCCCGCGATCTTCACCCGGCCAACCGCTAAGACCGGCATCGTAAGCTGGCTCACGACGGTCGATCACAAGCGCATCGGCCTCCTTTATGGGATCTCGGCCCTCCTCTTTTTCCTGGTGGGCGGTGCGGAGGCGCTGCTGATCCGGCTGCAGCTCGCGGTACCGAACAACACCCTGTTGAGCTCCCACGCCTACAACGAGATGTTCACGATGCACGCGACGACGATGATCTTCCTCGCGATCATGCCCCTCTCGGCCGCGTTCTTCAATTACATCATGCCGCTGCAGATCGGCGCGCGGGATGTCGCATTTCCACGACTCAACGGCTTCGCCTACTGGCTCTTTCTTGCGGGTGCGGTCATCCTGAATGTGGGCTGGTTCATCAAGTCAGGCGTGCCTGATGTCGGCTGGTTCGGCTATGCCCCCCTGACGTCCAAGGCCTTTTCCAACACCTTTGCGACCGACATCTCCACCGACCTCTGGGTGATGGGGCTGCAGGTGCTCGGGGTGTCCTCGGTGATCGGCTCCCTCAATTTCATCGTGACGATCATCAATCTGCGCGCGCCGGGCATGACGATGATGCGTCTCCCGGTGTTCACCTGGATGACCCTGTTCACCGCCTTCATGATCGTCCTGTCCTTCCCGGCCATCACCATCGCCCTGGTCGGGTTGATGATGGACCGGCAGTTTGGCGCCAATTTCTTCGAGGTTTCCAACGGCGGCCTTCCGATCCTCTGGCAGCATCTCTTCTGGGTGTTCGGCCATCCCGAGGTCTACATCCTCATCCTTCCCGCGATGGGCGTCATCTCCGAGGTCCTGCCCTGCTTCTCGCGCAAACCGCTTTTCGGATATCCCATCGTTGTTTTCTCCGGCGCCGTGATCGGCACGCTTGGATTCGGGGTCTGGTCCCACCACATGTTCACGACCGGCATGGGAACGGTTGCGACGGTTGCCTTTGCCCTCGCCACGATGACCATTGCGGTACCCACCGGAGTGAAGATCTTCAACTGGATCGGCACCATCTGGGGCGGACAGCTCCAGATGCGGACGCCCATGATGTTCGCACTGGGCTTCGTCTGGACTTTCATGATCGGCGGCTTTTCCGGCGTCATGCACGCGGCTGCCCCCGCGGACGCCCAGCAGCAGGACAGCTACTTCGTGGTGGCTCATTTCCACTACGTGCTCATCGGCGGCTCACTCTTCGCCCTTCTGGCGGGCATCCACTACTGGTTCCCGCTGATCTTCGGCCGCAAGGTGTCCGAGTTCTGGGGCAAGCTCTCGTTCTGGATCATCTTTATCGGATTCAATGTGACGTTCTTTCCGATGCACTTCCTCGGACTGAACGGCATGCCGCGTCGGACATTCACCTACGACGGCAACATGGGATGGAATTCCGCGAACCTGATCGCGACCATCGGCGCGATCGTGCTCGGCATCGGCATCGCCGTGTACTTCGCCACCATGATTTACACCTACTACAAGGGCCAGCGTGTCGGGCGGGATCCGTGGCATGCGCGCACATTGGAGTGGTCCATCCAGAACCCCCCTCCCGAATACAATTTTGCGGTCATTCCGACCGTGCACGCCCGCGACGCCTTCTGGTACGAGAAGAGTCATGCGACCGAAATCGCACAGGAGCAGGCCGACCATGCGAAGGCGGAGGAGGCCCACGGAGGCATCCACATGCCCAGCCAGTCATGGTTCCCGTTTCTCACCGCGATGGCGATATTGACGGGGAGCCTCTTCTTCGCCGATCACAACTTCCTCGGAGCCATCTGCTCGGCCGTCGGCATCATCGTGTTTGCCTTCCTCTGGTCATGGGAGGGTCCCGGCGGCTATCACCTCCACCTCGACAAGGACGGCAACGCCATCGACGGGAAAAAGGGCGGCCATTCCACCCACTAGGTCCAAGCTCCAAACTTTCCGAATTCAGCATCTCCCATGAGCAGTCAAGCCGCCCAGGCCCTCATCGATCATCATCACGACGCCACCACGTCCACCGGCATCCCGAACAAGAAATTGTTCATGTGGACCTTCCTGGCTTCGGACTGCATGTTCTTTGGCTCGCTGATCTCGATGCACGTCGTGTACCGCGTGCATCCCCCGGCAGGATCCCCGGATCCCCGCTCGATCTTCTCGATCGAGCTCACCTCCTTTTCCACGTTCATCCTCCTGATGTCGTCGCTGCTGATGGCGCTCGCGGTGAACGCGATTCAAAAAGGCAACCTGCGCAGCACACGCCGCAACCTCCTTGGAACGATCGTCTTCGGCCTGATCTTTCTCGCCTGCCAGGTCTATGAGTTCCAGCACTTCGTGCATGCGAAGGGACTGACACTTTCCAGCAGCCTGTTCGGCTCCACCTTCTACACGCTCACCGGAACCCATGGCTGCCACGTTGCCATCGGCGTGCTCTGGCTGGTCTTCATGTACATCCGCAGCTTCAAGCCCGAGAATGCTGACGCTTCCCGGAAGCCCTGGTTCATTCTCAGCATTGTCCATTTCCTCATCTTTGCGGTCGCGGTCGTGCTCGGTGTCCATGTCGTCGTGGCCTTCGCGCATCAGATCACGGCACCCGGATTCTCCCTCGGAGGCTATCTCAGCGGTCATGCCCTCGCCCTGGTCGGATTCCTCGCAAGCCTGGCCGGGCTCTTTGTGATGGGCCGTCAGTCGGGCGAGGTCGATTTCAACCAATCCCACGCGATCGATGTGGAGTCGATGGGCCTCTACTGGCACTTCGTCGACATCGTCTGGATCATCATCTTCCCGGTGGTGTACCTCCTCGAATACTTCTAATCCCCGCCCGTCCTTTACGATCCCAACCACTTTTCCCCGCACATGAGTGCCACCACTGCCACCCACGCTCCCACCGCCGACGCCGGACACGGCGAAAACAAGTTCCACGTCTTCGTCCAGGTCGCGATGCTCCTCGCTGTCATCACCGGCCTGGAGATCGTGGTGATCTACCTCCCGCTGCCCTACTATGCGGTGTTTGTCTCCCTGGCGTTCCTGTCGATCGCCAAGTTCATGTTCGTCATCTTCATCTTCATGCACCTGAAGTGGGACAAGGTGTTCTGCACCCTGCTGTTCTTTCTCGGATTGGTGCTCGCCGCGGGAACCTCGATTGCATTGCACGCCCTCTTCTCAGCAGGAGCGAGCAAACCGGTCGGGTCCGCCTATGACACCGCACTGGCAAGCCCGAACTCCACCGCCGTTGGGACCCTTGTCTGACCACAAACGGGTCCTGAGGGGCTGTAGTATTGCACCTGGCGGCAGGATATCCCCGGCGTCATGATCGACTGGCGCCACTGGCACAACGAACCCTATCTCATCGGCGGCCTGATCGTCCTCGGATGGCTCTATGCACTCCTGTGCGGACCGTTCCGAAACCGGATCGATGCCGTGGCCGCATATCCGAGGAGAAAGGCCTGGGCATTCTATGGTTCGCTTCTGATCTTCTATCTGGCTGTCGGATCGCCGCTGGACCAGGCCGGAGAGAGGTTCCTGCTGAGCGCCCACATGATCCAGCACCAGCTCCTGATCTACCCCGCTGCCGTGCTCTTCCTTGTCGGAATCCCAGATTGGCTGCTCGCTCCGGTGACCCGGCGTCCCGCCCTCCGCCGTATCCTGGCGACCCTCTTTCACCCCATCACCTGCTTCATCGTCTACGTTGCAGTCCTGTCCGCCTGGCACATGCCGGCATTGTACGACCTGGCTCTCAGGGACAAGACCATCCATGTATTTGAACACCTCATGTTCTTCGGGGCGGCTCTCTTTTTCTGGTGGCCGCTGGCAAGTCCGTCCCGGGAACTCCCGCCGATCCAGCCCGGTGCGCAGATCCTTTACCTCATCGCGATTACGATCGGCATGACGCCGCTCTTCGCCTACATCGCATTTTCGGACGAGATCCTCTATCCAACCTACGAATTTGCACCGCGCATCATCGCCAGATTCGGTCCGGCAGACGACCAACTCCTCGCCGCAGCAATCATGAAGCTCGGCGGAATGGCGGTCACCGTGGGTGCTGTCGGCGTGGCTTTCTACAAGTGGTATCGCCATAGCTCCGCCCGGGGGAAACTCTCCTCGGCACATTGAGAATTCCCTGCCGCGACACCGCTGACGGCAACTCAATTGTACGCCGCCGCGGCAGGGATCGCATGCCTCCCGCGTTGCATGCCGACTGAGAGCCGCGCCGCCTGCCCCCGAAAGTTTCCATGGGCGCGGACTTCACCCTTCCCTCCCCTTCCACAATCCGGCGAATTGGGCAGGAAGTGTCAGGCGCCTCACCTCAAGGCGCCCGACTTCAAGGAACCCCTCTGACGAATGGATGCGGAAAACCCGGACTGGGGTTGATTGAGATCGTTACGGATTCGAATAGAGATCTTCAACCGAATCGCTCTCTGAACTGATGTCTGCAAAAAGCCAGGTCGAAAGATAACGCTCGCTGCTGGACGGCACGATCACAACGATCTGCTTGCCGGCATTCTCCGTGCGCTTTGCAAGTTGCAGACCAGCCCAGATGGCGGCTCCCGAGGAGATGCCTACGGGTATTCCGTCGAGCGTGTTCACCTGTTTGCTGACCGGACCGGAGTCGGACTCCTTCACGCGGATGACCTCGTCGTATATCTTGGTGTTGAGGACACCCGGTATGAATCCTGCCCCGAGCCCCTGCAGCTTGTGCGGACCGGGGGAACCACCGGAAAGGACTGCAGAGGCATCCGGTTCCACGGCAACAATCTTGATCCCCGGTTTGCGAGGCTTCAGCACCTCACCCACACCGGTGATGGTGCCCCCGGTGCCGATTCCGGAAACGACAAAGTCAACCTTGCCATCGGTATCCCGCCAGATCTCCTCCGCGGTCGTCTTCCGGTGGATTGCGGGGTTCGCGAGGTTGTTGAACTGCTGCATGATGACGCTGTTAGGAATCTTCGAGTGAATCTCCTCCGCTTTCGCCATCGCTCCCTTCATGCCTTTCGGGCCTTCTGTCAGCACCACGCGTGCTCCCAGGACCTTGAGGAGCTTGCGTCGCTCAAGGGACATGGTTTCCGGCATGGTGAGGATGAGCTTGAGGCCCTTTGCGGCCGCCACAAACGCGAGGGCGATGCCGGTGTTTCCGGAGGTGGCCTCGATCAGGACGGTTTTTGAATTGATCGCGCCCGTGCGAAAACCCTCCTCGATCATTGCGAGGCCGATCCGGTCCTTCACGCTCGAGAGCGGATTGAAGAACTCGAGCTTGAGGAGGACGTCTGCCAGCGCGCCATGTGCGGCCGCTGTCCGGTTGAGGCGGACGAGCGGGGTATTGCCGATAGTTTCGGTGATGTCTTTGTATATTTTAGCCATAGGATTTGGAAAAAAGGTTGAGCTCAGATGCTGAAGTCTTCGCCGGAAGCCTTCGAATCGCGCAGCCGAAGCAGCACCGCATCTCCGACAGAAAGCCGGAGCTCGCATAGACGTGACCGCGGCAGTTCCGCCTCGACGATCTCGTCCTCGCGTCCACGGGTGCAACGGATCCGCGCAAAGGGTCCGGCCGCATGAATCGAGCGGACCAAGGCCGGCTCTCCGGGGACGCCGGCGACAAATCGTGCGAGATCAATGTCGTGCGGCCGCACATAGGCCACGGAACCATCAGCCGACGTGGTGAGCTCCCGGACCGAATCGACACCCCTGATCGGCAGCCGGACCTGGTTAACATTGCCCAAAAACTGGTACACAAACGGGGAGGCCGGGCGGTCGTACACCTCCTGCGGAGTGCCGACCTGCTCGATTTGCGCACGGTTCATGATCACCACTTCGTCCGCGATCTCGAGAGCCTCCTCCTGATCATGCGTCACAAACACCGTGGTCAGGTGCACCTCTTCGTGAAACTGCCTCAACCAGCGCCTCAGCTCCTTGCGGACCTTCGCATCGAGCGCACCGAACGGCTCGTCGAGCAGGAGAACCCGCGGTTCCACCGCCAGCGCCCGTGCGAGCGCCACACGCTGGCGCTGGCCTCCGGAAAGCTGCGTCGGGTAGCGACCGCCCAGTTCGTCGAGCTGCACCAGTTTGAGCAGCTTGCGCACACGATCGGTGATCTCCGCCCTCTTCGGGCGGTCACGCCAGCGGCGCACTTTCAGGCCAAACGCGATGTTCTCGAACACGGTCATGTGACGGAACAGCGCATAGTGCTGGAAGACAAAACCCACGCGCCGCTTTCCCGCCGGGCGATCGGTGACATCCTCCCCGTGGAAAAGAATGCGCCCGCTGCCCGGATCGGCATGCTCCAGGCCCGCAATGATGCGCAGGAGCGTCGTCTTGCCAGAGCCCGAGGGGCCCAGCAATGCGACCAGCTTGCCGCTCGGCACCGTCAGGCTGACATTGGCCAGCGCGGCGTAGCTTCCAAACGACTTGTTGATCTGTGTTGCGACAATGCTCATGCGGGTTCGGGTCGATCAGGCCTCCGCGTACCGGAGCCTGGCATGGCGCCACTCGATGATCGACTTGATGACAAGCGTGACCATTGCGAGCAGCGTGAGGAGCGAGGCGACCGCAAAGGCCGCCGAAAACTGGTACTCGTTGTAGAGGATCTCGACGTGAAGCGGCATCGTGTTGGTCTCACCGCGGATGTGGCCGCTCACCACGGAGACGGCTCCAAACTCTCCCATCGCCCGCGCATTGCAGAGGATCACGCCGTAAAAGAGACCCCATTTGATGTTTGGGAGCGTCACCCGCCAGAACGTTTTCCATCCTCCCGCCCCAAGCGTTATGGCAGCGTATTCCTCGTCGGTTCCCTGGGCCTGCATCAGCGGTATGAGTTCGCGGGCAACGAAGGGAAAGGTGACGAATGTCGTGGCGAGGACGATTCCCGGAACAGCGAAAATGATGCGAAGATCGAGATCGTAGAGCCATGTCTGCAACCACGGGAACCAGGGATGCTCCGCATTCAGGAACTGCCCCATCCACCCCTGAAGTCCGAACACCAGAACATAAATCAGGCCCGATATCACGGGAGACACCGCGAACGGAAGGTCGATCAGTGTGATCAGGATGCTCTTTCCGCGAAACGAGAACTTGGAAATCGCCCAGGCCGCTGCCACACCGAAGACAACATTGGCGGGAACCGCGATGGCCGCCGTCAGAAGCGTGAGTCGTATCGCTGCCATCGCATCCGGTTCGACCAGCGCGGCAAAATACGCCTTCACACCTTCGCGCAGCGCCTCGGCGAACACCGCGAGCAGCGGAAGCACCAGAAAAAAGGCAAGGAACAGCAGGGCAAGCGACGTGAGCGCCCAGCGCACCCACCGCGAGTCCTGGGTGACGGGCGACGCCGCTGCCCGGGAAGCGCCCGCGCGGGAATCGAGGCCTGTGACAATTGCCGCCATGCGGGTCAGATCCTGTGATGCCGACGACTCCATTTCTGGAGCAGGTTGATGAGAAGTAGGAGAAGGAAGGAGATCGTCAGCATCACCGTCGCTATGGCCGTAGCCCCGCGGTAGTCGTATTGCTCCAGCTTGGTGATGATGAGCAGCGGAGTGATCTCCGAATGCATTGGTCGGTTTCCGGCGATGAACACCACCGATCCGTACTCACCCAAGGCGCGCGCAAACGCCATTGAAAACCCGGTTATCAACGCTGGCGTCAGTTCCGGCAGCACCACCCGCACCATCGTCTGCCAGCGCGAGGCGCCAAGGCTTGCGGATGCCTCCTCCAGTTCCGGCTCCAGTTCCTCCAGCACGGGCTGCAGCGTGCGAACGACAAAGGGAAGTCCAATGAAAGTCAGGGCGATGAACACTCCCGGACGGTCAAAGGCTATTTGAACACCGAGCCACTCCTTCCATGCGATCCCCGGGATTGTCCGGTCGAGCCAGGCAACTGCGCCTCCCCACAGGGGATCGAGAAATCCAAGCCAGCCGCTGCGGGAATAGATTGCACTCAGGGCGATTCCGGCCACCGCCGTGGGAAGTGCAAAGGGCAGGTCAACCAGGGCGTCGACGATTCGTTTGCCCGGAAAGGAATACCGGACAAGCACCCAGGCAACGATAAGACCAAAAAACGCATTGATGAGTGCCGCTCCAAATGAGGCACCGAAACTCAGCCGGTATGACGCAAGCACCCTTGGCGACGTCACCGCATCGACGAACTCCGACCACGACATGCCCGCCGTCCGAACAAATGCCGCGGACAAGGGGATAAGCACGATCAGGCTGAGGCATGTCAGCGTGAAACCCAGCGACAGCCCGAAACCAGGAAGAACGGATCGACGTGACGCGGCGTGGCTCATCGTTTCTCCGTTCCTTTCGCAAATCTCCCGGTTGTCCTGCACCGGATCATAGGCATTTCTGACCCAGCTGTGACGACTCGTTGATGCATCGCCGGGCACAGCCACCCTGCCCACGCCAGCCCCACCGTCGCGCGGGCAATCAGGAACCGAACCCCATGCAGGCGTAACAGGAAAAATGGACTGTGTACGATCGGATTCATCTTGGGGCTGTTCATCTCATCAAGATCTGATCGTAGGTTCCCCCATCCGCGAAGTGCTCTTTGGCAGCCTTGCTCCAGCCGCCAAAGGCCTCGTCGATGGTGAAAAGCTTCAGCGGGCGGAATTGATCGGCATATTTTGCGAGGACGGTTGCGGATCTTGGACGGTAATAGTGCCGGGCCGCGATCTCCTGGCCGACATCCGAATACAGGTACTCCAGATAGGCCGTGGCCACCGCCTCCGTATGACGTCTCTTCACCACACGATCAACCACACAAACCGACGGCTCCGCGAGAATGCTGATTGATGGGACAACCATTTCAAAGCCCCTCCCGCCGAATTTCCTGAGCGCGAGATAAGCCTCATTCTCCCATGAAATCAGCACATCCCCCACGCCGCGCTGAACGAAGGTTGTTGTCGAACCGCGGGCCCCTGAATCGAGCACCGCAACGTTGCGATAGATCCGGGCGACGAACTCCTTCGCTGCGGCATCACTCCCGTGCCTCCGGCGGCCGTATTCCCAGGCGGCGAGATAATTCCACTGGGCGCCACCCGAAGTATGCGGGTTGGGAGTGATCACACTGACGCCAGGCCGGGCCAGATCCTCCCAATCGCGGATGTTTTTGGGATTTCCCGACCTCACCAGGAACACGATCGTGCTGGTATAAGGCGCCGAATTGTCCGGCAGGCGCTGCTGCCAGTCTTCAGGTATCAAATGCCCCACGGTATGGAGCGCATTGACGTCGTTCGCCAGGGCAAGGGTCACGACGTGGGCTTCGATCCCGTCGAGCACGGATCGCGCCTGCTTGCCGGAGCCGCCGTGGGACTGCTTGATGGTGGCATCGTCACCTGTCTTTCCCTTCCAGTACTCGGCAAACGCCTTGTTGTAGTCGTGATAGAATTCCCGCGTCGGATCGTAGGAAACATTCAGGATTGAAACGGATTTCGCCGACAGCCCAATCGCGGCGGTCAACAATGCGAGCAGCGCGAAAAAATGGGCCTTGGACAACATGAGGGTTCCTGATCTGGGATTGGCTCGCGAAGCTAGAAATTGAGTTGTGCGCGGGAGAAGAGCGCACTCTCGGCGGGGCGGCGGGTATTGCCGTCAAAATCCGTATACTCGTAGTTGAGCAGGAAAGTGAGATTGCGCGACATAAACCAGTTGATTCCTCCGCCAAAGGCAGTGGCACCTGTCGCATTCGCCGAGGTCGGCACATTTGGCAAAGCTCCAAGATCGGAAGCGAAAAGAGCATCATCCATCCGGATGCCACTGATCCGTCCAACCAGCTCGAACGCCCCCCAGGACTGACCCGGAACGAAATTCACGCGAGGAGCCACGCCGCGAGGCGTCGAATCCTCACCCGTGAGAACGTGACCAAGGGTCGCGCGCCAGGCGGTCGATCTTGAATCAAATGCCGTTGTTCCCCTGAACAACTGCTGTTTCGTCCAGGCATATTCGCCCACAAAACTCGTCGGGCCCGAGTAGTATGAGACACTCGGGGAAAGCCTCACATGCTCGCCATCGGAAATCAGGGAACCAAAACTGATTAGGGTCTGCTGAGCGTTCGTGACAGGGGCCTGCAGGGTTCCGGCCGCGCTGCCTTCCTCACGCCCTACACTCGCGCCCACACCGATGCTCAAGGACTTCAGCACACTCGTCCCACCGGCGAAGGGGTTGAGCGTGAGCCGCCCGGCGATGCTCTTGTCATTGTCGACGTCACGCGCAAACGCCGCGGTATTGTCGCGAGCGCCATTGTAGGCGCCGATTCGATATTCGACCAGCCCATCCCCTGTGCTTCCGATAAACTCCACGCCGATGTCTCGATTGGGGAGAATCGCATTGACGAACGGGGCCTCGATGAAGTGTCGACTGGTGCCTGCCTCCAAGGCAACCGGTGATGTAAACTTCCCGACCTTGATGCTCATGGTCGGACTCAAACGGGCTGAGATCCATGCATCAAATAGGCCCGCCGACGACGTGGTGGCATCCCCGGCGCCCAATTCGGATACGATCGAGAAGTCAAAAATGCCGCCAAGTGTACCGGAAAGAATCGGACGGATGCGCCGAAGCAGAAAGGTATTCTGCGCGATGGAGGTCGATGTGCCGGGAATGGTTTTTTCGTTGAGAAACAGCCGGTGATCAACCTGCACGAGCGCCTTGAGCGACAGCTTGTAGGCCTTGTCGGTAGAGCTGATTGAGAATCCAGAGGAATCCGCGGAAACGACCGCCGTCTTGGCTGCGATGGCGGACGCAGCAATCGCAGCCTGCTCCCGCTCGGCCTGCTTCTTCTCAAGCGACCGAAGCTTTTGATCGAGAAGCCTAATCTGTTCCCTGAGCAGACGGATTTCGTCCTCATCTGCATCCTGTGCAATCGCACACGGGAGTGCGATGCCCAGGGGGAGGATCGCAATTGCAACAACGAGGCGTAAGGAGAGCCAGTGATTCATTGTGCTGAAGGGGAATGCCGGAATGACTTCCCCGTGTGACCAGTCTGATCACTCCGGGAAAACTCGGCGAGACTTAGTCCGCCATCAACGGGAAGTAATTAGGAGCACTGGAACGCACTATCGAAAGGAACGATCATGGAAAATATCGCGATCGAGTTTTCGTGAATCGTCCCAAAGGGGGCGCTTCATCATGACCGCAGGAGCAGACCATTGCCGGCCACTCTGCGAGAGGCCCGGACGCACAAGCGGCTCCGGGGTCGCGCCTGCTTCGATGGGCTCGGGAAAAGGGGAACTTGCGTTGTTTGGATGAATTCATTCCCAGAAAATCCCCTCGAAGGTGAATCATACCCCTCTGAAATCAAGGACAAATACGTATGTCCATCAATACACTAAACTAATAGTGCCAAACAACTGGTGTAAATTATCTTAAGAAATCAGCTGGAGGCGGATCAAATCGTCAGTCGCAACCCGTCGTACGCAAAGGTGATGCCGGGTGGCAGCTCCGCGCACCACGCGCCGTGCTCCATGTAATGGGTGATGTGTGTCAGGTAGGTTTGCGGCGCGGCGATCTCCTGCGCGACCGCAATCGCTTCATGCACGCTCATGTGCGAGGGATGGGGCTGGGGGCGAAGTCCATCGAGGACGATTACCTGTGAACCCCTGGCCAGTTCCCGAGCGGGACCCGGCACCGATTTGCAGTCGGTGTAATAGGTGAACTTCCGGCCCGAGCTCCGCTCGGTGAACACCAATCCGATGGTATTCAGCCCGCCATGGGGCAGCAGGGTGGATTCAATGGTGCCTTGCGGCAGATCCAGCTTCGCGGGCATCTGCACGAGCTTGAACGCGGCGTAGCCCCTCACGATGGGCCGCTCGATGATCGTGTAGGGATAAATCGCAAGCACCCGCGCCATGCCCTCCTCGGTGGAATACACGGTCAGCGCGTTTCCCCCAAGAAGATCACAAAACCGCCGCAGGTCATCCATGCCCGTCACGTGGTCGGCATGTCCATGGGTGAGGATAAAAAGGTCAATCCACGTGATCCTGTTGTCCAGGCACTGGAGCCGAAACTCAGGCGCGGCATCGACCTGGATGCGCAGGCCATCCATCACCACATGGACAGACGCGCGGGTCCGGCGATTGCGGGGGTCCGAAGAGGTACAGACTGCACAATCGCACGCAATCATGGGAACTCCCTGCGATGTGCCCGTGCCGAGAAAGATCACCTCCATACAGCGACCGAAACGCTCCCATTGCCCAAGGGAAAGGAAAAACCGCAATACCGATCACTCCCCGACTCAAGATTTGGAAACCAAGCCATGCGGCGCGCTTCGCAGGATTGCTGGCTGATAGCACCCGTGCACAGACACGTTTTCTCCTTGCCACGGATACAGTTTCATGGAGTTTCACCGCACTACCCCAACCCGGTCGCATCTGGCCGGATTGACCCCGCTTGAGAGAATTTGAGCACCTTCTGAAGCTGCCCGCACCCGACCTCGCCTTGCGAGTCCTACTGGCTGCGATAGTCGCCGGTTCTTGCTTCCTCCCGGTTTCAGCAACGCCCGAACATGGCAGGACAGAGGTTAGTCTGAACGCGTCGGATCATCGCCTCCTCGACGACCTTGAGCGAACAGCCTTTCGATTTTTTAAGGAGCAGTCTCATCCGATGACCGGACTGGTACGCGACCGTGCCCGGGCTGACGGCTCCCCAACCGAAGGCAAGGCCAGTATCGCGGCCTCCGGCTTTTCATTTGGCGCATGGATTATCGCCGCAGAACGCGGTTGGACGACACGTGAAGAAGCCCTCGCCCGCACTCAGCTCAAATTGAGGTTCCTCGCCAATAAAGCGCCCCGTCAGCATGGTTTTTTCTACCATTTCCTCGAGATGGATACAGGCGCGCGCGCATGGAAATGCGAACTTTCCTCCATCGATTCCGCACTGCTTTTCGCCGGTATCCTGCTGGCACGCGAATACTTTGCCGACCCTGAGGTCAACTCGCTCGTCGCACGACTGTTCGCTGACATAGACTGGGAATGGTTCCGCAACGACGGGCGCCTCGTGGCACTCTCATGGCACGACGAAACCGGCTTCTCGCGCCATCGATGGAACAATTACTCCGAGCACATACTGATGAGTTTTCTCGCTCTGGGCCTGTCACCGCATCCACTCGAAGCCGAGTACTGGCAGTACTGGCGGCGCGCCCCGGTCGGTCGCTATGGCGACCGCACGTATCTTCAGGTAGCTCCGCTTTTTGTGAACCAGTTTCCGCAGGCCTTTCTCGATCTGCGCGACCGACGCGACGCGTATGCCGACTATTTTCACAACGGCACCCTGGCCACTCTCGCACAGCGCCAGTTCTCTATCGATCTCCAATCGGAGTTTCCCGCGTGGAGCGAAAATCTTTGGGGCATCACGTCCTCCGACTCTGCAAGCGGCTACAAGGCTTGGGGCGGTCCTCCACGTACACTCAACTTTGGCGCACTGGATGGCACCGTGGTGCCCTGCGCGGCAGCCGGCTCACTGCCATTTGCGCCGCGCGAGACGCTCGCTGTCCTGCACAACCTGCGTGATTCGTACGGAGAGCGGCTATGGAGTCGCTACGGCTTTGTCGATGCGTTCAACCCTCACAACGACTGGGCCAATCCGGACGTTCTCGGCATCGATCTTGGCATTTCGATGCTCATGGCTGAAAATCTCCGGACGGGCCTGATCTGGCGGCTGTTCATGAACGCCGCAGAGGTAAAAAGTGCGCTTCACAAGGCCGGATTCCTTTCCATTTCCCGCACACTGGATCCAAAGCAGCGCGCCAGCCTGATGACCAAGGCTCGCACGGATTGGACCGCCCTTCAGCTGAATCCCGCCGACACCGGTCTTCAACTCACATCCGCGATCGCGGCCCGACAGCTTGGCCTGCTTTCGCCCCCAGATTACCGTGCGATTGTCCTTCGCCTGCTTTCCTCCCCAGCCGCTGCCGGCGATCCCATCAAGACCGCCGAATATGCTGCGGCACTTATCACGCTACGGCAGGTCTCTCCGGACCTCGCTCCAACGGTCTCAAACAAACTGGCAGAAATCGAATGGAATTTTCCCTTGTCCCCCTCAGGCCATACCTCGCTCGGCGAAGCGACGCGCCTCAGTATTTTCCTGCAGATCGCTGTCGGCACCAGGCCCGCGACAGCCTGGGCCGGACTCGATCGCGCCACCGAGTCAGTTGGACCCGTGCGGGTACTGAGTCCCGTCGACGTCGCCGGTGCCGTGCGGCCGGGTCTATGGCTCGATGAACGCGCAATTCTTTCCGGAGCCTCAGCTTCGCAGCTCGCCTATGTAAGCCTGTTCAATTCCCGGATGACCCCCGATCCGATGCTTCCCGCTCTGCAACTCGATCATTTCCCGCTCGAGGCCATGGCTCGGGATGCGGGGACCAATTCTACTCCCGATGCAACCGCAGCCCATCTGATCACGGTCGCCAATATGCTTGCCGCCGACTGCATCCGCAGCGCGTTTCAGAAAGACCCGCTCGTCCAGACGGGACGCGCTGCCATTTCAGAATTCAAGGATGCGGCATTTGGCGACAATACCTCCGTCATCGCCCAGCGCGAACTGGCTGTCGACCCACCTTCTCCTCCGATGCGCGCTGCCCGCGCGACGCGGACGGGATTGCCGCATGACAAATGGGATTGGCACACCGTGGCCGGCTTGGAATACAGGGACTCCGACGCCGATGTCCGCCCAGGTGATCCTCCGCTTAGATTCCGCTTCGCAGTCACCTGGAATGAATCCGCACTGCATTTCTGCGCCCAGGTGATCGACTCCCCCGCGGGCTACGACCTGCCACCCAAACGGGTCAGGATTGTCGAACTGTCTGTGGACCCCGAGCGCAACGGATTCCTTTCGTCCGGCTCACGTGATTTCCAGTTTGTCTATCGTGTGGGTACGGGGGCCAAGGAGGTGTTTCACCAGGCTCCGACAACAGCGACGATCATACCCACCCCCGAGGGATTTGAGGTCAATGCAGCGATACCCTGGACGAGCCTGGGAATCGTCCCGCGCGCGGGGCTTGAAATCAACCTTACACCGGCAGCCATCAGCGGGGGCACCAGGGAATGGGAACCCAGACTCAAGCTCAACTGGTCACATTCCCGAATCAATGATGGCACGGATCGACTCGGACGCATCAGCCTCGAGTGAGGCTCGAGTTCAATTTTTCCGTTAGCGACAACCCCAAAACCACCATGATAACCATCCTGACTCGTCGACTGCCACGCGGCTTCGCGCTGCTATTGGGAATTCCAGCCGCCCTCCTCGCCCAAGCCGCGCCCCCAACCGATTCGGATCCGGTAAAACTCGACACCTTCGTCGTGAATACCGGCAAGGATAGCGGCTACATCGCCATCGATTCCCTCGCCGGTGGCCGCATGTCCACGCCTATCAAATTCACACCGTCGGCGATGTCGTCGCTCACCCGCACCTTTCTCGACGATGTCGGTATCGAGGATATCCGCGATTCGCTCCAGTGGACGCTCAACGTTGTGCCCTCGGACCTCAACGCAGGCAAGTCCACGCCGTTCAATGATTGGGATTACAATTTCCGCGGAGCAGGCCAGTCGCTTCAGGGCGGTGCGGGACCAACCCGCAACTATTTCACCTTCTACCAGACGGCCGATACCTACAATGTCGAGCGGGTCGAATTCGACCGTGGTCCAAACTCGATTCTATTTGGCGTCGGCACTGTCGGCGGCGTGCTCAGCACCTACACGAAGCAGCCACGGGTCAACAAGGACTTCATCACCACAAAATTCATCACCGATAGCGAAGGCAGTCTCCGTTTCGAGGGCGATATCAACCACCGGTTTTCAGACCACTTTGCCGCACGCCTCAACCTCCTCGCAAACGAGCACCATGGCTGGCGCGACTTCGACATCGACAAGCAGCGCGCCATCGATCTCGCCCTGCTCTACAAACTGGGCGACAACACCGAGATTCGCCTCGATACCGAATACAGTGAAGCCAAACGAAGCATTGTTCGAAGCACAGCTCCAGAAGGTGTGACTCGCTGGGACGGAACCACCGTCGCCACATGGGGCTCAGTCCCAACCACCGGTGTGGGCACTTCGCTCGCACGCATGGATGGAGGCGCGACCTACCTTGTCTGGATCCCCGGACAACCCGCTCTCGGTCTGCAGAACTGGAACGTCGGCTACCGCTCGAATGGCATCTTCCTCCCCATGGCGCCCGAAGCCGGCTGGTACCCCTCCACCATGACCAACGGATCGCTCACTATCGATGGAAGCAAGATTCCCGTCATGCCCAGCCGGGATTTCACCATTTCCCCAAAGGATGCGATCTACAGGCCCAAATACCGCACCGCCACGCTCTGGTTCACTCATCGTTTCTCGCCCAACCTGGAAGCCGCCATAACGGGCTATCACTATCAGGATAGCCGGGACTCGCGGAACTACGAGGGAGTCGGCTTCCAGGCCGTCGACGTCAACCGACAGCTGCCAACTGGCCAGCCCAATCCGAACTTCGGCAAAAAATACGGGGACTTCTTCCTTTCCCAACAGAACCAGGATCGCGGCGTCGATGAAATCCGTGCGCAGCTTACCTACAAACTGGAAGGCTCTCTTTTTGGACAGGCCTACCGTCAGACAATCAGCGTTTCTGCCGGCCATCAGGAGATCACTTGGAGTGCCCGGCAATTCAACGCCCAGGTGCTCAATAGCGGCATTTCCAACCCTGGCCTAAACCTGGTCCGCACACGCATCTACGAAGACGATACCCATCCCACCATCAACCTGCCATCGACCATCAATGGCGCCCAGGTGGGTTATGTCTCGTGGCCCACCCATTGGTTCGACTTCGACGAGGACTATACGCTGCGCCACATCGCCGCGTTCTCCCACATTCGTATGCTCGATGACAAACTCAGCGTTCTGGTCGGCGCTCGCCACGACTCATACGATCATTTCAAGCAGGAGGTCATCAGCCGCACGGTGGGCGGCCCCCTTGCAAGCGTGAGCGACGGCGCAAGCGGTACGACGTATTCTGCGGGAGCAATCTATTACCTAGGTCCCATCGGCTTCTTCGCGAACCATTCCAAGAACTTCGACCCCATCGGCCCAGGCAAGAACCCCAGCCTCTCCGGTCAACCATTTGGTCCTTCAACCGGCATGGGTTACGATGTTGGCATCCGGCTCTCAACCAAGGATGGCAAGTACTACGCCACCGCGGGCTACTACGATTCGAAGTCGCGCGACCGCATCACCGGCGCCAAGATCGGATTCGGCAACATCTGGGCGCAGTACTTCGACGCACGGGGAGAGGCACGCGACACCGTCAAGACGACGCTCGCCTATGACGACACCGAAGCCGTACATCTCACCGGCTACGAATTCGAAATCACAGCCAACCCCACCCGGAATCTCCGCCTCCAAGCCAGCTTCGGCCTGCCTGAGGCCGAGTACACCGAAGCACTCCCAGGCCAGCGCACCTATTACGCAGAGAACTATTCCGCCTGGAATGCCGCCGCCAGCCTGGGCAATGCCGCCGCCACGAATCTTCGCAATGCGCTTACCAACGCTCAGGTTCTGCTCGACACCAACTTCCAGGGCCGACCCCGCACAGGCGTTGTCGACTACACGGCCAATATTTTCGCCAACTACAGTTTCCGAGACGGCGGACTCCAGGGCTTCTCAATTGGCGCGGGGTTGGCACGGACCGGGCGGCAATACATCAGCCTCATCCGCAATGAGCAGTACTTCCGTGACGCCAGAAACACCACCACCCTCGCTCTCGCGTACGAGACCAAAATCGGCAGGACAGACGCTCGCTTTGCAGTCAATATCGGCAACGTCCTGGGAAATGATGATCCGATGATCTACAGTTACGACGGGGGCTGGCGCGATACAAACGGCAAGGCCATTCCCAACGGGTTCACCCTGCCAAATCCCCGCATTTTCAAGTTCAGTGCCCAATTCACCTTCTAATCCTGGATTCGCCAATCCGGCCAATCGATCTCAAGTCCGCGACAGTTTGTTCCGCTCCTCAATCCCACGGCGCCCGGCTGCCGTGGGGTTGGCGCAATTCCGGCGACTCGCGCTTGCACGTCAATCAACGGATATCGGAGCTTGAGGATCGGGGCCGCTCGTAGGCCAGCGGAGGCGGAGGCGTGCATCTTCGGCAGCAATGAGTGCCCGGGCCGCGCATGATGCAAAAAAAGGCCGGCTCCTTGCGGAACCGGCCCTGCCTAGCGAAGACGGGCGCACAGCACCCGTGCTTACGCAGTAGAAGCTTAGTAGTCCATGCCGCCGCCGTGCGGAGGATGCGCACCACCTGCGGCTTCCTTCTTCTCCGGAACGTCGGTGACGATCGCTTCGGTGGTGAGGAGGAGGCCGGCGATGGACGCGGCATTCTGCAAGGCGGTACGGGTGACCTTGGTCGGATCGACGACACCGGCCTTCACGAGGTCTTCAAAGTTGCCCGTGGCCACGTTGTAGCCCTGGTTGCCCTTGCCCGTGATGACCTGCTGAACGATGACCGCGCCCTCGACTCCGGCATTGAAGCAGAGTTGCTTGAGGGGCGATTCAATCGCCCGGCGCACGATCTGGGCGCCAAGCTTTTCGTCGCCTTCGAGACCCGCGGTGAGCGTGTCGATGGCCTTCGCCGTGCGGAGCAGCGCCACACCGCCGCCGGAAACAATGCCTTCTTCAACGGCCGCGCGCGTCGCGTGCAGCGCGTCTTCGACACGCATCTTCTTTTCCTTCATTTCCGACTCGGTGGCCGCGCCGACATTGATGACGGCGACACCGCCCGCGAGCTTGGCGAGGCGTTCCTGCAGCTTCTCGCGATCGTAGTCCGAGGTGGTCTCCTCGATCTGACGGCGGATCTGCTTGACGCGGCCCTGGATCTCAGAGCCCTTGCCGCCACCTTCAACGATCGTGGTATTTTCCTTGTCGACCACGATGCGTTTTGCGCGGCCAAGGTCGCTCAGTTGAACGTTCTCGAGCTTGATGCCGAGGTCCTCGCTGAGGAGGCGTCCACCCGTGAGCACCGCAATGTCCTCAAGCATCGCCTTGCGGCGGTCGCCGAAGCCGGGGGCCTTCACCGCAGCCACATTCAGCGTGCCGCGGATCTTGTTCACAACGAGCGCAGCGAGGGCTTCGCCTTCCACCTCTTCAGCGATGATGAGGAGCGGCTTGCCGGTCTTCGCCGTCGTCTGGAGAAGGGGCAGGAATTCCTGGAGATTCGAAATCTTCTTCTCGTGGATGAGCACATAGGCGTCCTCGAGGACCGCTTCCTGGCTTTCCAGGTTCGTCGCGAAGTAGGGCGAGAGGTAGCCCTTGTCGAACTGCATGCCTTCAACGACGTCGAGCGTCGTCTCGATCGACTTGGCTTCCTCGACCGTGATCGTGCCGTCCTTGCCAACCTTGTCCATCGCGTCGGCGATGATCTCGCCGATCGTCGTGTCCCAGTTGGCGGAAACGGTCGCAACCTGACGGATTTCCTCGCTGTCGTTGACCTTGCGGGAAATGCGGGCGAGTTCGGTGACAGCGGCCTCAACCGCCTTGTCGATGCCGCGCTTGAGATAGATCGGGTTTGCACCCGCGGTCACGTGCTTCAGGCCTTCCTTGTAGACGGCTTCAGCGAGGACCGTGGCGGTCGTGGTGCCGTCGCCGGCAGCATCATTCGTCTTGGAAGCGACTTCCTTGACCAGTTGCGCGCCGATGTTCTCGTAGGGATCGGCCAGTTCGATTTCCTTGGCGACGGTGACACCGTCCTTCGTGACGGTCGGAGAACCGAATTTCTTGTCGAGGACGACATTGCGGCCTTTCGGGCCGAGCGTCACCTTGACGGCGCGGGAGAGAAGTTCCACGCCACGGAGGACCTTCTGGCGGGCGGATTCTTCAAAGAGGAGTTGTTTAGCAGCCATGATAGAGTTTGTTTGTTACTTGATTGCTGACGTTTGAAGCGGACCTCAGGCGATGACGCCGAGGATGTCGTCCTCGCGGACGATCGTGAACTTTTCGTTCTCGATCTTCACTTCGGTGCCGCCGTATTTGCTGATCAGGACCTTGTCGCCGACCTTCACTTCGAAAGCGACTGCATTGCCCTTTTCATCTTTCTTGCCCGTGCCGACAGCGATCACTTCGGCCTCCTGGGGCTTCTCCTTGGCAGAGTCCGGGATGATGATACCGCCGCGGACCTGCTCCTTTTCCTCGATGTGCTTTACCAGCACGCGATCGCCGATGGGCTTGATTTTGACTTTTGCCATATGGATTATCTTGGGATGGATTGTGTGTATTCGAGCGAGGAGCGTCGGTCGCGGTGCTTCGCACCACGACCCGCGCACGCCCGCATCAGAAAGTTCGGTTTATTTCTTGTCCTCGTCGACGACCTCGAAGTCGGCATCGACGACGTTGGCCTTCTTTTCCGTCTTCTTGCCGTCGTCAGCCGACGCGGCGCCAGCGGCGCCTGCTGAAGCAGCCTGAGCGGCATCCGCGCCTGGCGCGGCACCTGCGGCAGCCGCAGCGGCATAGAATTCGGCGCCCAGCTTTGTGAGATTCTCCGTGGCGGCCTTCATCTTGTCGCCATCCTCGGATTCAAGGGCCTTCCTGGCTTCCGCGATGGCTGCCTCGATCGCCGCCTTCTTGTCGGCAGGGACTTTGTCGCCCGCATCCTTCAGGGCCTTTTCAAGCTGGTAGGTGGCGCTGTCGAGCTGGTTCCTCGTTTCGACCGCCTCCTTGCGCTTGCGATCGGACTCGGCGTTGAGTTCCGCTTCCTTGGTCATGCGCTCGACCTCCTCCTTGGAAAGGCCGGAGGAACCCTGGATGGTGATCTTCTGGTCCTTGCCCGTGCCAAGGTCTTTGGCGGAGACATGGAGAATGCCGTTGGCGTCGATGTCGAATGTCACCTCGATCTGCGGGACTCCGCGCGGCGCCGGCGGAATGCCATCAAGCCGGAAGGTGCCAAGCGTCTTGTTGTCGCGCGACATCGGACGTTCGCCCTGCAACACGACGATCTCCACCGAAGGCTGGCTGTCGGAATACGTCGAGAACACCTGCGTCTTCTTGGACGGAATCGTGGTGTTGCGGGAAATCATCGCAGTCGACACACCGCCCGCCGTTTCGATGCCGAGCGTGAGCGGAGTGACATCGAGCAGGAGGACATCACGCACATCACCCTTGAGCACTCCGCCCTGGATGGCGGCGCCGACGGCGACGACCTCATCGGGATTGACGCCTTGATGCGGCGGTTTTCCGCCGAGCTGGCGCGCAATCTCCACGACCTTCGGCATGCGGGTCATGCCACCGACCAGAACGAGCTCATCGATCTTGTCGGTAGCGAGATCCGCATCCTTGAGGCAGCTCTTGAAGGGAGGGAGGCAGCGTTGAAAAAGCTGGTCGCAGATCTGCTCCATCTTGGAGCGGCTGAGGGAAACGGTGAGATGCTTCGGACCGGTCGCATCCGCGGTGATGAAGGGGAGATTGATGTCGTAGCTCTGCGTCGAGGACAGGGCGATCTTCGCCTTCTCCGCCTCTTCCTTCAGACGCTGAAGCGCCATCGGATCCTTGCGCAGGTCGATGCCGTTTTCCTTCTGGAAGGTCTCAACCAGCCAGGAAATCAGGGCTTCGTCCCAGTTGTCGCCGCCAAGATGGGTGTCGCCATTCGTGGCCTTGACCTCGAACACTCCGTCGCCGATTTCGAGAATCGACACATCGAACGTGCCACCGCCCAGGTCGAACACGGCGATCTTTTCGTCCTTTTTCTTGTCGAGCCCGTAGGCAAGCGATGCAGCCGTCGGCTCGTTGATGATGCGCAGCACCTCGAGGCCGGCAATCTTGCCGGCATCCTTCGTGGCCTGACGCTGGGAGTCGTTGAAATAGGCGGGCACGGTGATGACCGCCTGGGTGACTTTTTCACCGAGATAGGCTTCGGCATCGGCCTTCATCTTGCCGAGCACAAATGCGGAAATCTGCTGCGGAGCAAACTGCTCCACCTTGTCGCCCACCTGCACCTCGATGTAGGCGTCGCTGTTTTTCCCCTCAACAACCTTGAACGGAAAATTCCTCGACTCCTCGCGCGTTTCGGAAAACTTGCGACCGATCAGACGTTTGGAGGAGAAAATCGTGTTCTTCGGATTGGTGACGGCCTGGCGCTTGGCCGCCTGCCCCACCAGACGCTCACCCGTTTTCGTGAATGCCACCACGGACGGCGTGGTACGGGCACCTTCGGCGTTTGGAATGACCACGGGCTCCCCGCCTTCCATCACGGCCATACAGGAGTTGGTGGTTCCCAGATCGATACCTAAAATTCGGCTCATGCCGGTTCTTGAGCAATGCCCGTTCCCAAGATCGATCGCTTTAGTTAAGGGACTGGTAATCAGTTTACTAAAAAATTGTTCCCGCGGTTGTTTGCCTAGCGATGGTGCTGCAAACGTGTCAGTTAGTCACAGCGTGAGACATCCCCGTGGGTTGTCCTGTGCCGAGGCGCACAGGTGGGACACCTTGCGCAATCCAGTCAAATGAGGTATCAATCCCACCAGCTCCATGGAGGCTGAAATTCTGGTACCGGATGAGATCGCCGTAATGGCATTGAAGGATGTCGCCTTTTTTCCTCAGGCCCTCCTTCCCCTTCGCATTTTCGAGGAACGTTACCGCCTGATGCTGAAGGAAGTACTGAAAAGCCATAGGCTTTTTGCGGTGGCGGGCATCAATCCGCAGGACACTTCGGGCGAGTCTGAACCCCTTCACAAAGTGGCAACCGTCGGAATTGTCCGTGGCTGCAGGGAAACCGAGGATGGCATCTCCAACCTGCTTCTCCAAGGTATCTGCCGCATCGAAATCGTCGAAACGACCCAGCACCAACCGTTCCGGCGGATCCGGATCAGGCCGCTCGCGAGCACACCGGGGGCGGATCCGGATGCAAACAGGCGCCTACGTGTCCGGGTCGGGCGCCTGCTCTCGATCCGCCAGCACTTGAACGGTGAACCCAATACCGATCTGGCCCAACTTTTGAAGGCGATCAACGATCCGGAAGTCTTTGTGGATCTCGCGTCCTTCAACTATTGCGAGAACCCAAAGGTCAAACAGGCGCTGCTGGAGACGCTCGACGTGAATCAACGCCTCGAGCTTTTCTCACGGCTGATGCATCACGATATCGCCTCCATCAAGTTCCGCAAACGCCTGCAAGGCAGCCTCCCGGACGAGGCCATCGGCAACAACTGACCGGCAAATTGCGCCAAGGCTGCAATCCGGCCTGAAGGCGGTGCCGAGGGAGGTGGAGAGGTCGGCAGTCAGGAGTCAGAGGTCACGGAAGGCCAAGCTTCCAGTCTATTACTCCGCTTGAAGCTGGAGCCGATGGTCGGGATTGAACCGACGACCCACGCTTTACGAAAGCGTTGCTCTACCACTGAGCTACATCGGCCAGACAGGTCCAGCCACCCGTCAGAAAACGGGCAACGGGTATTAGGTGCCCGCACGCACGCCGGGCAAGCAATTTCGTCGGCCCGCGCCTCGAAAGCGGAAGGCGGTAGCGCCGATCCTTTGCCCCGTGAGTACAGACAGTCGTTCATTTCGGACATCAACTGTCAAGAGTCCCGCAATCGGTCTACGGGAACCGCCGAATCCATGGCCTCAGACTGTGAATTCCGGTCGTGAGTGAACGGCACTCCCGTGGGGAGCGAACGGCCTCGAGATCGCACCAGGGATAGACGGCTGCTGCAAAACAGACGTATGCGATTGCGACGTGGAGGCATTCGGCACTTGAGGTCGGCAAGAAACTTCAGTCCAGATCCACAATTCTTGAAGAAATGGCGCAAAATCTGGCGTGAAACCTGACAATCTTCCGAAAGGCCACGCTCGCATTGCTTCCCGATTGCTGAACCCTCGGAACACCACCGTCCTTCACGTGACGCCATCGCTCGCAACCCACCTGTTTGACTACACGCTTCCAACGGAACTGATTGCGCAGACCCCCGCGGCGAAGCGGGATCAGTCGCGCCTGCTCGTTGTCGACCGGGTGCACCGGACCGTCGCTCATCACGTCTTCTCAGATCTTCCGGAGTTTCTGCGCCCGGGGGATTGCCTGATACGCAACTCGGCCGCCGTTTTGCCCGCCCGGTTGTTTGCCAGGCGCGCGGGGGGTGGCGCCTGCGAATGTTTTCTCCTGCGTCCCACCACCGAGGAAAACACCTGGTGGTGCCTTCTCCGCCCCGGCAAAAAACTGCCGGCAGGGGCCCATTTCGCCCGCGACGGAGGATTCACCGCCACCGTTCTCGAAAAGGACTCCGAGGGGTGCGCACGCGTCCATTTTTCAACCGAGGACAACGAATCGATCGTCGCCACCGCGAACCGATTGGGTGCAGTGCCCCTGCCGCCGTACATCGAAAGGAAGGATCCCGAGGGTGACTCCCGCACCGCCGACCTCGATCGCTACCAGACCGTCTACGCCCGTCATGATCAGCAGGTGGCTGTCGCCGCCCCCACGGCGGGACTGCATTTCACACCCGAACTCCTCACCGCCCTGCACAAGGCCGATGTGCTCACCCGCGATGTCATCCTGCATGTGGGACTCGGCACCTTCAAACCCATAGCCACCCCCACGGTACAGGAACATGCCATCCATCGTGAGCGGTACGAAATGCCCCCGGAAACACAGGCGCTGCTTTGCAATCCTTCAACCGGACGCAGAATAGCTGTAGGCACGACCTCCGTGCGCTGCATCGAGGACTTTCTGGACAAACATCCCGAGCCACCGCCACCGCCTCTCATGACCTTCTCGAGCGAGGCGTCACTCTTCATCTATCCACCACGAAACTTCCGCGGCGTGGACGCCCTCATCACCAATTTTCACCAGCCCTGCTCCACCCTCCTGTGCCTCGTCGCGGCATTCCTGTCTCCGGGTTCGACCGACGGCATCGCCTTCCTGCATGACATCTATCGTGACGCCATCGCTCGAAAATACCGGTTCCTGAGCTACGGGGATGCGATGCTCATCCTTTGAGCGGGCATGCCATGCCCCGTGTCGGACCTCGCTCCAGTCCTCAGCGCAGCAACGTGCTGCCGCCATCGATGTCGTAGGCGGATCCCGTGATGAAAGAGGCCTCCGGAGAACACAGGTAGGCCGCGAGCCCGGCGACTTCATGCGGCTCACCCATCCGCCCGATGGGCTGGGCGGCGGCGAGTTTGGCAAACATCTCCTCCTCGCGGCCGGGATAATTCTTCGCAAGAAATCCGTCGACAAACGGTGTATGCACGCGCGCCGGGCAGATGCAGTTGCACCGAATGCCCTGTCCTATGAAATCGCGGGCGACGGAAAGGGTCATGGTGAGCACGGCCCCCTTGGTCATGCTGTAGGCAAAACGGTCGGCGAGCCCGACCTTTGAAGCAATCGACGCCAGGTTGAGAACCACCCCGCCCTTGCGCTCGATCAACTTCGGCAATCCAAAATGAAGGCAGTGATAGACGCCCCGGATGTTCACAGCATAGAGACGGTCCAGATCCTGGGGTGTCGTCGTCAGTGCATTGCCGATGTGCGCAATGCCCGCGTTGTTGACAAGGATGTCGAGCGTGGGGATCTGCGAGAATGTCGCGCGCACTGATTCCGTATCCGATACATCACACGCAATCGCCCGGGCACTGCCGCCCTTCAAACAGATCTCCCGCGCAACCTCATCGGCAGCGTCACGATTGAAATCAAGGAGCGTCACATCGGCACCGTCCGATGCGAACCGTTCGACGATGGCGCGACCAATTCCGGAACCGGCTCCGGTCACGGCCGCATGAAGGGTCTTGAGGCGGGACATCGACGCAAAGAAACAGCCTCAAGGGGCATGCGTCACTTTCAATCTCACGCCATCTTCGCAATGCAGTTCTTGGGAATTTTTTGTGCTGCGTGGCCGGGGCGTTGTTTTGCAGTTGCCAAACCCCCAAAGGAGCATTTCCGCGTGGGGAACATATGTCCTCCCCCATCCCCGCCCTTCTTCGCCTCAGCCGCGTTTCGACGCTCTCTTCCGCACAGGCTGCCGAAATCACGGCCGCACGCGAACTGGCAAGGATTTCAGGGGCGTCCGCGGAAACGGGCGGCACGACCGGTGTGCGGGTGCGTCTCGCCGCCAGCGGGCTGCCAGCCCAGCTCCCGGCGAAGGCCAGGGACTCCCAAGCCTGGATCTGGATGCAGATAAACGAGGCCGGCAACGGTGAGATTGTCGCAACCCATGGCTCCTTCCTTTTCTCCGCGGTCAGACTTCTATCCGCCGGCACCAGCGACATCACCCGCGAAAAGCTCGCCGCGGGCATCCTCCTTCCCGCCACGTTCGGTTGGCACCGTCCGCACTGGGACGCCTGCCTCACGCAATACTGGCGAAGCGCCCGCAACTTCAACCCCGAGCAATACGTCGCCTCCCTCGCCGAGGCAGGCTTCACGCACTGCGAGGTCAACGGCCTCCAGGCCCACATGCCGCTTGAGGACTTTGTCGCGCATGAGTACTACCCGCAGTTCTACACCTACGCGCCCGGCTTCAATCATTTTGTCGACACCGACCTGACCAAGGGCATCTGGCCGGGCCACTACCTCGACGCGAACCTCAACAACCTCGTGCGCCTGGCCAATCTCGCGCGCAACTACGGTCTCAAGCCCGGGGTCTGCATGTTCGAACCGCGCACGCTGCCGGAGCGTTTCTTCGCAAAGTATCCGACGCTAAGAGGTGCACGCGTCGACCATCCGTTCCGCTCCCGCCTTCCGCGCTACACCATGGCGCAGGATCACCCGATTGTGCAGCGTCACTACCGCGAGTGCCTCCAGAAGCTCATGCGCTCCGTGCCGGATCTGAGCTACATGTCGGTGTGGACCAACGACAGCGGCTCGGGCTTCGAGCACACCTCCTCCCTCTATGTTGGCCGCAACGGCGGACCCTACATGATCCGCGAGTGGCGCAATCACGACAAGATCGCCGAGGCCGCAGGGGAGAGCATCGTGCGTTATCTGAGGAATCTGCAGTCCGCGGCGGCGACGATCAATCCCGACTTCGACGTCATTCTCCGCATCGAGCCCTTCAAGGTGGAACAGGATCACATCAAGAACGGCATGGGTTCACATGTCACGTGGGAGGGTCCATCCCTGCTTGTGCGGGGCTACCACGTGCCCTACTCGCACCCCCACTACCCGGAGAACCAGGCCGTCGCCGGCTCGATCTTCCACACGTCGATGGATATTCCCAAGGAGCAGGAAGCGCTCGCTGCTTCGCGCAAGCTCGGTGCCGAACCCATCCTGCACTACTCGGCTTCAGGCGTGATGAATCACGAGCCCCTGCTCGGCCTGCCCTTTCCGCGTTCCATCCATCAGAAGCTTTCCGCCGTCCACGAAGTGGGAATCACGCGAGTCAGTGCCCTCGGGGGACTCACCAACACCGGCAAGGCTCCCTACTGGCCCAACCCGGTTGCCATCCGTGCCGCCCAGTTTTTCCCCGAAAAGTCCATCGAGACGGTGCTCGGTGAATTCGCTGCATCGCTCGTCGGTCCGGCACAGGCTGCCGATCTGTCGAACGCATGGAAAGAGTTCGAGGACGCCCTGCTCTGGCAGCCGCTCGTCGGCCTCTACTGTGCGTTTGGATTCTGCTGGCAACGCACCTGGGACCGCCCCTTCGTGCCCGATCCGGAGGCCGTTCCCGCAGCCGACCGCGAATACTACGAGCGCCATGGCTGCTTCCAGCACAACAACCCCGGGCTCTTCGATCTCGGCAAGGATGTCCTCTTCGACCTCATCACGCAGCAGTCCGGCGCCAAGATGGCGGCGGACATGGACAGGCATGTCATCGCTCGCCTGCGCCCGCTGATCGAGAAACTCGACAGCACGGCAAAGTCCTCCACCGGTCAGGCCGCCGTCGTCTTCGCCGATCTCCGCGACCGGGTGCGCGCCTACCTGCATTGGGTCTCGTCGCTCCGCAGCGTCTGCGCCTGGTGTGAAAATGTCTATGGTTACGTCAGCGCCACCGACGAGACCGCGCGGGCTGCTTTCGAGAAAAATCTCCAGGCAGCCATCGATTTCGAACTCGCGAACATCCGCGGGCTCATCGAACTGCTTCAAACCACTTCGTCCGAGGTTCTCGTTCTCTCCGGTGTCGCCGAAAACACGTTCTTCTACGGCGAAAACCTCGTCGAACACCTGAAGACGAAGGTCCGCCTCACCGAACGGCACCGCCACCACAAGCCTCGCATCGACCGCTCGATCTTCTGGCGCCCGATTCCCGGCACGGAATGGCCCAAGGGCTGGTCGGACAGGTAGGAGCGTCCTCCAATCCGGACGGACAGCGTTCTCGCCCCATTGCCGGGCTCCTCCCGGCAATGGATGGCAATCACAACCGCTGTGCCCTTGGCATGTGGAGTCCACACGCCGCAAACCCAGAGAGAGCACCTTGCTCCAGGCCGGGCTCGTTCACGTGTTCTCAGAACTCATACTCCATCGACAGCCTCCAGCTTATCGGACTCTGCGCGATCTGTGAGCTGATTCCGCCGTTGGGAAGGTATCGGATGATCAGCGGATCACGTTCATCAAACAAGTTATCCACATTCAATTGGAGCCTGAGCCCCCGATTCCTGGGCATGCCATGAAACTTGTATCCGAGTAGAAGATCGGTCCGGGAGAACGCATTGCCCCAAAGTTTCCCACCCGAGGAATCCGTACCGACAAACATCTTTCCCTGATGCCGGAATCCGCCGCCTATATACAGGCCCCGCAATGACCCTCCGGAAAAGCTATAGCGTGTAAAGAGGCTCACCTTGTCGAGGCGATTGCCCAGTTTCCCTGTTCCATCCGAAGAGGTAAAGTTGTCGAGTTCATCCTTCATGACACCCAGTTGCTCCGTGATGGATGCATAACTGTCGGTCGGCAGATTGCCGGGAAATTTTGCGAGATAGGCCTTGGTCAGATCAAACCACTTTACGATCGCTGCAAAGGTGTTCGACTGGACTGCCTTGGTTCTCGAGTAACTTGCCGTGAAGCGCCAGTCGCGCGTCAGGTTGGCGGTGACTTGGACTTCGTAGCCTTTCGCGTCGAGATCAAAGAGCCCATGCCCGCCGACAGCGGTGACATCGGTGCGCTTGAAGAATTCCGCCTGTGTAATATATCCCGCACCTTGAAGTGCCTCCATAATGTCAACATTGTCCCGTCGGAGGGCATTTGGAGCCGTCGCGCTCAGATTCTTCGAGCTTGTGGTGTAGGCGGTCGCCTTTGCATAGATCCGGCCATCGAGCAGGCGCAGGCCGATCCCATAGTCCTTGCCAACACCCTGGGGCGGAGGAACCGGGATCGCCTCCCCGGGTTCGCCCGATGGCGGGAGCGTAAAGCGTCCGCGGTCCGGAAGCGAGAAATTGTCCGCCCAATTGTAGATCAGGGAAACGGTCGGATTGATATGATAAACGGCACCATAGGTCTTTGTGACACCCGAGTTTTTCACATCGCTCAGTATATTGTCAGTGATGACAAACTGATTCGTATTGGGGTCACGAGCCCCCGCAAAACGACGTTCCGTCAACTCATCACGCCGAAGACCACCAGAAACCACAAGATGATCATTGAAGTAATAACCCTGACCGACAACCATGCCGGACTTCTGTGTATATCTCACCCTTTCCGGATTTGCCCTTGGAATCCAGGCGGATGAGAGCTTCCTTCCCGTGTTCAGCGGATCGACCAGGTTCGAGAGCAGTCCGCCTGGGCCTTCCGGCCCGCTGTAGAAGTAACTGCCCCAATCACCCTCAACCGGATAGCTGCGCCGATACACCTTGTTGACATTATCCTCGGGTGTCGTCGCATTGTAGGCCGCACGTCCGGTGGAGGCATCAACCCAGGTTTCGTCATAGGTGTCGATATCGATTCCGAAACGATCATATTCCGCCAGTGCCGCGAATCTGTAGTGTCCCCACTTTTCCGCATCGAATTCCTGGGAAAGCGCAATCCGGCCGGCGGTTGATCGTGTCAGTGGCTTGATCCGATACCATTGTGTTTCCAAATAGACATCACCGGCGTGGGGATTCGCCACTCCCGCATAGAGCTGGTTGGGATCACCCAACAGCCTGGATTTCTCTCCACGCGGCTGCCGGGCGTCAAAATCATGCTTGAGATTGTTGAAGGCCACCTCGAGGAACGTATTCTTGGCAAGCTGCTGGTTGAAAAAGAGGGACAGGATGTGATAACGCGAATAACGCGTCTGGGCCGGACCCCCCACATTGACGGAGTAGTCCGCAAGGCTGGTATCTCGGATCTGCCCGGGCCCAATTGGCGTACCGTCCGGGTAGAATCCACCAGGCACCACACCATTGGTCGTGGACAGGGTGCCACGCATATCAAACGCCGCATTGCTATCCCCAATATAAGTCACCCGGGTTGTCCTTGTGCTCTGCTGGCGGGTTCCCTTGGCGGCATCCGCCTTTGCGGTCGCGGAAACGGGCCGCCCGGAATGATCCCACAGAAGATAGTAGTTCTCCAGATTGACACCGAGCCCGTTATTGCTGTCGATCTTACCACCCTCGAAATCGAGCCTCAACTTGGCGCGATCGCTGATCTTGTACATGGCGGAGAACAGACCGCGAACATGTTTGGTAAACTCAAAGTGCTTGAAGGTTCTTGTATCGTTATAGACAAGATTGAGCCGCACGGCAAACCTGTCGTTCAGCGGCTGATTATAGTCAAAGGTCGCGCGTTTCGTCCCAAATCGGTCGATGGCAAACGTGCCGCTTCGTATCACCTTCTGCAGGAGGGGCTGCTTGGTGCTTGTATTGATAATCCCGCCCGGTGATCCGATGCCGAACAGGACGGAATTCGGACCACGCGAATCCTCTATACGATCCACAAACGCCATTTCATCCGGTATGAAGCCCGACCGCCAGGGGAAATAGTTGCGCGAGCGCGACGACGGCAGGCCGCGATCCCGGTACTGCTGGTATTCATAGAAATTGGCATTCCCGTTGATCGTGTCCCGGTCGTCATCCTGGAAGACTTCGATGTTGACCGCATACTTCATGGCGTCCCCAAGATCAAACGCGCCAATGTCCGACAGGAATTCCGAGGTCATGACGGAAATCGATGCGGGCGTGTCGCGCAGCGGTGTATTCAGACGGCTGCCCGACAGCGTATTCGCAGCCACATAGCCGGTATCCTGATCGGAGATGACTTCGAAGGGACTCATCCTGACAACCGCTTCGTCATCGGCAGCCGGCGATTGGGCGCCTCGGCTCTTGTCCGCTGCCAAGGAACCGGCGGTGGCATCGCTCCCCGCAGACTGATTCGAAGGAACAGACCTCTGGGCATTGGCAGGACTGATTAGAGCTGCAAGAAGGCAGGGAAACAGCAGGTGTTTGTGCAGATTCATGATTTACTCGGGGTTGGTGGGTGGGCTAGCATTTGAGAGGTTACGACAAAGTATTGATCTCCATTGGCAGGCATGCCCGTGCAGTCTTGCAGCACCGTAACGCCGGTTCGTTAGTGCCGCTCGCGTGACACTTGGAGCGCGTATGCTGATCGGCGGATGTCGGGAATGGTGGCTGAAAGGGCACTGCTTGATCCGGCCGGTCCGGCCAATGTCTTGTTACGTGCTGAAGGGTTGGCTGTAGCTTTGGGCCTGAACTCGCAATCCACCCCTGTTGAGAGGATAACGTGCACGGGGTCCTGCAGATGAATGTTAGGGGCATCCTCACGATCATCCTGGAGCGCACTAGGCCCGCGGAACGGGACTTGGTCAACGACCTCGCTTCCTTTATTGTAAAGCCATCTGCTCCGGGAGCTGCTGCAGAGGTTCCCGCATGGTCGCCACGGAAGAAATTGTGCATGACCGGATCGGCAGCTGTCAGGTCATTAGGCCGCGCGACCGAACGGCACCGTCACATCCGGACGGAACCAACCCCAGGACTGGCCCCCTTGATCCAGCGGCAGGTTCATGGTTTTATAAGGTTGCAGAGAGGGATGCAGGATGGTTGCCGGCTCAATGGCGGAACGGGCGTCCGACAGCTGCGCCATGTCACGCCGTGGCTGAAAATGACTTTACAGTAAAGGCCTCAGGGGACTTGCTCCCCCAGAGCCTCAGCGGTCCCCTTGGCGCCCCACCGCTCCCTCCGTATGTCCTGCCCCGTCCCGCCCCCAAACCGCATGCACCCGCTTCTCATTGTCCGGGGGCTATTCTTTGCCTGCCTCGTCTCCGCATTCGCCGTCCCGCCGGCTCCGGGCCGCGAACTTTTTGTCGATGCAAATCGCGGAGACGACACTCGCGACGGATCGAGCCGCGTCAGCGCGTGGAGATCGCTTCAGCATGCCGCTGATGAGGTCCGGCCGGGTGACACGGTCTGGGTGTTCCCTGGAGTCTATCGAGGAGCCGTCCGCGTCTATGCAAAAGGTGAACCGGGATCGCCCATCGTATTCTGTGCCATGGAATCGGCCAGGAACCGGGTGATTGTGACCAACGCCAACTGGGAGGTGCGTGCCGGGAAACGATCCTGGGTCATGGAGGATGCGGGTCTCGGATTGTACTCGATCCCGTTCGAATGGGAAATGCCCGCCCGCGTCCTGTACGATGGAATCGATCTTTTCCCCTACCTCGACCTTGACCACTTGAAGTCTTTTGCCACCGCCGAGAACGAGCCCGGCCCGCGGCATGGCTACGCGTGGGATGGTAAACTCAAACGTCTCTATGTCCGGCTGCATGAGGGGGATCGCTACGGCTCGCGGGATCCGGTCAATCATGTGATTGCGATCGCGCCTCCCACCGGCCTGCAACGCGAGGGCACTCTCGTTGGGGCTCCCCATCACTACTGTTTTGGTGTTCTGGGGCCGGGCGATGCCCATGTCGTGTTCGATGGATTTACCTTTGAGACACCTGGCGTCGCAGGTGTCTATGCCGAGGCCAGCCATGTGACCGTGCGTCGATGCTGGTTCATGGGCTGCCGGACCGGTGTCGCAGGAAACTACCAGGACCAGATCACCACGGACCCCACCGGCAGCGACTATTTTTCAATGCGCCTCGATCCGGCGCAACAACAGCGGGCCGCCGCGCACGTCACGATTGAATACTGCGACTATTCGCAGACTCCGGCATTCGACGACTTGGTCGAGGTCATGTCGAACCACGCGCTGCGCTTTGCTCGTGACACCGACCGGGGAGTCATGTGGGCGCGCAAGGATCCCCATGGCCTGCCGGATCAACGCTATACCTATGAGATAGGCATAGCCGCACGGATCGGCCGCAACTGGGTGGTCAGGCGCAATCACATACATGATACCTTCGAGGGGCTCTCCTGCCACGCCACCTGGGCCAGCATCGGTCTTCTGGTTGAGGAAAATCTTTTCGAGCGTCTCCTGGACAATGCGGTTGAGACCGAGGACCACGCCCGGGACATGACGGTTCGACGCAACGTCGTCATCGACGCCCTCGAGCCCTTTTCCTTTCAACCCCTGCGCGGCGAACCGTGGCCCGGGCCGGCCCGCTTTGAACAAAACATCATCTTCAACACACCCGAATACGCCAGCCTGTGGTTGCCACCACGCCCCCATCTTCGCGGTGCATTCAAGATCGGAATCAAGACAAACACATGGGAACGAAACCCGCGCCTGGTCGGCCAAAAGCCTCCCAAGGAGTTCCTCCTGACACCTCCCGGGATTGTCTTCGCCAACAACACGGTGCTGTTTCCAGGCGGCCGCCTCATTGATCCCCAAGGCGACGAGAATATTCCGATCCGTGGAATCCGATTCCTCAACAATATCCTGGCAACGGACTATCTGGTAAGTGCCGATCCGAAGAAACCCCGTTTCCATTCCGGGCATTTTGAATTTGCAGGCAATGCCGTGGCGCCCGCCACACCCGGCATGCCCGGGCCCGGCCCAATCCCGGCCGAACACCAGGGCCGGCTTTTCCCCACGGTCGCCTCGCTTGGTCTGACCGACGACTTTCGCCTTTCGGCCGGCAGCCCTTTGCGTGGAGCCGCCCGGCAGTTTGATGGACTCCCGGCAACGTTGCCCGATATCGGAGCCTTGCAGCCGGGTGACACGTGGTATCCGCTTCAGGTCGGTCCTCTGGCGGGCGGTCCGTTCAGGGGCGGGCGCTGAATCAGGGGCGGCCGGAGTGCAGCGAAAGTGTTGAGCCCGCCAAAGGCTCCACACAAAATTCCTGATGCGCAACAAGCCCAAGCACCCGCGACCCTCGCAATCATTCTCGCACCCTCGTCCAAAGCCATCCAAACAACAACGGATTGATCGGATATGATTCCATCAATCACGGAAATTGCCCATGAAATCATACCACACCTGTCGTCTTGCCTGCGGCCTTCACCCCGCCCTGCTTTTCGTTCTCGCCTGCCTTGCTGCCATTCATGGCTTCGCCCAGGTCGCGCCACCGGACGGGAGTGTGCGCTTTCTCGCCTTCGGAGACTGGGGACGCGACGGCAAGGCGTTTCAGCTCTCCGTCGCTGAGCAGATGGGCAGGGCTGCCGCCGCGAGCCATTCCCAATTCCTGATCGTGCTTGGAGACAATTTCTACAATGACGGGGTGGAGAGCGTGGAGTCCCGCCAATGGACAACGTCATTCGAGGATGTCTATACTGCGCCGTCACTTCAAGTCCCCTGGTATGTGGCACTCGGTAATCATGATTACCGCAAGAACTCCGAAGCCCAGGTCGCCTATACCCTCTTCAGTCCGCGCTGGAAAATGCCTGCGCGCTACTACTCCGTCACCCGTCGTATTGACGATTCCACTACGGTTCAATTCTTCATCATGGACTCCACGCCCTACACCGTGTCCCCGAAATCTGGACAGGCATTAAAATTCGGTGATGCCTCCCGTCAGGATACCGCGGCGCAAACCGCGTGGCTGGAGGACGCGCTCAAAACCTCGAAGGCCCGATGGAAGATTGTATGCGCGCACCATCCCGTCTACTCGAGCAGTCTGCACGGCGACACCCCAGCCCTGGTGAAAGCCATTGAGCCGCTGCTCGAAAAATACGGCGTCCAGATCTACCTCAACGGCCACGAACACGACATGCAGCACCTGAAAGCGGGAAATATCCACTATTTCACGTCCGGCGCCGGTTCCCAGACTCGTGCCACCAGCCGGGATGACCGAACGGTCTTCGCCCTTGGGGACACCGGCGGATTCCTGAACGTGAAGATCACACCGGATGAATTTGAGGGAAGCTTCATCGACTACACCGGAAAGGTCGTCCACACGGCAAGGATACCCTGGGTTTCACCGGCTGGAGCCTCAAAATGAGACCTGAGCGGCGTGCGATCCGGATTCGAGCGTTTGCGCTGGGGTCGATCGCGCTGCTTCTCGGCACGATCCCTGCAGCCGCAACGATCCGCACTTACTTCGTGGCGGCCGATGAAGTGGAGTGGAACTACGCTCCCGGCGGCAATGTGCTTGCCGACATGGAGTGCTGTGCGGATGCGGCCACGTGGCTTTCGCGGGGGCCGCAGGAACTGCCGCCGGTCTTTCGAAAGGCGGTTTTTCGCGAATACACCGATGCCACGTTCTCCCACCTCAAGACGCGCTCCGCTGAATGGTCGCATCTGGGCATCCTAGGCCCGCTCATCAGGGCCGAGGTGGGAGATCAGATCGAGATCACCTTAAAAAACAACCTGGGCTTCTCCGTCAGCCTGCACGCCCACGGTGCATCCTATGACAAGGCCAGCGAGGGCGCCGGCTATCCGGACGGCACGCTTGGTGCGTACAAGTCGGATGACTATGTCCCTCCCCGTGGCACCTGCACGTACCACTGGAACATTCCGGAGCGCGCCGGTCCGGGCCCCAATGATCCGAGCTCGATCGCATGGCTCTATCATTCGCACGTGGATGCACCCCGCGACACCAATTCCGGACTTGTGGGTGTGATGATCGTTTCACGACGCGGAGCCGCGCTACCGGACGGAACGCCGAAGGACGTGGATCACGAATTCGTCACGCTCTACGACATCTTCGACGAGGCTCAAAGCCGGCTTGCGGGGAAAAACACAGCGGTGCTTGTTTCGCCCGGCACGCCCGATGCGGAGGGGGAGACCGACGAGGGCGAGGAGGAGGCGGACGCGAATCAGTTTCATACGATCAACGGGTACATCTACGGCAACCTTCCGATGCCCCGTATGAAGGTCCGGGAACACGTCCGCTGGTACCTTGTGGCCCTTGGCGGCGAAAAGGATCTGCACACTCCCCACTGGCACGGCAACACCGTGCTCCATGAAGGTCATCGCACCGATGTGATCGAACTCCTGCCCGCAAGCATGAGGGTCGCCGACATGATCCCTGACAACCCGGGCATCTGGATGTACCACTGCCATGTCAACGACCACATCCGCGCCGGAATGGCGGCAAGGTACGAAATCGTCGTGCCGTAAGCATGGTGCGCCACACCACACCGACGCCACGTTCTCCAACCCAGACAGCATGACCGCTCCCGTTTCCATGCTGCGACTGACTCGGCATTGAACTTTGTGAGTCCAGAAATGGCTGCCATGACACTGCCCCCCGCTACAACGTCCTGCAAAACCCCAGAATAACCATCCCCATGCCCTGTCCGTTTCACAATCAACATCCCGACCCATTCCGTGAACCCCGGCGCAAGGACGGCGTCCTGATAAACGACTTTCACGGCGACACCATGCCGATACTTCTCCGCCATGCAGATGTGCGAAATGCTGCGCGTGACTGGGAAACCTTCAGTTCGGACGCACCGTTCAAGATTCCGATCCCCACCGAGGAAGGAGTGCGAACAGTACGCCAGCTTCCGCTGGAGATCGATCCCCCGGATCAACTGGACTACCGCGCGATCATGGAGCCCTACTTCAACCGCGCAAAGCTCCCCGAGGTTGTCGCACAGGTGGAGGCCCTTGTGGAGGCGCACGTACAGGAGGCGCTCGGACGCGACTCCATCGAGATCGTGCGGGAGTTTGCCATTCCGCTCCAGTCGCGTGGGCTCGCCTACCTGATGAATGTCCCCCAGTCCGAAGCTGAAACATGGATCCGGTGGGGCGTGCATGTCTTCCGCGAAGGCGACGGCACATCAAAGGGCGCCGCGATGGAAGCCTATGCCAGCAGCCTGCTCGAGCGGGGCGCCGCCAATCCTTCCGATGACTTTTTCAGCGCCCTGACCCGGTCCACTTTCCGCGGCCGGAAACTCACCCGGGAGGAAATGCTCGGATTCTGCAGCATCGTATTCGCGGGTGGACGCGACACCATCATCAATTCGATCTCAGGTGTGGTCGGACATCTTGCGAAAAACCCGTCCGACCTTGAGTTCCTGCGTGAGGATCCCAAACGGATCATTGGCGCGAGTGAGGAGTTCTTCAGGGTCCTGTCGCCCTCCACGCACCTGACCCGCAAATGCACTCGGAAGGTACACCTGCACGGCGTCGATGTGGAACCCGGAAGATTCATATCGTTGAATTTTGCCGCCGCCAACTTCGATCCCGAAGTATTCGAGGATCCAGAGCAGGTTCGCCTGGATCGCCGGCCGAATCCCCACGTCGCATTCGGTTTCGGAACACACTTGTGCCTCGGAGCCCCACACGCACGGCTGATGGTCCGCACTCTCCTGAAAACACTCTGTCACCGGGTCGCCCGGATCGAAGTGATCCTCGCCAAGGATCGTCTGGAAACGGAAACAACCTACCAGAGGCAGGTCGCCTATGAGACGCTCCGCGTCAGATTGATTCCCCGCAGCATGAACGATGGGCCGCATGGCTGATTCCATGCGCCGATCCCTAGGTTATGAAATGGGAGTGATTCCTCTGCCACGCTGCCAGCCCTTGCTGCCTGCCACGTCCGGACCGGTTCGGGCGGGATTCGGCTGCGCTCGCGACACTTACTGCCCGCGCACGCGCCGGCGGTAATCCGACGGGGCCATTCCCATCTCCTGCTTGAACGCCTTCGAGAAGTGGAACACGTCACAGAAATCGAGCGCGTCCGCGATCTGCTTGAGCGACTGTTCACCCTGGTAGATCGCCGCGCTCGCCCACTCGAGGCGCCGTCGTTTCTGATAGCGGCCAGGTGACTCTCCCATGGCCTTGGCAAAACGTTTCCGGAAGTTCTCGTAGTTCAGTCCGATCTGGGTGGCCACTTCCTGGGGCGTCGGCCAGCCGCCGCCACTATGATCGCCTAGCAGATGCAGGCTCTTCTCCAGCCAGGCATCACGCCCCGCCCGTGTCTTGCCTTCCGCATCGGCCGCGAGCATCTCGGTGATGACCAGGATAAACCGTCCCATGGCACGGAGCGGCCCTCCCGCGGCAGAGAGCGAATCGCCCTTCACCACATCACCCAACCGCTGTCGCCAGTATTCGGCGGATCCCAGCTTCAGCACCGGGTGTTTCTCCCTCAACAGTCCCTGGGTTCGCCAAAGTCCAAACTGTGGTCCACCCACGACAAAGTAGAGTTGGGTCCAGCCCTCCCCGCTCGCCGGTCCATAAGCGTGGGCAAGTTCGGGAAACACCACGACAACATCCCCGGGCACCAGCATCTCCTGCGATCCCAAGGCATCCTGATAATATCCTTTCCCGTTCACCATCAGCACAAATGCAAAGCCCTCGAGCGTTCGCATACGGGATGGACTGATGCCCTCCGCATTCTGCAGGATGCCCGCCAGTTCAATCGTCCCGAGCGCGGTTCGAAGCGGACTTTTCAGGAGGATCTTGGACTGAAATGCAAGGCTCGTGGGCACTTTCCCAAAATTTACATCAGTTCTCCCAGTTCAACCATTTAATGCAGCCCATCCCGGGTGTAACCTGTCGCATGACCCCCACACTTGAACTTCCCCAGCTCCATTCCTACGGCCATGAGCTGGAAATGGCCGACGACAAAGTCGGCCTCCTCCGCGACTCCAGCGAGGCAGCCGATGACATGGAAGAGCTTCGCCGCCGCTTTGCCGACGATGGCTACCTATACATGCGGGGTTACCTCGACCGCGATCAGGTCCTGGGCGCTCGCGCCAGCCTGACATCCCGCCTCGCGGAGACAGGCGTTCTTGATCCCGCTTTTCCGTCCATCGATGCCGTCTGCAAGCCGGGTTCGGGTTATGTCTTCAAACCCGAAATCACCAACAACAACGACGAGGTTCAAAACCTCCTCTACGCCGGGCGGCTGACCGATTTCTACACCCGCTTTTTCGGCGAGCCGATCCGTCATTATGATTTCACCTGGCTGCGCGCCATAGGCCCCGGCAAGGGGACCAATCCCCACTGCGACCTTCCCTACATGGGCCGCGGCACCCATCGCCACATGACCTGCTGGCTGCCCTACGGGGACATCTCGTTCGAACTCGGCGGGCTCATGATCCTCGAAGGCTCGCACAAGCGGATGGACCTCTTGGAAAACTACATCTACCGCGACGTCGACACCTACTGCGAAAACAAGCCAAAGGAAGCCGCCAAGGCCAAGGAGGGCGCCTGGTCCTTCTCCGGCACGCTCTCGCACAACCCCCCCGCAATTCGCAACAAGTTCGGCAGTCGCTGGCTCACGACCGAGTATCGCGCCGGCGACTTCCTGACTTTTGGCATGTTCCTCGTGCATGCCTCGCTCGACAACCGCAGCGACAACCGCCTCCGCATCTCAAGCGACTCCCGGTACCAGCGCGCAAGCGAACCCATCGACGAACGCTGGGTGGGCATCAATCCGCCGGGTCACTCGACGGCGGGCAAACGCGGCCGGATCTGCTGACAAGGCAGTCCAGTTCCTTTCCAGACCGCCATCGCCCAATGGCGGCCGGTTTCCTTTCATTCACCTTCATCCCTCCATTCCTTCATGGTCGCATCCGCCACGCCCACGCCCGTCATTCCGCCCTCAACCTCCGGCCGCATGGCCGCCGTCCAGGAGATGGCCCGCCTGCAGCGCATCCTTTTCGAGGTGGAGCGGGAGTTCATCCGCACGGCGACGACGTTGATCTACCGCGTTGGTGAACCGGAACTGAAATACCTCCTCTGCCAGCATGTCTGGGAGTCGGCCGGCCACGCGCGTTTCCTGCGTGAACGGGGCCGAGAGCTCACCGGCTTCGGCGGGGGCGAGGGCGTTCGGCCGGCGCTCCGCCAGCTTTTCACCGAGGCAGTGATGCCCGGCGATGCCTATGTTGCCCTCGCAGGATTCTACCGGGTGCTGAAGCCCGCCCTCCTCGCCTCCTATCATCACTACCTGAAGGCCACCCATGCACTCGCCGACTGGCCCTCGAGGCGGCTCGTCGAGGAGTTCATCGGCGACGAAACACGTCACGCAAAGGAGATGGCCGAGTTTGACACGTCGAAGGAGGCCGATGTCTGGGTTAGGCATCTCGAGGCCGCGCTCTCGTCCCTGGGCGGTTTCCTCGGCCAGGATACACGTCTGCCGCTGCCCGCAGGCCATGTCTGGGAAAGCTCGAAGCGTCCCTATACGCACCCCGACACCTGCAACCGCGGAAAATATCCGACCTGCTCCAGCGTTTTCAGCAACGACCCGAAGGAGACTCCGATCGTGCGTTTCTGGCTGGTCGATCCCAAGACCGATGCCCGGGTGATCAGGCTCATGGTCTATATCTGGCTCATGATGGAGATGGATGCCGTCGACTATCTGGCGACTGTTTTCTTCGACACACCCGACGCCCCCTTTGACCTGCACCACGATCTTGCGCGCCACCTCTGGGACGAATCACGCCACAGCCAGTTCGGATACCGGCAGCTTCCCAAACTTGGCGTCGATCTCATGACGGTCGAGCACTCGCTCGAACTGTACAACGTCCTCGTCCAGATGGCACCGCATGAGCGCTACGCGATGATGACGATGGAGTTTGAAGCCGGCAGTTTTCCGACCAAGGCGACCGTCATGGACCGAGTGCGCGAACTGAACGACTTCGAGGCCGACACCCTGCTCGCGTTCGATCGCAACGATGAGCAGCATCACGTGCGCTACGGTCACCGCTGGCTGCCGGAAATCATGGCGCTCTGCGGCGAAAAACGTCCGGTTGAGGAATTTATCAAGGCCACCCAGCAGCGTTTTGCGGAGCTCACCAAAGTCTACGGCAACCGCACTCCCCACGGCCTACCGCCCGAGACACGCCTGACCGGCGAAAAGATTCTCAGACTCGCCGTGGGAAATTGAACCGGGAGATTCCTCGACTTCACTCGACGGTCAGGATCGCAGGCTCGTTCGCGGTCCCGCTCCGCCCATGACTGAATCCGTCCTTCTCCGAACCGTGCTTCGCGCCATGATTTTCCTCGGATGGCTGATCGCCGCCACCGCACTTCCCGGAGAGGCGCTGCCGAGGGCGGACATGGAGTTCCTTCGCGACATGGCGCGCGACGTGATTCAGGCATCCCGGGTTGAGCCTGGTTCGAATGGCGGCGGCAAGTGGACGCTGCGCAATACGGTCGGCTTCTCCCTCGTGACCCCGGGCAGGGATTCCTATCACTCCTTTTGGATTCGCGATTTCTCCATGGCCCTGGACTCCGGTCTGTTCACACCGGACGAGATCCGGAATCACCTGCTGCTGATCTGCCGGACGCAGAACGGACCCCAGGAACGCCGCCTCGCCAACGGACTCCACCTGCGTCCGTGGTCCATTCCCGACCACATCAACTACAACGGTCTGCCCACGTTCTATCCGGGCACCTATGCGACGGGAGAAGACCAGGGAACCGGGGCATTTGGACGGGTTCCCCCGATCGACGATCACTATGAATTCATCCACATCGCCCACACCTGCTGGAAATCCACAGGAAGCACAGCGATCTTCGGGCAGACGGTGGAAGGAGTCCGCATTTTCGATCGTCTCCTGTCCGCCTTCGAGAGCCCGACCTCTGATCCACCGAGCGGCCTGGCTGAAACGTCCGAGGACGATCGCGCGGTGGGTTACGGCTTCCTGGATGGAGTGACCCAAACGGGAAAACTGCTTTTCGCTTCATTGCTGCGCTATCGGGCGGCCGGCGAACTGGCCGAAATGGCTGAAGCTGTCGAGCGGCCGGCTCTCGCAACGTCATTCCGGCTGATCCAAGAGCGGATCAAGACCAGCATCGGTCCCACCTTCGCGGATCCCAAATCCATTGGCGGCTGGCTGCGCGCATCGACCGGCCTGAGCCGGGAGGCCGACGTCTGGGGCACGCTCTTCGCACTCCACCTGGGCGTGCTCAGCCCATCCCTCGCCGAAGCCGCCCGCTCCACCCTCGCCGATGCCGTCCGCCGCGGAACCATCATCTGCGAAGGAGGAGTGCGACAGGTTCCGACCGACCTGGACTTCAGCGACACCACTGCCTGGGAGCGATGCCGGTGGCCGGTCAACGCGTATCAGAACGGCGGATACTGGCACACGGCGACCGGCTGGCTTGTGGCGGCATTGTGGCCGGGAGAACGACCGCTGGCGCGCCAGGTCTTTGATGAATTGATCTCCCACCTTCGCAGCGGGGATTTCCGTCGCGGGACTGGATTCGGAGCCCCTTGGGAAGTTTTCGCTCCCAACGGCAAGTCCCGCCAAAACCCCGTCTATCTCACCTCAGTGGCCCTGCCCTACGGCATTCTGAAAGACCTGAAATAGCCTCCGCGCCGAGGAGTGCCTTCAGCCCCAGAGGCCGGGGGAACAGGGGCAACTGACACGGGATGGCCCGGCCGAAACCGTCGATTTACCCAGGCGCTCCCTCGGGAGGGACCAGCAAGCCCATTGCTGCAATTTTCATTAATTTTCAGAATGATTCTTGCCGTGAAGTCCATAGGCTGGAATTTCAAACCATGACGAAAACCTATCGCGCCGCGCTCGTCGGCACCGGTTCCATTGGCGATGCCCACGTCCGGGCGGTTGAATCCACCCATGGGCGAGTGGTGCTTGAGGCGGCCGTCGACATCGACCAGGCACGCGTGACCGACTTCGGACGGCGTCACAAGCTTCCCCACACCTACACCGACTATCAGGTGATGCTGCGCGAGTTGAAACCCGACATTGTCATGATTGCGACGCCCCCGTCGCAACACATGCCGATGAGCGTGGCGGCCATGGAGGCGGGCGCCTGGGTGTTTTGCGAAAAACCCCTGTGCGGATCCCTCGCCGAACTCGATGCCATCCAGGCCGCGGAGAAGAGAACGGGATGCTACACGGCCTGCATTTTCCAGATGCGTTTCGGTTCGTCGACCGCGCATGTGCGCCGCCTCGCCGATCTCGGACTGCTCGGTCGCCCGCTGGTGGGGGTCTGCAACACCCTCTGGTACCGCGACCCAGCCTACTATGCGGTTCCGTGGCGCGGCCGCTGGGACACCGAACTTGGAGGACCGACCATGGGACTCGGCATCCATGCGATGGACCATCTGCTCCACCTTTTCGGCGACTGGCGCGAGGTGCGGGCAATCGCGGCCACGCTTGATCGCGCAATCGAGGTTGAGGACGTCTCCATGGCGCTGGTCACGTTTGCCAACGGCGCTGTCAGTTCGATCGTGAACAGCGCGCTGAGCCCCCGCCAGGAAACCTACCTGCGCCTGGACTACCAGCGCGCCACCGTGGAGCTCACCCACCTCTACGCCTATACGCGTGACAACTGGAAATTGACCCCGGTGCCAGCAACCCAGGACGACGGGCTCATGCAGGCCTGGCAAAGTTTCCCCCCCGACGTCGGCTCAACCCACGGAGCACAGCTCAACGCCTTTGTCGCCAGCCGCGATGCCGGCCGCCAGCCTCTCACTTCGGGCGAGGAGGCCCGCAAGACGGTCGAACTTCTGACTGCCATCTACAAGTCCGCCTTCACCGGCGAGATTGTCAGTCGCGGCTCGATCCGGCCGGGCGACTCGTTTTACAACGCGCTGCACGGGAATCGCGCCCCTTCCAGGAACAAGAACCAGCCGCCCCCGGTCCGTTGACTCTTTCCCCCATGAAGTTCCCGATCGCCATTCTCTCCCTGCTTCTTTTCGCCACCCATCTTTTTGCACAGGCACCTTTCCCGGGACTCAAGGAAGTCATGACCGAGGCGGAATGGAAACGCGCGGGGCTCGATCGCCTGACTCCCGACGAAATAGGCGTGATCGACGCAGCCATCATCAGGCATCAGCGTCTGACGACCTCCAACCTTCTTCCAGCCATAACCGAGGCCCGCAAGAAGGCGGAGGAAGAGACAATCGTGGTCGCGCCCATGCCGGATCGGAATCAAAACTGGGCCGAGCGCATGGGACTTCCCTTCAGCGGGGGCGACTGGAGGTCATATCCTCCGCTCAAAGCCAAGGTCGTCGCCATGGAGGGTGCCAATCGTTTCCGTCTCGACAACAATCAGGTCTGGGAGGGGCAGGAGACGATCACCTACGAACTCGTTGGACGAAACATCGAAATCCAAGCCCGGCCCGCGGGAAACTTTGCGCTCCAGATCGACGGCATAAACACCACGCTCCGCGTCCGCAGGATTCGCTGACCCGCGCATGCTCTTGATCGAAAACGACGAGTTGGTCGTCGACATTCTCGATCCCGCCAGCGATCACGAGCGCCTCGGAACGCGCTATTGCCATGGCGGCTATGTCTGGCAGGTGCGCAGCCGCGTAGCGGGGCCGCTGTTTACAGGTCCCCAATGGCCGTCACCGACGCCCACAACGTTCAATGGGCAGGGTCTTCCGGAGTCATTCCGTCACCACACCCGGGGCGGGCAGCCGCTGACCTGGAAGGGAGATCGGGGCATCGCCGTGGGCATCGGGGAGCTTGCCAGAAATGCATCGGGCGAGATTGAACTCGTCGCTCCGTGCACGTGGTCTGCGACGCGTGGCCCCGGTCGGCTGGATTTTCACACGGTTCACTCGGCGCTGGATTATCACTACGATCTCGTTCGCACCGTTCACCTCGCCGATCGAACACTCACATCGACTTCGCAGCTCACCAACCTCTCCGACGTCCCCCTCGAGCTGGAATGGTTCGCCCACCCGTTTTTTGCCCTGACCGATCGCCTGCTGGACGTCCGGCTCCCTGAAGGCACGTCCCTGAAGGAAAACCCCGGCTACACTCTCACCGGGCGGGAGCTTCGTTTCAAACGGCGATTCGAACACGAGCGGGACGGCCACATGGACCTGCTCCAATTGCCCGCCGGCGCGCACCTGGCGGCAACGCTCAGCCATCCCGTCCTGGAACACCTTGAGCTGTCGACGGATTTTTCCCCGAGCGAAACCGTCATATGGGGAAACGATGCCACCTTCTCCATCGAGCCCTATCGCCGGCTCCAACTCCCGCATGGCAGGACGGAAACCTGGTCCATCAGCTATCGCCTGGGACGGGAATCCTGACAAGCCCACCGCGAATCCCAGGCCGACCAAAAAAATCACCGGGAGGGTCACGCTTCGTCGTGACCGGGATCGCCCACCGCACACCCGCGCCGGACATTTCCACCCTCGACATCGCATTGCACGAACCTCCAAAACCATTTTCATCCGCAGATTTCGCAGATGGACGCAGATTCAGGAATCGATCCATGTTAACCACAGATCGCACAGAATCCCAACCCTCACTCCGTGCATTCCGTGCACTCTGTGGTCAATGCTCCGATTCAAAACCTATTGACCACAAATGACGATGAATGCCGATTGAACATCAATCAGCCAATCGTCGAATCTGCGAAAATCCGGGCCATCTGCGGATCCCTATCTCTGGTCTGCCTTGGTTTCCTTTCGATCCGGGCACGACGGAGCGTGCCCCTCCCGTTGAAGCTTATGCTTGCGCGGAGTTTTTGTACGTGATTTTTGGGCTCGCTGATGCCGGTGCAGGCGGTCGATGGGCTATTTTGCGGCGGAGGCTTGCGCATTGCCAAGGAGCTCATCGATCGAGTCGCCGGGGGCAAGGGCTCGCACGGAATCTACGCGGTAAAGCCAGCCGAGGCCGACGGAAAAGGTCACCCGGCCCTTGTGCAGTCTCGCGAACGACGCATTGCCGAGCGCCAGGACCGACTCGCCGGGATTGAAGGCAAGGTACCCCTTGATCTTGCCTGAGCGCCCCGCAAATTCCGCCTTTTCACTGGGCGCCGGGTGATGGGGATTGATTACCGCCGGGAAGATTCCGAGCGCATTGCGCGTGGGAATGTCCGTCACGGGAAAATCATTCGTGGTCCCAATCAGCAATCCCGCCACATTCGCACCCGCACTCGTTCCACAATACGGAATCCCTGCCAGCGTCAGGTCACGGAGCACCTGAAGCTGCCCGGTCCTGTACAGTTCCGCAAGCAGGACAAAGGTCTCGCCACCACCCACAAAAATCCCATCGGCGGACTTCAAGAGCGCAATCTGTCCCTTGGCATCGAAATGGTGGAGCGACTCCGCTTCAAAGGGACCCAGATGCGCAAACGCCTCCTTCAGCCGCGCCTCCATGCGGTCGCGATCCCTCGGCAGTGAGGGATGCAGGACCAGAGCAATCTTCCGGCACCCTGCGTAATGCTCGCGCATGATCGCAAGGCAGGAATCGCTGAAATGATTGCCGTTCATCATGCTTCCGCCGCACACGAGCACGGAGGACTTCCTGCTCGTGACAAACTTCGCGGCAGGCGCGGCCACCGCAGCCGTCACCGCAATCAGACACGCCAATCCTGCAATCCAAGGTTTCATTTTCATCGTCGCATGAGGGGGTTCAACTGCCGATCAGGAGCACCGCCTTGAAGAAGACCAGTATGCCTCCCACAAGCCCGCAGCAGCCCAGGAATCCGAGAAAGTCCTGCCGGTTCCACTTGGTGAATTCCCAGTTGCTGCGTGGAAAGAGCTTCAGGTGATCATAGCGCGTGGGATTCGCATACCCGGCCTCCACCGCTACCGCATCCTCCTCCAGGGTGGCTCCGACCGGCGTCTTCAAGCGCACATAGAAGCGATCCAGACGAGTCTTCTCCGTCGGACGCGTCAGGAGACTGACCACAACAAGAACGAAGATCGGAAAGAGCGCATCCACGAGATAGCGCGTGGTGAGAATCTGGGCGGCAGAGAATCCCGCCACGTCAAATCCCAGAAGCCGGACAAGGTAGACTTCGGCGAAAAACAATCCCCTGCCCGTCTTCGGCGAACTGAGGTCCTTCGGATCGAGATGCACAACCCCTTCCTCGAAATAGATCGAAATGGGCTCCACACGCTGCTGCCTGGTGATCGTTTCACCGACCCTCGAGGCGCGACCGGCCGCGACGTCCTCCGCAGTGGCATGCGCCGACACGTCCACCACCCTCTCTCGGGTCATGGCGGTCAGCGCTTCCGAACGCGCCAGGGCAGGAATGCTGGGAACGACCCACGGAATGACCGCCACGAGCACGATCGTCGACACCACCTGAACGCGAACCGCGGTCTCCGTGAGGCGTCGCCAAATGAACAGCAAGGTGATCGGCACTCCCCAGATCACCAGCAGGACGATCGCAAACTTCAGCAGCGCGATCACGCTGTTCAGGTAGAGTCCGACCGCCACACCCGCGCCCAGCACCACGGGAACCGTCAGCCTCGCAACCACCATGTAGTGCCTGCTCGATTTTCCAGGAAACATCGGTTCGTAAAGGTTCTTCACCACCAGGCCCGAAAGCACCACGGACTGGGCCCCGAGCAGCGCCAGCTTCCCGCCCAAAATCCCGATGATCATCACGCCGATCAGCCCGACCGGAAGCAGCGCACTTGTCAGGAGACCCCAGGCCTGATCCGGATCCGAAAGGCCCGGCCCAAACAACGCCAGGGCGATGAGTCCGCAATAGCACCAGGCTATCGTGACGAAACGTTTGCTGAATCCGCCCGTCACCGCTCCCAACCTCGCGGCCAGCTCATTCTTCGCGGAACCGGCAATCGTCATGTTCGCCTGCGATCCGACGATGCCGACAAACTGGACAAAGAGGAGCGCCGCAATCGAGTGCCACGTGTACTCGCTTCGCATCCCCCCGCCAAAGAGGTTCAGCATCACTTCAGGCACCTTCTCATGAAGCCCGCTCGGGCCTCCCAGCTTGTGAAGCCCGAACGGTATCAGAATGATGGAAATGAGAATGACCAGTACCGCCTGCAGCGCATCCACGACCGCCGAGGCCTTGAGTCCCCCGAGCATCACGAAGGTCGCCACGAGCACCGTTGAAATCAGATAAAAGGTCACCGGATGCAGGTAGGTGACAAACGGCTGGAGTTCGCCCCGGTCATAATATCCCTTGAGCACCTCGTAGCGGGCCGTCTTTTCTTCCGCGAGTGTCGACATCTGCCGCTGTTTGCGCAGGTCCGCGAACTCATGGTAGTCGTTCACCCGCTGCCGCTCCACCACCGAATAGATCGCCGGATCCTTCACCATGAGCGGTTGCAGCGTCTTGAGCGCAACCACGTTCCCACCGGCAATGCTCACAATCGCCATCATGATCGTGGTCACCGCATAGAGCGTCGCCAGAAACCGGCATCCAAAACGATCGTCAAACAGCTCCGCCGTCGTCGTGAGCCTCACCCGTCGGAACCACACATTCGTGAACCAGTAGTACGGCGTGAGAAAAAGCGTGATGAGGGTCAGCCACGCGCCTCCCACACCCTGGCGGTAAACCGAGCTGGCTGTCGTCGTTGCCTGTCCGGGATCGGTCATGTTCCCGAAGCTGAGGAAAAACTGGAACCACTTTCCGAGGGAGCGGCCGCCCAGAAAGAAGTCGCTCTCGCCCTTGACGCCATGGGCGAACAGCTTGCCGATCATCAGTACGGCAAGGATATAGACGATGATAACGAGTGCGTCGACGATGTGGAGGCCAAGGAGTGTCATGTTGGGAGAAACCTGGGGTTGAAGGAAAGGGTGACTGCAACGCCGCGCCGCGGGGGTCAGGGAAAAGGCCAGATGCCGCTTGCTTTCATGCGTTTCTCAAGCTCAAACCGGGTGAACAACGCTTCGGTGTCCGGCCCGCTGCGGCGAAAAGGTCCGAGTTCCGCATCGTTGACGAGCGCAAGCACGGCATCCCCGATCACCGCCGTCGAATCGACAACGACTCTTTCCGGCAGCTTGTCGATCGTGTCGGCAAAATCATGATAGTAACGGACCGAATCCCGAGCGATCGGTGCGTTGAAGGTCACTGTCCTGACGCCCGCCAGCTGATAGGGGGTGTGGTCGCTGCCAATCCAATTGGTGTTTTCCACTCCCTTCGGGAGCTTGACCGCGCGACCCGCCTGGAAGCGTTCGAGTGCCGGCACAAGGCTATCATCCCCGAGCGCGTTGATTGCAATGGGAACTCCCACCATGTCGAGATTCATCATCGCAATGACCGGAGCGGAACCGAGCTCCTTTGCGGCATGGCGCGATCCCCAAAGGCCCATTTCCTCGCCATTGAACCAGACGATCTCGACCGTGCGCGCCAGCGGGCGGTCCCTCAGCGCATGCACCAGCGCGAACAACTGCGCCACACCCAGACCATTGTCGATCGCACCCTGTCCGAGATCCCAGCTGTCAAAGTGCCCGCCGACAATGACCTTCTCCTGGGACTTCCCCTCCAGCCTCACGATCAGATTCGCGGCGTCCACATCGACGCATCGCGACGTCGTCCGGACCTCGACCCGGACGGGTTCATTGCGCGAAAGGAGCCGCCCCATCCAGAGCCCCTCTTCCTGCGTGATCGAATACACGGGAAGCGGCAGTGCCTTGCCGATGAAGGAACCTGTTCGCGTCAGCAACTGTCCTCCCGCCTCGCGATTGATGAAGAGAATCGCGCGCAATCCGCGCTCCTTTGCAATCGCCGCAATTTCGCCCGTCTGCAGCCCGGTCGCCGCTGAAAGCAGTCCGACTTTCCCGGCGCTGCCGGAAGGATAGTCCGTCGCAGCACCCTTGCCGATATCGACGACGTCGGCGCGAAACGGCGGATGAGGATTCGAATAGGAAAGCGCCGCCACGCGGAGCGAGCGATTGAGCGGCTCGAGCATTGTCACGGAGTCATTGCGACGCTCCCACCCGGGCATCTTGAAAGCCTGAAACTCGGGCTTCAGGCCCAGCGCGGAAAGCTCCTTCGCTAGTCGCTCCATGGCACGGCGGTTCTGCGCGGAACCGACCAGCCTGCCACCAAAATCGTCGCACAGCCTCCCGAGAAAAGCATACCCCGCCCGTGCCGAGGTGTCCCACTCCGAGGGATTCGCCTGCGCTCGCGTCCCCAGTGCCGGCGTCACAGCCCCCAGCACTGCCACGACAAGCATCAGCGTATGTCGCATCGGCCGTCGCATCACCTATCGGGAAACAGTCCCAACCCCGGATCCGTCCGAAAGCACACGATCAACGATCGATAGCGTATTGAAGTCGAGGATGCGCTCCAGTTCGCCGTGGGTGATGACAAGCCTGCGCGAGCCCTTTTCCGCGTTGAGGTAGGGTCCCTCAAACAGCTTCCACTTCGAGTAATCGACGCGTTTGCCGTCGACGGATGGATTCTCGCCATAGGTGAACTGGAGGAGATGGCCTCGCAGCGATTTGAACGTCACGTTCGGAATCGGCTCGAGCCTGAAGGACAGCGGCAGGGCGCGAATCGCCGCCTGGAAGTCCGCGAAACTCTTGAATTCACTCGCACTGGCTGCTTGTACGATCGTGCCGTTCTTCAGGTGCGGGCTGATCAGCCGGCGGTCCCCCTTGTCCTTCTCCTTCGCCCACGACCAGGTGGTGCCCCACACGTAGGGCGCCAACGGACGATACGCGAGGTAGGTGTTGCCGCCCTGCGCAAAAATCCAGCCCGACGGATCCTCCGTCACATTCTTGAGATCCTTCGAAAAGAATCCGTTGATGTGCTCAAAGCGGGTGCCCGGTGGAATGTCATAGAGGGCGATGACGGTGTCCATGTCCTGAAACACGCGTTCAAAGCGCGAACTGCCCAGCATCTTGTCGGCCGAGTCATACGAGGGCTTATTTTCGCGCGTCACCCCGATCTGCATCCAATCCGGGACCTCTGCAAAATACATCTGCATGTCCTGCGCGGAGGAGATCGGGTGCAGGGAGAACATCGTGTTGTTGACTCCCCTGGGATCCGGGACGTCCCAGGTGACATCCCAGACATGCGCCTGGATGGGATCGGTTATCCCCCCCTCATAGGAACCGACGGCATAGTCGTGCCGCATGTAGTTTGTCTTGTAGACGGGCGCATATTCAACGTCGCTGTAGCGCCAGCGGCGACGGCTGCGCTTGAGGTCGCGCTGCGTGTAGTCGTGATCACGATCCATCGCGATTCGATAGATGACCTCGGGCAGCTGGTAGTTTTTCGCCACCGCCGCAAAGTAGACTCCCCATCCGCCATAGTTCGCGGGTGGCGGCGAGTTTCCGAACATCAGCCAGCTGAAGAACGAGGCCAGCGCGTTCCAGCGTTCCGTCACCGAGGTGTCATCGGTGCGTGCGTTGGCACCCCTCAGGACTCCGTTGAGCGTGCTTGCCGCGTGATCCGCCATCAGCCAGTCAACCATCATCTGGCCCCGGATGCGCATCTCCGGATCCTTCGCCCACGTTGCGAGGAACAGCATCGGGATCATGTATTCGCCGATATAGTGGGTGGGATTGAATTCCCCCTGACCCAGCGTTGTGGCCAGGTCCATCCAGTGGATCAGGTAGCCCTTGGATTCCGCAAGGTTCTCCTCGGATGACTTCCCCGAATACCATGTCCTGGCGGCTTCGTTGGGATAGAGTTCCGACATCAGGTACAGCGAAGTATAGTACATCGCCCAGTGATTTTCCGTGTCGCCGCGCATCTGAAGCTGCTTGCTCCACGCCGTACGGATGGACGCCCTCGCCTCCGGCGTAAGGTTGTCCTTTCCAAGATAAGCCACCGCCACCGCTGGAAACATCCAGAAGGGGCCGGTCCCTGGATCCTTCATGAGTTCAATGACGCGTGCGGAACACAGGTCGAGGTCTTCACCCCGCACGAGCTTCACGCAAATGGCCGCCATGTCCATGGTCGCGGGGTTGCTGCGGTCGACACGGCCCGCACGCCAGGTCAGGACCTCGTCAATGCGCTTCTCATACGCCGCACGACGATAGTCCTCGCGCTCCACCACCGCCCGCGACGGAACGGGGCCGGAATAAGAGGGCTGCGCGCCCGCAACGGAGGTAAAAAAGATGCCGACCAGACCAAGCGCCATGGCGCTCAGGAACGGAGAAGGCGACACGCGACGCGCGGTCATGAGGTTCCGGGATTCTGGGGTTTTCATCATTTCGCTCCTTTCGAGATGTACGCAAAGTTGTAGACGGTGCCGCCTTCAATTCCTTCGAAACGCCAGCTCCGTCCAAAATCATCGGATGCATAGAATCCCCGACGCCAGATGTTGAAATACAGTCGGCCATTGTCCGGATCCACGCTGACACGAAACGCCCCCTGGTAATCCGTCGGCAGCCCCTGGTTGCGGACTGTCCACGTCCTGCCGGCATCCTCGCTGGTATAGATGCCGTACTTCCATCCGCAGACCGCCCAGCGCGAGGCATTCGTCGGATCCATAGTCACGCTGTACCAGGCATGTTCCTTGGAGAGCGCCTCGATGCGTTTCCAGGTCGTGCCGCCATCCCGGGAGACGAGCACGCCGTCGTTCTGCGTGCTGGCCAGCCAGAGCTTCGGGTCATGCGGAGATTGCCGGAGTTCAGTCACGGTGGCCGTCGCCGCCTGCACCCTTCGCCAGTTCTGGGCGCCGTTCTCGGTCAGGTAGATTCCGGATTCGCAGCCGGCGAGCACCCGGCCGGCGCGGGTCCGGTCGACCTTGATGGTCTGGGTGTACTTGCCGCGCGCAGGCAGTCCCTTCTCACGACGCACCCAGGAGCCACCGCGGTCATTCGATACCGCGATGCCGTCCGGGAGGGCGAGATAGACATTGTCCGGTGAGTTCACGTCCACACAGACGTCCTTCGGCTCCGTCATGTCCCAACTCGTGCTGATGCGCCAGTTCTCGCCACCATCCGTCGTCTGCACGCAGCCGTTGATGGTCGCGGTGTAGAAGACATTGCGATTCCTCGGATCGAACGAAATCGAGAAGATCTGCGGATAGTTCGGCCCGAAATGCTCATACTCCCCCTTGCTCGTCCGACGATAGAGCCCGCTTAAGGTGACGAGTTTCGCTCCCACGATGTAGTCACGGTTGACCGCCGCACACAGGTACATGTCGTGGCCTGTCGCACCGGACGCCGCACGTGCGTCCGGTCCCGGAGTGAGCAGCGCTGCGACGATGGCCATGGCAATTGACGGCACTGGCCAGAGGGACCTGACTTTTCCCCGGCCGGGAGGTTTACGGATTGCCGCACGCGGCACGGGTGGTTGTGGTGAACGCATGATCATAAAATCAGTTCGGTTTGCTGCATTGGTGGGAGCGTTGATCGCGTGCGCATCGGGCACGTTCGCGCAGACGCCGGAGGAAAAACTGGCCGGGATGAATCTCACGCTGCCGGCGCCCAACCGCTCGATCGCCAACTACGTGTCCGCGGTCCGCACCGGCAACCTGATTTTTCTCGCGGGCCAGCTCGGCCGCGATGCCAACGGCAAGGTCGCCGTGGGCAAGGTGGGAGCCAGTATCGATGAAGCCCAGGCGGTGGAGGCGGCCCGCGGCGCCGCCCTTGCGCTGATTTCCACCCTCAAGGCCGAACTCGGCGACCTGCGCCGCGTGAAGCGCATCGTCCGCGTGGGCGGATTTGTGAACTGCACGGACGACTTCACACGCCAGTCGGGTGTGATCAATGGCTGCTCCGATTTGCTGGTTGCCGTGTTCGGCGACGCCGGACGTCACGCACGGGTGTCGATCGGCTGCAATTCGCTCCCACTCGGCGCGGTCGTGGAGGTCGAGATGATCGCCGAGATTTCCAACTGACGCAGGTTTCCGGGCCGCCGCAAAAGCCGCCCGCTTCGGGCGGGCGCGGATGTCGGCGGGTGGAGGGACGTCAGCAGGCATATCCGGTATCAGAGCGTTCGTACAAACTCCGTCACTCCCTGCACCACGCGGTCGCATTCGTCCGCGGTGTTGAAGACGTGCGTCGAAACACGAATTGCCTGCAGGCCGTCCTCAGTGACCGGACGGCAGCGGAGCTGGTGCTGATTGAGCAGATACCCGAAGATCTTCGCAGCTGTGGCCCCCTCCACCGCGAAGGTCGTGATGGACGCACGCAGTTCCGGAACGGACGGCGTGAGCACGGTGACACGTGGAATCCTCTCCAGTCCCCGGTGAACCCGCTTCGCCAGGCCGGTGCCATACTCCAGCACGCGCTGGCGCCCGATCTCATCGTGAAACCGCATCGCCTCCGCCACACCCATGATCAGCGCGGTGTTGCGCGTGCCGTACTCATGGCGCTTCACTCCGTCGACGTAGACGAGCTTGCCCGAGAAACTGAAGTCATCGCTCGTGTAGGCTCCGACAAATGTCGGGGTAACCTCGTCGATGCGATCCCGGCGGATGAAAAGCAGTCCCGTCTCCCGCGGCGCACCGATCCACTTGTGGCCGCTCGTGGCATAGGAATCACATCCGATGTCGCGCAGGGAAAAATTCAGCATGCCGCCGGACTGGGCGCCATCGACATGAAACCAGCAGCCTCTCTCACGGGCGAGTTTCGCAATCGCCTTCACAGGCATGACAATCCCCGTAGGTGCTGTCACGTGGCTGATCTGGATGACCTTGGTCCGCGGCGAGATCAGCGCGGATATCCGCTCCAGGTTTCCCGCTGCGGACAATGGATCCGGCTCAAACGTGCGGACAACGATCCCCTGCCTGCGGGCCCGATTCAGCCAGGGAATCGATCCGCCGGGATGAGCGTGCGACTCGAAAATCACCTCGTCGCCCGCCTTCAGGTCGAGGCCGCAGGCCACGATCGAATTTCCCTCCGTGGTGTTGCGCACGAAGCAGATTTCCTCAGGACCAACTCCGAAAAACTCCGCGGCAATCTTTCGCGCCGGCTCGTGCATGGCATGCCCGGTCTCCACCTTCAGATCCAGTTCCGCGGTGACCTGATTGTATTTCTCGAGGACGGGTTTCGAGGCCGGCCCAAGCCCTCCACAATTCAGGTACGCAAAGTCGTCATGGCGCGCATAGAGGGCTCTGACCCGCTCCCAGAAGGGTCCCGCATGGTTCGGGTCAAAGGGCGGAAGGCCGGCGTGTCGCACCTCGGGCGCAGGGCGGGCGGCGTGCATCATCGAGGCAGACGACGCCCCCAGTGCCGCCGCCCCCAATCCTTTCAAGAAGTCTTTTCTGCCGAGTCTCATAAATCCGAAAATGTCAGGGTGTGATCCACGTTCAGGATGCCGTCCGCGGGGAGCATGAGCGCTTCATCGAAATGCGGCGGCAACGCAGCGAGAGGATAGTTCCTCCGCACAAACAGATGCAAGGGTCCGTTGCCGTTCTCGAAGCGGATGCAGACTCGTTGAAGCGTCCCATCCCGCTGTCCGCGCCATTCCATCCAGCTCAATGGCACGCCGTGAATCGCAGCCTCGCCCTGACGGCCGTCCTCCGAAAAAATGCCAATGGTGGCATCGCCATGCTCATCGAGAAGGTCCCGCGCTCCACGAAACTGCAGTCCGCTGTAGTGCGATCCCACGAGTCCCTCAGGCGCACGGTAGTGCCCCAGGGCAAGCAGGCGGCCTGAAACGTTTTTCAGCGACGACTGCCACCGCAGGGACCAGGCGTTCCCGCTCTCGAGTCGGAATCCCAGCGAGCGCTCCTCCCGGAGCAGGACCTCGCCCCTGTGTCCCGCCCTCCACACGAGCTTATGGGCAATCCGCCCGGGGCTCCGTTCGATCCATGCCTCATGCAGCTGGCTGCCCTGGTCGCCCCGATGCACATAGCCATCCTCCCGGCGGTAGCTTGGTCCGCCCCAAAAGTTGTGTCCCGACACGGAGGTCAGCGTAAAACTCAGGGCGTGATGCCAGGGGTGGTCATTGGGACGAAAGAGCGTGAGGCATTCGCCGCGAAGCGTGCACACCGGGTGCGCATACGGCCGCGGCGCCTCGGTCGGAGGTGTTTCAGGAACGACGACATAGCGAAGGAGCAGACCTCCCCCGCGCCGGTGGATCTCCACCGATTTTCCATCCCCAGGTACACTGATCTCAAATGCCTGACTCATGACAGCATCACCTCAAACTGCCTATGGCCTCCAAGGGATTCGTGCCTTGCCCCCCGGGGCAGTCGCAGGCTCACCGGGATGCCCTCAGGCGAACGAAGATCAAGAATGAACCGGCCCTGCACGACCTTCCATGAAACCTCCACAAGCCCCTTCGGTGTGCACACCGAACCCGAGGCATGACTCAGCCCGCAGAGGTGGGGCTCGATGTCGATCGCTGCAAAGCCCGGCTTGGCGGGAGTGACGCCGAGAATTTTTGTCGCGAACTCAATCGCGGGATGCGCGCTCCACGCGTGGCACAGCGAGCGCCAGTAGCTGTTTTCCTCGACGAAGGTGTCGAGCCCGTAGTCGATCATCTCGTGCCAGGGCCCCAGAAACTCCGGCATGCGATCGTAGACTCCGCTGATCGCGAAGGCGCGAAACACGGCGTGCCAGCAGAAGAATGAACCCGGCGCCAGTTTGGGATCCGCCGGAAACCGCTTCAGCAAGCGCTCCCGCTGATTCGGACCCGCCGCTCCACACACCACCGCCCACGCATTTCCATACTGGCTTACCTCGGGTCCGCCCGGCCGGTCGAAATAGAGTCCCTCCTCCTCCGACCAGAACCGCTCATGCACCACGCTCCGCAGCGCCGCTGCCTCGGTTGCAAAGCCGTTCGCCTCGCCCTCGCGCCCGACAAGCCGAAGCAGGTCGGCGGTCTCGTCGAGGGCCACGATGTACTGGGCCGAAATGATGCAGGTCGCACCCGTGTCCGCACCGGGCACGACACCCCGCGGCCACCAGGGACACCAGTCCGTGATGTTCCAGAAAGGAAGCTTCGACGGCAGCCCGTGGTCGTCAGCATGCCGTCCAAACCAGGCAAGCACGGCGCGAACTCCCGGAAGGAGATCGCGGAGGGTCGCGAGATCCCCCGTCAGGTAGACGTAGTCACGCAGCGTCGTGATCCAGTGAAGCGACCACGATGGGATGACCTGAAGAAGACGGGAGGGATACCGACTGTGAGTGAGTCCTTCAGGCAGCCTCGACCAATCAAAATGGTACAGGGCCTGACGAGTGAGCGATCCGTCCCCCGAAGCCAGAAGGCCAACCTTCGAGGTGATCATCGTGTCGCCGGCATACTGCATCTGCTCATAATGCGGGCAGTCCTCGAACGTTTCGTGAGAACAGAGCCGCATGGTGGCGAGCGACGCCTTCCAGATCTTGTCGAGTCGTGGATCGGAGCACGTGAAACTGGCCTGGATCCGATACGGAAAGGCAGTGAAGCGATGTCCCACGCTCCGAAGCTGCAGGGGCTCCGCGGCGGTTGTGATCGCGACACTCATGTAGCGGAACGCACGCCAGTGCCAGGGTTCGTAGGTTTCCTCCTCCGCGCCACCGCGCGGCTCCCACACATCCGACCAGCCGCTGATCTTCCCACGGCGATCGAAGGTCCAGCCCGTGGATTCGTCGGCAAAATGGGATGCCAGATTCGCAAGGGATTGCGGGCGACCCAGCAGTTTGGCTCCCGGGGTACCCCACGGCAGGCGGAGCGCCTCGGCGTAGGTCAAACGGATCACCGCACCGGCACCACCACTGGCGACAATCCGGGGATAGGCGGTGGTGAGTTCCCCCGCATCAAGAATGACTTCGATCGTCTGCCGCGCCGGGATTGTTACAACCCCAGTGCCTCGCCCGAGTCCGCTCCAGTCGCCGGCGGGCAACGCTCCCCCAGGCAGGAAGGCGTCAACAAAGGGCCTGGCGCCGTGCTCTTCCAATGGCGCAATCATGCGCGGCATCAGCCCATAGGGACTTGTCGGATCGCGGCGATTTTCGATGCGTTCCGCCAGGAATAGAACCGTCGCCTCCGCCCAACCGGAATCTTCGAAACCGGTCCGGTTCCATCCGGCAGGGAGTTCGCGCGACACCAAATGCTCGAAGTAGCCGTGGTATCCCTCGAAACGCGTGTCGTCATTCTGGAAGCGGTAGGACGTGTCCACTCTGACGCGCCAACCCGCCAGACCCGTATCCAGGCGCTCCTTCGTTTCACCCGCTGCGACAAGGTCGCCCTCCAAGAGGAAACCTCCCGCATAGGTCATGATCGCGCATGGTGCCCCCAACGCCGTCGGTCGGTGGGCCACACGCGACATGTCGAAAACAATCGCCGCAATCACGTTGTCACCCACCAGCAGGAACGGGCTCAGATCGACGCTCTCATAAAAGTGATGATGAATATCCCCGCGCGCCGGTCCGCGGGCCACCCGTTTTCCATTGCAGTAGAGGATGAACCGGCTGTCCGCCGACACCTGCACCGTCAGTTGTGCCCCCGCCTGTGCCTGAAAGGTCCGCCTGAAAAGGCGAACCTGGTAGTGCGACGGCGACGATGCCGTCACCGGTGGCACCGCGTGGGTGCCCTCGGCTGACCAAATCCATGAGGAGCGTTGGACGAATGGCAGGGGGTGCATGGCAGGGGACTTGCAGACACGGACCGCAAAGGGAGCCCAAATCCACAATGTCGCCGTGAAAATGGGCTGGCCATCCGGCATTTTTCAACATCAGTTTTCAGATATTTTCAGTCACTCCATGAAAATTGTTTCAGAACGCCCCCGATTGATTGTTTGTGCCACCCCTTGGTCCATGGTCGGTCAGCCGACTCCGCGCCGCGAATGGGCAATGCCCCGGCAATTGCGCGAAATGAAGAAGGAGGGCTTCGACGGGGTTTGTGCCTTCATTTCACCTGAGATGGCCGGCGAGGCCAGGAAACTGGGACTCCTCATGATGAGCGGCTTTGACTGTGGAAACCTGAGCGTCGCCCGGGCGAAGCTGGAGTCCCAGCGCGCCCTCGGGGTGCGTTTCATCAACATCCAGCTCCTGGACCATGACACCCCTCCTGCGAAGGCCGCCGCGATGGCGGTCAGGCTGATCGCCCTCTCGAAGCGCATGGGGCTGTCGGTGCACATTGAGGTCCACCGCGATACGGCAACGGAAACACCCGAGAAATTCACCGAGATCAACGATCGCTACACGAGGGAAACCGGCGAAATCATGCCAGTGACCTGGGACCACTCCCATTTCGCCGTCTCGAAGCACATCCTTCCACGGGACTATTCCGCCCGGCTGCTCCTCTGGCGGGACTCCATCCAGCACTCCCAGATGTTTCACCTGCGTCCGTTCAACAGCCAGCATTGCCAGGTTCCCGTGACGAACGGAAAGGGCAAACTCACCCCGGAGTTCGTGGACTACCTCCAGTTTGTCGAGGACCTCCTTGCCCTCTGGCTCGAGGGTCCGCGACCGGGAAACACGCTCTGGACCTGCCCCGAGCTGGGAACCACCGTCGGCTACAATGTCAGCACGAATCCTCCCGTCTGGCCCGATGCGGTGCGTTGCCGGAAGGAAATCCTCCTCGCGTGGGAGCGTGCCTGGAACCGCGTGTCGACAAAAAAGAGGTGATTCATGAATTTTGCTGAAAATCTCTTGACCTACCTACATCCCGTTTCATTACGCTTACTGAAATTCTCAGTAGTGGGAATGCCCCATCCATGCTGATCACAGAGATAGCCCACAAAGCTCGCGTTTCACCGGCAACGGTGTCCCGGGCGATCAACCAGCCGGAGCTTGTGGCTGCGGAGAGCTTGGCGCGCATTCGCGCGGTCATGCAGCAGCACAACTACGTTCCGGCCCCGCTCAACCGGCGCCGTGGACCCAAGGCCCGTCTGCCCGAGCAGCGTCGCATAGGAGTCTGGTTTGTAGGGGCCAAGGCGAACAATCCCAGCCTCAACTGGTTTCAGGATCAGCTTCTCCAGGTCCAGTCCACGGACCCGCGTTACCGGGTCGACCTACGGGTTCTTTTCTCCAACAGCCCGGCGGAATTGCCGCGCGTGCTCGTGGGTGAACGCCTCGACGGAGTGATTATCCAGGGCAAGGAGCCAACACCCGAATGCATGGTCCAGATGGCGACGTTGCCGCATGTCTGGTTCATGACCCGGCGGTCCATGGCGTTTCCCGGTGACTACGTCGAACCCAACAATGAGGAAAACGGCCGCATGGCCGCGGACTACCTTCACCAGCGCGGGCACAAGTCGGTCGCCGTGATCTCGACTGATCCCGAATACAGCGCCATCTCGCGTCGTGCGAATGCCTTTTCGGCACGCGCCAAGGAGCTCGGCATGACGCTGCACTCCATCATGGGAGTGTCGAATCCCGGGGTGAGCTATCTGGAATTCACGCCGCTCCATGCGGAAAGCGCCGAACTCGTCCGCCGTTTGCTGGCATCCGCACCGAAAACCACCGGGCTCTATCTGCCGGTGGATCATTTCTGCGGCGCCTTTTTCCGCGCGTTGCGTGAGGCCGGAAAAAATCCGGAGCGCGACTTCGACACGATCCTCGGCAACTACAACCCGATGATC
>JAGOJU010000035.1:0-33623 GCA_017994935.1 Opitutaceae bacterium
CCGCTCGGATACTGGGCCGCCTATGATTGCGACTGGCGCAGCCGGCGGATCTGTGTGGTCGGGAGGGAATACAGGGTCCGCGTTTGGAATGACTGCCGGATCGGCCGCATTCCGCTCCATCACTATCGCTCGGATCATCACCATGCCGGGCAGTGGAGCGTGTGGCACTCGCGAAGCCTTCCGCCAGTTTCAGGCAACCACCGGCATACGTATGCCGGAAGTCATGACAGAAGGGATTACCTGAACCAAAGGCCCTCTGGGGTGACTTCGAATCCACGCTCATGGAACTCGACCAGCGGAATCGTGAGACCACATGAATCACCCTCCAATACCCACGCCCCTACGAGAACATCCCGCCAGCCCGGCAACGACCACGGTCGTGTTTCCAGGGATCCTCAGCAAAACCAGACACTGCCCGCAGCATCCCGTGCACGCAGTGAACGCAGCATGAGGGGTCCTCAGACGCCGCAGCCAGGCGACGCCAATTTCGTGGGACCCGTGACGAGCCAGGACCGTCAGCGGGTCCAGTCGAACACAAGCAGCCGACGCGTGGGAGTCCCCGCAGCACCGCCATCCTCCCGCAGCACCTTTTCGGAGCGACCGGCCCCACCGGTCAGGACGGAATCGCAGCCGTCCTTCAGGCGCGAAAGCAATTCCCCTCCGGCCCAGGCCCGAGTCTACTCCGGACGATCCACCACGATCGACCGGCCCACCGTGCAGCATGTCGAGTGAGTGCCCCGGCGGAGGCGCGTCTCCTTGAAAGGTGGATGCCCGCTGCGATGCTATTCACTCTCCGGCCAGTGCCTGAGAAAATCGAGCTGGGCATCGCAATCGGTGATTCCGGCGCGCTCCGGATCAACGAGAAACCGGCGGGGATAGGCGGGATTGATTTCGAGAATGGTGACGCGTGTCTGCTCGATCGAGAATATCGCCCGCCAGGCGCCGCAGCCGATTTCGAATCCGCCGGAGCGCCTCTTCCGGATGCGCCGGGATCGGTGCGGAGTTGGATCACGCGCCAGCAGTTCCCCCATGCGGGAGGAAAAATCCACTTTCCATGATGTTCGCAGCCAGTCCCTCTGCTCCGTCGCAAGCGGTGCCCAGTGGATCGTGAATTGCGTCGACGTGCGCTCGATGTTTTCCACCTCCTCCCACCATCCCGCCTTCTCGGTCGGAAAAGCATCGTAGGCAGGAAGGTAGGGTTTGATGTCGAGGATGGGCGTGCCATCCACGAGGTCACAGGGCCCGACGTGTAGTGTGCGACCGGATACATCGAGCAGCTGAACCGCGGAGATGCCTATGGGATTGGGACGATGGGGCGAACGCGTGGCAAACACGCCACGCCTTACGGCCGGTCCCCGCGGAGGCAGCACCATGGGGCGCCAGTTCTGGTTGCGATGAAACCACCATACGAGCCAGATCCGCGAAAAACCCTTCAGGTCCCGAAGGGCTCCCTCAAGCCGCAAATCCTTGCGGAGTTCGATCCGATTTTTCTCACCGGCGGACTCCTTTGGTTGATGGAGCGCGTGGAACTTCAGCGTCTTTCCAGTCCGCAGCCAGCCGATGGGCTGAACGGAAAGTACGGCGGGCGGATTTTCCATGAAGGTTGGACTTGGCAAACGATGCGCGACGACGTTGCAACCTTGCTGGAAATGAGCAATCCTTTGCGCATTCCCTCGGCATGGCGCGACCGTCCGCCGGCTGAGGCACAAGCAATGACGGGACCCATTCCAAAACAAATACCATGAGTAATACATATGTTCCCATGATTCCCTGCAATGTCGCAGGACCTCTCGGCGTGCTTCACCTGCCGCGCCTCTGGCTCAAGGTCTCGCTCGAGGCCAGGGGCAAGATTGCTCCGGGCTATCCAGGAATCGGCAAGGGCTTCGATTCGATGGTGATTGCCGGCCTCGGTCTCTCGCCGGAGGCCGTGAAGAAGTTCATCACCGACAAACGGCCCACTTACGGAGAGTTCGAAACATGGATCAAGGCTCAGCCCGGGGTGAAGCTGGATCGTGCCTCCATCTACAAGCTGAACCAGTCCATACTCGGCTATCATCACCGCGACGAAGTTCACACGGAGATCCTCAAGACGGCAGGTTACCCAAATGACGGATCGGTCCAGGGATCGGCCGTTGAACTCAATGCGCTGGATGACTGGGCGGCTTTCCACGCCAGCGTTTTGAAATAGGTGCAGCTTCGTGGCGTCGTCCTGGCGCCGTGCGCAACCCCTGCCGTGGTGCCCCTGGCGCCACGGCTTTTTCGCGTTCCCGTTTTCCGGAAGGCACCCGCCTTGCCTTGACCGCCCGGGGGTGTTGGAGAACATCGTTTTCCAACCATGTTCACGCTCCGTGGGTCGTCTGCCCTCTCAACCTTTCGCCGCCAGAAGCTGCTGCAGGATCTTGCCGCTGCCGGAGTCGCTGTCCTGGATCTCAGCGCGCATTATGTCCACCTGGTGGCGCTCGTGGAAGGCGAGGCGGCGCCCTCCGAAACCGAAAGCGCCATCCTGAAACAATTGCTCGCCTATGGTCCGCGTGATCTGCCGCCCCCGCTTCAGGGAGAGGTGCGGGTCGTGGCGCCCAGGCCTGGAACCCTGTCGCCCTGGTCCTCGAAAGCGACGGACATTGCACACATCTGCGGCCTTTCAAGAATCAAGCGAATTGAGAGAGTGATCCTTTTTTCTCTCGTGGGGGATTTCACCGCGTCCGCCGAGGCGAGGGAAAAGTTCAAGCATCAGGCCGATCCGCTTCTCCACGACCGGATGACCCAGGCCGTGTTTTCATCGCTCGACGACTGCGCAGTCCTTTTCAGGCTGGAGACTCCCAGGGCGTCCGTACAAATTCCCGTGCTGGCGGAAGGACGGATCGCCCTGGAATCCGCCAATCACGCATTGGGACTCGCTCTTGCCGAGGATGAGATCGCCTACCTGGTGCAGGCTTTCCGCGCGATCGGGCGTGATCCCTCCGATGTGGAACTGATGATGTTTGCGCAGGCGAATTCGGAGCACTGCCGTCACAAGATCTTCAACGCCACCTGGCAAATCGACGAGGCCGCGATGCCCCATTCGCTGTTCCAGATGATCAGGAACACCCATCAATTGCATTCCGAAGGGATTCTTTCCGCCTACCGCGACAACGCGGCGGTTCTGGAAGGCAGCAAGGGAGGAAGATTTTTTGTCGATCCCGGGACCGGCGTTTACCGCGCGGTTCATGAGGAGATCGACCTCCTCTGCAAGGTCGAGACCCACAATCATCCGACGGCGATCTCCCCGTTTCCCGGAGCGGCGACGGGGTCCGGCGGGGAGATCCGGGACGAGGGTGCAACGGGGAGGGGATCCAAGCCCAAGGCCGGGCTCACCGGCTTTACCGTATCCAACCTTCAACTACCCGGTGCACGGCAGCCATGGGAGAGGGATCATGGCAAGCCGGCGAAGATCGCCTCCGCCCTTGAGATCATGATCGAGGGACCGCTGGGTGGCGCCGCGTTCAACAACGAGTTCGGACGCCCCGCCATCTGCGGTTATTTCCGCACCTTTGAAATGGAGGTCCCCGGCGCAGGCGGCCCGCAACTCAGGGGCTATCACAAGCCGATCATGCTTGCAGGCGGCCTTGGCAATATCCGCCGCGAGCACGTGCAGAAGGGGAAAATCCTCCCCGGGGATGCCCTGATCGTTCTCGGCGGGCCGGCCATGCTGATCGGATTGGGCGGAGGTGCGGCGAGTTCCGTGGCGAGCGGGGCGGGGCAGGAGGATCTCGATTTTGCCAGTGTGCAGCGCGACAACGCGGAGATGCAGCGCCGGTGCCAGGAGGTGATCGACCGCTGCTGGGCGCTTGGCGAAGCAAATCCGATCTCGTTCATTCACGATGTCGGTGCCGGTGGCATTTCCAACGCCCTGCCGGAACTCGTGAATGACGGGGGCCGCGGAGGTCACTTTCAATTGCGCGACGTTCCGAACGATGAGCCCGGGATGAGTCCGCTTGAGATCTGGTGCAATGAAGCGCAGGAGCGTTATGTGCTGGCTGTTCCCGATGAGCGCCTTGCGGTGTTCGAGGCCCTGTGCCGGCGGGAGCGCTGTCCCTTCGCGGTGGTCGGCCGCGCCACCGAGCGCAAGCAGCTCGTGCTTGAGGACTCGCATTTCAAGAACACTCCGATCGACATGCCTCTGGAAGTGCTGCTTGGAAAACCTCCCCGCATGCACCGGCGCGACCTTTCGCTGGATACAAGATGGCTGCCCCTCGCGCTGTCCGGGATCACCCTCAACGAGGCCCTGCGCCGCGTCGTTTCCCATCCAACCGTGGCCGACAAGACGTTTCTCATTTCCATTGGAGATCGGACCGTGACCGGACTGGTCGCGCGGGACCAGATGGTCGGCCCCTGGCAGGTACCCGTGGCGGACTGCGGAGTGACGGCGGCGACCTTCGATTCCTTTGCAGGAGAAGCCATGTCCGTCGGGGAACGAACCCCGGTCGCCCTCAATCACGCGGCCGCATCCGCGCGACTCGCGGTGGCTGAGGCGCTCACCAATATCGTCGCAGCCTCAATTGCGGGCATCGGCAAGGTGAGCCTCTCTGCAAACTGGATGGCCGCACCGGCGCAACCGGGCGAAGGGGCCGCACTGTACGAAGCCGTGAAGGCGGTGGGGATGGAGCTTTGCCCCCGTCTTGGAATCACGATTCCCGTAGGAAAGGACTCGATGAGCATGAGCACGGTGTGGAAGGACGGATCCGCACAGAAGCGCATGACGGCTCCGGTTTCGCTGATCGTCTCCGCATTCGCTCCGTGCCGGGACATCCGCCGTACGCTGACGCCACAATTGCGTCAGCCCTCCGACAAGTGGAGGAATGGAGAGAGCGTCGGGGAAACGCGGCTTGTGCTGATCGATCTGGGCCGCGGAAAGAACCGGCTCGGTGGATCCATTTTCGCGCAGGTGCTTTCCCAACTCGGCGAAACTCCGCCCGATGTCGACTCGCCCGACGACCTCAAGGGCCTTTGGAATGCGGTACAGTCGCTCAACGAATCGGGTCTCCTGCTCGCCTATCACGATCGTTCGGACGGGGGGCTGGCGATCGCGCTTCTGGAGATGGCGTTTGCGGGACATGTGGGCGTCGATCTCCAGCTCTGCACTGACGGCAGCGAACTGTCGGCGCTGTTTGCCGAACTCTTTTCTGAGGAAATCGGTGCGGTGGTGCAGGTCAGGCGCGACGATCTTGAGGAAGTCATGGCGGTGCTTGCAAAGGCAGGGCTGGCAGGCTGCACCCGGGTTGTCGGTCGGCTGAATGCAAGCCACCAGCTGCGCTTGCTCCATGGGGAGACCGTGCTCCTTGAGCAGGGGCTCGCGGAGTTGCGCGCGCAGTGGTCCGATGTGACGCACCGCATCGCCTCGCTGCGGGACAATCCGCGGTGCGCACGAGCGGAACATGAGGGCCGGTTCGATTCCCGCGACCCGGGGATTTCCCCGAAAATCACATTCCCGTATCCTTTTCCCGCGCCCCTGTCATCAGGCAGCAAGGGAGCGAAGCGTCCATTGATCGCGATTCTCCGGGAGCAGGGTGTCAATGGGCAGCTGGAGATGGCTGCCGCATTCGATCGCGCCGGGTTTGACTGTGTGGATGTCCACATGACCGACATCCTCGGCGGCCGACGCACGCTTCGGGAATTTCGCGGATTGGCCGCCTGCGGCGGCTTCAGCTATGGGGATGTGCTGGGCGCAGGTCAGGGGTGGGCAAAGAGCATCCTGTTCAATGCGCACGCACGCGCCGAGTTTGCGGCGTTTTTTGCCCGCGAGGACAGTTTCGCACTGGGTGTCTGCAATGGCTGCCAGATGATGAGCAATCTCCGGAGCATCATTCCCGGCTCCGAGCACTGGCCGCGTTTTGTGCAGAATATCTCCGAGCGTTTCGAGGCCCGATTCGTCTCCCTGAAAATTGAGAGCAGCCCGAGCATTCTTTTCAAAGGCATGGAAGGCTCGGTGCTGCCGGTGGCGGCCTCCCACGGCGAAGGGTACGCGGAATTTGCAGACGCCGCCGCTGGCGAAGCATGCAGCAGGTCAGGCCATGTTTCTGCACGTTATGTCGACAATCATCATCGGGTCACGGAAGTCTACCCCCTGAATCCAAATGGATCACCTCAAGGGATCACGGCTCTCACGACCGGCAACGGGCGTGTGACCATCATGATGCCTCACCCCGAGCGTGTGCACCGGACTTCATCGATGAGCTGGCATCCCGTCGGATGGGAAGACGACAGCCCGTGGATGAAGCTCTTCTACAACGCCCGTGCGTGGGTTGGCTGAAGCGGGTGCCCGCCGGCCCGCTTGTCGGCCGGGTCTTGTCCAACCTCGTGGGCAACGACGTCGATCACGTCCCCGCTTCCGCTGGCGGGGAAGCCCCGCTCGTTCCCACCGGAAACATTGCGGGTTGTGCCCGTTCGGCTGAACCGCCTTCTGGCGGACGCCAGGACCGCCACCAAGGCAAGGGCGAAAGCTCCGATCAGGGCCGCAGCGAGGGCAAGGACCCCGACCACGATGGCAATGAGCATCTGCAGGAAGCGCATGGAATGGAAGACACGGAAGAGAGGGATAGGTTGCGCAGGATTGCAAGGAGTACAAGCGTCCGCCCAGCTTTCCGGGCCAGTGATTTTTTCCTGAAATCGCGAAACGAACAGTTGCGACCGAACCTGGCTCCCGCTATGTTTTCTCAAGATCTCCGCACCTGCGCCATCAACGCCAGAGGTGCAGACCTGCCCGGGGTTTTCCGCGTCAACGGCCGCTGGAAACCGCACGGCAGATCGCATTGAGGCGGGCTGAATGCAGGTCACCTCCACCCAGTCATTTGATCCTCACTCACGTTTACCGATTCAAGCCCGTCTGCCACTCGCTGCGCTCATCATGAATGTCGAAAATACCCACCACGGAAAAATTCTGGCCCATGGCAAGGGAGTCGGCGGACTCTCCTTGTCGGAGATCGAGCGGCGCGCGGAGGAGATTGCACTGATCGAGGGGAAGGTGGGCGGAGCTTCCCAGGAAACGCTTCGCCTTGCCAGGGAAGAACTGACGGGGGCGGGTCTGCAGGGTGTCTCGGAAGATGAGGAAACCAGCACGGTTTCCATCAACCGCGACCCGGGTGATCCGGTTTCCGTGCATGGACGGCAGATCCCGGTGCTGTCGGACGACGACGAGCAGGAAACCATCGAACGGCTCGCCATCGAAGGGGTGGAGGAGGCGCAGCATGAACAGATGCTCGCCGACCGGCTTCGCAATCGCGGCTACACCGGCTGAACCGGGCATGTGCCTGTTGGAGGTACATCAGTGCCGCGATTCCGACGGCCCTTCCGACAAGCTCCGCAAATCGCCTTCGCCGAGCTTCCGACGAAGGAGGGCAACACCCATGCCCAGCGATACGTGCGCCAGTTCGGGGTCGTACCGGTAGCCTTCATCGCGAAGGAAGGCGTGTGCCCCATTGAACTCATGCCACGTGAAGTGGGTTCCCGCAGCTGCAAGCGCTGAATGGATTCGGGATCTCCCTTCGGCGGGCACATGGGGGTCCTGTCGCCCGAAAATCATGAGGAGCTCCCCTTTGATTTCACCCACCCGATCGAGCGAGTTGTCGTTCATTCCCTTTCCAAGTCCGCGCTTGTGAATGTCCGTGGGGTAGAAACAGACCCCCGCGTCCACCTCCGGGTTCATCGCAGCCCTGAACGAAAGGTGACCGCCGATACAGATGCCGATCGAGCCCACCTTTCCCGTCACACGCTCGTGGGACTTCAGATAGGAAATGACCGCACGCGCATCCGAATCATAGCTGGCGAGTTCCTTTGTGGTCTTGAGGGTGTTGCCCTTGTCCGCACCCGCCTGGTCGTATGCGAGCACGGTGCCTGCGGGCAGGAACTCATGATAGATCTCGGGAACGGCGACCACGAATCCGTGGCCGGCAAAAAAGGCGGCGGTGCGGCGAATGGGTGCGGTGACCTGGAAAATTTCAGAGAATAGCACGAGCCCGGGATAGCGTCCGGGCGCGGTTGGGACATAGACATACGTGCGCATGGGGCCCGAGGCTGTCGGGACATCCACGGCGAGAGGTTCGGAGACGGTCATGGCGGGAAGGAAACCTTTTGAATCAAGTGAACCAGTAGCCTGTTGAAAAAGCGACGGTTGAAAATGCGAGAAAAGCGGTGCTCAGAATCGTGAAGGGCAGCTCAAGGGATGGGCGCCTGTCAACCCAGGCAGCGAGCATGAGGTAGAATGGGACAATCACGCTCAGGTATCGTGGCATTGCCTCCAGCAGTCCTGTGGAGGTGTACAGCCCGATGTAGGCGATGCACATGACGAGGTAGGCCGGGCGCATCTTCAGGCGGAAGCCAACGCCGAGCAGAATCAGGGCTACAAGAAGTGCTCCGCAGAACCAGACCAGGTATACGGGTGGAAGGGAAAGCACATTCGGATGGGCGAATGTCTCCCAGAAGGGCATGAGTTGACGCCCCCAGTGAATCTCCGCCCGCCGGTAAATCAATGGGTCTCCAAACTTGAGCGCCATGTACGCCATGTAGGTCAGCGTCCCGGCGGCAGGCATTCCAACGCAGGCCAGGCGGATCCAGTTTCCGGGTTTTCCCAGCGAGAACTCCCTGCGCTCCTGGACAAGGAATTCCACCGCCAGAGGGACAACGAGGAGAAGTCCCACGCTGCGTGTCAGGGCCGCGGCATAACCCGCCAACCCCGCAAGCCACCAGCGACGCGTTCGCGCCCCATACAGGCTTGCAGCGACAAAAAGAATGAAGGCGCCTTCCGAATAGACCGTGGAAAAGAAAAAGCTGACCGGACCGAACAGGAAAAAGCGGACCGCAAGATCCGAGGCGCGCTCGGAGCAATCCATTCTTGCGAGACGCCAGATCAGCAAGGCGGCCGCGAACGTGCAGACATTCGAGACAAGAATGCCCCCGTGGGCGAGGGACATGAAACCCATGGATCCCAAATGCATCAAGAGGGGATACAGCGGGAAAAAAACCACGCTGCTCTGGCCGTCTGGAAAGAATTCGTAGCCGTGCCGGGCCAGTTCGAGGTACCAGTTCGAATCCCAGCGAATGAAGGGCGCAACAATACCCGACTTCGCCTGCTCCGGAGAGACCAGGATGATTCCGGTGCTGAGAAATCCGATGGCCAGGATCAGAGCCCGGCTGAACACAAAGGCACACAGCGTGGCGCGCACTCCTGGCGATGAGAGGATTTTCCCGAGAGTCATGAGGGCGCGGTTTGGAGCGGAGATTCGGATTCGCTGTGCGTAGAGATCCTGCGTGTGCGGCGTCTTTCAGGAAATCGGCGAAGCCATTGCCTCGCGGTATACGGAAAGGTAGGCCGTGACGATCTGGTCGGCGGAGAATCTCGCCGTCGCGCGAATTTTCGCAGCGTCGCCCAGCCTGCGTCGCTCACCCGGATCGCCGATCAGGCGTTCGACCGCAGTCGCAAGCCCCTGGGCGTCGCCGAATGGCCGCAGGACGCCCGTCACACCATCCTCGATCACCTCGGGGATTCCCCCCGCCGCCGTGCTGACGGTCGGACAGCCGAAAGTCATTCCCTCGAGGATGCTGAGGCAGAAGCTTTCATATTCCGAAGTGATCAGGCCCAGGTCGGCCGCTGCGAAATAGTCCTCAACCGATGTCACGTTTTCGAGGACGATCACCCGGTCCTGCAAGCTCAGCCTCCCGACCTCGCTGAGAAGCAGCTTCGTATCGCCACCGGCGACAACCAGCAGCCGGAAGGATTCCCTCGGCCGGATGCGTGAGGCGACCTCCAGGAGCAGGTCGATACGCTTCACGGGCCTGAGATTGGAGACGTGGATCACGAGAGCCTCGGAATCCTTCAACCCGAGTTTGCGCCGCACCTCCATGCGCGACCGAGCAGGGATGCCGGGCACGAAAAAATTGGGGACCACGCTGATGTCGTGTCCGGGCTCTATCAGGCGCGCCGTCTCCTCCTTCAGGAATTGGGAGACCGTGGTGATGGCGTCCGAATGCACCAGGGCATGCCGTATGACGGGTTTGTAGGCGGGATCCCTTCCGAGAAGCAGGGTATCGGTGCCGTGGAGGGTCGCGACCACCCTCGGCTTCAAATCGTCCGGAAGGAATTCCCGCGCAAGCACGGCAGCCGTCGCGTGGGGCACCGCATAATGGGCATGAAGTATGTCGAGGCGATTGGAGCGGCAGACAGCGGCCATCCTGACCGCAAGGGGAAGGGTATAGTCGGAGAGATTGAAGATTCCGTACCCGTGCATCTGCACCGGATGAAACGTGATTCCAGGCTCATCGTTTGGCAGCCGGACAGGACGGTCGTAGCTGAAAAAATGGACTTCATGTCCGCGCCTCGCGAGATCGATGCCCAGCGAGGTTGCGAGAATCCCGCTTCCTCCCACCGAAGGGAAACAGGATATGCCGATGCGGAGTCTTGAATCCATGGGCAGCACGGGGAAGGGGGTGCACTCAGAACTGACGCGCGCCCCGCCCCAGTTGCCCGAGCGAGCTCACCACCATCGGGTCAGCTGGATAGAGCGCCTGGGCGTATTCGAGACCGGCACGAAGTCCCAGCAACCTGGCCCGTGTGAGCTGGAGTTCCAGGTAGCGGCGCGTGCGCAGCTGGGTTTCATGGGCGGCCATGGCTTCCTTCCAGAGGTCGACAACCCCCGGTTCAGACAGATCATACCAGACCCCGTCCACACCGGGGGGTTCCCCTTCCGGGCCGACAGCATAGTACCAGAGCTGTTCAATCGCGTGCGTCGGAAGGTCGCTCAGTTCCGCAACGCCGCCATAACGGGCGAGCCGTGCACCATCACGCACCAGCGAGCCGAGCACCGCGTGGTCGGGATGCTGGTCAGGCTCCGGCGTCGGACACAGCACCCATCGTGGGGCGAACTTCCGTATGATCCGCGCGACCTTGAGGGTCGACTCGACCGAACGTTCGAAGTGGGAATCGCCACCCATCGTTGGAAATTCAATTGTCGCTCCCAGAAGGGCGGCGCTCCGCAGCGCCTCCTGCCGACGTTGCGCAGGCGTGCCGGAGGTTGCCGATTCGCCATCGGAGCAGACGGCAAGATGGACCTTGGTGCCGGCACGACTTTCGCTCGCAATGATTCCTCCCGCTCCGAACTCAATGTCATCAGGGTGCGCGCCAAAAGCGAGCAGGGTTCGTGTATCAATCGGCTTGGTCGGCATAGGCTTCGTCAGGGCGCTCAATGAAGTCGCGGTTCACATAAACAATCTCCGGTGCATCGGCCTTGTTGATATAGGCCTGCTCGCCGGCCCCCGAAACATAGTGGGTGCAGCGAAGCACCGACTGCATCCATCGCAGACGGGTATCGCGGGTGGGGGAAACCTGGCGTTTTGTCCATGAGGTCGGCGGTAATGTCAGAAACGAAGCCCCGCCTTCGTGTAATGCAAGCGACCCGTTGCGTAGGCGCGCCCTCACGACCTCGCCCTCGAACGGGACGTCGACATAGAAATCACCGATGTCACAGGCAGCCTCACGCACTTCCGGATCGCTCGAGCGGACGATCTCGATGCCTTCGAGCAGGCCCATCGAACGCATCTGCCCGAGGCAGAATTCCCCGACCGTGCTCGCGGCATTTGAACGAAATGCCTCCACCGCGGGCGCCGACACGAAGGCGGGAAGCTGCCGGGCAGTCTGCAGTTTCCATTCCCCTGACACGCGCTTTAGATGGAGCGGACTGTACTTTCTCTGAACCTTGTTTTCGAAGGCAAAATTCAGCCAGTGCAATTCGCCGGTTCTGCGATGACGGAGCCCCGTCTGGGTTTCGCGGGGATCGTGATCGCTATCGTGATAGAAAAAGACAATTCGACCGCCCATCTCCTCGCGAAGCCTCCGGGCGGTGACAATCTTCGCGTAGAGGAAGCGTCGCGGAAAGAAGCCGCAGGGCTGCTGGCCGAACGCGATGATCGGGCCTGTGCTCATGAGGCGGCAGGCGCGGGTTCCGCCGGATCCGGCGGGCGAAGGAAGGCCTGAAGGATGACGCTCAGCAGGACGCATCCGCCGCACCCGATCAGGTTGTACCAGAGGTAGCCGATCGAGAGATTGGCATAACAGACGAGCACACCCGCCTGGGCGACAACCGCTCCCCAGAATACCGCATGGCCCCGCACGTGGCGCAGAAAAAATGCCACCAGGAACATGCCCAGGATGACTCCGTAGAACAGCGATCCGAGAATATTGATCGCCTCGACCAGGTTCTCCACGACATTGGCGAAAAGCGCAAAGAGGATGCCGACGAGGCCCCATCCTGCCGTCGCAATCTTGGAGACCAGCAGTGACTGCTCATCCGAACTCTTCGGGTTGATGACGTGGTGATAGATGTCGATCGACGTCGTGGTTCCCAGGGCGCTCATTTCAGCCGAAAGAGACGAAAGCGCGGCTGCAAATATGACGGCGATGAGGAGCCCGACCAGTCCAACCGGCAGTTGCTCCAGGACGAACGTGATGAAGACATAGTCGGAATCCTTGGTCTTCACCGCGGGATCCCGCTGCACCAGTGCCGCCTTGGCCTCCGCGCGCACATTCTGGGCCGCTGCATGGGCGGCACGGACCTCGTTGAGCGTGCGTTCCGTGGCACTCGCATCGTTCCGCGAGCGGGCGTCGAGCCAGGAGCGGATCGCGAGGCGTTTTGCATCCATCTTCTCCGCATAGGCCGCCTCGTAGGTGCGCAGGGCGCCTCCGCCCTCCGCCTGGACATGCCTTTCCCACGTGGCGTGATCGAAAAACACGGGAGCCGGTGCGAACTGGTAGAAGACAAAAAGCATCACGCCGAGCAGCAGGATGAAGAACTGCATGGGAATCTTCATCACCGCATTGAACATCAGCCCCAGCCTGCTTTCCCGGACAGAGGTGCCGGACAGGTAGCGCTGAACCTGGGATTGGTCCGTTCCGAAATAGGAGAGCGAGAGGAAAATGCCGCCAAAGATGCCCGACCAGATCGTGTAACGCTGGTTGAGATCCAGGGAATAGACGACCGCATTGAGCTTGTCGAAACCCGCGGCCAGCGCGAATGCGTCGCCGGCGGACACTTCCGCCGGCAGTTTGAGAAAGAGGATCACGAACGCGGTTGCCATCCCGACGAAGATGACGGTCATCTGGTATTTCTGCGTGATGTTGACCGCATCATTTCCTCCGACCGCCGTGTAGAGGATGGTGAGGATTCCGGTTCCGAGAATCGTAATGTCCAGGTCCCACCCCATGACAGTGGACAGTACGATGGCCGGCGCGTAGATTGTGATTCCGGATGCGAAGCCGCGCTGCAGCAGGAAGAGCGATGCACCCAGCAGGCGCGTCTTGCCGTCAAATCGTTTCCCGAGGTACTCGTAGGCCGTGTAGACTCCGCTGCGCCGGTACAGCGGGAGAAAGATGGCGGCCACGATGATCAGCGCAAAAGGCAGGCCGAAGTAGTTCTGGACAAATCCCATTCCGCTCTCGAAACCCTGCCCGGGGGTGGAAAGAAACGTGACCGCGCTTGCCTGGGTCGCCATGACGGAAAGACCGATCGTTCCCCACCCGACATCCTTTTGACCACTCAGGTATCCTTCCAGGGTGGCGCGGTTGCGGGAGCGCCAGACACCGTAGGCCGCGATGCCCAGCATCGAGGCGATCAGCACAAAATAGTCGAACGGCCTCATCGGGCTATCCAGGGAAGGGCGCTCAGCAACGCGACGATCAGGACAAACACGCCGACCACAAAGAGGTAGACTGCGGTCCAGGAGGGGAAACCCGGAACACCGGGCATTTCGTCGGGCACTTTGGGAGACTTTGGATCTGTCATGTGGGGAGAGCCTGGCCAGCGCCTATTTTCCAAGGGAGAGCAAATTGGCGAACAGGCGATAGGCACCAGGAACCCCCGCAGGAAGTTCACGGAAAAATGATAGTCCGGTGTACACGAACCAGCCCTTGCCATGCTTCGCCACGAGCAGGGCGCCCTGGCGCTGCGGTTCACCCGGATCCGCCAATGACAGAAGCGGTGTAAAATGAGCATCCCATCGCCCGGGAAAATACAGCCCGCGCTCCTGGACCCAGTGCTCAAAGTCGGCGGGTCCGATTCTGTTGGGTGCGGTCATGGCAGGATGATCCACGGCAAGGATTGTCACGGGAGCCGTCTCATCCACAACGCGTTCGCGAGAAAGCGTGAGCGGGTAGGGCGCAAAACGGGTCGATTTGAGGTCGGCGGTCGTGTTGTACTGCACGATCACCGTGCCTCCCTGCTGCGCATAATCAAACAAGGCAGGCAACGAGGGTTCAATGTCTTCACGCGTATTGAAAGCGCGCACACCCAGCACCACACTGTCGAAGGCGCGCAATCGGTCTGCTGTGAGATCCCCGCTCCCGAGGATCGTCACCTCACAGCCCATGCGCCGGATGCTTTCCGCAACCAGATCGCCCGCACCGGGAAGGTAGCCGACAGACTTTCCCTTGATGGCGAGATTCAGACTGACGAGTCTGGCCTGGGCTGGCGGCTGAATGAGCTGCGCGGGAATATGATCATACCGTATGTCGATCCGGCTGGTGCGAACGACCGCGCCGTTGACGGTTGCACGTGCGCCGAGCATTGCTGTCGCGGGTTCCTGTGGCGCTTCGATCGTGAACGGAATACGGGCGCGCGCACCCCGATCCTTGAGATCAAAGGACTGGGAAGAGGACTTCACTGCCCATCCGGCAGGTGCCTCGATCTCGATGCGGCCCACAGTGCCCGGTCGTGTTGCTTCGACCTCCACCCAGACGGCTCTCTCTTCGCCCGGGGAAAAGAGCTCCAGATCCTGCGGAAAATAGAGTGTGACGGGTGGCACGACCTGAACCTGTCGCCGGATTTCCCCGCGGATGGGATCGTCGATCACCTGGACCACGGAGTCCGCCGCAGTGATTGTCTTCCCATTGATTTCAAAAACGTGCTCGACAGGAAGCACCGGGCTGTTTTCCGGGGTGCCGATCAACCGGACGTTGTCGACGCGGAACATCCCCTCGTCGCCGTGTTCCTTCAGCCAATACGGCGTACTCGGTGAAGTTCCCTGCGCGATTGCCGTCGTGGCTGTCCGTTCGGAAATCCGGCCCGGAGCCAGGACCTGGTCAGCGCGGGTGGAAATTTCTTTTCCCTCAATCCGGCTTTGCAACCAGCGCACCCGCAGTGGGGGGGCGAGGTCTCGCACGAGGACACGAAACTTCACCTCAACCTCTTCGCCAGGCACGAGCTCCGCATGCGATGTGGTTGCCTCAACAAACATGCCCAGGCAGGCAAAAATAACCTTCTCGAGCTGGGCACGCTTGTCCGCCAGGACCACGGGGCTCTCGGGATACGAGGCATGGAGGAGCAGTTCCCGGATATCCATGAGGGCCGGCACACTGGCGGACGGCCTTTGGGGATTGAAGGCGTCGATCACGGCAAGGGCCGCGCGGCCGATCTTCTCTCCACCCGGAATGCGGGACCATGATGTCTCGATTCCATCGAACAGGTCACGGCTGGCGGGCCCGCCGGCCACCACCGTGAAAGAGTCCGAACCCGAACCGCGGTTGGCCACGCTTCCAAAGCCCTGGCTCTTGTGCTGGGTCCTGGAGCGTGCCGCAATTTCCCCAAAGGATTCCCCTAGAAACGTGTTGTAGGCGCCAGAATCCACCTGGAGCGTGGCAGGAGTACCTTCCCTGCTCCCACTGCGCATGCCCGCGGAAAATGAATTCCAGAGAACCCGGACAGGTTTCCAGGGCTGCAATCCGTCCAAGGCGATCTGCTCCGGGAAGGCCTCGCTGTCCCCCGCCATGGCGAAAGCCTCCGCTGCAAGAATCGCGGAAGCCGTGTGGTGACCGTGGGTCGTGCCGGGCTCAGGCGAAAAGCGTGTCAGGATGACATCCGGTCGAAACCGCCGGATGACACGGACAACATCGGACAGCACGGCTGTTTTGTCCCAGATCCGGAGCGTCTCATCGGGCGTCTTGGAGAAACCGAAGTCATTCGCACGGGTGAAGAATTGCACGGCACCGTCGATGCGCCGTGCCGCCAGCAGTTCCTGGGTACGGATGACACCGAGCTGATCGCGCAATTCGGATCCCAGCAGGTTCTGTCCGCCATCCCCGCGGGTGAGCGACAGATAGCCCGTCGCATAACCACGCCCCTTCGCGAAGTAGGAAAGCAGCCGTGTGTTTTCGTCGTCCGGGTGCGCCGCAACATAGAGCACTCGTCCGAGTTGGAGAAAGGAGTGAAGCTCCTGTAGGATGGCCCCGGAACCGAGCGAGGCCGGCATGGCATGTCTGACATCTCCGCCGGCTTCCGCCGCATTCAGACTCGAGACCAGCGGCAGGACAAACGAAAGGGAGGCGGTCAGTATCTTGAAGGGAGACATTGGCTGAAGGTTCTTCGGGTACGCCACTCCTGGCATGCAGGCGCGGACGACGGCGAGATGTAAGGGATACGCTTCGGGAGATTCGATGCAAATTGCGCCGGGAGATAATACGAGGAAGGAATTTCTTCTGCGGGTGATTTTTCAGGGAACATCTTGTAACCGACCGGAGCCCCGTGACGTCGCGCCTCCTCACCCCCTCGGGGCGCGTCACGCGCGTTCCTTTGAGGAAAGGCAATTTCCGCCGCTGCCCACCGCCTCAGTCGAACGCCGCCGGCCGGACAACCGGGAACGCCGGATCGCCTGTCACTGCACCTTCCCCAGTCACTGCACGGCCGATCGCTTGTGCGGTGACAGGAGGAGCCGTCAGACCGTTTGTCCATTTGCTTTCGATGAGGATCAATTTTGGGCGATCGGGTATTCCGCGCTCGTGCCGGAGAAGCTGTCCCGCGAGCAGGTCGAGCGCGGCGGCGCCAATTCCTTCCGCGTCCTGCAGGATTCCGGCCGTGGTTCCGTCGGCACATTCGACATCCAGGTCCGCATAGGAGACATCGTCGGGCACCTTGCGGCCGCTCTTCTTCAGCCAGGGAACGATGCGGTTGTCCGAGCCGATGACGGCGTCGAGCCTGTGCCGTTCGATCCATTCGATGAAGGCGCTCTCCTCGAGTTCGCCCGGACGATGGATGGCGGCCCAGTCCGCACGTCCGTCGTTGGTCATTTGAAGCAGGTACCCCGCGGTCCACAGACCCGTCACGCGCCGATCCTGATCACGCGAGAGCGCGAGCCCGATTCGGCGGTGACCGCCGACAGCCAGCGCGGTGACGGCCGTGCGGGCGGACGCCACGTGATTGTCGCTGGCGCGATGCAGGCGCGGGGCGGTGAGCGTGTAGGCGATTGCCGCGGCAGAGAACTGGCTCCAGTCAAGCGCGAGGGAATTTGGCGCCGGAAGGGGTGCGATCATGACGCCACTGATACCGCGCGCCACGACGATGTCGCTCAGGCGGGCGGCATGACCGTCGGCGTCTCCCAGCCAGAAATGATCAAGATGGTAGCCGGCAGCCGTCGCCCGCGCGAACGCTCCTTCGTAGGCACGTCGGAAGAATGGGAATCGTTTCCATCCATCGCGCCTAGGATGGGCGGTGATCCATGCAAGCGTGACCCGGTCGGTCACCGGCTGGCCTGCACGGATCGCACTCATCGCCTCGGCAAGGAGCGGATTTGGTTTCCAGCCAAGTGCGAGGGCGAGCCGTTGGATGCGGGCGCGCGTGGGAGCCGGTATGCGGGGATGATTGCGAAGCGCCATCGAAACCGCCGCAACGGAGACTTCCGCGCGCTGCGCGATCGAGCGGAGAGAGGGGCCGGATGCGTGGCGTCGCATGCAGATGATCGATTTGCGGAAGGACGGCAACGTGCCGCCCCGGAAGCGGGTCACGAGCCCGGAATCAACGTTAAGCAGCACCCTTCGCTTAACGTCAAGCGCGGCTCAGGCCGAAGGGAGAGCGACGCCACCTTTTCGGGCGGCAAAGTGCTTCCGGATCACCGCAACGATTTCCTGAAGCTTGACGGGTTTGGTGACGTAGTCGTCCATGCCGGCGCTGAGGCATGCCTCGCGGTCCCCCTGCGATGCATTGGCCGTGAGTGCCACAATTGTCGGCTGTCTGGATTTGGGATACATCTCCCGGATCTTCCTTGATGCCTCGAACCCGTCCATCTCCGGCATCTGAAGGTCCATGAAAACGAGATCGTGAGGGTGTCGCTCAAGTGCCGCAAGCGCCTCAAGACCGTTGGCCGCCATTGCGGCCCGATAGCCCAGTCGCTCCAGGAACCTGAGTGCGACCTTCTGGTTCACGGGATTGTCCTCAACCACCAGGACACTGAGGGGGATCTCGCTCGAAAGGCTTTGTGGGGCAGCGAGGGCAGGCGCGCTTTCGGCCACCTGCTTGCGGCTCGAGGCCATGATTGCGCCCAGCGCCCGCAACAGTGACTGCGTCTTGAGAGGCTTGGCCGCGGTCGCCACCGACGAATGCGTATGAAAATGCCCCGAATTCCTGCCGATCGGCATAAGCAGGACGGTTGGCAGGCCCATTGAGGCGAGTTGTGAGGAGAAGGATTCGCCCCGCTCCGAAGCGAGCACCCCGAAGTCGATGATCACTGCAGCGGGCTTCGCCTTCGACAGGAAGGCCTCCGCCGCCTCCGTGGATTCTGCAAGGGCCGGGACCGCCTCGCCCGCGCGCAGAAGGCGCGCGAGTCGCTGAAGCGTGCGGGCGTCGTCATCGACGCAGAGCACGTTTTGGTAGGCGAGTTCGCGAGGCAGCGAAAGTTGCAGGCTGTCCACCGGCTGCGGGAGCGCATCAATGGGGATCGTGAAGGAAAAGACCGACCCACGGTTGATTTCACTCTCCACGCGGATCGTCCCTCCCATGAGCGAGGTGAGGCGCTGGCAGATTGCAAGGCCAAGCCCGGTGCCGCCGTATTTCCTGGTTGTCGACGAATCTACCTGGCTGAAGGGCTTGAAGAGTCTGTCGACTCTCTCCGGGGGAATTCCAATTCCCGTGTCATGAACCGAAAAGCGCGCCCAGGCAGGGCGCGGGTCACCGGCGACGTCCGCCGGGGGATCGACCATGGCGACCTCCACCGCAACCGTCCCCGCAGGCGTGAACTTGACCGCATTGTTGACCAGGTTGACGAGAATCTGGCGGAGCCTGGTCGCATCCCCCGCAATCCAATCCGGCACGCCCTCTTGCACAAAATAGGTGAGCTCCACGTTCCTTGCCGCCGCCGCCATTGCGAAAAGATCGAAGGCCTCCTCGATGCAGGCCTGCAGGTCGACCGGCTCCCGCTCGAGTTCCATCTTGCCGGATTCGATCTTGGAAAAATCGAGGATGTCGTTGATGATCGTGAGCAGCGCCTCGCCCGAGGAACGTATGGTTGCGACGTAGTCGGCCTGCTCCGGTGAGAGCGGTGTTTCCAGGAGCAGGCTGGTCATCCCGATCACTCCGTTCATCGGTGTGCGGATCTCATGTGACATCGACGCCAGGAATTCACTCTTGGCGCGCGATGCGTCGTCGGCCTCCGCCTTGGCCCTGCGCAATGCGTTCTCGGTCGCAACACGGCCCGTGATGTCCGCCTCAATCGCGATGAAGTTCTCCAGAACGCCCTGCTCATTCCTGACCGGCTGGACCTCCAGGTGCACGTGGTACTTGCGTCCTGACTTCGAGTAATTGATGAGATCGGTCGAGATTCCCTCTCCCCGCTCCATAGCGGTCTTCACACGACGGACAATACGTGGGTCGCTCTCCGGGCCCATCATGAAGAACTGGGGCCCCCGCCCGACAACCTCGGCGAGTGAATACTCCATGACACGCAGGAATGATTCATTCACCCATTCGATGGTGCCGTCGGGCTTTGCGATGATGACGAGGTTGTCCGTCCGCGAGGCGACGAGGGAAAGTTTGCGCGCTGCGGACTGGCTCTCGCGCAGGGCGTGCTCGCCGGCCTTGCGGGAGGTGATGTCCTGCACGGTGCCGACTATGCGCGTGGGAACACCGGGCTGGTCATTGGCGGTGAATCCGCGGGACCGCGCATAGATCCAGCGCCACGAGCCATCGGCAACCCGGATCCTGTATTCCGGATCGATGAAGCTGCGTTCGCCGCGAAGATGAAGGTTCCAGGCATCCTGGTAACGCTCGCGATCATCGGGGTGAACGAGCGATTCCCAGACTTCAATTGTCATGGGAGCGGAGGTTGGATCGAGACCGACGATGGACCAGATGCCCGGACTGTAATAGACACGATTGGTGGCGAGCTGCCATTCGAAGATTCCGAGAAGCGTGGAATCCAGCGCCAGGCGGAGGCGCTCGTCCGAAACCTTAAGCATGCCCTCGACCCGCCGCCGCTCGTCATTCTCCGCGAGCAGGCGCTTGTTCGATTGTTCGGCGGCCCTCAGGCCGGAACGTGCAGCCCTAGCAAGGTGCACCGAGAGCCCGAGAAGGAGGGTGATGCCGATCCCCGCAACCAGCGCCAGTTCCGGAAGGTAGCGGCGATTGGAGCGCAGCAGTGCCAGTGTAGGGGAAAGTTCAATACGCACACGCCGGTCGTGAACGGTGAACGTCTTCACAATGGCCTCGTCCGGAATCCCCGCTGCATCGTCTACCGCGGGATAGACCCGTGTGCCGTCGATCAGGACGACACAATGATAGCGCCCGGCGAGCTTCATCCTCATGTCGATCGCACCGAAAAAACGCCGATAGGTGAATTCGGCGCCCACATAGCCCACGACGCGATTCTCGTTCAGCAGTGGGGCGAAGATGACAAAACCCGGACCCATGCCGGGAATCTCCAGGGTGCGCGAAACCGCAGCTCCGAGCGTGTTCTCCACAACATCCAGAGTCTCGCGACGGACCGTTTCCTGATCATAGGAAATGCCGAGGGATCCCTCGTTCCCGCGGAGGGGAAAGATCCGGACGGGGTTGCGCCTGGAATCGAGCCAGACAATCGAGTGTGCTCCTGGCGAATCCGCAAGATGCGCCGCGGCATCGGCGTCGCGCACCGCGGGGGCGAGTTCCGCATCCGTGCCCCAGCGCCTGCCCAATCGCGTGAACGCCGCCAGTTGCCGGTCAAGTTCGAGGTCGGTTGCACTGGCGAACCCATTGAGCTGAAACTCCGTGTTGGTTCGGCCGAATTCGAGGTCGCGGGTCCTCAGTCCCGATGCAAAAATCAGCGTGAGCGCCAGCGACCCTACTATGACCGGCAGAGGAATCCACGCCGGTGCGCCCGGCCGGACCTTTGCCGCCTCCCTCCACGCAAATATCATGCTGGTCGCCCCAAGCCCGAGCAGCGAGGCCGCGCTGATCAGCGCCAGTTCCGACGACGTTCCCCAGCTGTAGATTGGCGGGAGGTTGAGAAGATATCCGACCACGGTCGCGAATCCCACCGCCATCGCCACGGTCCCAACAAGCGCGAGGGCAGGGGTGCGGTAACGCGGGCGCCTCCGCCTGGCCAGCCATGCAATGACCGATCCTACTGCGAGGAATCCGCCGGCGAGCATCAGCGGAAAACCGACGGTCGATGCGCTGGCGACGTGCTGCGGATCCTGCACGATTTCGCGGCCGAGAGCGCTGGTCTGTCGCATGACAAATTCCCATGCGGCCAGTCCGCCGAATGCCGCCGGCACCAGCGCCAGCCATGCGGCCGACCGCAGGCCGAGATAGTATCCGAGCAGTGCCGTGCCGAAGAAGATCAGTCCCAGACCCGTCTTCAGCCTTACATGGAAATCACCCCCCTGTAGAGCTGTTGGCAGATCCGGTGTTGACGACCAACCCGACAGGATCGCCACACCCAGGGCAATCAGCGCAACCGCGGAAATTGCGGAGAGGCGCCGTAGCCAATGGATTTGAGGTTGCGTGGGAAGGGAGGCCATCAGGGAACCGTGCTAAATCAACAATAGCGTCACATCATGCGCATAGCTGAGCGAATGAGCAGCCCTATCCGAGGGATCCTGCGCACCCCTGCTCGAAGGGCCTGGATCGAAAAACGCAAGTCAATGACCGAAATCGTCTTCACCGCTTCTATTCCATGCAAATCAACGAATTCCTGATCCAGCAGCGAGTATCCATTTCGTCGGACTCAAGCAATCCATTTTCCTCGAGCGCTATTTTTCGGGAGTCTGAGATGATGCCGCCGGTTTTGAGTCCCCGCCGCGCAACGTCCGGAGGAAATTCGACGGACCATACACGAAGCTCCAGTTGGGATTGTCGAGCTGCCCGGTGAGCTTGAATTCGAGGGCCTCGGAAAGGGGTGAAAGCACGAGGCCCACGGCATTGCTGAGAATAAAATTGCTCTGCCCGAACGGATACAGCTTCGCCTTCACATCGAGTGTTTTCCTGTCGAGGAGGTAATCACCTTTTGCATCAATGACCGCCCTGGGACCTGTGACCCGGATCTGGGGAAAATGAAGTTTGGGTCCCTGGATCGAAAAGTTCGCCTGCAATGCATCAAGCTTGAGTGTGGTGAAGTTGAACAGGGTCCTCTTCAGGAGCTGGGACAGCACGCCGACCAGATTGATTTCCGCAAGGTCGGCCCCGGTCAGTTCCGCGTTCCCCTGGCCTTGGTAACTCAAGAGGTTCTCGAACATTCCGTCCGCCGACATGGCGACGTCGATGCGGCCCGCGGCAATCTGCTGCTGAAGTTTACTCTCCGTCGGAATCTCACGGTGGGCGCGCTTGGCGCTGAACTCCTCCAGCGTCCGTATGGCCTCGCCCAGCGCGGCATTTTTCACCCGGAGATCGAATCCGAGGCGCCGGTCCGGCTCCCTGCCGCTGAGATGGATCCTTCCCTCCGCCGTTCCCTGCGCAAATCCGGTGGCAAACGGATCCAGCACGATGTCGTCATCCCTGATGGTTCCGCTCACGGAGACGTCCTTCAGGGGAAACTCGTAGTAGCTTCCGGGCCCCGCCGCATAAAAGGCGAGGCTAACGTCCCGGTGTTCACCCTGGGGGGAGCCGGGGCCGTCGAGGTGACCGTGCAGCCGGAGCTGCGGTGGTTGCGAAAAGGCAAAGGGCTCCACTATGCCCAATCCCTCGATTCCGATCACCCGAGCCCCGTCGGCAAGACTCACATTCGAGGTCGCATCGAACTCCAGCTTCGACCACGCCCTTTTCTCCCAATTCACCGTGCGGGCGAAGCTGCCGTAGGCGGTACGATCGCCCTGGTTCACGCGAAAGTGGAGCGCATCATAGAAATGGGGCCGCACAAGGAGCCTCGTTCGAGCCTGGTCGAACCATACTCCGTGGATCGCGGTCGGCCCGTTTTCAACGGCTACAAACACCGAGAGGTTCGAATTCGTCCCCCACTGCCCCTGGATGTCGACGGAGGCCGATGGCACCGATCTGGAAAAATCGAAATTCCTCCAGAAATCCGGCCACCACTCGTGAAACCATCCGCTGATGCCCTCGGGCCTGAGCCGGCCGTCGAGCAGGAAACGAAACTCCATGGAGTCTGTATCCATCCGATAACTACCCTGCGCGATGCTGGGCCCCTGCTTGAGAACGATGTCGCGGAAACGAAGCGTGGTGCCCGAAAGCTCGAACTCCGCACTCGCCCGATCCAGCGCCACCTTGTGCGCGATCACTGAATCGACGGAGATCCGCCCGTTGCATCGTTGCAATTTCCATCGGTCATCCAGATAGACCTCCGCAATCAGCCGCGGATTTGATGTCAGGGTCAGTTCCTTCTGAAGCGGACGTTTCAGGATCCCGGCGGTCCAATCCAGAATCTGTGGGGACACTCCTGCGTCCAGTTGCAGCCGCACGCGCCCGCGTCCTGTATCCAGCGACCGAACCTCCATCCTCCAAGGCACGCCGCCGATCCATGCGATGAGCGACGTGTCAAGGCTTGGGAAACGGGTTTCGAACACGACCGACCTGGCAGACCAGGGTGCCGCGGAAAGGGTCGCCATGCGTGTTTTCAGTGTCAGGGGCGTGAGACGAGCGAAGCCTGGATCGAGTTTCGCGACCATCATCGTCTCGATGTCGCCTACGAAGTGGCCCCCGACACCCTGCACGCGGTCTGCCGAACAGGTTATCTGGATCTCCTGGGGTGCATCGGCACCGATCGGAACATGCGTGCGCACGGTCAGCCCTTGTATCGAGGCGGGCCCGGCCAGCTCATGGGTCCACTTCTCGGGCAAGCGGAAAAGACTGGAGGTGAATTCAACCTCCGCGGAGCCGACGAGGCCCTTCGTTGACCCCTCATTGAGCTCCACGTTCACTCTGGGTTTGTCGAAGCGTTCCAGCCAGCCCATCGAAAGCTGAACCTGGCGCATCTGCTTCAGGTAGGCACGTATGCCGTCCCTCCAGAGATCGTCGATGCCGGTGCGCTGCAGGCTTCGCGGTTTGCGCGGCAGAGTGATCTGACCGTGGACGGAGATCCCCAGATTCCCGAGTTGAGCCGAAAGGCCGGCGACTGAAAGCCTGGAGCCCTCCGCGACCACATGCAGCGAGATGTCCCTGAAGGTCGGCTCGCTGCGGCCCGTCGCGGAATGCATCGAGGGGAGCCACAACGTCGCACCCTCAATTTCGATTTCCATGGGCTCAAAGCGGCCGAGAGACAGCCAGCGGGGATCAAACCTCACAAACACCGAGGTCGCATCCAGCAAGGGCTCATCGAGGGTGGGGTGCAGGATCTTCAGCTCCCGCACCCAAAGGCGTCCGCCGGTATCGAACACAGTCGGCCCGAAGGTTCCGCGTATGCCCATGCTCGCCAGGCGGCCTTCAATCTGTGTGCGGGCCCAGGCTGGCAACGCCAGTTCCCTGCTGGTTGCGATGGTTCCCTGGATAAACAGGAGTGCCGCCAGCGCGAGCCAAAGGGTCCAGAGCAGCACACTGGCCACGCATTTCGTGCAGAACCAGGTCGTCACCCGGAAAAATGTCAGGATACGTTTCATGCGTCGCCCAATGCGCCTGTTCGTTCAATCAACCCGCCGATTCCGCCGGGCAGGCCGACCGGTTTCGTGCAGCGAGCTTGTCAGGGTGCACCGGCTTTCGCCGGCCCCGGGCTTATGGGCAGCGGGCCGGGGTCGCGGGGTCCGTAAGTGAGTGCCCAGAGTGCATCAAGCAGGGGTTGCTCCACTTCGAATACCACACCGCCAAAGTCGGAGGTTCCCGCCAGCTGGGTGCCTCCGCCGGTTCTTTCGCTGAGAAACAGCGTCGATTCCTCGGTCTTGGCCCCGGCTCCGCTGAACGCCAGGGTCACATCGAGCCTATAGCTCCAGGGTTTCTCAAGCCCGTCGAGCAATACGGTGGGTTGAAAAGTGTCCACCACGATGCTTTTCGCGCGCAGGATCCTCAAATGCTGCAGAAGCGACTCCACCGCTGCCCGCTTGTCGGCAGAGAGCGCCGCCAAGGCGTCAGGCCATGATTCCATCGGCGTCAGCTTCATCGAGAAAAGGGAAGCCCCGTCCAACCGGCTGAGCGACAGCCCGGTGATCGACGCACCTGCCGGCAGTTCGCGAAGGCGCTTCTCCCGGTAGATGCGCGCCTCAACCGGCGTCTGACTCAGGATGCTGCCGTCGACGAGGTAGACATAGTCCTGCTTCTCCAGGCGCGCGTAGTAAAGGCCGGGAGTGGGGCTCTCGATGCCAACCTGCAGGGCAAAGGGTCCCGTCGTTACCGCAGCATCGCCCGAGGACGGCCCGGGTTTTGCGAGCGACACCAAAATTTCCCGAAGAGGCCGGCTGAAGCCCCAGTTCTCCAGATCCGCCGCGCTCGGGGCATCACTCAGGAACCTCTTTGCCTCGAGAAAAGCGAGTTGCTGCAGCAGGCGATCGACGGTGGCTGTGTCCGCCGGTAGCGTCTGCACTCCGCCGCCCGCAGCCAGCGGGCGCACCACCTGCCAGGATCCCGCCGCCTCGCCACCCGCTTCAGCGGGACTGGTGTCGAGTCTCTGGAGAGTGAGTTCGGGACGGTTTCCGGCGCGCAGGCCGATCGACGTGATGGTGCGCCCGTCCAGATCCAGAATTCGCCGCTCCCGCAGTTCCTCCTGGGAATCCCGAAGGGCTGCGAGAAGAGTCTTTGGCACGGCCGTTGTGAAGACCGCCGACCGGTCCTCGAGTTTCGCATAGGTGAGAATATCGTCTGCCGAAACGGTGGAAGGGGCTCCGTTGGATTCCGGGGATACCGCAGACCCGAGAAGCAGGGTTTCACGCCGGTTGATTCCCTCGAGGGTGATGCGGAGCACCGGATTGGCGAGCCCGGTGCGCGCGGGATCTGATGCCGCCTGGGGAAGAAAGGCCGCAGCGGTAAGTCCGTTGAGCTGGCCGATGGCAAGTTCGGTCCGGTCCTTGCTCGCCCGGGTGCGAATCGGGGTTTCGAAGAGCCACCGGTTTCCTTCATGGCGGAGTCGGACCCGGAGAGTGCTTGCGGCTGCGACCTGGAGACTGAGCGAGCGCACTTCGTAGTGGGGAATCGAGAAGAGCTTGTCCCTGCGCAACTGGTCGACCGTCAACCGCAGGCTGTCGAGAAGGGTACGCCTCACGACCAGCACGCGTTCGCCATCGGGCGAGAGGATGTAGAGACGGTTTCCTCCTTTGGTCTCCGCGCCCACCTTGAGAACAATCGGCGGATTGGAGGACGGCCCAGGAGTTCCTGTCGCCGTTCCGGGAGTCAGGGTCAGGATGAGAGCCGGCTTGTCCAGGCCATAGTCAGCAAGCGTCAGGCCGCTTTTCTGCAGATCCTCCCGGCTGAAGCCCGCCTCGCGCTCGAGCAGCTGCAGCTCATTGAGGATCGTGCGGATGGCATGTTCTGCGACCGGCCATTCCAGAGGCGACATCAGGTACCATCCGTCCGGTCGCAGTTCCATCCGGATGGGTTCGGGATTGCCGATGATTTCGATCTTCTGGATGTTTGCGGCCTGGGGCCCGAGCACGAGACGCCGGGAGTGCTCCCGGGTCGCCTCGCTGATCGAGGGACGCAGGAAATAGAAGATGAACAGGAAAAGCGCAGCGTTCAGAAAGATGAGAACGAGCGTGACTTTGGTGCGCATGGGAGGGGATCAGGCTAACGGCGGCGTGTCCAAAAGACAATCAGGCCCAGCAGCGCTGCGGCGCCGGGAACACCCAGCAGGAGGCTGTAGCGCAGCCGGGAAAGCTCCTTCTGTGTCAGCGAGAGCTGCAGCCGGGTGATGGGTTGTGCGGGGACGTTCAACTGCGCATCGCGATCAACGCACCAGTTGATCGCGTTGAGCAGCACGGTCAGATTTCCCTGGGCTTCGATGCGATCGTTCGCAATGAAATCAGCGCAGCCAAAAACAACGATCCGGCCGCCCCGGACACTGAAGGGAAGATTTGATTCCTTTGGAGGCGCGACACGCTCGGAGGAGGAGGCGACCACGATCGGACCCGGGAGGTCGACGCCGGGATCATATTTGGGCGCAAGATTCAATCGGTAGCTCCGCTCTCCCCAGGCGCTTGCGGCAGTCTGGACAAGCGGCAGCACCTGGAGCCCGGCATCGGGCGTGCGTCCCGGATCCGGTCTGGCCGGTCGGGCGGTGCCGAAACGAACCGGCAGGCCGTTCGAATGCAGCGAAGCAGTTATCGGACTGTCCTTGTTGAGTCCCCGCATGATCAGGTCGCCCTCCTCGTTCTGTCCGTCGGGGCCGTCATCGAAGATCCGCACATCGTCCGCGAGGATCCCCCACTCGTCGAGCAACCGGTCCAGCCCGTGATTTGCCCCTGGGCCAATCAGGACTATGAGACGGCCGGCATCGGTCGACATCCAGGTCCGCAAGAGGTTCACTTCGGGCGCGCCATACCGGGCGATTGGACCGGGGATGATGACAAGGGCATCCTTCGGGATTGCGCGGACTTGCGCGAGATCCATGCCTTCAAGGTCGAAATTGCGCAGGCGGAGGCTGTCCCTCAGCAGCGAGAGTCCCCGCGTGCGTTCAACATCGTCGGGATGCATCTCCCCATGGCCGAGCAGAAAAACGATCTTCTTCCGCTCGGGATTGGCGACGCTGAGGATTGCCGCAGTCAGCGCCTGTTCGCCCTGGAAAGCGGTCTTCTTCCGGTTCTCGATCTTGTAGAGTTCCTCGAGTCCGACCACGCGACGGCGGTCTCCGCTTCGCACAAGCACCGTGTTAGGCCCGACCTCGATCTGTTCGGCATCCCGGCGTCGTTGATAGACGTCGAGGAATCTCACCGTGATCCTGCCATCGTACCCCCTCGCCGCGTCCACGTTTCCCTCTGTCCGGTAAACATACTCCTTCAGAATGCCTGCGAGATCGCGGGCCGCCTGGGCAACCTCCTCATTCTCGTCATCCTCGGACAGGGTGACAATGATCTCGACCGGTGCCCGGAGGCTGGTGAGGTAGGAGATCGTTTCGGGTGACAGGGAATGGCGTCGAAACTGGGTGAGGTCGTAGCGTGTGAAATAGTGCGGCGCGATGTAGTTGAGGCCGGCAAACAGGGTCGTGAAAAGGAGTGCCTGGAGGACCAGGTTGATGAGGCGGATCCAGCGGGCGGCGCGAAAGCTGTCGGCGTGGCTCATGATGCTCAGCCTTGCAGGAGCTTGGCCTCAACACCGAGGATGCTGAAGATCAGCGTGAGTATCGTGCCGCTGAGATAGAAGATGACCTGCCTTGTGTCGACGACGCCACGGCTGAAGTCGTCGAGGTGCTCAAACACCTGCGCGTAGCCCACGGCCGCCTTGACGGGGCGCATGAACTCCAGGTCTATCACGGCCATCGTTTCCAGAAAATTGAGCCCCACGATCAGGCCGAAGAGCAGGGTGAACGACAGGATTCCCGCCACCGCGACATTGCGTGAAAACGAACTCGCGAACACGCCGATCGCAACGAACAGCAACCCGGAAATGGCTATGAAGAGGTAGCCACCCACCAATGGGCCCGGATCGATGAACCGGTCTCCTGCAAAACGGTACAGGACGTAGAAGAATCCCCCGGTGGACGCCCAGAGAGCGAGATAGAGGATGTAGGCCGAGCCGAACTTGGCCAGCACGACCTCCGTGGTCGTGACCGGTGTCGTCAACAGGGTTTCCAACGTGCCGAGCCTGCGCTCCTCCGCGAAACACTTCATCGTGAGCAGCGGCACCATGAAAAATACGGGGATGAAGAAGAAGCGGAAAAAAATGGTGGCGGGCGACTGTTCCTGGCCGGCGCCTCCATAGCCTTCGAGCATGCCGGTGAAAAAGAATCCCATCACCGCGAGAAAGAGCACGGCGGCAATGTAGGTGCCCGGATTGACAAGCAGCATCCGGGTCTCGTGGTTCAGAATCGTGAAGTAATGGCGCATCGATGACGGCGGATGGAGAAAGGTGCTCAGCGAGGGAGCGGCGAATCGACGATGTCCCAGCTGCGCTTGGTCGCTGCAAGAAAGACATCTTCAAGGCTTGGATTGGAGTGGGTGAATGAGCGCAGCCGGATCCCTGGAAGCACCGCAAGGACGCGCAGGAGGGACTCCCCCTGATCCACTTCCTGCCTGGTTGTGAGAAATACCCTCCTGAAGCCTTCGGGGGAGCCACCCGGCGAACCCTCGCCAATGGGCTCGCCCGGAGGGGTTTCAACCTGCAGTGTTGGGTCAACCTGCCGGAGCGAATCGGCAAGGATCGCGGCGTCGCCCGCATATTCGACAAGGTAACGGGTGCGGCCAAGGAACTCGCGGCGAAGTTCAGAAGGAGTGCCCTGGGCCACCAACTGACCCCGGTTGATGATCAGCACCCTGTCACAGGTCATTTCTATCTCAGGCAGGATATGGGACGAAATGATGACGGTCATGCGTCCGCGCAAGCTGGCGATCAGGTCGCGAACGATGAGGATCTGGTGCGGATCGAGTCCGATCGTCGGCTCATCCATGATGATGACGGGTGGCTCCGCGAGGATCGCCTCGGCGATTCCCACGCGCTGCCGGTTGCCTTTGGAGAGCTGGCCAAGAATACGATGGCGCACCCGCGTGAGATCGCAGCGTTCGAGCACTTCATCGAGTCGGGGCCCGAGCCGGCTCCGGGGAATCTCCTTCAACCTTCCCCGGTAATAAAGGTATTCGGAAACCCTCATGTCCTCGGGAAGAGGATTGTTCTCAGGCATGTATCCGACGATCCGCTTGACCTCTTCCGCACGTGTCGCGACAGGAATCCCGCAGACCCTGACTGTGCCGGAGGTTGCTGGGATGTAGCCGGTCAGGATGCGCATGGTGGTGGATTTTCCCGCGCCGTTGGGTCCCAGAAACCCGATGATTTCCCCCCGGGCAACGTTGAAGCTGATCTTGTTGACCGCCGTGATGCCCCGGTAGGACTTCACAAGTTCGCAAACTTCGAAGGCGGGTGCGGAGGGAGTGTCAGTCATCGTGGGTGACAATCTTCGCTCAGAATCGATTCAAAGGAGCCAGCGCACGGCATTGCGGGCAATCCGCAGCGGCTGAGGGATGGAAAAATTTCACAGCCGGTCCGCAGCCACCGGACACCGCCCGGACTTCATCTCGGAGTCTCCTCGATGTCACCATGGTTCTGCAAACGGAGCGAACTCGCGGGCGGGTGATTCCATTGTGCAAACCATGTGATGCCATGAAGGTAGGATCACAATCGTTCACCGCCCGGGAAACCGACGCAAGTCTCGCCTTGTGCGCTGCAAACCTCTCGAAATCGGCCCAATTTCCCCGTCACGTCTGTTTCGCCGGGTTTAGCGTGACCTCTCCAGCCCGAAGACGTTCGATCCTGCCGCTGTCGGCCCGGATGAGGAGCGCCCCTTCGTCGTCGATTCCCGAAGCGATCCCGGTCACCAGTCCTGATCCGTGCGATGCGCTGATTCGTCGGCCGCGCAGAACGTCGTGGCGGTTCCACAAATCGGCCAGCACACCGAGAGGGAGTCCCTCGACAAATTTCTCATAGGCGAGCAACACCCGGCCAATCACCGCAGCGGTGAACTTGTTGACGTCAATCGGAGCGGCTGCCTGTGCCTCCAGGGAGGTCGCAAGGCCAAGGAGAGGCTCCGGCCATCCTCCGGCAGGCGTGTGCAGATTGAGCCCCAATCCAAAGACGAGGTCACGGATCTCATCGGCGTCGAGTCGCGCCTCCGTCAGCATGCCCCCTGCCTTGAGCCCGGCGAAATGAATATCGTTGGGCCATTTCAATCCCGGTGAAACGCGGCAGAAATTTGCGATCAGTTCGCAGAGATTTGCCCCCATCCACAACGTAAACGTCGGCATCCGGTGGGTCGCCACCTTTGGTCGGAACGCAAACGACAGGTAAAGATTCCCGTTCGGCAGGGAGAGCCATTGGCGCCCGAGCCGTCCGCGCCCCTGGGTCTGTTCCCGGGCCATGATGACGAAGGGTGCGGTCCTGCCGCCCGCGAGTTCCCGTGCCGCTTCGTCATTGGTTGAATCAACCGTATCGAGGATGGTCAGCGTCAGCGGGCGATTCCGAAACGGGAGGTAGGCGCGCACGAGGGCGGCATCGAGCCGGTTTGGTTTGGAGATGAGGCGATAACCTCGAGCGCGCACCGCCTCGAAAATGTATCCCTGTGCGCGCAGGTTCTCCATGTGCTGCCAGATCGCCACGCGGCTGATGCCAAGCTTCTTTGCGAGCGCTGATCCCGAGATGTAGTCGCCTTCATAGATCAACAGCTCGCGAAGAATATAGGATTCGAGGGAGTCCATGGCTCAGCTTTTCCAATCAAGTCCAATGTCAGCCCAGGCACTCTGGTGGACCAACGCGCCGGTGGAGACAAAATCGAGGCCGAGGCCCGCCAGGCGAGGAAGGGTCTTGAGCGTGATGCCGCCACTTGCCTCGGTGAACACGCGGCCGCGGATGAGCTTGAGGGCTTTCCTGAGGCGGGGGAGGTTGAAATTGTCGAGAAGGATCACGTCCGCACCTGCGTCAATCACCGCCGGTATTTGCTCCAGGGTATCGACCTCCACTTCGACCGGCAGTTCCGGCGCATTGCTCTTCGCCCGCCCCACCGCCGCCGCCAGGCGCCGTCCGGGCGAATCCTTTGCGCCATTCGCGCCGGTGCCATTGCGGAAGCCGAGCAGCGCGAGGTGGTTGTCCTTGAGCATGACGCGATCAAACAGCCCGAGACGGTGGTTCCATCCTCCACCGCAGGCGACCGCATACTTCTCAAGCATACGAAAAGCCGGGGTGGTCTTGCGCGTATCGAGAAGGCGGGTGCGTCCATGCCCAAGGGCGTCGGCATACCTGCGTGTCTGTGTGGCGACGCCCGAAAGCCTCTGGAGAAAATTCAGCACAATGCGCTCTGCCGAAAGCAGGGTTCGCGGGTCTCCCGCAAGCGTTGCGAGAACCTGTCCCTCTGAAACGGCAACCCCGTCCTTCACCCGGAATTGCACGCTGGCGCGTCCCCCATAAGCGGAAAGGATGAGCGGTATCAAGGGCAGGCCGCATGCGGTCATGTTCTGGCGCGCCACGATGTCAGCCGCTGCAGCAGGCGGCGCTCCGCCGATGCTCGCGGTCGAGGCATCACCCTGCCGCGAGGGCGGCTGCCGCAAGCCAAGCCCGGCCAGATCCTCGTCCCGGGCGATCTCCACGAGCCTGCGCAGGTAGGCCTTGTCGAGATCCTCCCAGGTCAGGCGTCGAACCAGATGCTCGGTGATTGCGGGCATTCCCCAAGACCAATGTGCCCGACGCACTTTTTCAAGCCACTCCCTCGCAATCAGGCTGATTGCATGCGCCGCTTGCCTGTTGTCGCCGGGTACCCTTGTTTTCCGAGGTCCCGAAATCCCATGACCAGCGAAGATTTCAAGCACCTGGCGTCCGTTGATCACTTGAACCTGCCCCTGCAGGCGCTCTGGCATGATGAGGCAGGCGATTGGTCGCGGGCGCATGAGGTTTGCCAGATGGCGGAAAATCGCGATGGCGACTGGGTTCACGCGTACCTGCACCGAAAGGAAGGCGATATCGCCAATGCCCGCTATTGGTACTCCCGCGCCGGCCGCCCGGCCCCTTCCATTGGAACACCCTTGACTGAAGAATGGTCAGCCATCGCCGAGGCTCTGCTTGCCTCCTGCAAGACCTGAAAAGAGGCGACCTCGGAATCGGTCTTCTCGCCGGCCGGGTGACAAGCAACATCAGGTGCCTGCATGCAAAGCCCGGGGGCCTGCGATCAGGTCGCCAACGTTTGTCTCTCAATGGTGGACGTTGACGGCGCTGCGCCCGAAGGGCAGGGTGGTGACGTGAGTGACCCGGTTCGTACCATTCCTTCGGTGCCCATGCTGCGCTGGTTGTCGGCCCATGCGGGATTTCCTGCGCGAAGGCTTCCTGCTTCCGCGGAAACGTTGCTTTGCATCGCCGATGCGGCGGCAGGTGAGGCCCTGCAGCCCGAATTGTCCTCCGCCAGCTTCGGACTGCAGCGTCGCGAAGGAAACAAGGACGCTGCCATGCGCGCCCATGCGCTGCGCCGCTCGCGGGTGCATTTCAAATGTGACAACAGCGCCAAGGTGTGAGGTGCGCGTTGAAGAGAGGGGTGGTTCAGAGGTCAGAGGTCAGAGGTCAGAGGTCAGCGGCGCGCGCAACGATGCTCGGCTTGAGGTGCACGACTCTATCGAGCGGCTCTGCACCTTCCGAAAGCGTGCTATTTGCTGTGTTGCCCTTCTCCTGTGGCGCTTGGAAAACAGAAGTCCGAAAAACACATCAGTGCCGCTTGAGCCAGTCTCCCTCTTCCCAAGGCCGTCCTGCAGCTGACTCCTGACCCCCGACCTCCGACCACAGATCTCTGACCTCCGACTCCTGACCTCTGAC
>JAGOJU010000035.1:33723-35780 GCA_017994935.1 Opitutaceae bacterium
CAGAAGTCCGAAAAACACATCAGTGCCGCTTGAGCCAGTCTCCCTCTTCCCAAGGCCGTCCTGCAGCTGACTCCTGACCCCCGACCTCCGACCACAGATCTCTGACCTCCGACTCCTGACCTCTGACCTCATGCCCTCCACGCCCTATCCACAACTGATCGAGAAACTCAAGCGCAGCCATTTGCTGGCAACCGTCTCCGGTCTGCTTGGGTGGGACGAACAGGTCAATCTGCCGCCAGACAGCTCGGACCAGCGCGCGGAGCAAATGTCACTGCTGGCCGAGATCGGGCATTCGCTCGCTGCCGACCCGGAGATCGGAGGCCTGCTGAAGGAGCTGGAAAACAGCCAGGCAACGCTTGGTGCGGATCAAAAGACGGTCGTCCGTCTTGCGAGACGGGATTACGATCGGGTGACAAGACTCCCCGCCACCTTCGTCGCCGAACGGGCCCGCCTGAACAGCAATGCCTATCACGCGTGGGCGCAGGCCCGCGCAAACAACGACTTCCCCGGGTTTGCGCCGTTTCTTGAAAGGCATCTCGAGATGGCGTGCCGCGAAGCCGACTACCTGGGGTGGGGCGATCGTCCGTACGACTATGCCCTGGACAAGCACGATCCAGGAATGACCGGTGAAGTCATTGCGGCATTGTTCACGGAATTGAAGGCTGGATTGATTCCGCTGGTCGCAGAGATCCTTGCCTCGTCCCGCAAACCGGCCACCGGGCTCTTCCGCGGCTTTCCCATTGCAGAGCAGAAAGGTTTTCTCCGCGAGGTCACCGAACGCCTGGGATTCAACTATCGCCGCGGCCGTCTGGATGTGTCGCTGCATCCCTTCTGCGAGGGGTCCGGGGCTGATGTTCGCATGACCACACGGTTCAGCGAAGATGATCCCCTGGATTCGCTTTTCAGCTCGATCCATGAAACCGGACACGGATTGTATGACCAGGGCCTGCCGCTGTCGGACCAGGGCACGCCGCTCGGACAGGCGATCGGCATGGCGGTGCACGAATCGCAAAGCCGGCTTTGGGAAAACCAGGTCTCCCGCAGCCGCTCGTTCTGGACATATTTCGAACCCCGCTTCCGGGCCCGTTTCTCGACGCAAACGAAGTCGCTCTCCAGCGACGACCTTTACCGGGCGATCAACGCGGTTGAGCCCACCCTGATTCGCGTTGATGCGGACGAGGTCACGTACAATCTCCATATCCTGCTTCGTTTTGAAATTGAGCAGCGCCTGTTCCGGGGTGATGTGACGGTCAGGGAACTGCCCGCTGCATGGAACGAACTCTCCTCCGAAATCCTTGGAATGCCTCCCCCCAATGACACGAAAGGCGTCCTCCAGGATGTTCACTGGAGCGGCGGAATGTTCGGCTATTTTCCCAGCTACTGCCTCGGCAACATGATCGCCGCCCAATTGTGGTTCAAGGCGAAGGCCGATCTGCCCGGGCTTGAGGCGGACTTTGCCTCCGGAAATTTTGGACGCCTGCTGGTATGGCTGCGGCGTTCCATCCATGCACAGGGCCGCCGGTCCGACACACTCGGCATCGTCAGGCAGGTGACGGGAGAGGAACTTTCGCCCCGGCATCTGCTGCGATACCTGCGCGAGAGGTATTCTCCGCTGTACCTCGAGTAGGACAAACGAGGAATGAAGGCAGGGGGCGGAGGTCAGAGATCAGAGGTCGGAGGTCCAGGATGCGGGCAAACAGCAGCGCATCCAGCAGCAGGTCCGTATCAGCCAACTTGAGCCAATCGAAACTTCTGACCAAAACTTCCCCGTTCATCGCTGCCCTCCGACCGCCGACTACCGACCTCCGACCCCTGACCTGCGCCTTCCGATTTCATTCCTCCGATCTCTGATCTCTGCCTTCTGACCCCCGACCTCTGCCTTCCAAATTCTGCCCTTCCACACATGGGACTGATCGATACCCACGCCCATCTTGAATCCTTTGCCCGCCGGGGTGAACTTCCAGCCATCCTGGCTCGCGCGCGGACGGCCGGGCTCGAGCGGATGATTACCATCGGAACCTCCACGGATGATTGGGAGCTTTACAGGACACTCGCTG
>JAGOJU010000101.1 GCA_017994935.1 Opitutaceae bacterium
CCTGAGCTGTTCGATTTCCCGCGGAAACCGCCGCACCGGCTGCGCCCGCCTCCGGATCGCCGCCTCCAAGACATCCTTCCGCTCCTTCTTTCGAACGGCCTCCGCATCCTGCGCCGCCTCGAATTCCTCTCTATGCGCATCGAGACGATCCTTCATGTTCTTTCGATAGGCCCGATGTTCGGCTTCGGTTCGGTTTCCTTGCACCTGCCACTGCGCGTACGCTTCGTTGAGCTCGGCGAGAAACCTGGCTTCCTCGTCGTCCTTCTCCCGCCGTCGACGGTTCAGCCACTGGTTGATCGTGGCTAGTTCGCTCTGCGCCTGGGTCTGGGCATCGATCGCCCTTTCCTTGTTCGCCGCCTCTTCCCTCAGACGCGCGCGTTCGTTTTCCTCCGCGAGGCGCGCCTCGAAGGCCCGCCGGATGTCCTTGAACCGCTGTTTGCACCGGGACGACCAGTCGTCGTAGCCTTCTGGGGTATCCATATTAGGAATCTAGCGGTTTCCTCGATCGATATCACGCCGAATTTGTTTGGATACGACGCTCGAGGCTCGTTGCCCGAGCGGTGTCGTTCGCGACATGCCCGAGTTCTCAGCTCCCGCCCTCGAATCGTACCGGAGTCTGTAAGGCAAAGAGGGGCCGCAAGACCTGTGTTTTTGGATTGAACTCGTGTGCGGAAGTTCATCGAGAGCTGCGTTTCAGCGGCTTGACCCTGCTATCAGAGTGACGGTGAGGTTACGCCCCGGTTACTTCTGATCACTCCCGTAGAGCGTCTATGGAATAAAGGTTGACCCACTTTTCATAGACCGTCTACGGAAGAAGGCATGCCGAAAACGAAGGACGATTTGTTGCAAGGCACGCTCGATCTGCTGGTTCTGCGGGTGCTGAGTGGCGGAGAAAACCACGGCTGGGCGATCGCCCAGCGGATCCAGCGGATTTCCGACGAGGTGCTCGTCGTCGAGGAGGGTTCGCTCTACCCGGCGCTCTTTCGGCTCGAGCGCGAAGGCTGGCTGGAATCGACCTGGGGCCAGTCGGAGAACAACCGTCGCGCCAAGTTCTATCGCTTGACCAAGTCGGGCCGCAAACAGCTCGAAGCCGAAACGGAAAGCTGGAACCGGCGGTGCCTCGCAATCCAGCAGGTGCTGAAACTCGCCTGACCGTGAGATTCCTGCGCACATTTCTCTGGCGATGCCGCGAACTCTTCCAAAAAGAGAAGTTCGAGGCCGATCTGGCGGAGCAGATCCGGCTGCATGTGGAGCAGGCCACGGAGCAGAACGTCGCCGCCGGCATGGCACCCGCCGAGGCCAGCCAAGCCGCCCGGCGCAAGTTCGGCAACGTGACCGCGATCCAGGAAACGGCGCGCGACCAGCGGGGCTTCGTGCGGCTGGAGCAATTTTTCCAAGACGTGCGCTTCGGGATTCGCTCCCTGCGGCGCAACCCCGGCTTTGCCGCTGTCACCCTGCTGACCCTGGCCTGCTGCATCGGGGCCAACACCGCGATCTTCTCTGCCGTGCATGCGCTCATGCTCAAGCCGCTGCCTTACCCCGAGCCAGAGCGCATCGTCGAAATCTATCACAGCTACCCCAAGAGGGCGTCGGGCAAAGAGACGAGCAACGTGCCCATGTATGTCGACTTCAAGGAGAACGCCCGGTCGTTTTCCGATTTCGGGATGTGGACCTTGAGCCTGGCGATGTATGGCGAAGACACCGTCGCCCAACGATTGCTGGGCGCCCGCGCCACCGCGGATTTCTTCAACGTGCTCGGCCTCAAGCCGCTCCTCGGCCAATTCTTCACGCTCGAGGACAGCCGGCCCAAGGCCGACAACGTGGTTGTTCTCACGCAGTCGTTCTGGAGCTCGCAGTTCCACGAGGATCCGGCGGTGCTCGGCAAAACCATGCGACTGGACGGCGAAACGGTGACAATCGTCGGCGTCGCACCGCGGTCGCTCGAGTCGTTTGATGCCCGCGTGCATTTCGTGCGACCCTATACCTGGGATCCCACCTTGAGACCGCAAGCCCGGCACATGCACTACCTTCAGCTGTTCGGCCGCTTGCGGCCCGACGCGGCCTTGGGGTCCGCCCAGGCGGAAGCCGATACGATCGAGAAAATCTTATACGATTCCACGAATCCCCAGACGCGCGCCTTCATTGATCGCAACGGTGCTCGCACCCTCGTGGGCAAGGTGCAGACGGAACGTGTCGAACCGCTCAAGCCAACCCTCGTGCTGCTGCAGGTCGGCGTGCTCTTCGTCCTCCTGATCGGCTGCGTGAACATCGCGAACCTGCTCCTCGCGCGTGCGAACGCCCGGCAATCCGAGCTCGCGGTCCGCTGCGCCCTCGGCGCCACCCGTGGCACCATCGCGCGCCAGCTGCTGGTGGAAACGCTCTTGCTGATGACGCTCGGCCTGCTTCTCGGCCTTGGCGTCGCCCGGGGCGGGGTGGGTGCGCTGAATCACTACCGCGAGAACCTCATGGCCGCGTTTCCGCCGTTCACGCTGGATGGGCGGGTGCTCGGCTTCACCGTCCTCATTTCCCTCGGCGCCGCGTTGTTGATCAGTCTCGCGCCGATCGTACACATCCTGCGATCCAACTTGATCGAGTGTATCCACCGCAGCTCTCGCGGCGCCTCGGGCAATGCCGGCGTCCGCGCCTTGAGCAGCACTTTGATCATCGCCCAGGTCGCCATTGCGCTCGTGCTGCTCACGGGTGCGGGGCTGCTGATCCACAGTTTCATCAAGGCCATCGCGGTCGATCCGGGGTTCGATCCTCAGGGGGTCGTCGTCGGTCGCATCGCCATCCCACCGGCGCATCGGGCGTCCGACGATGCGGCCAAAACGCTGCGCGACCGCGTCGAGCAGGCCATGCAGGAAATCCCCGGCGTCTCGCACGTCGCGCTTTCGTTTGCCTTCCCGTTTCGCGGCGGGTTGCCGCACAACAGCCTGAACCTCGAGAACGACGTGCTGCCCGCGGGTTCGCCGCAGCCGGGAGCCTACCGAGTGACCGTGTCGCCGGATTATCTCAAGACCCTGCGCCTGCAGCTGCTCGAAGGCCGTTTCCTGGAGCCGGCCGACTTGGCGCCGGGTCGCCAAGTCTTCGTAGTCGACCAAGCGTTCGCCGAGAAATTTTTTCCGGGCCGGTCGGCACTCGGAGCACGTTTCGCATTCGGCGCGCGGCCGACGAAGGATGCCGACTGGCCGACGATCGTCGGGGTCGTGCGCAATGTCCCGCACAACGGGGTAGAGGACCGCAGCGGCAGTCCATTTGTCTACCAGGTGATGACCGGCCGCCCTGGCGGTCCGACCCTGTTTCTGCGAACAACGCGCCCGGCCACGGAGATGATTGCGATCATACGCGAAAAATTGAGCGCCATCGATCCGTCGATCGGGCTCTTTGACACCGGCTCGCTCGAGAGCTCGATCGGCGAGTCGTTCAGCCAGCGGCGCGGGATCATGTTGCTCCTTGGCGCGTTTGCCGGGCTCGCGCTGTATTTGTCGGCGCTGGGCATTTATGGCGTGCTCTCCTACGATGTCTCGCAGCGCACGCGCGAGATCGGCGTGCGCGGTGCGATCGGGGCGACTCGGGGGCAAATCATCGGCCTGATCATGCAGCAAGGGCTGTGGAAAACCGGCATCGGCCTCGTCATCGGCCTGGTCGGCGCGGTGCTGCTGAGTCGCGCAATGAAGTCGTTGCTCCTCGACTTGAGTGTCACCGACCCATGGTCGTATGCGATCGTATCGGTGGTGCTGCTGCTCGTAGCCGCGCTCGCGAGTTACCTACCCGCGCGCCGCGCCGCCCGGATCAATCCGATCGAGGCGTTGCGCACGGAGTGATCCGCGCAGCAGAGAGGGGCACAGCTCAAGACGTCAGGTCTTGAGGGGCTGTCGCCGAAGAGCTCGCTCCAGTGAGGCAAATCATATCGGAGTTTCGGTTACGCAGCACGCACTACGGGGATCCAGTCAGCCGAGGGCGTGCAACAGCGGTTTCCCTTTGACAAACCTATCGCAGGGAAGACGCGCGTCGGAAGAGGATTCAGAGGTGAGGCGTCTGCGCAGCTTTCAAGAGTCAAGACCTGACGTCTTTGGATTGGACTCTATTCTTCGTCCAGCGAGGCCATATCCGCCTGATAGCGCTTCCGGTTTTGATCCCGCTCGTGCTGCTCGACCTCAACTATCCAGCGGTAGAACGGCCCCAACACGGGGTCCCCCGCATGAGTGGTCGCCGACTTGACGGCTTCGGCCTCGACGTAGTCCTCTTCCTTATCGAGTTCGCCGTTCGTTCGGGAACGGCCTCGCGGACCGCTCACGACATAAAGCGTGCTCCTCATGCGTTCGTAGCCTTCGACTCCTTTCAAGTCTTCCGCCTGTTGGAGGACCGCTTTCGCGAAGTCCGGAAAGAAGAATATGATGAGCGAGCCATCAAAATGGATCACTTCCATCAGCTCCCTCAGTTGTTTGAGCGATGTCGCGGCCTTCACCGCCGCAGTGAGCTTCGGCAGCCAGTACTCCACCCGATCCAGCACGATGCCTTGGAAGAGCTCGCGCCACACGTAGCGCATGTGATCCGGAGCTTTCCCCATCATCTTCTCCCACAGGAACCCGCAGATTTCGTTGAAATCCTTGTCCTCACGGAGTCCTTCCAATTGAAATCGCGTGAGTATGTAATATGGCACGGCCTGATACCGATCCTTCCCACCCAATTTCTCGTAATGGGCGGCGCGCTGGAGGACGAAGTCGTAGATCGCCCGCGGGTATAACTTCCTGATCCGTTCGTAGCCGCCTCCATGGTGGTCGACCTTGATTTCGAGAACCTTGACCAGCGCATCCAAGACATGCCGGACAGTTGCGAGTGGAGGGTCAACGTTCCGAGCGTGATAGGGGTTGAGCGCGGCAAGGACTTCGCCGTGGAGTTCATCCGGCAGATCCGCCAGTCGCAGTTTGCGGAGTAGCTCGTAGCCCCACTCCGCACAGGAAGGTCCGACCCATTGGACCAATGTCACGAAACTCATGATTTCATCCGAGCCGGCCTTCGCCGCCATTCTCTCGAGCAGCGCACGCTCAGCGGGGCTGAGGGTCATCTCTTTACGGTCACGGAATCTGAAGTAGTCGACCACGCCGCGACGGATGTCGGCGCGCGGATTTTCTGCGGCAATCGCGAGGAGCCGTTCGACTTCGGCTGCTTGGGCGGCCGGGAGACTGTAGAGCACCTGATGCCAGATGACCGCGACGCGCGACGCGCACCCGGGATCGAGCAAAGCCGAGGAGAATGCGACGGCTCGTTGCGGATCGGCCTCGGTCACGGCAGCAATAATTTCTCCCGTATTCGGATGATGCCCGGCCGCCAAGCTCTCCTCTATGACTTGATCGAGGCGCGCGATCATCGCGGCAGGAACAGGACATTCGCGGAGGAATTCCCGGGCGACGTCGCCCAAGTATTCCTTCCAGCGCTCCTTGATCTTGTCCTGTGACTTCTCACCGATCGGCGCTCCCATCCGCTCGGCAAACTCGTAGTAGCCCTGCGTGTTGATTGCTGTTACTAGCCTCAGCCCAAAATCACTCGGGATTGAGGCTAGCACCTCGCGCACGGCGGCCGCGAACATCGGGTCCTCCTCATATGCCAGATCGCGCTGAAGCGTCTGGCGAATCGCGAACCGAACCATCGTGTGGGGATGCTTTTGGAGCGCGATGGGAAGAAGAGCCAAGGCTTTCAGGCGCTCCGGCCGCCATTCCTCCCGAAATTTTTCCGCCTGGGACACACGCGAAGTCTCCACGCCGGCCACGCGGTGTAGCGCCCGCTCGGCTGCGCCTATGCCCTCCAGGGCGAGCCGCCACGAGTCTTGCTCGATGACCTGTTGGATGATCGCTACTGCGCGCATGCGCAGCGGCACGGTGATTTGGACATCTACGGGCCGGGTCCACCAGTGCATCGTCCGCCCCTGCCATTCGCTGAATTCCACAAAGCGCTCGAAGCAGGGCACCAACAGCGTGCTCAGGGCGGCGCGTTGCGCGACGAGAACCTCCCGGGCTGTCGGCCGCTGCACCAGTCGTTCGACCCACTGCAGGGCGGAGTCGACGATGGAGACGGGTTTGTGTGGTGTGAACTTGAGAACCTCGGCGATGACCGACCAAGGATGATTCTTGCCGCCATTGAACATGCTGCGGGGTGTGTCGACCCCCAGTTGCCATAGGAAGTCGAGCGCTGCGGCTCGGTGTTCGTCGTGCCAGAGGGCCACCGGCTTGAGAAGTGTCGGAAGCCATGATCGGACATAGCTATGCGAGTTGATTCCGTTTTCGTCGCCGGAGTCGAAGAGCGACGTGGCCCCGGCTGGCGCAGTTTTCTGGACGAGTGCTTTCTTAGCGAGTGCCAGCGACTCGCCGGGCAGGTAGACACTGAAGGTGGCCCACTGCTCAATCATGCGGCCGCGTTCGAAAAAGCTGCTCGCGTCGAAGCGCGCGAATTCTGCGCCGAGCAGGGGGCGGAGGAGTTCCTCGCGACCCAGCGCCTGCACACCGGCAATCCAGGAGGCCTCAGCCAAGTTGCGCAAGAGCGACGCGGCCTGACCCGAAAACTCCTGCAGGACCGTGGCAGCCAGTTCCGGCAACCGGTGCTTTGGATCGAAGGCAGTGTCGAAGACGAGGAAGTCGGCGAAGAGGTCGGGGATTACCCGCACGTTCTGGTTCTCAGCCGAGACGATGCCGGCCGCGTGCAAACGGCGCATGAGCGCCTCCACCTCGACCTTTGGGATGCCTAGGCACTTTGCCGCCGTCGCGTGGAAAACCGCATCGGGGGTGGCCGGGGCCAGTAGGGCAATGATGCGCAGGAGGCGGGCGCCTTGCTTCCTGTCGGTTTCGCCCAGATGATCGAGGTTGTCGGTTTCGAAGGACCGGAAGACCTCCGCTCGGAATTCCTCGGCGGAAGCCCAGTGGCCCCACTGTAGCCGGCCGCGCTTCAAGAGGTCGCCCGCCAAAGCGGTAAGAAACGGACTGTCGCCGGTTAGGCCCACCAGATCCTTGACTTTGGCCGTGAAGGCGGGACCCAGCGCCTCGGCGGCCAGCGTCGTCATATCCTTTTTCTTAAGCGGAGTGACAGCGAGGACCTGTGGCGGGGGGGACCTATGCTCCCGAAGCCGCTCATCTAGGACCTCGTTGCCCTGCGGCCGGGTGGCCAGTACCAACTTGGTCGCCTCCGCCTCCCGCACACGGCCGAGGAGTTCGTGGGAAACCCGCTCAATGCGATGCGCATCGTCGACCACGATGATGCGGGGAGTATCCTTATCCCAGAGGGCGAGCGTCAGGTCGCCGGTCGAATGTGGATTCAGAAATAGGACGGCGGGCGACCCCGGCTTCGCACAGAGGGTGTGCGCGAGTTCCCAGAGGAGGCGGCTCTTGCCCTCGCCACCCTTGCCGGAGATTTTCAGGACCTTGGCTTTGGGATCATGGACGAAGGTCTCCATCTGCTCCATCTCTTGGCTGCGGCCGACCAAAGGGTAGTTGTGGTGGAATGAATGGCCCGCCCCTTGGATTGAGGCGAAGTAATCCTGCGCCGGCACCAGCGCATCGGTTGCGTACGGCGCAAACCGCTTCAATTCCTCCGACGTGAGAAAATAAAGTGCCGGCGGCTGCTTGTGCTTGGGCACGCGCAACCGAAATTCCTGGCAGATGCGGTCCAAGTTCCAGAAAGACCACTGGGGGTGCTTGTCCACTTCATCCTGCACGTCCTTATGCGGGTCGCAGGCGACCAGGAGAAAGTAGTGGTTGGCTGGATAGGTCGCATCCGTGATTGCCTTCTGAGTCTGGGAGACATTCCACGTTTTGTGCCGCTTGCACTGGAATACCCAGGTTTCGCCGCCTTCCACCTTCGCTATCAGGTCGATGCCTTTTTGCTTCCGCCCCGTCCCGGCGGCGTACGTGTTGGCCTCGATGATGCGTCGTTCGACCGGCTGGCCGTCACGCACGATCGTTAGCGAAATGCCCGCATTTAGGAAATGCAGGAAGAAGCGCTCGAAATCGCCATCAGCCAGCGCCTCCAGCCGAAGCCGGAGGTGCTGATCTAGCCGGGAGGCTGAGTTTGTTACGGTCATTATCCTTGCATTTATGTATCTGTGGTACACAAAAGCAGGGATATGGATCGTGTCAATCGTGTTCCCCGCCCTGCCGAAATCCAACGCATCCGCGAAGGCCTGGCACATTGGCCTGTGACCGTTCTTTTTGGCCCTCGCCAGGTTGGCAAGACGACCTTGGTGGATGGTTTCGCCTCCTCTCCCGAGAACTATTTCGACCTGCATCAGCCGGTTGACCGCGCCCGCCTTGAGGAGAGCAACTTCCGGGTCCTTGATCGCTTGGCAGGTATCGTCGTGATCGACGAGGCCCAGCAAATGCCCGCCCTGTTCCAGAAACTGCGCGTGCTGGCGGACCGCCGCGAAAGCACTACGCGGTTCATTCTCACGGGCAGCGTCTCGCCCCAGATTTCCGACGAGTCGGCCGAGAGCCTGACCGGCCGGGTTCGTCGGCTTTCCCTGAGTGGCTTCACCTTGGAGGAAGTGGGTCCAGAAAACTGGGAGCGACTGTGGCTGCAAGGCGGCTTTCCCGCCGCTTACACCAAGGAGATTTCCAAAATCTCGATGGAGATCCGTCAGCACTATCTCTCCGATGTGATCACCCGGGATCTGCCCGGTCTCACCGATCTTAAGATTACCAGCGAACAGGTGTTCCGCTTCTTCCGGTTGCTGGGCCATCATCACGGGCAATACTGGAATCACTCGGAGGTGGCCGGGGTCTTGGGTGTCAACACGCGTACGGTTCAACGTTATGTCGAGCTCTTCAAAGGCATGTATTTGGTCCGCGAACTGTCGCCCTACTTCGACAACATGGGTAAACGCCTGCGCAAGGCACCCAAGCTCTACATACGCGACACTGGCCTGCTGCACGCGCTGCTCAACGTACGCAATCGGAACGAACTTTACGCTTCGCCCCGCTTCGGTGCCTCGTGGGAGGGGTTCGGCATCGAGCAGTTGATCGCCTTGTTCCAGTTCCGTGAGGACCAATGTTACACTTGGTCGGTGCAGAGCGGTGCCGAAGTCGATCTGCTGGTCACGGTACCGAATCAGCTTATCGGATTCGAATTCAAAGCGGGAGATGCCCCAGGACGCACCAGATCCATGACTGCAGCCATCGAAGCTTTGAAACTGAAGAAGCTCTATGTGATCTACCCAGGCGAGAAAGACTACGCGCTAGATGATGTAATCGAGATGATCGGAATCGTGAACTTGCCGCGCTTGGCTGGCACCTTTGTCCAACTTGCTGCGGAATGAGTACCATAAGACGTCAGGTCTTGACTCTTGATAAGAGCTATCGCCGAGAGGACGCATGCCGGAAAATGGCTCAGGCGGGTAAGGCGTCGCACAGCTGTCAAGAGTCAAGACCTGACGTCTTTGGATTGAACC
>JAGOJU010000169.1 GCA_017994935.1 Opitutaceae bacterium
GCAGGGTATCCATCCCACTGTGGGTATTGGTGATCAATCCGGTCGTGAACCGGTGCTGATGTTCTGCCAGGAGTTGCTGCAGGAGCGTGGTTTTTCCCATTCCGGGCATGCCTGTCAGCACGACGAAGCCTGCCTCGTTGAGGAGGCCGTATTCCAAGGTCGCCATCGCGAGCCGGTGGGTGTCGCCCCGATACAGAAAATCCGGATTCGGAGCGAGCGTAAAGGGCTTGGTATTCAGGTGATAAAAGGTTTCGTACATACCCTCCTACTTACGGGACTAGGAAGGAGAGGTCAACAACATTCGTCGGCAGGTTCCTGGGGGCTGCGGGTGACTGCTAAACCCATACGGTACAGGAGTGAATTGTAGCGTATGGCGCAACAATCGAGTTTTTCCGCATCTTGCTAGAGCGGGTACGCAACGCCGGAGGACAAGCTCCGCACCGCCAGAAGGCAGGCGCGTGTGACGGCGTCGATCTGTTCGAACGGGATGACCGGAGGCAGTCCCTGCTCGATAGCCTGTACAAACTGCGCCATTTCCTGCGCAAATCCTTTATCCCGCTTCGCGGTCTTGAACAGCGCGCTCTTGCCGTTGTGATAGGTCCGCGTCTCCATGAAGTCGCTCATGACGAGCGACATGCCGTCCGCGTGCGCCTCAAAGTGTTCCTTCTGGAGCGCGCTGCTGCCTTCAGCCGTATAGATGATGGTGCCGATCGATCCGTCTCCGAACGTCAATGAGAGGCTGCACTGGTCTTCGGTGATGCCGGAACTATGGCGCCCGACCCTGGAGGCGAACACCGATGTGAGCGGCGAGGCGCAGAGCGCATGCATATAATCGACGAAATGGCAGACCTCCCCGATTACGCGTCCGCCACCCACGTCCGGATCCTGCACCCAATGATCCGCGGGGATCCGCCCCGCGTTGATGCGATACAGCATGACGAGCGGATTCGAACGCGAGGAGAAGAACGTCCGCGCTTCCTTCGCATGCGGCGAAAATCGGCGGTTGAACCCTACCATCAGATGCAACCCCTCGGCCGCCTGTTTCTCATAGGTGGAGCGGATGTCCTGCAGTTCTTCCTCCGTCAGGCAGAGGGGCTTTTCCACGAACACGTGTTTGCCCGCGCGCAATGCCTGTACCGTCAATGCGGCATGGCTATCGTGGCGAGTGCCGATCAATATCGTGTTGATCGCCGAGTCGTCCAGGATCGACCGACTGTCGCTGGTGCAATAGGCCGCGGTGATTTTCGTCGCCAGGGTCTTCGCGGTGAGGCCGGAGGCCGTGCAGATGCCGCGGATGGCCACGTTGCTCATGTTCTGAAGCGGAGGAAGGAGCATGTCTCGCACATGGTTCCCCGCCCCGATGATCCCCAACGTCACCGGGCGGGCGGCCTGGGCCGTCCCGACGGGTATGGTTCGAGGCAAGGGACGCGCGTGGTCGGAGGGATAGGTGATGACTATGGCGATGTAGGGCACCGAGCCCTCCATCATCAGCGTATAGGCGGACTCTGCCTCCTCGATGGGAAAGCGATGGGTGATCAACGGCTTGAGTTGGACTTTGCGTTCGGCTACCAACTCAAGAAAGGCCTGCATGTTACGCTGCTCCGTCCAGCGTACATAGCCGAACGGATAATCGCGACCCTGCTCTTCGTAGTGGACGTCGTAGCGTCCCGGCCCATAGGACATGGACAGCCGCAATTCCAATTCCTTCTTGTAATAGGGCTCGCGCGGAATGTTCATCCCGACCGCGCCGACCACCACCACCCTCCCCTTTTTTCTCGCGATCTCACCGGCGGCCTCAATGGGGCCGTTATCCTTGGTGCTGGCCGTGATGATTACCGCATCCACGCCATGACCGTCGGAAAAGGTCGCGGCGGCATCAGCAAGATCGGAAGACGGGGTCACCATGTCGGCTCCCAACTGTCGCGCCAGTTCCAGCTTGGATCGATCCACATCGGAACCGAGCACGCGGCAGCCCGACGCTTTCAACAATTGCACGGTCAATTGGCCAAGCAGCCCAAGGCCGATGACGGCGATTCGGTCTCCCAGCCTGGGTTCCGCCTGACGGACGCCCTGTAAGGCGATGGCACCGAGTGTCACGAACGAAGCATCTTCGAAATCAACCGTCTCGGGAATCTTCACGCAGAGATTTTTCGGAACGTAGACCACCTCGGCGTGGGAAGCATAGTTTTGTCCGGCACAGGCCACACGATCACCCGCGGAGAAATGATCCGCATCGCGGGACGCCTCAACAACGGTCCCGGCGCAGCTATAGCCTAAGGCGACCGGGGTATCCAAACGTTGAAAGACTCGGTTAACGGTCTCCCTCAATCCATCCTTCTTGACCGCCGCCAGGACTTTTTTCACCATATCCGGCCGATCCATGGCCTTTCCCACAAGATTTTTCTGCGCAACCTGGACGGTCGACTTTTCGGTTCCAGGGCTGATCAGTGAGGCTTCGTTGAGAACGAGCAAGCCACTTCCGCGTAGGGATGGCGAAGGAACTTCGTCAACCTTCAACGCGCCGGATCGGAAATTTTGGATGATTTGTTTCATTAATTATTCCCCTTTA
>JAGOJU010000036.1 GCA_017994935.1 Opitutaceae bacterium
TCTGCCGTCAGCGGTTCGCTACCGCTGACATCAACGCCGAACGCCCCTCCCTCAGGCCCTTCAGACAATGCATATTCGAGGGTAACCCGGTACGTCCCGGGATTGCTGATCGCCAAGTCCCAGCTCACACCATCGCCGGGCGACGCAAAACCTTCCAGAAATCCTCCATGCAGCGTGCTTCGGCCATGGTTGTAGTGCAGCTTTGAACCGCTCAAGTCTGCGCGCGACACCGGCAATACAACGCGCCCACCTTCGGAAACACGCAGGAGATTCCTCACGACCGGCACAGAATCAAAGTCGACCGCACTCACGCTCACACCCTCCGCAATTCGACTGGCGTTCAAGACAATTGCGGCTTCTCCATTGCGGGAAACAACCTCCAGCGGACGCTGCTCATGGTCGGCCAGCAACCATGCACGCACGATCGGACTGCGCAACCCCGCGCCCTCATCATCCGCCCCATACGACATCGCACATGCCAAAAGACACACACAGAAAAGCCAGCGGAAGAGTGAGGTCCTGGACATTCGTGCAGGCAATACGACGGCAATTTCGCTGTTCATGGTCGGGCGCGGAAGGAGGCAAACCGTCTTCGCAGCATGGACCCATTGAGGCACATGCGCAAAACCGGAATGGCTGAAACGCTTCAGTCCTGTCGCCTTCCTACTCGAACGTTTCAGTGGGGAGATGCTTGAGATCCCGCGGCATCCGGCCATCCGTGCACCCATGCATACTGGTTCTGCCCCTCTTCCAGCCAACGGCAGGTCCGCGATTTTCGCCCTTGCGCTACTCCTCACAGGTTTTCCCTCCTTCCTCCGCTCGGCACCTGCTCCGCACGGCGGCCCCAATGTGGTCTTCATTCTCGTCGATGACCTCGGCATCGATTGGGTTCACGCCTATGGCGCGGACCATCCCACTCCGAATCTCGACCGTCTGGCAGCAGGCGGAGTACGGTTTGAAACCGCGTGGACATCCCCGATCTGCACACCAAGCCGCGTGATGATGTTAAGCGGACTGTACCCCGGCCGGTCAGGATGGACCGAACACTACGATGTGCCGCGCTGGGGCGGCGCAGGCCTTCAGCCGTCACGAATCGAGACCTGGCCGCAGCTTTTCCACGCGAACAGCTACGCCACCGCGATCGCGGGCAAATGGCAGATCAACGATCTCCGCTCGCCCGTCGACATTCTCCAGAAGCATGGCTTCGAGCACCACTGCGTCTGGCCCGGGGTCGAAGCAGGAAATCCGAAGTCCGAGCAACGCTATTGGGATGCCTTTCTTCAGACCGACGGCGTGCGCCGCGTGCATGCGGGCGAATATGGTCCGGATGTCACGCAGCGCTTCGCGCTCGAATTCATCCGCACGAACCGCGATCGGCGTTTTCTGCTCTACTACCCCATGATCCTGGTGCACGCCCCCAACGAGGCGACCCCGCTCAATCGCGACACACCGCCCGGTACTGAGGACCTGCGTTATGCGGGCTCCGTCACCTACATGGATCGGCAGGTGGGTGAACTCCTCGATGAATTGAGCCGCCTCGGGCTGGACTCGCGCACCGCCGTCATATTTGCGGGCGACAATGGTTCCTCCAGTTCGGGAACGATGCACGGGCGTCGCATTCCCGCCGGCAAGGGCACCCTGACCCAATGGGGCGTGCACGTGCCCCTCATTGTGCGTGCGCCCATGCTGACTACCGGCGGATGGTCCACGTCCGAACTGACGGACTTCAGCGACATCTTCCCAAGCCTGCTGGATCTAGCTGGAATTCAAATGCCACCCCATGCGGCAATCGACGGCCGGTCATGGGTACCTCTTCTGCGCCGGGACCCGTCCTATGTGCCTCGCGACTGGATCTATGCCCAACGCTATCCGGGACGAACCATCAGGGATCATCGCTACAAACTCAACAGCGACGGCCGGTTCTTTGATCTGAAAACAGATCCCGATGAACAACATCCCTTGCATGACGGGGACAATCCAGGCTGGAAGGCGAGCCGCGACCATCTCGCCTCAGCGCTCGCAGCCATCCCGGCGACAGGTCCCATCCCTTTCCCTGGCTACAGTCCCAATCGCATGCAGGAGTATCAGCGCCTCCATTCGAAGGGGAAGAATTGACGTGATGTCTCCCGGATGGCCCCCAAGGCTGAGGTCGGGAAAAAACCGCGCTTCACGACCATGCGCGCCCATTCAAAGGTCATGGCACTCGGTGTCTCAATCACCGCCAAACGTCCTGCAATTCAAGAGCGTACCACTCCCCACGGAGAAAATGCGATCACAACGGCCAGCCAGACGATCCCCAGGCACAGGAGCGTCGCCCGATACACCCGCCGCTCCCGCACTGACATCGACAGTAACGACGGTGCCGGGCTCGCATACTCCACACCGGCGGGCGATCCCATCCTGTTGCCAGAGCTGAACAGCATCATGACCACGGCGCAAACAGCGGTGATGACAAAGCCGCAGTTGAGCGCACTCTGAAAATACAGGGGCAACGCCTCGACTCTCGAAGGCACCGACAGCACCCAGAATGTAACTGCTCCAAGAGCGGTTCCCGTCACCAGCGTGGCGGTGGCGCCTCGCCGCGAGGCTCGCCGGGTGAAAACACCGGCCACAACGCAGACGAACACCGGTGGCGCAAGCAGCGACCAGAATTGGACAAGATAGGCAAAGACACCCCGAAACGCCCGTATCTGCGGCGCCAGCACCGCACACCCGGCAAGGACTGCAATCATTGTCCAACGACCCAGTTTCACGCGCGCCGACTCGTTGAGCGAGGGACAGAATTTCAACACAAAATCGTAACACACCATGGATGCAGAAGCGGACAGGCCGGCAGCCACCGTTCCAAGTATTGCCGCCAGCAATCCCGCCAGAACCAATCCCGCTAGTCCTGGCGGCACATAGTGAGTGACAAGCGATGCATAGGCCTGATCAGGATGAGCCAGACCCGGGAGAAGGCGCGCTGCAATCACCCCCGGAGCCGCGATGATGAACAGGGCCGCCACCTTGAGAAAGGCAGCGAACAGCGCTCCCATCTTCGAATGAAAAAGACTGCGTGCCGCCAGGGCACGCTGCACATAGTCGTGATCCGTGCAATGCCCGTGCACCCCGAGAATCATCGCGCCCGTCATGAGGGGCAGCCAACCAAACGGGTGATGCCACGGCTGTACCACGCTCCAGAGGCTGCGGCCTGCCGGATCATGGGTCGCCAGCACCTCCCCCCATCCTCCCGCAGCGGAAAGGCTGACGAAGAAAGTGACGGCCCCACCAACCACAAGCAGGGACGACTGCAGAAGGTCCGTCCAGAGAACCGACCTCAATCCGCCGAAGATCGTGTAGGTGCCGGCAGCGGCAGCGATCGCGCCGACCGCAAGGCCAAAGGTGGCAGGTGAGGCCCATCCAACAAGGTCGATCAGGACCGTGGCTCCTGCATACAGGGCGGTGGCAATGTTCGCCCCGAGAATCATGACGATGTTGATCGCCGAAACAAACATGCGAGCCCCTGGACCGTAGCGACGCTCAAAGAACTCCGGCGCCGTCCGAAGATTGAGTGCGAGATAGACGTCCACGAAAAACACGGCGAGCAATGCAAAGCACAGGGCTCCCACGAGCTGAAATCCGCCGACGGCAAGGCCGATGGTGTAGGCCAGCCCCGCCTGCCCTACAAACTGCTGGCTCGAAATGTTTGCAGAAAACAGCGAGGCGCCGATGACCGGCCAGGTCGCCTCTCGATCCGCAAGGAAAAGCGAGTCCGCGGAGCGGATCTTTCGCCGGCCAAACCAGACCCCAAGGGCAATGGTGAGCAGGAAGTATCCCGCCACCATGGCCACATCAAGAGCCCCGATGCGAAGGGAGTTCATGGCTTGGAAACGCCGGGCATCACCGAAGCCGGCCCGCCTGTCATCCAGCGATCACCCATATCCGCCTGCCACGATTCCAGGCTCCGTCGCATGACTTTCAGCGTTTCCTGGTACGCCGGGAAGGACGACAAATCGGAGCGCTCGGATGGGTCGTTCTCGAGGTCAAAAAGCTGCATGCGTTCCCTCCCTGCCACACGATAGAGGATGAGTTTCCACCGTTGATTCTCTATCATCCGCTGTGAATCCATGTAGGCGCTGCCAACGTGATCGCGGCGACGGAAGGAGTTCGATGCAAATGCCGGCACCAGGCTGCGGCTGTCGATTTCCTTCGGTACGGAGATCCCAGCCAGTTCATACAGGGTGGCGCACAGATCATAGGCATGGCACAGGGAATCGGATCGCAGGCGTTCGGGAATTCCGGGACCCGCAAGGACAAACGGCACTCGTACGCTATGCTCGTACAGGTTCTGTTTTCCCAGCAATCCATGGCTGCCGAGCGCCAATCCGTGATCCGCCGTATATACCACGATTGTGTTCTCCAGTTGTCCGGTCGACCCAAGGACGTTCAACAGCCTCCCAATCCAGGCATCGTGGTGCGAAATCATGCCGTAGTAGTCGGCCAAATGTTCGCGCAATACCAAGGGCGAAATCGGATGGGGGATCAACAGCTCGTCGCGAACGTACAATTCCCCATTGTCGAAGCCATGCTCGGGGAGAAAGTTGTCAGGTAAAGGTAACTCCCTGACCGAATAGCGCGCACGAAACGACGGAGGCGGAGTCCTCGGGTCGTGAGGGGATGTGAGCGCCACGCACGCAAAAAACGGATTGGCGCGGGTCGCACCCCCGGCCCCCGCTCGTCCACGGATGAACTCCTCAGCCGCGCCACAAAAGAGCGCCGTCGAAAAGCCGGTAGCAATCCGTTCCGGCGCACCGCGTGAAATCTCATCCAGAGTCCGCACCGGGACACGCTCGTGGTCGCACATCCCCCCGTGGAAGATCATGTCACCGGAAGCGAACGATCGCAGAAGCGACGATTCGTCATTGTGCCACTTGCCGCAGAAAAAGGTGTCGTATCCCTCGCGACGGAAATGCTCCGGCATGGTGCCGATATCCGTTCTGAGCCTGACCTCATAGGGTCCACCGCGCCGGATCCCGGGATCAGCGTCCGCCCGAAAGGGATTGAGTCCCGTGAAAAGCGCCGCGCGCGACGGAGCGCACACCGCCGGCATCAAGCCACCCCCAATCACCGCACGGGTGAAGCTCGCCCCGCGACGGACAAGGGTGTCAAGATGCGGCGTCGAGGCAACCGCATGCCCAAGTGCACCAATCGCATCGGCACGATGATCATCCGCAATGATCAGGAGAATGTTTGGACGCACCAGCCCGGAGGACATGGACAGCAGCATTGACCGGTAGGCGTTGACGCTTCAAAGCTTGGGCTACTAAAACGCTAAAGTGACCTGGCAGCCGCGCACCACCCTAAAGGAAATTGCCAAGAAGACGAGCCTCAGCGTCGCCGCTGTCTCCATGGCCCTGCGCGACAACCCTTCGATCCCGCAAGCGACGATCGCGCGGGTAAAGCGCGTTGCCCGGATGCTCAACTACACGCCCAATCCTGCGGCAAGCGCACTGGCTGCTCACCGCCAAAGGCTTCGGGTGCATCGCGATTTTTCGGTGATCGCGCTCGTCTCGAACTGGAGCCGGCGGGACGAGTGGGTACGTCGCGAAAGCGCCAAACAGCTCCTTGAAGGGGCAACCGCGCGCGCCCGGGCCTATGGATATGAACTGCAGCACCTGTGGGCACGCGAGGAGGGCATGTCCCCCGCCCGCTTCAACCGGGTGCTTCAGGCCCGCGGCATCCACGGCGTGATTGTTGCCCCGCTCGAGAACCCGGAGGACCGATTCGAATTGGCGTGGAGCGAGTTTTCAGTCGTCACGATCGAGCGTTTCGCGCGGTACGCCCAGTTTCATCACATCGTGCCCAACTACTATGCCGACCTTCGGCTGGCCTGGAGCAAGCTGAGCGAGCGCGGCTACCGCCGGATCGGCCTCGTCATTGAGAATGGATTGGCCGAACGCGTCGCCCATCAATGGGAAGCCGCCCACGCCTACGCCCAATCCACGGCGACGCCGGAGCTCGATCGTGTTCCCACGCTGGTTGTGGGCCCGCGCGACCCCCGTGGACAGATACGGCGATGGATCGAATACCACAGGCCGGATGGAGTCATCTGCCGAAGTCACGACGTGCTCGCCACGCTGGACAGCATGAAGCTCAGGCTGCCCGAAGACATTGCCTATGTGAGCCTGAATGTGATCGACGACCTGCCCCAGGCGAGCGGCATCCTGCAGCATCGGGACGTCATGGGAGCGACCGCCGTCGATGTCCTGCACAGTCTGCTTCATCGCAACCACCGCGGGCCAAACCCCGTGTCGCAAGGCACTCATGTTGATGGCTCATGGCACGAGGGGCGGACGATCGCAAAACAATGCCCTGTGCCACAAAGCAAGTGAAGGGAGCGCCTCCCGCAAGGGTGTGGGCGGCATCACCCTTCCCAGTTCACAGAGAACACCAACTGCCGGGGATTGTTCGTGCCCGCGCTTGAGCGCATGTAGAATACGTTGGTGAGGTTGTCCACATTGGCCCCGAGAGTCAGCCTCTGTCCGAACAGGACTACGGGATACCGCGCAAACAGATTCACCGTCGTGTAGCCATCCTCGAACACGAGTTGGCTGTTGCTTGTTCCAAACTGCTGGATCGGCCCCCGCGCAACGATGACCCCGCCGCCAAAACGCAGTCCTTTCAACCCGCCCGATTTGACCGCATAGCTGGACCAGAATGTGAATCGACGCGGGGTGGCACCCTTGAGCCTGAGGTTTTTCGCCAGCGTGGCGCTTCGGACAACCTTGGCATCGATCCGGCTGTAGTTGATCACCATCTGCCACGACGCACTGGGGGTGAAAAACAGCTCTGTCTCCCATCCGCGGCCCACGTCGTCGGTGATCTCGTTGTCATTCCGGAATGCCACCGGATTGTAGTCCGAACGAAAAGGTCGATCGCCGGCTGATAGTGCCATCCCCATCCGTGCCACTGACGTGGAAGATGAGGTTCGTGTTTGGCGTGACCTTGTGGTCACCCGCCACGCCGAGGAATGAACTCTTGCTGCCGTCGATCGGATCCAAACGGCATCCGCTCCAAACCTGTTTGTAGGTTGGCGCATCGCGGGCAGTCCAGAAAATGACCCAAGTGAGACCGCCTCGGCGTTGACTCAAGCGCAATGGGTCCCGCAAACTGTGCATTGGTCTGGAATTTCCCCCCCTTCAACCCCCCATCCCATGAAAGTGATTCGACTCAGCAAGGGCCTCGCCTTGGCCGGACTGTTTGCGGCAGTGATGCCGGTTTTCGCCCAATCGCCCGCCACGAAAAAACCCGATCCCGCCACGATCGCTTACGAGGCGTTCAACAAGCTCAGAAACGACAGGGAAGCCAGGATCGATCAGGCCCGCTTCCAGACGGTGGCCGCATCCGGCCTGGATTTTCTCACGCAGCACGCGACAAGCTCACGCACCGGCTCCGTCATCTCCTCGCTCGCAAGCTATGGCGGATCAGGCAAGCAAAACGCCGCCACCCGAATGGCGTGGCTGACGTCCCTGAAATTTGAACTCCTTGACCGCCAGGGAAAGGAGGGTCTTTCACCAGAGGCCGTGACGGCACTGGCCGCACTCGATGCCTCGCTCGCAAACGCCCTGGCTCGTGAGGACTTGTCGCGCGAAAACGTGGAGACGTTCCGCTCCAAGATCGACGCCCTCGCGAAACTCCCCGGCTCGGAAAGGTACCTCTACACCCAGGAACGTGCCTTTGGAGAACTCATGACGGCAACCGGCCGCGCCAGCCAGGCAGAGGCTTTCTTCAAGGCGCTACTGTCGCACAAGGACAAGCGTGTCGTGGAGATGGCCACGGTCGAACTCGGGCTGATCGAGGCAAGGCGCACCCCTTACACCGCCAGCTTCACGAGCATCGACGGCAAGCCCATCGATTTCGGCCAGATGCGAAACAAGGTCGTCCTGATCGTTTTCTGGTCCCCTCTGAATCAGGCCTCGGGCAATGAGCAGGTCGAACTCAAGAACCTTCACTCCGAACTTCGCAAAAAAGGTCTCGAAATCGTGGGGGTCGCCTGCGCCAAGGAGACAGATCGCGAAAAGGTGGCTGCTTTCGTGAAGAGCAAGAAACTGCCATGGCCCACCTATTTCGACGGCAAGGAGTTCAACGGCGACATCGCGAAAAAATTCAACATCCGCTCCATCCCCGCCGCCGCGATCCTCAACAAGGAGGGCATGTTGGTGGCGACGCCCGCCTCGCGCTACGACCGCGAGGTCAAGCGCCTGCTCGGCATAAAGATGACGAAGTAGACACCGCCCGGGACCCGTGTTTCCCCAGAAGCATCGCGGGCCGCCTCATGGCGTGGACGGCGCGCGACCTCCGTCTGCCGCACCCGAAGGCATCCGTCCCGCCTTGCGATCCGCCGCGCCATCACCGGCTGTCGTCTCGACGGGCACTTCCAATATTCGATCCGTTGCGTTGGACAGCGAACGACGTCCGCCGATCAGGACAACATCGATGGCATAGGAACCGGGCGGCAGGGCTCCCCGCGGGATGACGCAATAGAATCCGCTGCTCCCGGTATCCGTGCGCTCCGGATACGCGCGCACCACGTCAGGCCTCGGATCCGCAAGGCCGCGGTACAGGTAGTGGTTGTTTCCATTCCTGAACAGGAGCCATGGCTCGAGGTCGGTCGATACCTGATCCCGTGTCAGCATCCATCCTCGCAGGTGAAGGGATGCCGCCGAAACCTTGATCAAGTCGAACTGGAAAACGATCGGAAAAGGTGTCAGCGCGGGAATTCGCGCGACACGCGGGCTCACATCGGGCCGGATGCGGAAAATCCCCGCATCGCGGGCCGCCGCCACGATCTGATCGGCCTTCGCGGCCTTCGGAAAAATCGGGTGCCGCAAACCGGCGAACGTGCCCTGTTCATCATAAAAACGGGCCGCGGCAACCCTCCGATGGGAGAACTGCCGCGCCTCCTTCATGAAGCTGATGGATGCCATCACGCTGATTGTCATGGCCAGGACAAGGGCGGTGGCGGATGCGACAACGCGGCCTCGGAGCGACGGTAGGAGCGGCACGATCAGGACTGCCACCGCGGTCCATGCGATCGCGCTCTGCACCATGTAGCGGGAGGACAGTGGCGAGACCGCGAGCAGGTTGAACCTCCCGTAGGCAATGATCAGGCAGGCCAGGACCGAATTGATGGCAACCGCCGTGAGAAACGGATCGAGCCTGTCGCGACGATAAATGATCAGAACACCCAGCGTGACGGTAAGCCCAAAGCCCGCAAGGACAGCCACGCTCTCGTTTCCCAGCGAAACGATGCCGCCGATCATCGTGAGCCAGTATATGGCCATGGCCCGAAACCCCGCCAGCCCATGGAAGGGAGGACCCGCAACGGACGCCGAACCGAGCCGCCAGAGGAACACGGCGACCAACGCCGCAGAAAATACCAGCCACAATCTTAACGCCTGACCGCGCCTCTGCAGGTAAAGCACATAGGCACCCGCCGCCAGCACCGCGACGCCGTGGGCCAGCGTGAAAACCGCCAGTACCGCAAAGAATCCCCCAGCAATTGCGGACCCTTTGCCTCCACGCGTGAGGAGGAACAGGCAGATGGAAGTCAGCAGGACGATCTGGAAATGATCGATCGAGGCGTAGGAGGAAAAGAGGTTCTCGTAATTCTGATACTGAAAGAGGAGCAGGCTGCCCATCGCGGTCGCCAGCAGACCGAGCCATCGGGACATCGCAGCATGTCCGAGCACGAGGATCGCAAGAAACGCAAACGCATTTCCGGCAATCGCCAGAACAACAAAATCCACGCCGCCGGTCAGCTTGTAGAGAAGCCACGTAATGAACCGGCTCGTCACCATCACATGTTCATTCGCCGCCGCAAAGAACGCGCTGATTTCGCCTGCAAGGGAATCGGAGCCCCGCAGTTTGAGAATAAAACCGAGCACGGTCTCAAACTCATCCCACATCGGCATGTTGTGCAGAAGCTGCCTCGACTTGAGGGCCACAAACAGCACCGGGCAAAGTGTGCAAAGGATAAGTATGGCCGCGGCGAGGCGCCGAATCCTAAGGGACGGATGCCACGTGTCCCCCGAAGGGGACGTAAGGCCGGGTGAAGTCATGCGCTGCTCGGTCGGATCAATGCGGAAACGAGTCCGGTCGCCACCGAGAAAGGAGTGCAAAATGGAGAATGCAAGCTGCAACCCGGTGCGCTCACCGGCATCGTTTCGCTCTATCCAGGCCCGCTCAGGCGATCCCCCAGCAGATCCCCCTGGTCACCTCCAACTCGTCACCACGACAAATGAGGACAAGTCCAATCTGTCGCCTCGCCGCCCATGAGGTTGTACTCCACCAAGGCGGAACGTGCCGCCTTGATCGTTGGGCAGGTTGAGACTGGAGGCGTGGTACGGTGTCATTCCCTGCCATTTGCGCAGTCGTTGTCGAAGCCGGTGTTTCTGGCATTTCAATGGCTCGGTGCGTTGTTGGGCTTCACCGCTTGACGTCTTCGAAATCAAGTTTGCCTCGTGCTCCGTGCCAGTAACGCGCCACTCCTATAACTTTCGAACTTTCGTCGATACGGTAGACAATCCGGTATGGCTTCAACAGAAGCTCGCGAATCAACCGATCGTCAAACTCCGGAACAACACCACCAGAGTACGGAAAACTGGCTAAGACCTTCGTCTTGTCGATCAACGCCAAACCGAGTCGCTTTGCTGCTTCAGGACGATCGGGTGCAATGTAAAGTACGATGTCCCTGAGATCTTCGATGGCTCGAGGAGCGAGGACTACCTTGTAGTCCACGATTCGATCAGCTTCTCGACTCTTTCGATCTCGATACCTTCGCCATGATCCAGCTGATCAAGTCCTTCTCGAATACCTGCAACAAATGCCACTTCGCGGGCAATCTGCTGGAGTGAAACATCGTCCGGAAGGCGTGTAAGCAAATCAGCGACAACTTCCTTGTTGCTCATGGCGGAGATCACAAGTCAACGCGGAAGCGAATGCAAGCCTTCTGCCCAGGCACTGCGAGGGGCCGCCGGCAATTGCCGCGGTTGATCACGTGGCAGCAGCTCCCCGAAAACCCCATTACCCAAGGTCTCGCCATGCTGGAGAAACACGGAATGCCCGAGGGTCTTGTTAAGCCTCACGCTCCAACAGCTGCATGGCAATGGCTCAGCGGTTTGTTTGGGTCTGGAAGGTTGACCTGAAGGGCCGACTTTTCTCTTTCGGCGATTGTACCCCATGACTGAGGATGAGTGGGCGCGCCCGTTCGCGAACCTCCGCTGAACCCCGCGAGATATCGCGACAATGCCTTCGGAGTGCCCATCGCTGGAACCCGTGCCCGCCAGAGTTTGGAAGTGGTAGTCAACCGCCGCAGATGGGCGACGATCACGTCGCCCGCCCCGATGGTCATTGCCTTCATTCCCGGGCCGGCAACCATGTCCGCGCCCTGCCGATGGTACTCCATGCCCTGACGGTCTTCCTTGGCGCGTTTCTCCTGTTTCAGGTCCAGCCCCTGATCGGGAAATTCATCCTTCCCTGGTTCGGGGGGAGCCCGGGTGTTTGGACCACTTGCCTGCTCTTTTTTCAAGCGGCCCTGCTCGGCGGCTACGCTTACGCCCATTTTCTTTGCACGCGTCTGAAACCCCGGACCCAAGGTTGGTTGCATGCATGCCTTCTGGTCGCCGCGCTCGCCATGTTGCCGATCATCCCCGCGAGTCACTGGAAGCCGTCCGGCGAAACCGAGCCCGTGGTGAGGATCCTTCTGCTCCTGACCACGACCATAGGACTTCCGTATTTTGTGCTGTCGGCGACAGGCCCCCTGATCCAGCGCTGGTTCAGCCTGACATTTCCTGACAAATCGCCCTACCGGCTCTATGCGCTTTCAAACGCCGGCTCCCTGCTCGCCCTGCTGAGCTATCCTCTTGTCTTTGAACCTGCCTTCAACCGGAAGACCCAGGCCTGGATATGGTCAGCCAGCCTCGCGGCCTTCGCACTGCTCTGCATCGCCTGCGCCCGACGTCTCGCGGCCTCAGCAGGCGAAAGATCAGGAGATTCCGAAACAGCACCGTCGACTGGGGTCGCCGGTGACCCCGCATCCGACAGGTCCCCAACCGCCGGCAACCGGGTGCTCTGGGTGGGATTCGCCTCGATCGCCTCGGTCCTCCTGATCGCAACCACCAATCAGCTCAGCCAGGACATCGCAGTCATTCCCTTTCTGTGGGTGCTACCTCTGGTCCTGTACCTGCTGAGTTTCATCCTTTGCTTCGACCACCCGCGATGGTACCGGCGGGGGCTCTTCGCGGGAATATTCGTGATGGGCACGGTGGCCGTCTGCCGCATCCTCTACGCGGAGTCGGGGTCATCGCTGGCATTCCAGATCAGCAGCTACAGCGTCACCCTGTTCGCCGCCTGCATGATCTGTCACGGCGAACTGTACCGGATGCGGCCCGCACCGCGCTTTCTGACATCCTTCTATCTGCACCTTGCCGCCGGCGGTGCCTTCGGCGGGCTGCTGGTGGCCGTTGTCGCCCCGCTCCTCCTCGACCGGTACGCCGAACTCCAGGCCGGACTCTGGGCACTGAGCTACCTGCTCGGGGTTGTCTGTCTCCGCGACCGCGACCGCACGATCGCCGAGGGGGCGGCCATCGCAGCCCTTGTATCCATACTATTGCTACCGGCGTTCTGGATCGACTGGACCGACGGCATCTCCGACGCCTTCGCCACGTATCCGGATGCCTTTGGGATTGTGTACAGGAAACACTGGCCCCTCGTCTTGGCCGCCATGGTGGCGGTGATTCCGGCGTTCGCCGACGGATGGCACAGGATGGCACAGGGATGGCGGACGCGCATGGGAGGGTTCGTCATGTTCCTTTCGGTGGGACTGGGCATCTTCTTCATCATCCAGCTTCACCACACCGTCGGCACAACCCTCGCCGCCACACGCAATTTCTACGGCACGCTCCGGGTCTACGAGGAACTCCCCGATCGCGAATACGGCTGGAACCTGAAGCTCGTGCACGGCGTCATCACGCATGGACTCCAGTTCGGGAATCCGGTCCAGTCGAGATGGCCGACCACCTATTACGGCGAGGCGAGCGGAGTGGGATTGGCGATCAAGCACCTGCGGCGCCCCGAAGGGCAGCGCCACATCGGCCTCGTGGGGCTGGGCACGGGCACGCTGGCGGTCTACGGCAGGAAGGGCGATCAGTTCCGCATCTATGAAATCAATCCCGACGTGGTGGCGATCGCCCGCAAACACTTCACATTCCTCTCGGAATGCGAGGCGCATGTGCAGGTGATCGCCGGCGACGCACGCCTGTCGATGGAGGTGGAACTGAAAGCCGGCACACCCCAGGGGTTTGACCTGCTGGTGCTGGATGCCTTCAGCAGTGACTCGATCCCCATCCACCTCCTGACGCGTGAGGTGATGGAGGTGTACCTGCGGCATCTGCGCGAGGATGGAATCCTCGCGGTGCACGTTTCGAACCGCTATCTCGATCTCCAACCCGTCGTCGAAAAACTGGCCGAAACGTCCGGCCTCGTCACCGCAACCATCAATGACGACTCCGTGGATTCCTGGTGGATCTATCGCACGAAGTGGATGCTGCTCGCCCGCGACTCCGCGCTGCTGTCGGCGAGGGAAATCCAGGACAAGGCGCTGCCCCGCAGCGAAAAGACCGGGGCGATGGCTGTCTGGACCGACGACCATGCCAGCCTGGTCCAGATCCTCCGCTGACGGCGGCGCAGGCATGAGGCCGCTGGACGGCCTCCCACGCAGGATCGCACTTCGGGACTATGATGAGGCTTGCGGAGGATTACCGGGAGATGCGTCGAGTCCCGCAGTTGCCGGACTGGAATTTCCCTGAAGGACAACCGGAGGTATCGGGAACGCGAAGGAAAGCCCCCTCTCCCTCACAGCCCGCATGAACGCACCGTTCAAACGCTGGCGAAGCTCCATGTGCTTCCGAAAATCATCATCAACCGTCATGTAGACGATCCAGATGTCCAGCGATGTCTGGTTCAGGTCCCGGAAATACACCATGACGGAACTCGCATCGATTTCAGGCTGCGCGAGAATGAGGCCTTCGAAATCCTTCACAATGGCGTCCATGTCTTCGGCGCTGGACGCGTAGGTCAGCGAGATGACCTGCTCGACGCGGCGCTGCGTGAAACGTGAAAGGTTGGTCACCGCCTCCGTCGCCACGGTCCTGTTGGGGACAATGGTGATGGACTTGTCCGGATTGCGCAGCTTGGTCGAGCGCAGGCCGATATCCTCCACCAATCCGGTGTGGGCGCCTATCCGGACGGTCTCGCCGATCTTGAACGGCTGGTCGATGGCGACGACGACGGAACCGAAGAGATTGGCAATCGTGTCCTGGGCTGCGAGCGCCATCGCCAGGCCGCCGATACCGAGGCCGGCAAGGAATGCCTTAACGTCCGCCCCCAGGCTTTGCGCAACCAAGAGCACGCCAAAAACGAAAAATATGGCGAGAAGCGTCTTCCGGATCCACGGCATGAATGCGGCGACACCCAGCTTGCGGGCAGTCGCCACCTCCTGCATGTGTTCGAGCAGGGTGTTGAATGCCCTCAGGAACAGCCAGAAGACGAGAAGCGAAAACGCGAGGGCCGAGGCGTAGGCGACCGCTTCGCTGCTGGCCGGTGACAACTTCAGCACCTTCAGGGCTGCAAGGACTCCGAGGAAAACAATCAATGCGCCGACAGGGGATGCCAGCGCAGGGAAGAGCTTGTCATCGAGCGTGGTCCCGGTGCGCGACGCCACCTTCCTTAGTATTCCAAAAACAACCCGGGTCACCACCCCCCGCACGATGACGGCGCCCACCAGAAACATCGCCGCGATGAGATAGCGGGACGTGCTGTTTCCACTGGTCCCCACATCAAACGACTCCAGGATCCCATCGACCAGGTGTTCGAGAAAATCCGATGTCGGCACGTGGGTATCGCCGCTTGCGACAGCCGCCGCCGCGGCTGTCTGGTTGCTCGCGTCCGTAGCCGCCGCCTTCTCGGCGCCTGCGCCGGTCTGGGCCAGCGCAAATGCAGGAACGCAAGTGACGAGAGCTGAAAGTAGGAGATAGGAGAGGAATGGGCGGATGCACTGCTTCATGGATGGGAAATCGGGAAGTTTAGCTGAAATCCCGGAAAAGGCGGCTTCAAATCCAAAAAAAGCAAAAGTTCCCACCGGAGCCCTGCGACCCAACTCCCCTCTTGCGGCATTGCGCCTCCGGGGCACATCCTCGGAATCCAATGATCCTGCCCAATCTTCTGGCCGTCCTTTCGGATCTCCCGCCGCTGCCGATATGGGCGTGGCTGGCATTCTTCGGCTTCATCGCCGTCATGCTCGCGCTCGACCTCGGAGTGTTCCATCGCGATTCGCATGTCGTTTCAACGAAGGAGGCGCTCGTCTGGTGCGCTGTCTGGGCGTCTCTTGCGCTCGCCTTCTGCGTGCTTTTGCAGTTCTGGCGGGGCAGCGAGTCCGCGCAGCAGTTTCTTGCGGGCTACCTGGTCGAGCTCTGCCTGAGCGTCGACAACGTGTTTGTCTTCATCCTCGTCTTCGCGTTTTTCAAGGTCCCGCCGCAATGGCAGCACCGTGTCCTCTTCTGGGGCATCCTCGGCGCCGTTGCCATGCGCGCTGTCTTCATTCTCGTCGGCGTCAGCGTGCTCGCACGGTTCCACTGGGTGATCTACCTCTTCGGTGCCTTTCTCGTCTACACCGGCATCAAGATGGCATTCTCAAAGGGAGCCGAGGAGGAGATGCACCCGGAAAAGAACATCGCGGTCCGCCTGTTTCGGAAAATATATCCGGTTAGCCCGTCGATGGACGGCGGCCACTTCTTCACGCGCCTGAACGGCCGCCACATGGCAACGCCGCTGTTCGTCGTTCTGATCGTCGTGGAGTCAACCGATGTCATCTTCGCACTCGATTCGCTTCCGGCGGTGCTTGCCATCACCCGCGACGGCTTTGTCGCGCTCACATCAAACATTTTCGCGATCCTCGGGCTTCGATCGCTTTATTTCGCGCTCAGCGGAATCATGCAGCTTTTCCGTTTCCTCAAATTCGGCCTCTCGCTCATTCTCGTGTTCATCGGCGTCAAGATGCTGATCACCTATTTTGAGTATCACATCGATACAACGGTGTCGCTCGGCGTCATCGGTGGCGTGCTGCTGCTATCGGTACTCGCCAGCGTGATCATCAGGGAAAAACCCAAGGCTGCCCTGCACGGAGCGGAAAAATAGGAACCCGACCCCTTCGCAGGGTCGGGTTCAGATGGCTCGGCAGGTGACCGGAGGACGTTTGCGCGTCGGTTCAGGCGACCGCGATCTTGCGTGGCTTGAGGGCCTCCGCCTTCGGAAGCGTGAGTGTGAGCACGCCGTCGCGAAGCTCCGCGCCGATCTTGTCAATGTTGACCGACGCATCGTGGCTGAGCGTGAGGCTGAATTCCGAATCAACGCTTTCACGGTAAAGCGAGGTCCATGACTCCGGGGCTTTCCAGCCACGTTTGCCGGTGATCACGATTTCGTCGCCATCCGCGCTGATTTGCAGGCCGTCCTTGGTGACCCCCGGAAGGTACACGGTTGCCATAAACGCGTCGGCGGTTTCATGGACTCGATAGGACGGCCGAAGGGTCGGGACAGTCGTGGCGTCGGCCAGATGGAGATCGCCACTCTTGTCGGACGGGCGGTTGAAGGAAGGGAGGAGAGAATGTAGCAGGCTCATGGGATTTGGATTTTGTAGGGAATTGGGAGTGGGAGTGGGAGTGGGAAGCGCTGCGGACAGGACGGGTGCACGGTCCGCGGACGCGAATCTGATCAGCCAACCTGAACGGAAATCTTCCGAGGCTTGGCTTCCTCTTTCTTCGGAAGCGTGACGGTCAGCACTCCGTTTTCATAGGCCGCGCTGACGGTGCTGGCCTGGACGTTCTCGGGGACGCTGACCGCCCGACTGAAGGTCGTGGTCTCGGCACCCTCGCCTTCGCCGCGCTTGCGCGTGGCCTTGATCGTCAGGGTCTGGTCGACCATATCGACCTCAATGGCGTCGCGGGAAACACCGGGTAGATCCGCACGCACATAGGCGTTGTCCTTGTCCTCGTAGAGATCCACCGGGAATGCCGTGCCAAATGCCTGCGTCACGCCACCCAATGCGGAGCTGAAGAGGCGGTCGATTTCGCCGTCCAGACCACACCACGGATTGCGCGAAGCGGTCGGGGAAGGCGAATAGGTGCGATAGGCGGGATAATTATAACGAACGAGTCTCATGATGTTTTATCGATGGTTTGTATTCTTGTTGGGAAGTTGATGCTGCCTCTGTAGCGCCGTATATGCACATTCGGTGCCGATCTTCATGGCTTCATGGTCCGTTGCAGATGAATGAGTTATGACACCGATATCCGAGTATATGTGCAATTCTGTCCGGCATCGGTGTCACACGGTGCGCAGTAACGGCCCATTCTATAGCAATCCGGACCCGGCATGCTGCAGGTGCATTCCGGGCGACCTTGCAGTACGTTCGCACAGGCCGGAGCAGGGCGCCGCGCTTGCCGCCGGGGTAATGGAAATCACGGCGAAAAAATCCGTGTTCAAACGGAGTTTGCAGCCTATGGTTGGACCTTTCTTGCCATGACCAACGCCTTTGACTTTGAAACCTGTCCGGAACGCCGGGCCACTGATTCGCAGAAGTGGCAGAAGTACGCGGGCCGCGATATCCTGCCGCTCTGGGTGGCAGACATGGATTTTGTGTCACCCCCCGCAGTCATCGAAGCGATCAGGAGACGCGCGACACACGGTGTCTTCGGTTATGCCCGACCCGTGAAATCGCAGGTCGATGCGGTCGTGGAAATGCTGGCTGCCCGCCATCAATGGTTGATTGATCCGGCATGGCTCGTCTGGCTGCCGGGCCTGGTCGTCGGGCTGAACGTGACCGCGCAAGCTGTAGCCGGACCCGGGGAGGAAATCCTCTGCCTGACTCCTGTCTATCCGCCCTTCATGAGCGCACCGAGGAATGCCGGTCGCGTTGCAGTGACCGTTCCGCTTCTGCTCAATTCGCGGGAACGGCGCTGGGAAATCGATTGGGAGGCCCTCGAGCGCGCGGTGACTCCTCGTACGAAGGCCTTCTTTCTCTGCAACCCCCACAACCCGGTCTCGCGTGTCTTCACGCGCCCTGAGCTTGAGAAGATCGCCGCCTTCTGCCTGCGGCACAATCTGGTGCTTTGTTCGGACGAGATCCATGCGGACCTGGTGCTCGATCCGACGCTGCCGCATGTGCCTTCGGGTAAGCTGGGCGACGAAATCGCGGCACGAACCCTCACCCTGCTGGCGCCCAGCAAGACCTACAATGTTCCCGGACTCGGATGCGCCCTGGCGATAATTCCGGACGCGGGCCTTCGCCGACGCTTCGTGGCGGCGACCGCCGGCATCGTCGCAGAGGTCAACCTCTTTGGCTACGCAGCCTGCGAGGCGGCCTACCGACACGGCGAACCCTGGCGGCAGGCGCTCCTGGCGGCGTTGCGGAGGAACCGCGACGCCGTGATCCGCTTTGCTGCCGAGCAATTGCCGGGAGTCAGGATCGAGGCTCCGATCGAAGCAACCTACCTTGCATGGATGAACGTCAAGGAGCTCGGACTTGCGGATCCCGTGGGCCACTTTGAATCCCATGGCGTGGGCTTGAGTGAGGGACGCTTTTTCGGTGCCGCGCCCGGCGAGTATGTCCGCCTAAATTTTGGATGCCCGCGAAAAACCCTCGACGAAGCCCTAACGCGCATGTCCAGGGCAGTGCATGCGCTTGGCCGTTGAGTGCGCAGCGCGAGAAACGTCTGCCAAGCAAAACCGTCTATCGCGCCGCCGCCACCAGGAGCGGTGGCATCGCCGCACGCTCCTGCCCCGCAGATCCGTCGCGAAGGCGCAGCGACTCAAGGTTTTCCAGCAGCTCCCTCAGCAACGTGCGGGGTGGATTTCCCAGCAGGGATACCTGGATCCAATTCTTGCTGTACAGGTGACCTGAGCGGAAGTTGAGCCAGATTCCACGCTGCTCGAGCGCCTCTCCCAGGGCGGTCGCCCCACCCGGAGTTTCGAGTTCAAGTGTGACAACCCCTGCGCCGGGGCTGCTTTCGTCCCCGGTCAGGGTCCAGCCTTGCTCAAGCAACCGGCGGCGCAGCCAGGATGTGTTGGCAAGTATCTCCTGCATGCGTTCAGGGGTGACGGCACGCAACGCCACGCAGAGGGCGTGCGTGAGGTTGGACGAGTGAGTGTGAGGAACACTCGAGTTCTCAGCCCAGTGCCCGAGATCGAGGTAGCCGGGCAGGATGTCCGCAGCCGTTTGGGGCGCATAATCGTGGAAAACGAGCCCGAGGCCCGGATAGCCGCCGAGCCCCTTGCCGCTCGTGCCCGTGGCGAGAAAGACGTCACTCAAATCAACCGGCACCGCTCCGAGCGAGCTGACGCAGTCAAGGCAGAGGCGAAGTCCCTTCCGCCGGACGAGAGCCTTCAGCGGCTCGAGCTGGTTCAGCATGCCAGTCGAGGTCTCATGATGCACCGCCCAGATCCAGTCACCCGGCGACAGACCGCTGACGGCAGCCTCCAGCTTCTCAAGGTCAAACGCCGTTCCCCATGGCTGTTCGACTACGGTGAACTCCAGCCGGGCCCGCCGGGAATCCGAAGCGAGGCGGTCGCCAAACGCACCATTGGTCATCACCACACCCCGGCGGCCGAGGAGTGAAAGCTGGGCTGCGACCACGGCGTTTGCGAGGGAGCCCGATCCCGGCATCACCTGCACGTCGCGCGCGCCAGTCAGTTCGCAAAGCTGGGCGCGCACATGGCGCAATTCCGCCAGGAAAACGGGACTCCGGTGGGAAATTGCAGGCTCGCTGAATGCACGATCGACTTCCGGTGTCGTCAACACCGGCCCCGGCAGGAGGTTGATGCCATTCGGCGTGCTGCGAATCTCCTTGAATGCCTCCCGCAGGACGAGGCTCTTGTCGGTCGTGCGATTGAGCGCGTCGAGCGTGAGGAACATGGGCTGGTACTGCGCGCCGGCCGTGCCCACGAGGGGTCCGAAGGGCGCAAACCCGAGGTGCCTGTAGAGTTTCAGTTCGCGGGTGGTGCCGGAAATAACGGCGAGATCGTAGCCGTCAGCCAGGCACTTGCGGGTGGTGAACTCAAAGAGCGACACAAAAACCGACGTCTTGCGATAGGCCGATTCGACCGCCAGGAGTCTCACTTCGATGGGTCTCCGTCCGGGCGGCAGATGCCTGTCCAGCTCGGCCACCTTGCTGTCGAGTGAGAACGGCCGCTTGCCGCGCAACGCCAGCATCCCCAGAACCCGGTCGCCCTCACGCGCAATCACATAGCTGTTTTCCGCATGAAAACGGTCGACGAGTCGTCCGTCGCCATTCGGTGCATGCTGGGGTATCTCCTCGACAAAGATCCGGTAGTTGAGGCGATGAATCGCTTCAAACTCCCAATCCTCGGTCGCAAGCTTTACGTGTAAGGAAGACGGCGCACGCATGGTGGTGGTCGGTGATGACACTCCAACAAAGAGGAAAGGTTTACGGTTTGCCAGCCGGTAGCGATGTGTCTTTGCGAATGCCTTCGTCTGACGCTCGCTCCGCCTCGCCCCCGATATCCGATTTCAAGTTTGCGAGGTGGGAAAACACGACCAGCGCTGCGACGCCCGCAAAACCCGCCACAACGGCCAGCGACCGCCCAAGCAGGAATGCCACAAGCGGGCCGGCCACAAAGGCAATCATGGCGCTCAGACTGCTCCGGCGAAGAACGAGTCGAAGTAAGCCGCACAGGATGAGCAGGATAGCCGCTGTCACCGGTTCCAGCGCAAAAATCACACCGCATCCCGTTGCAGCGCCCTTCCCCCCACGAAAGCCCAGCTGCACCGGCCACAAGTGCCCGGCGACCACCGCAATGCAGGCGAACACGACTGTCGTCGGGGCCCCCTGCAACATCTTGGCGAGAATGACCGCAATCGCTCCCTTGAGAAGATCGCCAGCGAGGGTGAGAACAAAACCACTCCTTCCCAGAACACGGCCAACGTTGCGAGCGCCGGCATTGCCGCTCCCCATTGCACGGATGTCGCGTCCGGTCTTCAGGCGAACCAGGTAGTATCCGGTGTTCACGCACCCGAGAACATAGGCCGCAAGAACGAGCCCGCCCTGCCACACCGCAGTCGTTTCCATCGCTGCCATGATCACGCAGCCTCCACGGAATGCCGGCGACGACGGAAACAACGGTCAGCTTCCTGCAGGCTGCTGTTCTGAGCGGACAAATTCATGGTCGCGGTACGAAAGTCCAAGTCCCCGGGGCAGATGACGTTCGAACAACCACGCACCCTCGGCAACAGCGAAACATCAGCCGACATCCTTGGGATGCCAAGATAGCCGGGCAAAGCCGGCGCGAAGCTTCGCATCATCACCCCTCCCATTTTCAACCTTGCCGCCGCCCGACCCGCGGATCCTCACGGATCAGCGCGAGCACCTGGGACTCGGTTTTTCCCGCGGACGCCCAATCGCGCCCCAGGCTGTTGTTGTGACGATCGCGGTCACTTTCCTCAGGCAGATTGGCGGAACCTTCCTCGTGGGCATTGGTGACCCTCTCCGCAAAAGAGCTCCCATACATGCGGGTCAGCCAATAACTCCACAGCACATGCCGCGTGGAGTCCTCGTTGTAGGCCTTGCCGACTCTTGCAAGACGATGCGCCGTGCGTTCCGCATAATCCTTCATGCGAAGCAGCATGGAAGCGCGAAGCGGGTTCACGGCAAGCAGCTCACACTCCGCTGGCGTCAGCGGCTGAGTGGAGCGCCGCGAAAGCGTGTCGAGATCCCGCCGGTTGATGCGCAGCCGGGTGCCGCCCGGTTCGCGTGCCGTCTCGAGCCGGACGGACATCGGCACATGTTCGAGAGTGAAGTGCAGCCTCGCGGACATCGTCAGCCTTCGTGTCGTCATGCCTGTCCTCGCAAATGCAACCAGGTCGGGCAGTTCGCGACGGATGCTCGCGCGCAGCGAACCGCCATACGCGACGTCGGGAAGCAGCACCCTGCCGTCGTCGATACGCTGGACCGGCGTGTCGAACTCGCCTCCCGCGAAAGGCACATCACGAGGCGCATCAAGATGCAACTGCGACTCCACCCGGACACCTTCGAGCTTGAGATCGAATCGAAGGGGAAACCACCCGCGAAGCGACGCCATCGCGGTCGCGATCCTGATGCGTATCGACTTCTCGGGTGATTCCTTTTCCAACGGCAGCCGGGCGTCGAGCGTGATTCCATGCCAGACCACGGTGGCCAGTGGCGCAAATTCCGCCCCATCGAATTCGATGCCTCGAAGTGAGCCATGCTCCGCCGGAATCGACCCCACGAGTTGCGGCAGCACGGCCCGTGTGGCGCGCGTGAGTATCCACCCACCCGCCAGGAAAACGGTCGCCGCCAGCACCGCCGCCATCGCAATCAGCAGAAAAAGGATCCGGCGGATCGGCCGCCCGGCCCGCACTGTCTTCGGACGGCTAGCGTCCATAGAGCTGGCCGAGCGACTTCAAATACGCCGCGGTTTCACCAAAGAGTGCGTCCAGCTGCTCGGGGCGATACCGCCACTGCCAGTTTCCGTGCGGAACGCCGGGCGTATTGAAGCGTCCGGACGCATCGAGGCTGAGCATGTCCTGAAGGGGCATGACCGCGAGGCGACAGGTGGAGCGGTACGAAGCCCGAAGCAGGTCCCAGCCGATCTCGCTGCCGCTGACACCGAGGTACCGCCGGACATGGTCGCGCTCGCGCTCCGAGGCGGTCGCGTACCAGCCGATGGCGGTATTGTTGTCATGGGTTCCTGGATACACGACCGAGTTCTGCGTGTGATGGTGCGGCAGGTAGGCGTTGCCGCTGTCGGATCCGAACGCGAATTGGAGCACCGCCATGCCGGGAAGGCCGGTTTGTGCGCGCAGTGCCTCCACCGTGGGGGTCAGTTCGCCGAGATCCTCGGCAATGATGCGCGATTGCGGGAACGCGGTCCTGACTGCGCGGAAGAGATCGATTCCAGGACCCGGCTCCCAGGTTCCGAACCGCGCGGTCTCCGCAGGGAAGGGAATCCGCCAGTACTCGTCGAAGCCTCTGAAATGATCGATGCGCACGATGTCGCACAGTTCGAAGGAAGAGCGCAGGCGCCTGAGCCACCAATCGTATCCGTCCTTTCTGTGCGCCTCCCAGCGGTAGAGCGGATTTCCCCAGAGCTGGCCGTCCTCCGAGAAGTAGTCGGGCGGCACACCGGCGACAGCAACGGGACGGCAGGTCTTCGGATCAATTTCGAAAAGCGGCAGATTTGCCCAGACATCGGCGCTGTCGAAGGCCACAAAGATCGGCAGGTCGCCGATGATCTGCACGCCGCGCCCGGCCGCCGCGGCGCGGACCCGCTCCCATTGTCCATAGAAAAGGTACTGGTAGAACATGTGGGCATCGATCTGCGGGGCGAGCCATGCCCGCAGAACCGATTTTTGTGCGGAGGCGTGGGACCGCGTGTCCGCCGGCCACTCCGACCATGGCTTGCCCTGATAGTGATCCTTCAGCGCGCGGAAATAGCCATACGCAGGAAGCCAGTGCGCATGTTTTTCCTGAAAGGCCTTGAAATCCCCGTAGGGAAGGCGGGCGGGATTTTCCAGATACGCCTGGAAAGCCTCGCGCAGCAGCGGCCACTTCAGGGCATAGAGCGCACCGAAATCGACGCGTTCCCGGCTGAGGCGCCGCAGGGGCGCGAGCGACTCGCTCTTCAGGAGTCCAAACGATACCAGCGCCTCCAGGTCGATCAGGTACGGGTTCCCGGCAAACGCAGAGAAGCACTGGTACGGGGAATCACCATAGCCGGTCGGGCCCAGGGGGCAAAGCTGCCAGTACTTCATTCCCGCCTGCGAGAGAAAATCCAGAAAACGATCGACCGCGCCATCGAAGGTTCCAACGCCCTGATCGCCCGGGAGCGAGGTCGGATGCATCAGCACGCCGGCGCCGCGCTCCGTCAGCCAGGAGAAAAGCGGAAACGTTTCGTTCACGATCGAAGAGGGCGAATCGGAAGGGTCCATAGGGAAAAGGCGTCAAATTTCCGGCTGGTCGGCAACCCCGATGACACGGCCATTCCCGGATGAAACCCCTGGAAAGGCCCGCGTTGAGTTTCGTTTCCATTCGTTGCCGACCGCACCTTCCGGAGAGTCGGGCTGCGTGCCTACATTGAACGCGTGGTGGTTGACGGAGGCTGGGGCCACGTCTTGGCCGGGGAGGCGGGCGCTTTTGCCGCGAGCGGTGCAGGCCGCTGGACGCGGGGTTTCTCACGCCACACCTTGCGAATTATCGCATAACCGAGACATCCGCCGATGATCCCGATGACAAACGCCCCCAGATAGAGCGAAATCACTCCCTCGCGGGTGAAGAGTTCGCGGGGCTGGGACGCCACGTGGCGCCAGACTTGAGCGGGATTCATTCCCCGGACGAGTTCACCAACAAAATAGCAGGCTGACAGCTGAATCGGAGCGGTGAGCGGAGTGGAAAGGAACTGCAGGGCGATACAAAGCAGGAGATTGCCGCGAACACAGAGCGCCGCAATCACCGCAAAAAGGGATTGCGCGGGAAGAAATGGCATGACCGTGATCGGAAAACCGACCAGCCAGGCACGTGCCAGCGACTCATGCGTCGGCCGCCAAAGCTTCTTGTCAAGGATACGGTCCCCCAACCGGGAGTGGATCCATCCTCCCTTGAGCCGGCTGCGGGAAAGCCGGCTGCGGTGCATCAGACGCAAAGCCCATAGCGGAAGCTTCATTGCAAGAACCGAACCTCCAGACCGTCGCTCGGCCCATTCTGATCCAAAAAATCCATCTGCTCCTCGGCTCGTGTCATGTTTTGTTGTAAGTCGTTAATTCAGAATAACCGGATAGCCGCCTCATCCGCAAACAAGGCATAGGTCCCCTCTGCAGCCAGCCCGTCACCTGGTGCAAGATTTCATGCAATCCGCGCCGGGCGCAACTCTTCCGTCGAAAATCATGTGCTTCCGCACCCCCGCCGACGTCCGGGAATACCATCAAGAGGTCTTTATTTCGCAGATGGCTGGGCAGGCATGGAACCTGCTTTTGCACGAGATCCACTCACCTCATTCCATCAACCCATCATCATGACAACATTCCTCTTCCGCCATGCTCGATTCCTGTCGAGCCTGCTTCTCTTCGCGACTGCGATCGCAACTGGCAGGGCCGAGACGCCTGCAACCAAGACTGTGGAACCGACGCTCGAGCAGCGCGTGGCGGACATTGAAGCCTACATGAACAATGGCCCCCGCACTCCAGGCGTCGCCTCGAAAGTCGCGGGACCCGGACCCGGCCACAATGCCTGGCAGATGGTGTCCACCGCACTGGTGATCTTCATGACGCTGCCCGGGCTTGCCCTGTTCTACGGCGGGCTCGTCAGGCGCAAGAACGTCCTGTCGGTGCTCGCCCAGTGCCTCGGCATTGCAGGTCTCGTCACCATCCTGTGGTGGGCAGTGGGCTACAGCCTGGCGTTCTCCGGTGGAAACGCCTTCATCGGGGACACCGCCAGCATGTTCTTCAAGGGCGTCGAGCCCGGAAATGTGGGGGCGGGCTACCACTGGATCAGCGACAGCATGTGGGCGATGTTCCAACTGAGCTTCGCGATCATCACCCCGGCCCTGATCGTCGGCGCCATCGCCGAGCGCATGAAATTCAGCGCCGTGCTCGCCTTCGTGGCGCTCTGGATGTTCGCGGTCTATTTCCCCTTCGCCCATATGGTATGGTCCGGAACGGGCTTCATGAGCGGACCGCTCAACGCCAGCGCCGGAATCAAGGCGATCGACTTCGCCGGGGGCACGGTGGTGCACATGACCTCGGGCTGGAGCGCGCTCGTGCTGTGCATCATGCTCGGCAAGCGTTCGGGCTTCGGCAAGGTGGCGATGCCCCCGCACTCGCTCGTGCTCTGTACGGTCGGCACCGGCATGCTCTGGGTAGGCTGGTACGGATTCAACGCCGGTTCCGCACTCGGAGCCGATGCGATTGCCGCCAACGCCTTCACCACCACCACGCTTGCCGCAGCCATCGCGGGCTTCTCCTGGGCCATGGCTGAATGGATCACCCGCGGCCATCCCAGTGTGCTGGGCTTCTGCTCGGGCATCGTCGCGGGTCTCGTCGTGATCACACCCGCCGCCGGTTTTGTCACGGCCTCCTCCGCCGTCATCATGGGTCTCCTCGCCGGCATCGTCCCCTTCATCGCCGTGGCCTACCTGAAGAAATGGCTGGGCTACGATGACGCACTCGACACGTTCGGTGTGCACGGGGTTGGCGGCACACTGGGTGCGATTCTCACCGGGGTCTTCGCCAGCGAGAAGGTCAATTCCGTCGTCGGCCCCCTCAAGGCGGGCCTTCTCGGGGAACAGCTCAAGGCAGTCGGAGTGACGATCCTCTGGAGCGTGCTCGCCACCGCCGTCGTAGCCCTCATCGTCAAGGTCACCCTCGGCCTGCGGGCCGCACCGGAAGTCGAATCGGCGGGCCTCGATATCAGCGAACACGGCGAAGAAGGTTACATCTCGTGAACAACAACCCAACCCTTCATTGATTGAACCATGAAACTCATCATTGCTGTCATCAAACCCTTCAAGCTCGAGGAAGTGAAGGAGGGTCTAATGGAAATCGGAGTCGAAGGCATGACTGTGACCGAGGTCAAGGGCTTCGGTCGCCAGAAGGGCCACACCGAAATGTATCGCGGAAGTGAATACACGGTGGACTTCCTGCCGAAGGTGCGGCTCGAGATCGTCGTGGGCGACGACCTCGCCGACCGGGTGGTGCACACGGTCGTGGCCAGGGCAAAGACCGGCAAGATCGGAGACGGCAAGGTCTTCGTCCTTCCGGTCGACCAGGCCATCCGCATCCGCACCGAGGAAACCGGCGACAACGCCATCTGATCCGTCCGTCCGCATGAGGCGCCCCCCGGAGGCGCCTCATGCCTCGCGAGGCGCGGCGGGCCTGTCTTCCGGTCATCCCGCCCGCCGCTTTTCGCCCTTTCCCTTTGTCATGCCGCCGGTCAGCGTCGCGGGGCCGCATGATCGAAGCGCGAGAATTGACCAAGGTGTTCCATGACCGGAAACGGGGTGAGGTGAGGGCCGTGGATTCGGTGTCCTTCACCTGCCATCCCGGGAGGATCTACGGACTCCTCGGCGTGAATGGCGCCGGAAAAACCACGATCCTGCGCATGCTCGCCACCCTTCTGCTGCCGACCAGCGGAAGCGCACGCGTCGCCGGAATCGAACTGACGGACAATCCCGACGCCGTGCGAGCGAAGCTCGGCTTCCTGGCGGCAAGCACCGCGCTCTACGGGCGTCTGACCGCAAGGGAGACGATCACCTACTTCGGCAGGCTCAATGGCATGCACGCGGAAGAGATCGCACGCCGCACGGAGATTCTGGCCGCCGAGCTCCGGATGGAGGACTTCCTCGACCGGAGGGTCGACAGGTTTTCCACGGGCATGAAGCAGAAGACCTCCATCGCGCGCACGCTAATCCACGATCCTGAAGTCATCATTCTCGATGAACCAACGCTGGGGCTGGATGTGCTCGCGGCGCGCACCATTGTCGCCTTTGTACGCGACTGCCGCGATCGCGGAAAGACCGTGATCTATTCCACGCACATCATGAGCGAGGTGGAGAAACTCTGCGACACGATCGCGGTGGTGCACGGCGGGCGCCTGCTCGCCGAAGGTTCGCACGAGGAACTTAAGCAGCGCACGGGTGCATCTGACATGGAGCAGGTCTTCCTGCGGACTATCGGCGCGGAGGCCGCGCCATGAACGCCCGCCAGGTCTTCACCGTCTATACGAAGGAGCTGACCGACACGCTGCGTGACCGCCGCACGCTGATGTCGATGTTTGTCGTTCCCACGCTGCTGATCCCCGTGATCTTTTTCGCCTTTGGCGCCTTCACGACAAAGATCGTGCGCAAGGCACGCTCCGAAACCCAGACGATCATGGTGATCGGTGGTGAGGATTCACCCGGAATACGGACTGCGCTCGCGTCCCACCCGAAGCTGAAGATCGTTCCAACCACCAGCGACTTTCGGAGCCGCATCTCGGAAAAAACGCTTCGGGCCGCCGTGGAAATTCCCGCCGGCTTCGACCAGGCGATTGCCGAGGGCCGCCCCGCAGGTGTGAGGATCTTCACCTATGAGGGTGAACTTCGATCCGGTTTCGCAGCCAACGAACTGGACCGTTTCTTTCGCGACTATCGCGAGAAGCTCATTCTCGCACGGCTGGGGAAAAGGGGCATCCCCCGCTCCATCCTCAAGCCCTTCGAGATCACCCGCCAGAACGTGGCTCCGCCCGAAAAGGTGGGAGGCAACCTGATCGGAGGCTTGATCCCGTGCGTGATCATCCTGCTCTCCTTCTCGGGCGCGATGTATCCCGCGATGGACCTCACGGCAGGAGAGAAGGAGCGTGGCACCATGGAAACCCTCCTTTGCAGCCCGGTGGGCAGGCGCGAGATCGCCCTTGGGAAGTTTTTCATGGTCCTCACCGCCTCGCTCGCGACCGTCGTACTCTCGGCACTCTCGACTGCCTTCACGCTGGGCGCAGGTGTTGTGCTTTTTGCCCGGGACACCATGGCCGCCGTGGCGCAGGGAGCGGGAGGCGCCGCCCACGCCGCGCTGCCCGCAATCCACCCGACGGGCTTCCTTCTTGCGCTCGCCATGGTCCTGCCGCTCGCAGTCCTGTTTTCCTCCGGACTGATCGCCCTCTCGCTCTTTGCCAAGAGCTACAAGGAGGCGCAAAGCTACGTGTCGCCGCTGGTGATCGTGGTCCTTCTGCCGGCAATGCTGGCAACGCTCCCGGGGGTTGACCTCAACGCCACGCTCGCCTGCGTGCCCATCCTGAATGTCGCCCTGCTCTGCAAGGAACTCGTTTCCGGCATCTTCAACTGGGGGTACATCAGCCTCATCTTCGTCTCCACCTCCGTCTTCGCCGCGTTGGGACTGATTCTCGCCGAAAGAATGTTCAATCGGGAGAGTGTCCTGTTCCGCTCCTAGAAAGCGGCCGGGGTGAAACGCCCAGCCCCCTGTAAACCCCGGGTAAATCCCCCTTCAGCCGGGGTATGATGTGGCGATGAAATCGCTGTCGGCTTACCTCTAAGGCCGACCCACTTGTCGATCCCGCCGTCATGACACTCGTCAAAAAGATTCTCGTCGCCCATCACGATCCAAGGCTGAAGCGTCGCATCGTGCTCTCGCTGGCCGACGCCGGATTCGATGTGCGCGCATTTCTCACCCCGGATGAGGCCGTCGAGGCCGCACGCAACGAATGGTTCGATCTCGCGCTCGTGGCCGAACAGCTCCCGGACGTCACCGGCCTGCAGGTTTTTGAATCCCTGAAGCAGGTCCAGCCAACCGCCCCCGTCGCACTCCTTGCCGAAACCCCGGAACTCGCCCTGGTCGTGAAATGCATCCGCCTCGGCATCGCCGACGTGATCCCGCTCGGCGAGGATCTCAGGCCAACCGTCCGACGCGTTCGGGATCTCCTCAATCCCGGGGTGCTGCCCGATGCGGATGAATCCGGCGTCACCCCCGCAGATCTGGCCGAGGTCGAGCAGACGCTCGCCCGCATGGACCGGGAACCGGACAGTTCCTCCGCCGCCACCGAGGTCGCGTCGGCCCAGGCACTGCGCGAGCAGCTGCTTCAACTCACCAGGGAGCGGGACGATCTCGAATCGCGGCTCCAGCGCACCCTCCACGAGCGCAATGCCCTGGAGTCGGAGGTCAAGGCGCTTCTGATCCAGAATTCCGACGCCACGATCCAGCAGGCCGAACTCACGGAACTCCGCACGCAGCGCGAACGCGTCGCCGCGGCCCAGGAAGCGATCGAAGCCAAGGCCCGCGCCCTGAGCGACCAGCGCGAGGAGATCGAACGCGAACGCAGTCTGCTCGAGTCGGAACGCCAGGAACTCGAGGCCAAACTCTCAATTCCCATGCTTCCTGAATGGGCCGCCTCCGCGGAAGAGGTCGCCGCCATGAGGGAACGCGTCCACAAGCAGGAGGCGCAGCAGCGGGACACCGCCATGAAGCTCCAGCAGGAGGCAGCCAAGATCGCGCGGGAACGCCGCCGGTGGCATGATGACCTGGACCTGCTTCGCGAGCAGGAAACCAACCTCAAGGAATACGAATCCCGCCTGCGCAAGGTGCAGACCCAGTTGGAGGCGGATCGGGTGCTCTGGTTCAGCACCACCGCGCGCCCCGAGGCAAAGTCTCCGTTCGATGACGGAGCTCTTCGTGAGGCATGGCAGAAGCTTCAGCGCGCGAGCGAACTGCTCGAAAGTGAGCGCGCCCATGTCCGCAACGACCGCCTCTACACCCAGGAGAAGGATGCGGCATTGAAGGCCCGGGAGGAGCATCTCGCCGCACGCGAGTCGAAGGTCGCCGACGCCGAGGCCCGCATGGCAGCACGCGTGGCCGCCGCACCAATGGCCGCACCCGCGCCCACGAACCCCATGCGTACGCTCGCAAGGGCACCGCTGGAGATGGCCAAGTCGGTCTTCGGCGGAAATAAGAAGCCTTGAGATAGCCGCCCGCCCTTGGCTCCTGCCATCGCTGGAGGGTGCGAGCCGCCTCAGGGCGGGATCTGCTTTTCAGTGCCCAACCGTCACCCTGAATCTCCCCCGTAGCGATTCCGGAACGCTCCCCCAGGCTGCAGCATTGCCGTTCCACGGCCCGCGTGGTGCAATCCGGAGCATGCCCTCCGCCTCGCCCTTTCCCCAGCACATCATCGCCCGCAAGCGTGACGGCCATGCACTCACCGACGCGGAAATCCAGGCATTTGTCCGCGGCGCCACCGATGCCTCCTGGGAGAAGTATCAGCTGAGCGCGATGCTCATGGCCATCCTGCTCAAGGGCATGACACCCGCGGAAACGGCAGCTCTGACCGACGCCATGATGCGCTCGGGCCACATGGCGGACCTGTCGGCCGTTCCAGGCATCAAGGTCGACAAGCACTCGACCGGAGGCGTGGGCGACAAGGTTTCCATTCCCCTCGCTCCCATGGTGGCAGCCTGCGGCGTACCCGTGCCGATGATCAGCGGCCGCGGCCTGGGTCACTCGGGCGGGACACTCGACAAGCTGGAATCGATCCCAGGTTTCAGGACCGGACTCTCCCTCGCCGAATTCCAATCCCAGGTCGCCCGAATCGGATGCGCTTTCATCGGACAGACACGCGACCTCGCGCCTGCGGACCGGACGCTCTATGCGCTGCGTGACGTCACGGCCACGGTGGAGTGCATTCCTCTGATCTGCGCGTCGATCCTTTCCAAGAAACTGGCCGAGGGCATCGACGCGCTTGTGCTCGACGTCAAATTCGGAAGCGGCGCCTTCATGAAGAGCGTCGATCAGGCACGGGAACTGGCGGAAGCACTGGTGAGCGTCGGCCGGGCCGGCGGGAAAAAAGTCCGCGCGCTGCTCACGGCAATGCATGAACCCCTCGGCCGCAATGTCGGAAATGCGCTCGAGGTCGAAGAGTCCGTCGCCTGCCTGCGCGACAAAGGCCCGTCCGATCTGATGGAGGTCACGCTTGCGCTCGGCGCACACATGCTGGTGCTGGGAGGTGCGAGCAAAGACCTCGCGGATGCGGAACTGAAGCTGAAGCACGCCGTGACTTCCGGAACCGCTCTCGCAAAATTCCGCGAGATTGTCGTCGCACAGGGCGGCAACGCAGACGCCATCGACAACCCCGCCCTGCTTCCGCAGGCAGCCCGGACAGTTGCGATCCTGTCACCAAAGGATGGATACATCACCCGGGTCGATGCCATGGGCCTTGCCCTTGCCGCACTGGAGCTCGGAGCAGGCAGGTCGCGCGCCGAGGAGACGATCGACCCGGCGGTGGGAATCTCGCGCCTCGTCAAGACGGGGGAACGGATTTCACGCAACTCCCCCCTTTGCCTGCTCCACGTCAACCGGGAGGACCGCCTGGCAACCGCCAGGGATCGCGTGCTGGACTCCATATCCATCAGTGACCAACCTCCCGAAAGGGCTCCCCTCATCGCCGAGGTGATCCTGTAACCCCAAAACCGCACTTCAGTCACCCCTGGGCCACAACCGCGAACCTTTCACGCCCCTGACAACATGCACTTCAAAATCAATGTTCCCCCCGCCGCCGGCGCTCCCCGCGTTTCCCTGCCATTTCGTCTGGTCACCGCTGCCGCCATCGCCTTCCTCCTGTTCTCCGGCAATTCCGCCTGGTCCATGCTCCCTTCCAAAGTCAAAGCGCCCAACCCGGTGTTGATGGTCGCCCACCGCGGCGAGTCCCATCTGGCTCCCGAGAACACGCTTGCTGCCTTCAATCTGGCATGGGCCCGCGGCGTGCCGGCCATCGAATTCGACTGCTTCCTGACAACGGACAAACGCATCATCGTCATCCACGACGGCAATGCGAAACGCACCGGCGGCGCCGACCTCGTCATCGGCGAAACGAGTTCGCAGGAATTGCGCAAACTGGATGTCGGCAGGTGGAAGGGCGAGGCATTCACCGGCGAGAAGATGCCGTTCATTGAGGAGGTCCTTGCAACAATCCCGGAGCACGGAATCGCCTACTGCGAGGTCAAGTGCGGCCCGGAAATCCTGCCCTTGCTGCGAGAGGCCATCGACCGGAGCGGCAAGCGCTCTCGCATCACGATCATCAGCTTCAAGCTCGACGTATGCGCCGGCGCGAAAAAACTGATGCCGGATTTGCCGGTCTTCCTGCTGAAAGCTCCGGACAAGGATCCGAAAAGCGGTGCCTCGCTGCCCTACGACGACAGTCTCATCCAGACCTGCCTCAGCCACCACCTCGACGGGCTGGACCTCCAGTACGAAAAGATCACCCGGGCGTTGGTCGGGAAGTCACATGCCGCGGGACTCAAGCTGATCGCATGGACATGTGACGACGTCGACGTGGCAAGGCGGCTCGTTGCGGACCGCGTGGATGGCATCACCACCAACCGTGCGGCCTGGCTGGCAGGACAACTTGGCTTGAAATAACGGGCGATCGCCCAGCCCCGGGGCAGAGGTCTACGCGTGCAGGCTGGAACCCCTGTTCCACCCGCTCATTCGCCACGCTCGAGTTCTGCCAGGCGGCTCGCGGACTGCTCCCAGGCTTCGGTCGCGTGGGTGATCTGATCGACAATCGAACTCAGCTCCCGGTTGAGGTGCTGGGCCTTGCCCGGTGTTGAGTACGTTTCAGGGGCCTCCAGCGCGGCGGTGAGTTCGGCCTGCTTCGCCTCGAGTTCGGACACGGACTGTTCAAGCCGGCCAACCTCGGTCCGGAGCCGCTTGAGTTCCGCCTTGTCAACGGCGGGCCGCTTGGGTGTCGCGGCAGGCTTCCTGGTTTCTGCAACCTGGACCGGACGCGCATCGGTGAAGCCGGCGGTCAGCGCCGCCCGCTCATTCGTGGCCTTTGATTTTTCGAGATAGTAATCGTAGTTGCCCGCGTAGGGAGTCAGCCGGCCCGAATGCACATGCAACACGGTCTGCGCGAGCGCACGGATGAAATAGACGTCGTGACTGATGAAGACGAGCGTGCCTTCATAGTCCTTGAGCGCGCTGACCAGGGCGTCGATCGACTGGATGTCGAGGTGCGTGGTCGGTTCATCCATCATCAGGAAGTTCGGCGGCTTCACTAGGAGGCGGGCCAGTGCGAGGCGGGATTTCTCGCCGCCGGAGAGAACGGATACCTTTTTGAAGACATCGTCCTTCCTGAAGAGGAACGCTCCGAGGATGGCGCGCACCTGCTGCTCCGTAAGCTGATTCTCCTGCGTGCGCAGCTCCATCACATTCTCAAACACCGTCGAATCCGCCTTCAGATTGTCGAGACGGTTCTGGGCAAAGTAGCCCGTGACCACATTGCTCCCGATCTCCCGACTGCCGCCCTGGATCGGGATGACATCCGCGAGAATCTTCAGAAGCGTCGACTTGCCGGCGCCGTTGGGTCCGACAAGCACCATGCGCTGGCCCCGCTCCGCGGTGAAATTGAGGTCGCGGTACACGACGTGATCTCCGTAGGCCTGCTGCACGTTCTCCAGCGTGATGACCTTGAGCCCGGAGCGCGGCGGCTGGGGAAACTTGAAGTGAATTCGCTTCAGTTCGTCCATCGGCTCATCGACCGCCACCTCCTTGAGTCGCTCGATCTGCTTTTCCTTCGACTTCGCACGTGAGGCCATCGAGGCCTTCGCTCCAAATCGGTCGACGAACTTCTGGAGGTGGGCAATCTCGCGCTGCTGGTTCTTGAATGCCGCGGCCTGCTGCGCCTTGCGGTCCTCCTTCTCGACGAGGTAGTCGTCGTAATTCCCCGTGTAGCGGTGCAACACTCCACTGCGCAGCTCGAGGATGCCATTGCACAGGGCATTGAGAAACGCCCGGTCGTGGGAGATGACCACCAGTCCGCCAGGATAGCGGGTGAGATAGTCCTGAAACCAGAGCAGCGCCTCCAGGTCGAGGTGGTTGGTGGGTTCGTCGAGCAAAAGCAACGCCGGCTCATTCACCAGCAGCCGGGCCAGATGCGCCCGCATGACCCAGCCTCCGGAAAAGGACTTCGCCTGCTTGAGGAAGTCGCCCTCACGAAAACCCAGGCCCGCCAGAATCTTCTTCGCCCGCGGTTCGAGCGTGTAGTCGATGTCCCAATCGTCATCGTTCTCCGGCTCCAGCTTCCTGCCGCTGGTTGCAATGTGCAGGATCGATTCGTCGCCCACCGGCGCGCTTTCCTGTGGCAGAAAGCCGAAATCCGCACCCCGCTCCCACGTGATCGTGCCTTCGTCCGGCATCTCCTCGCCCAGAATGAGATTGAACAGCGTCGATTTGCCTGCGCCATTCGGGCCAACCAGCCCAAAACGGTCGGTGCGGGCAACAAACAGGGACACCCCGGAAAACAATTCACGGGTACCGTAGGACTTGGCGACATCTGCAAGCGTGAGCATACGAATCGACCAGCAAAACTCATCCCAGCCCATCCGCCCAGCCCGATTTTCAAAGGGAAGGCACCTCGGCGTACAATTGTGCAAGGTTTTCCCCAAAAGGGCATGCGTCGCATCGATCTGGTTGTCCATGCCCCCATAAGCGCTGGGGCCCACAGGTCCGGCATGATGCCCGATCGCAAACAGCGATGTGTGCTGCGCAACCTCCTCCTCGTTCGTCGTTGGACAATCCCCTCTCGTGCGTGCCGGGCAATCTTCCGCCTGGACGCCTTCAAGCGCAATGCCGGCACGCTTCTCACAACGGCGAGGGCATTCCGGTGACCGCAACCCCTGGAAACGCCTTTGCTGTCTTTCGCCTTCCGATTGAATCACGTCCAGTTGCTGCAGCTGCTGCGAAGCTATACACTTGCGGCGCATAGTAGAGCGGGTTTGAAGTCAATGCGGCGTTTGGCCTCTGGCAACCTTGTTACCGGCAGCATGGCTGCATCCTCTCCCTTATGCACCGTTCACTCCGTCTCAGAAAGATCACCTGTATGTTCGGAAT
>JAGOJU010000170.1 GCA_017994935.1 Opitutaceae bacterium
TCCGCGCGCGCGGCCAGGTCATCGTCGGAGACCTTGAGACCCCGCTGGGCCTTGTTGATGACGTCAGCGAAACTGTCCTCGAGTGGAATTTTTGCCATGTTGAGACGAAGAGGAGGGTTGCGTCCCGCACCATCGCGGGGAGGACAGTCAGGAATAGGCGATGGAGCGGAGAGTGCAAGCGTCCGCTCGGTTTCAGGCTCCGGGAAACGCGACTGAAGCGCGTGTGGGGCGGAGGGCTTTGAGTGTAACGGCGAGTGTCTTTGTTCCGGATGAAAGGGACAAGGGTTACCTTTTCATCAACGTCTTCTCATGTTCGATCCACCAGCCGAGCAGGCCTTGTGCGAGTCCGTGGGAAAGGGGCTGGGGGTGGGAGAGGACATCGAGGTCGCGAAGCGATTGCCGGAGCGTCGGGGGCAGGTCACCCGCATACCAGTGCAACCAGAGTCTCTTGGCGCCGCTGGCATAGGGCTGGAGAGACAGGGCAGGAAGCAGGAGGTTGCAGATCAGCGTGTCCAGGCGCGGCCCCGCGAGCGCGTCGCCGCACCATCGGTCAGCCATGCGTGAACGCAGGTCGGACATTTGCGTGTCCGCCCGAAATTCCCGTGACGTCTCTGCGAACGCATCGCCGGGGTCGTTTGCAAACATGGGCGTATAGTCATTCAAGAGTTTCGCACTGCGGCAGTTCTCCGGCCATTCCGGCGCGGCGTGCACCCATCGTGCGTATTGCTGGAGGCGCGTTCTCGGATGATTAGCCGGTCGGACTCCCTGAAGGCTCCAACGTCCGCATTCGCTGCTGAACGCGTCGTCGACAGGGTCTGGCTTGTGCCGCCAGGAATCGAAGCGCCATCGCTGGGCGATACGAAGCATGGGAGCGCGATTGAAACGGTAGCCGAGTATCTCAAGCGCTGTCTGATGACAGGCCTCTGTCCACCCCAGCCGGTCGATACGCAGGCGGAGAAACCGAACCTTTTGCTCCCATCTGCCTGTTGCGTGTCGGTGAAGGATCTCCAGACGCCTTGCCGCCGGAAGACCGAGCAGCTCCTCGGTTGCGCGGGTGCAAGCCCGGTTTGCCAGAGTCTCGACCGCGGCATCGGCGGCGTAGTCCTCCAGTGAATACAGAAGCAGGGGAAGGAGGATCAGGATGGGAACCGCCCGCCCGTCCGAACGGTCGGTCCTTGCCTCCCTGGCACCCCAGAGCGCGACGTGCAGGATGACCTGGTCGTAGGCGTGATCCCTATGGTGCCCATGGCGTTTCCAGTCGCCGGCATGCAGGTGCAGTTCGACGTCGCCCATCACTTCCGTGCCATTGAGCAGCATGCGTGCGTTCCTGAAGTCGGGTCCGCCGAGGCGGTTCCATCGTCCGGGATGCAGCACCTGGACGTGCAGGCCGCATTCCGTCCTTGCCGGGGCCATGTCGAATTCCCGGCGCAGCCAGATCTTTTGAAGGAGTCTTTCCGGAAAAAGGAAGGGTCCGTAAAGGCCTTGGACCTCGGCGAGTTCAAGCGAACGGAGGGTGGCTGGCGTTTCCATGCAAGCCTCTTCGTGATCGCCATCGCAGCGCCTGCGCAAGCGGGTGGGGTGCCTGAAACGGGGCAATTTCAAGGTCCGGCGACCGCGATGGGCGAGGAAACCGGTGGTATGGAGCAGGGCGCGTGGAAAATTCCCCGGCCTTTTCCAGACGGAGAAGCTTGATGCCCGCGGTTCGGGCGTCTTGGTTTGCACGATATGAACCCCGGAAGACTCGTAGGCATCGGCATCCTCGTTGTGGTCGCATTTCTCGCATTGTCCCAGTTCACCTATGTCGTCGAACCGGGTGAACGCGGGGTGTTGATCACGCTTGGAAAAGTAGCCGAGCAGCCGCGTCCTGAGGGTTTCGGGACCAAGGTCCCCTTTGTTTCGCGCCTCGAGCGCGTCACGGTGAAGCAGCAGACCAAATCGCTCGAATCCGAATGTTATTCATCGGACCTGCAGCAGGTGAATGTCACGCTTCGTGTGCTCTACCGGATTCCCGAGGCCGTGGTGGTCAAGATCTACAAGGACTATGCGGGGGATCCCTTCGAGAGCCTGGTGGCGCCCCGTGTGCAGGAGGCGCTCAAGGAAGTGACGGCGCTGCAAAGTGCCGAGCAGATTGTGCGTCAGCGCGAGGACGTGAAAACGAAGTCGCTCCAGGCCGCCCGGGAAAAGGTTGGGAGCCTGCTTTACATTGAGGACATCGTGATCGAGAACATCACGCTCTCGAAAGAACTCGAGCAGGCGATCGAAGCGAAGATGGTGCAGGAGCAGGAGGCGGCAAAATCCCGGTACACGCAGCAGAAGGCGCAGATCGAGGCGGAGACTGCGAAGATCAAGGCTCAGGGCGAGGCCGATGCGATCCGCATCCGCGGGCTCGCACTCAAGGAGACGCCAGGGCTGATCGAATTGCAGATCGTGGAAAAGTGGGACGGACGCTCTCCGCTCGTCATTGGTGGAACGGGCAGCGGAAGCGGCGGAACCAATCTGATCCTTCCCCTGTCCAATCTTGGTGGCGCAAGGTCCGGGGAAGCCGGGCGGTAGGCTGCGATC
>JAGOJU010000171.1 GCA_017994935.1 Opitutaceae bacterium
GTCTTGAACAGCGCGCTCTTGCCGTTGTGATAGGTCCGCGTCTCCATGAAGTCGCTCATGACGAGCGACATGCCGTCCGCGTGCGCCTCAAAGTGTTCCTTCGGGAGCGCGCTGCTGCCTTCAGCCGTATAGATGATGGTGCCGATCGACCCGTCTCCGAACGTCAATGAGAGGCTGCACTGGTCTTCGGTGACGCCGGAACTATGGCGTCCGACTCTGGAGGCGAACACCGATGTGGGCGGCGAGGCGCAGAGCGCATGCATATAATCGACGAAATGGCAGACTTCGCCGATGAGGCGCCCTCCCCCCACGGCCGGATCCTGCACCCAATGTTCCGCCGGAATCCGCCCCGCGTTGATGCGGTATAGCATGACGAGCGGATTCGAGCGCGAGGAGAAGAACGCCCGCGCTTCCTTCGCATGCGGCGAAAATCGGCGGTTGAACCCCACCATCAGATGGACCCCCTCGGCCGCCTGTTTCTCATAGGTTGAGCGGATGTCCTGCAGTTCTTCCTCCGTCAGGCAGAGGAGCTTTTCCACGAACACGTGTTTGCCCGCGCGCAATGCTTGTACCGTCAATGCGGCATGGCTATCGTGGCGAGTGCCGATCAATATCGTGTTGATCGCCGGGTCGTCCAGGATCGACCGACTGTCGCTTGTGCAATAGGCCGCGGTAATTTTCGTCGCCAGGGTCTTCGCGGTGAGGCCTGAGGCCGTGCAGATGCCGCGGATGGCCACGTTGCTCATGTTCTGAAGCGGAGGAAGGAGCATGTCCCGCACATGGTTCCCCGCCCCGATGATCCCCAACGTCACCGGGCGGGCGGCCTGGGCCGTCCCGACGGGTATGGTTCGAGGCAAGGGACGCGCGTGGTCGGAGGGATAGGTGATGACCATGGCGATGTAGGGCACCGAGCCCTCCATCATCAGAGCGTAAGCGGACTCCGCCTGCTCGATGGGAAAGCGATGGGTGATCAACGGCTTGAGTTGGACTTTGCGTTCGGCTACCAACTCAAGAAAGGCCTGCATGTTACGCTGCTCCGTCCAGCGTACGTAGCCGAAGGGGTAATCGCGCCCCTGCTCTTCGTAGTGGACGTCGTAGCGTCCCGGCCCATAGGACATGGACAGCCGCAATTCCAATTCCTTCTTATAATAGGGCTCGCGCGGAATGTTCATCCCGACCGCGCCGACCACCACCACCCTCCCCTTTTTTCTCGCGATCTCACCGGCGGCCTCAATGGGGCCGTTATCCTTGGTGCTGGCCGTGATGATGACCGCATCCACGCCATGACCGTCGGAAAAGGTCGCGACGGCATCAGCAAGATCGGAAGACGGGGTCACCATGTCGGCCCCCAACTGTCGCGCCAGTTCCAGCTTGGATCGATCCACATCGGAGCCGAGCACGCGGCAGCCCGACGCTTTCAACAATTGCACGGTCAATTGGCCAAGCAGCCCAAGGCCGACGACGGCGATTCGGTCTCCCAGCCTGGGTTCCGCCTGACGGACTCCCTGTAAGGCGATGGCTCCAAGCGTCACGAAGGACGCATCTTCGGAATCAACCGTCTCGGGAATCTTCACGCAGAGATGCTTCGGGACATACACCATTTCGGCATGGGAGGCATAATTCTGTCCGGCACAGGCCACACGATCACCCACGGTAAAGACATCTGCATCGCGGGATACGTCCACTACCGTCCCGGCACAGCTGTAGCCGAGAGATGCGGGTGAGTCCAATTTGTCGAATACCCGGGAGAGCGTGAGCGCAAGCCCGTCCGTTTGAATGGCAGTGAGGACCTTCTTAACCTTCTCCGGCCGTTCCATGGCCTTGGCGACGAGAGATTGTTTCGTGCTCTGGATCGTCGACTTCTCGGTGCCCGGGCTGATAAGAGATGCCTCATTCAGCACCAGGAGTCCGCTGCCGCGGAGGCAGGGCGGAGGCACCTCTTCTACTTTCACCAACCCGGACCGTTTATGCTGAAGAATTTGTTTCATGGGGTGGAGAAACGTTCGGCGCTATTGTCCTGCAATGAACGGCTCTCATACAACAGTTGCCGGACCTGCGTCCAGGTCTATACCGGTTTGTACATCGACAGTTCGAGCGATCAGACGAGTTTCTTCATCTCAGCCGGACCGATCCCCGCCCGCCCCGCCTTGTTCAACACCGTGCCTAGCACCGGGGTCGATTGCTTCACCAGGGACAAGGCCCGTTCCACATCCTCGCCTTTTGTACGCCCTTCCTCGATCACCAGCAGCAAGGCATCGATATAGGGTGAAAACGCCAACACATCGGACGTATTCAGGAGAGGCGGCAGATCGAACATGATGATCCGCGACTGGTAGCGATGTTTCAGTTCTTCCACCAGAGCAATCATCTTGGGAGAGGTCAAAGCCTCTGCCGAGTGGGGAACCGCGCGTCCTCCCGGAAGCAGGACAAACCGGCCGATGCCGGGATGGATCAGCAGATCTTCAAGCGGTGTATCGTCGAGGAGGTAGTTGGCCAAGCCCTCGCTGGGGCCGAGAT
>JAGOJU010000102.1 GCA_017994935.1 Opitutaceae bacterium
TCGGCAAGGTTTGGTGGCAGCTCGGCTCCCTCGGTGATGATGGCGATGATCTTTCCCTTGCGTGCCTTGATCTCCTGCATCGAGGAGACGATCTTGTTGAAGAGCTCACCCTTGGGCACGAAGAAGACCGACGGGCAGTGCTCGCTGATGAGCGCGATCGGCCCGTGCTTCATCTCGGCGGCGGGATAACCCTCGGCATGGATGTAGGAGATCTCCTTGAGCTTGAGTGCACCCTCGAGCGCGACAGGGAAGAGCGACAGGCGTCCGAGGAAAAGCATGTCGGTGACGCGCGCATACTTCTCCGCGATGACCTTGATACGGGCGGCCTGCGTGAGGACCTTGCGAACCAGGTCGGGGGCGCTCTTGAGCGCGTTGACGTACTCGACGCCGTCGCTGAACGACATGTCGCGCATGCGTGCGACATGCAGCGCGAGCATGGCGGCCACCATGAGCTGCGAGGTGAAGGCCTTGGTCGAGGCGACGCCGATCTCGGGCCCGACGTGCTGGTAGACTCCACCGTCGGCCTCGCGCGCGATCGTTGATCCGACGACATTGTTGATGGCGAGGACGCGGAAGCCCTTGCGTTTGGCCTCGCGCAGGGCGGCGAGCGTATCGATCGTCTCGCCCGACTGGCTCATCACGAAGAAAAGGGAGTTGGGCGAGAGGGGGACGTTGCGATAGCGGAATTCCGAGGCGTAGTCGACCTCGACGGGGATGCGGGCGAAACGTTCGATCAGGTGCTCCGCGACGAGGCAGGCATGCCAGGCGGTGCCGCACCCACAGAAGACAAAGCGGTCGGAAGCGCGGAAATCGCTGGCGGTGATATTGAGTCCGCCGAACTTGGCCGTGCTGCCATCCTCGGAGAAGCGGCCGCGCATGGTGTTTTCCAGGGCGACCGGCTGGTCGAAGATTTCCTTCTCCATGTAGTGGGAGAAGTCGCCCAGCTCGGCGTCGGCGACGGACCAGTTGACCGTGTCGATGACGGGCGCGACGTCGGTCTGGTCGAGCGTGGTGATATTGAATCCCTTTGGGGTCAGGTGGACGATTTCGCCATCCTTGAGATAGACGACATTCTGGGTCCGGCTGATCATGGCCGAGACGTCGCTGGCCAGGAGCAGTTCGTCCGAGCCCACGCCGAGGATCAGGGGCGAGCCCTTGCGGGCGGCGACAATTTCAGAAGGGCAGTCCACGCAGAGAACGGCGATGCCGTAGGTGCCTTCGACATGGAAAAGCGTCTTGCGGACACTTTCGACAAGGCGGCTGTGTTCACCGGAGCCGTTTGCGGCCGGTTCCTTGGCGTAGTGGTAGGCGATCAGGTTGCAGAGCACCTCCGTGTCGGTCTCGGAGCTGAAGGTGTGGCCCTTGGTGAGGAGAAAACGTTTGATCGAGTTGTAGTTCTCGATCACCCCGTTGTGAACGATCGCGATCCTGCCGTCGGAGCTGAGATGCGGGTGGGCATTGGCGTCGGTGACGCCTCCGTGGGTTGCCCAGCGCGTGTGGCTGATGCCCGTGGTGCTGGTCAGGACATGCCGCGAAGCCTCCTTGACGAGTGAGGCCACGCGGCCGGTTTTCTTGACCACGGTGAGACGATTGCCGTCGTGCACCGCGAGACCCGCGGAGTCGTAGCCCCGGTACTCGAGGCGCTTGAGGCCGTCGATCAGGATGGAGGCTGCCTTCTGTTTTCCGATGTATCCGACGATTCCACACATAAGTCTAGGTCGGGATCATTGATCCGATACGGGGTTTGGCCATCGATTTCGCACCGCCAGTCCGTCCAGCAAGCCACGCCTGCCGAGGCGCAATCACGCATGCCTCATTGGGAAGCTTTGATTGGGGTGCCGGTGGCATCTTTGGTATGCGGGGAGCAATCCGTGGTTGGGATCCGTTTCTCAAATGAATAGTTTCGGTGCAATTGTAAGCAGGTGTAGCGATTTGTTCACGAGAAAGCCAGGCGGGCTTCAATTTGCTGGTTGCTGAGGTAAGTCATTTGAAGATAGTGGCGTGCATTTGAGCCAGACCCTATTTGAGGCGAAGACCTGGAGACAATTCTTGGATGGGAAACCTGTGGTGATGACCTGCATGACACAAACGAAACCGGAGCTTTTGAATGGGATGCGCGGTAGTGGATGGGTCTGGTGCGGGAGAAAATTGGGTACGACGAAGCGTGTCCCAGGGGAGGAATCTTGAATTTGAAGGGATTGAACACTGCAAATCAGGCCGCGATGCCGCATGCCCTTCCAGAGAGGTGGTATTCGGGAGTTCGGGTACGGAAATTTTGCCAGGCGTGATAAAAGCCATTCATCGAAATTGACATGAAAACTTACTGCCAACGTGCGTTCCTTTGCTGGGTCGCGATCGAAGCCACGATTGCGGGGCTGGCTGCGGCGCCGGCCGACCAGGCGGCGCAATCGGCGCCCGCTTCGCAGCGGACGTCACCGGTCGAACGACGCTCCGTCACCAGTTCGGCGCCGCAGTCGATGATGGGAACCAGCATTTTCAATGCGTTCAGTCCCACGGCTCCCGAAGCGGCGGGCAAGGTCGTGCGATTCTTCAATCCCTCGCTCCAGTACACGCTGTCCTACGGCAACAACCTGGCCGCATACAATGGGAGCGATGCGGACAGCGCGGTTCACCAGCTGTCCCCGAGCCTGTATGTCCAGGCCGCCAATCGTGTGGTCATCCGCTATACGCCGACGTTCATCTGGTATTCGAGCAAGGAACTTCAGGATCGCACCGATCACACCCTGTCGGCGAGTGCCGGCGCGGGCGTGGGCAACACCGATCTGAACGTGGGCGCCTCCTTCAGTCGCACAAGCCTGCCTCTGGTGGAGACGGGCCGCCAGACGCTGCAGGAGTCATGGTCGGTCAACGGCAGTGCCAACGTTGCCCTGGGGGAACGATCGAACCTAGAGGTGTCGGCCGGGGTTGGTGGACGCAATACGGACGAGTTCACCGACATGAGATCCGTCAATACTTTCGTGTGGCTGCGCCGCAGGGTGGGATCTACCCTGACGCTTTCAGGAGGGCTGGGCGGTTCGAAGGACGATGTTGATCCCGGCGCGGACATTTCCTCCCGCCAGGCGAAAATCGGAGCGGTCTGGGACCCGGGCCCAAAGCTGAGTCTCAGCCTTGAGCTCGGAGTCAATTCCAGTTCGTTTGAAGGCTCGGATGACGACGAGACGAGTCCGGTATACAGTGGTGACGTGAGCTACAAGCTCACGGAGCTGACCACGTTATCGTTTGGCGCGCACCGAGGGATTAGCTCTTCCTACTATGCCAACCAGATGTCGGACAGTCAGTCGTATACCCTGGGGCTGAGCCAGCGTTTGCTGGGCCACCTGAACTTCAGCGCTGGGCTTTCCTGGAACAAGTCGCGTTACCTCGAGAAGGATGTGCAGGCGGGAGTTCGTGAACGCGAGGATGAGTATCAATCCGCGTCGCTCGCCCTGTCGACGATGCTGATGCAACGGTTCTCGGTCAGCCTGAGCTGGAGCCGGGCGCGGAATCTTTCCAACACGTTGGGCTTCACCCGCACGAGCACCCTCTGGGGCCTGAGCATCGGGTGGAAGTATTGAAGGCGATCGGCACGAGATTTCGGGACAGGAATCGGATGAATGAATGGCCGCCGAGAAAGTGCGATTTTTCCCCTTGGAGCGCGCGCGATATTTTGCCTCAGAGAGGGGCACGCTTCGTCGTGACCTGCCAAGAGTGGCGGGACTTTCCAAGTCCCGTGGATCGAGATCCGTTCCGAAGGCTGCCGTGCCGGCGGAGATCGAAGGGTCTTTCGGCAAGCAAACGGGATCGGGAAGCTCTCGCTGCGCTTAGATCCCGGACAGGGCGCGACGAAGCGTGCCCCTCCCATTTTCGACCTCCGCCTTCTGGCTTCCGACTTCCAATGTCCAATATCCGATATTCAATTGTGAAGGTGGAGGTAAGACGGGATCTGGGGCCCGATTGGCGGCTCCGTGTGATCCCTGAAAAATGAATCTATTGCCGTGTTCCATCTGAAAAAATTCCTGATTGCCGTTGGTGTCGTGATGGTGGCGATGTCGCCGCTGCTGGTGCCGTTCTTCTCGTTTTCGCTCGAGAACACGCTCTATTCCCACGTCATCCTGATACCGTTTGTCAGCGCGTACTTTGTCTATCTGAGGAGGGAAACACTTGTTGCGAATGAGGGCGGACGTCCCTGGCTCGCGGTCCTTCCGCTCCTCGGAGCTGGGGCTGCACTCTACTATCGGCTGACCGGCGCGCCGGCATCGCAGGAGAACGCGATGGCGGCCGTGGCGCTTGCGTTGGTCTGCTGCCTCTGGGCGGCCGCATTGCTGACGCTGGGTGCCTCAAATCTGAAGCGTCTCCTGTTCCCGCTGCTTTTTCTACTGTTCATCGTTCCGTTTCCCACGCAGGTGGAGGCCGCCATCGAGACTTTCCTGCAGCATGGATCGGCCGAATGCGCCTATGGGATGTTCGGACTCACCGACACCACCCTTTTTCGCGAAGGGCTCGTCTTCAACCTGCCGGGAATCAGCCTCCAGGTGGCTCCGGAGTGCAGCGGGATCCGATCGTCGCTGGTCCTCTTCATCACAAGCATCGTGGGGGGCCAGCTCTTTCTCAGGTCGAACATGAGCCGGATCGCACTCGCGCTCTTCGTGATCCCGCTGGCCCTCGTGCGCAATGGATTCCGCGTCTTTGTCCTGGGAGAACTTTGCGTGCACATCGGCCCGCATATGATCGACAGTCCCATTCACCACCAGGGAGGGCCGATCTTTTTCCTGCTCTCGCTGATCCCCTTCTTCGGTTTTGTGTGGCTCCTGATGAGGTGGGAGCGCCGGAAGGTGCCGCCTGCCGGTGCCGCGGTGAACCCGCGCCAGGTCGATCCAAAAGGTGCCTGATGTCTGGAGTCGGAATCACGTGAAAGCCCGACGAACCGGTTTCCTGCTTGTTTCTGCGACACTCGCTGCGGTGCTGTTCGCCGCGGGCTGCTCGCTGGAATCGCGCAAGGCGAAACACGCCGGGCGTGCCGCGGCTTATCTAGCCGAGGGAAAACTCGACCGGGCCGAGATTGAATATCTCAATGTCCTGAAGCTCGACCCCAAGGCGCCGGGGCCGGTGGGTAAACTCGGACTCATCTATTTCGAGCAAGGGCAGCTTGGCAGGGCGTTGCCGTACCTTGCGCGGGCGATCGAACTCGATCCGAACGATCTGGAGGCGCGGACAAAGCTGGCGTCCCTGCTGCTGTCGGTCGGAAACCGGACGCAGGCGTCGGGTGAGGCGGAAAGGATCCTCGAGCACGATCCCGTCCAGCCGGAGGCGCTTGTCATCCTTGCTGAATGCGCGACGACGCCGGAGGACTTCAAGAAGGTGATGGACAGGGTGAGCGCGGAGACGTTGCGCGACAACGCCGCGGCCTGTGTGGCCCGGGGCATAGTGCTGGCGAAGGAGGGAAAGCTGGAGGAGTCGATGACCGCGCTGAAGAAGGCGGTCGAGAGGGATGAAAAATTTGCCCCGGCCCATTCGGCGCTGGCCGCGCTTTATGTGGCATTGGATCAGAAGGATCTTGCCGACCGCGCCTTTGCGAGGGCAGCGGAACTTTCCGGACCGCGTTCCCCACGAACGCTCCAGTATGCACTGTTCAAGGGGCGCTCGGGCGACCTCGAGGGGGCGAGGAGGATACTCGAGGAGGTCATCAGGAAGGCACCCGACTATGTTCCCGCCGTGCTGCGCCTTGCCGATGTGATGGCGAGTGAAGGCCACTATGCCCAGGCCGAGGCGATGCTCCAGCCCATCCTGGATCGTGTGCCGAACCACCCGGAGGCGCTGCTTGTTCGCAGCCGCATCTATCTGGCCGAGGGGCGGCCTGACAAGGCGGGGGTCGATGTCGACCTGCTGACGCGGATGTATCCGAATTCGCCCGACGCACACTTCGAGTCGGCGCGGGTTTTCATAGCGAAAAAGGACATGGCCCGGGCGCTGGACAGCCTGCATCTCGCAATCGAGGCGAATCCCGACTATTGGGAGGCGATCCTGCTCAAGGCTCGTGTGCATCTCGAGCAGGGGGAGACGGTGGTGGCGGTGAAGCTGCTGACCGAGATGCTGGGCAGGCAGCCGCGGAACGCGCAGGCGCTGATGCTGCTCGCCGAGGCCTATCGCGCCCAGAAGAATTTCAACGCCGCGCTTGAGGCCTGTGACACGCTTGAGCACTTCCATCCCAATCGGGAACCCGTGGCCCTCTTGCGGGGCGAATTGTTGCGACAGTTGAGTCGTCCCGCCGAGGCGCGGGCTGCGTTCGAAGAGGCGCTCGTGCGCAATCCGGATTCCCTGCGGGCCGTGGATGAACTCGTCATCCTCGATGTTCAGGACAGGCACATGGACCAGGCGGTGGCACGGGTGCAGGCGGCGATCGCACGCAGGCCGGACGAGGCCGGGCTGCGCATCACTCTCGGAAAGCTGAATCTCATCCGGAAGGATCCGGCGAAGGCGGAGGAGGCGTTGCGCAAGGCGGTGGAGCTGGACCCGAAGACCTCGCTCGGGCATGTCCTGCTCGCCCGCCTGTATCTGGACACCAACAGGACGGACCTCGCGATTGAAAGCCTGGGGCAGGTGATGGCGCGGAATCCTCGCGACGAGGGGGCCGCGATGCTTTTGGCGTCGCTCCAGGAGAAGCGTGGCGACATTGAGGCCGCAAGAAAGACCTACGAGGACCTGATCAGGGAAGTGCCGAATGCGGCCCCGGCACTCAACAACCTGGCCTGCCTTCTGGAGAAACATACCAAGGAACTGGAGCGTGCCTACGAACTGGCGCGACGCGCTCGCGAACTGCTGCCCGGGGATCCGCAGGTGGCTGACACGCTCGGTTGGATCCTGTATCGTAAATCTGAATACAAGCTGGCTGCGGCGATGCTTCGCGAGAACGTGGCGTCAAATCCGACCTCGGGTCTGGCGCACTATCGTCTTGGGGCGGCGCTCTACATGCTGGGCAATGAGAAGGAGGCGTCCCAGGAGTTTCAGGCGGCGACCAAGGCGGGTCTGTCCGGTCCCGAGCTGACCGACAGCGGGGCCATGATGGAGATCCTGCGGATGCGCGTTGGCGGCGTCGGGAAGGTGGACGATTCGGCACTGCAGGCTCATATCGCCGCGCATCCGGAGGATCCCATGGCGCTCATCACGCGCGGAGACGTTGCCCTGTCGCGCGGGCAGTTCGACGCGGCGATGGAAAGTTTTCGCGGTGCGGTGGGTGCGAGTCCTCAGAATGGTCTGGCCCAGGTGGGAATGGCGCGGACGGAGTTCGCCAGGGGGAATGTAGCGAAGGCGATGGACTTTGCCCGTGAGGGGCGCCGCATGATGCCGGAGAATGTCGATGCCTTGATATTGCTGGGACGGGTAGCCTATGCCGCAAAAGATTTTACGTGGGCGAACACGCTGCTGCACGATGCATTTCGTCAACGGCCAACCGATGCGGCGGTGGCCTTGGATGCAGCCTGGGCCGCCTACAGCCAGGGTTTGGTCGAGGAGGCGCTGCGTGACTTTGCGGTTGGATTGGGTCAGCCGGGAAGGAAGGACCTGGAGGAACAGGTCGCATTGATGCGCGCGAGGACCGGAGCAAATGTCCCAGCGGATGCGGTGGTGCTCGCCAAACGCCGTCTGGCTGCGCATCCGGAAGAGGTGCCGGCGCTGATGGTCGTCGCCGGGACGGCCGATGCGGAGGAGTCGGAGAAGGCATTGCAGACTGTCCTGAAGGTTTTTCCCGAGTTCTCGCCCGCCAAGCGCGAACTGGCGCTGCTGCTGGCGCGCCAGCAGGAAAAGGCGGACCAGCGGGTGATCCCGCTCGCCTCGCAGGCACTGGAGACCTATCCTGGCGATCCTGTTCTGATCAGGGTACTGGCCCTTGCGACCGGTCGCCAGGGCCGGTATGAGGTGGCGCTTCCGCTGCTGGAAAGGGCGCTGGAGCGCAACAGGAATGATGCCCCGCTTTGGTATTATCTCGGGCTCGCGCGATTGAAGCTCTCGGGCAAGGATTCTGCGCGGGCGGCGTTTGAAAAATCGCTTGAAGGAACATTGCCGGCGGATCTGGCCCAGGATGCGAAGAAGCGACTTGAGGGGCTGGCGGAGAAGGTTGAAGGCGGAAGGTAGAGGTCAGAGGTCGGAGGCCTGAAGGCAGAGGTCAGCGGTCAGAGATCAGAAGGAAGAAATCAGAGGGCAAATGGGAGGGGCACGCTCCGTCGTGACCGGCTTGGGGATCTGCATTTCGATCAGAGGTCAGGGGTCGGAAGACAGCGGTCAGAGGTCGGAGATCAGCGGTCAGAGGTCAGGGGTCGGAGGTCAGAAGGCAGAGGTCAGAGATCAGGGCTCAATGGGAGGGGCACGCTCCGTCGTGACCTGTATGGGATCGGCCAGCGGTCAGAGGGCAGAGGCCAGGAGATCAGATGGCAATCAGCGGTCGGATGGTAGAGCGGACTTTTCTTTCGAGAGCGGGAGGTTCCAGGGGCCTTGTTCGATCGCCGGAAGGTCACGACGACGCGCGCTCCGTTATGCTCGATCCTGGCACGACGACGCGTGCCAACTCCAAGGGATTGAGAGGAACTGTATCTGGGTAATCAGCGCTGCGGACGGAAGGCAGATTTTCATGGCGCGTTTCCCCTGCCATCACTTGTGGATTTGTGGTGAAGGTCTCAGCCGAAGCTTCAGCTTGCGAGGATTTGGATAGGAGCTATAGGATTTCCCCATGCCACTCACAGCGGACCTTGCCTCAAAACTGCGCCGTCTGACGGCCCGCGAGAAAGCCATCCTGGCAGATCATCTTTGGCGGGAGGCTGAGTCAAAGCTGGGCCCGACTCCAACACAGCTTGATTCGCTCAATTTACGAGTTGCGAAGGCGATGGCTCATCCTGGAAAGCTCAAACCTGCAGGCGACGCATTGAGACGCCTTCGGAGATGAAACCTTTCAAGGAGGTTGAAGGATACTCGGAAGATCTTCAATCTGCCTACGATTATTACAAGGGGTACAGCATCGCAAGTGCCGGGCGGTTCCTGACCGCGTACGAAGAGGCCATTCGGATCTTGAGAGGAAGACCACGCATTTGCCGACCGCGTCGAGATGGTTGGCGCCAGATGATCATCCAACCCTATCCGAACTACTCGATATTCTACAAAGAACTTACTTTTTGCTGGCTGCTGGCT
>JAGOJU010000037.1 GCA_017994935.1 Opitutaceae bacterium
AGCGCTTCGAGGCCAACCTTGGCTTTCAGATCAGGACTATGCTGACGTCGTTTCTTGGACATGGGGATCGTATTTCGGATTTTGGATTAACGATCCGTCCTGTCCAACTTTCGGGGACCACCTCAGGAGGCCGGTGGCGTCGGCGGCTTGATGCCACTGGTCGAAAAAGCTGCGAGCGCCCACTCGGGTGTCGAAGGACCAGAAGTGCTGGAAGTTTTCCCGCGTGCCCCACGCCTTGGTCACCTTGAGGTCTTTGGCTCGGAGTTCTTTGAAATGGGCTTTTTCCTCGGCCTTCCACGTCGAGGGCGATTTCAGGAAGAGGTACTTGCGCCCAGTGAGCCAGTCCACCGAGTCCTGCGAGAGCTCCGCGTGCTCCTGCTTGCGGACCTTGTCCACGGCCTCGTTGAGATGTTTCATCACATGGAAGCGGTCGTGCACCAGATCCGCGTTGGGCGCCTTCAATTTCGCGGCATTCATGAAGGCGGGCCACATGTCCAAAGCGACCACTTCGAGCCGCGCGCGCTGCTCGGCCGGCAGGCTCTCCAGCGCCTTCTCGGCCGAGGCCTGTTCGCGATGCTCCACGACCTCCAGCACCCGCCGGTGATCCAGATCGGTCAGCACCGTTCCGTAATGATGGCCGCGACCAAAGCTTTTCTCATCGAGACCCACCCGGGTGATCTGCTCGGTGTCGCGCCGCCGCAACCCGCGCTCCACCCCCATGGCCTGAATCCGGTGCGCCTGATGCCAGCTCAATTGAAGGTATTCAGCTGCGGCGCTCTGGCTTTGCGCGATCAGCAGCAGCCGCACCGCCTGCCCCTCGAACTCCATCGTGAATCTCGATCCCGGCGCCGCCCACGGCACCGTCACCGTCTTCACTCCGTGCTCCGGGCACTCGCTGCGCGGCACCCGGCAGCACAGCCTCGTCGTGTGCCCCATCGTGTCCAAGTGCCTCCACCATCGCGTTCCCTGGTGATCGTAAACCGCACACGCCCGATGACATTCCGGGCAGGCCACCTTCACCGTTTCCGGCCATTCCACCTCGATTTCCACCAGCTTCTCCTCGTCCTTGATCTCCACCGCCACCATTCGCCACGGCTCAGGCAGCCCCAGCAGCGTACGAAATACTCCCAGCACCTTCTTGTCGGTCTCTCGGTTCATTACCCCCATTCAGGCACTTCCCTCGTACGCCCACAATAATCGTCGAAGAACCTCAATTTTGCTCCAGGAACTTCGACACCACACAGGCTGTTTTGGCAAATGATCAATTCGCCAAAGCCAGATGCTGCTAGAATCGCGGCGAGCCTGCCGAATCGGGCAGGGCTTGATGGCCCAGATACTTTTCCACTAGAACCCGCACCACAACCGGACGACAACCCTGCACCACCAAATGCACCTAGAGATGCTCTTTATCAAGCCTACAATAGGATGAGGGAGAACAGAAAACTTCGCCCGCTCGCACTGCATGTATATGCATTAAATTATTGGAATCCATACGTTCATGCGAACAAAGAAGTTACATTTGTCGCAGACGAACTCCCCACACTTGGACCCCGACCACTTTGGGGAAGGGATCTAAATCCCGGCGATAACAATGCCGGCACTATAGGCTCGTATTGGGAGCCCGGACTTGGTGAACCAATGCAGAACAATGGCTGGGCAGGAACAGGAATCGCGAATTTCCTCGGTTGCGTCTCGCCTTGGGCCAAAACGCTAGAGTCATATGACCCAACTCTCACAAAGGAGGTAGACAATCTAAACGTTAATAATGTCGTCTGGGCCTTCAGCACGTTTGTGCCACGCGAAGCGGTTTGGCAAGGCTTCATTCCTCCTGATCCCTCCGATCCCAATAAGCCCCACCAGGCTTTCGGCTGGGTTGATGTAAGAAACTGGATGAACAATACTGGACCCAAATATGGACCAACTGGACCTCTCAACAGTGCGGGACAGTTCCCCAGCGGAAGTGTTGCAAATCCCAATGATGGTGATCCGGCCGGTGGATGTACCACTACAATACCAATTAAAATAAACACAAACAGTGTGCCCTGAAAGGTCCGACAAAGTACTATTGCCTCGAATTGATGCCCAGAAATGCGCGAAAAGAAGGGTTTTATCGATTCCCAGAATAGAAAAATAGGTAGCTAGTCACAGGAATCGGCCAATTCCCTCTACGATTCCAGTCTACGGTAGTGAGGTTCTCGACATTGCTTTCCAATGCTCAGCGACAGGAAATCGATTGGCCGTGAACAGTTAGATGAGGCTAGATCTCAACTGATCAATATGTCAACCCGCAGAGAGTTTCTCCTCCACGGCGCATCGCTTCTGGCCGGTGCGGCAGTGTCGTCTCCCCTTCTTCGAGCGCAGAATGCTCCAGGCAGATCCGGCGGAGACACTGCGATACCTGGTACCATCTGCCCGATTCCCACGGCTACGGGAGAAATTTTTCCCGACGCCATGGGAATCACGAGTCTCCATGAACACATCGCCCTGCGGCAGGGTGATGTGCACTGGGATGAAAGCATGGCCTATGCGATCAGGGAACTGAAGCGGGCCAAGGGATTCGGGCTGCGCACGATCGCGGATGTCGGTCCACCGGATGATGTCGCCGGCATCCGCGAAGTCGCCCATGCCACCGGGTTGAACATCATATGTTGCACCGGTTTCTACCTCCTTCAGCGCTCGCAATTGGGCATGAAGGCCGCCGACTTCCAGGACAAGATGCTCAAGGATATCGAGCACGGGCTGCAAGGGACGGACGTGCGCCCGGGCGTGATCAAGACAGCTTCCACACGCATGCCCATCCGTCCGGCGGAACGCGAACTGTTCATTGCCGCCGCACGTGTCCAGCAGAAATATCACCTTCCCATCTGCGTGCATTCGGTAAGCGGCTGCGCGGAGCAGCAGGCCATTCTGGAGGAGGCAGGTGCAGACCTGAAACGCTGCTATTTCTCACACATCGAGGCCACCTTCGGCTGGAGCGGTCGCACGGTGGATCAGGAGATCGATTACCTCGAAGGAGTCGTCGCGAAAGGCAGCTCCCTCAGTTTCAACAATTTTGGAAACTGGAATCATACCAAACCAGAGGACCTGGCCCGCATCATCCATGAGCTGACTCGTCGGGGTCACGCCGACCGCATGGTTGCGACCATGGATGTGACCTGGTCGTTTGAGCACGGGAAACTCAAGCTGCTCTGGGAGGATACCAATGTGAACGGCAGGGATCGCACCTACGCCTACCTGCTCGAGTCGGCTGTGCCTTGGATGCAGGCCAACGGCATCCCGAAATCAGTCACCGACCGGTTCATCATCGACAATCCCCGCCGCATCTTCACCCAACGCACCGCATGAGCCGGCGTCTTCCCGCCCTCGTCTTGTTTCTCGGCGGGATTGTCGCGTCGGCCTGCGCGGCGGATCCGGTGAGGATCTACATCGCAAATGATGACCATACCGACCTGCTGTGGACCGCTGACGAGGAATCCTATGCCAAAGCCTTTGTCGGCATGCTCGATTTTCACCTGAAGCTTGCGGACGACACCGCTGCGAATCCGTCGCCCTACAGGAACCGATTCAACTGCGACGGGAGCTACTGGATCTGGAACTACGAGCAGAAAAAATCCCCGGAGGAATTCGCACGCCTGATTGGCAGGATCAAGGACGGCACCATCAGCGTGCCGCTGAATCTGGTGGTCTCCTGCTATGGAGGGCAGCCCGTTGAGGCAATCCTGCGCGGGATGGCCTATTCCGGGAGACTGGAGCGACAGCATGGCCTCCGATTTCCACTCGCCGTGGCCATGGAGAACCAGACCCTGCCTCTCGGGCTTGCATCCCTGTTCGCGGGCTGCGGTGCCCGATATTCCTGGCGCGGTGTTTGCGCCTGCGGAAGCAGGCTGCCCAACGCCGTTCTTCAGGACAGGCCTCGCGAAATCAGCTGGTGGGCGGGACACGATGGTCAGCGCCTGCTACTGAAATGGCATTCGCTCACCACGATGGAGGCCGCCCAGAACAGCGGTGGTTACGCCGAGGCCTTTGATCCTGTGCAGTCAGTGAAGTACCTGGATTCCGATCCGGTGTTCCTGAGTCGCTATCGTGCGCGGGGAGCATCCGTACCCTACGAAGTGCGCGGAGCCTTCGGCTTTGGCGAGGATGCCTTGGATCGCAAGACAGGCCAGCCCTACACCGGCCCCCAGCGCTACCCCTATCCCGTGGTCGATCATTTTCATCTCGTCGCGGAACGAATGAGCAACTCCCACCGGCAGGTAATCGTTTCGAACGAACAGGACTTCTTTGAGGATTTTGAGCGGACCCACGGCGGCACGCTCGAAACCCAGGCAGTGACTTTCGGCAATGAATGGGATCTCAATTCCACGGCGAGGCCCGATCTGACGGCCCGTGCCAAACGCGCGGTGGAGCGGTTGCGCGGCGCCGAACTCCTGGCCACGCTGGCGGGCCTGCATGGATCCGACCCGATGCAGGAACACCGCGCTGCACGGGAACAGGCAAACAACGCACTCGGCCTGTTTTGGGAGCACAACTGGATGGTCGGAGGTGGCTTCATCACGCGCTCCCAGCGAGCCGCCTGGCAGGAACTTCTCGCCAACCGGATCGAATCCTACGTCGACGCCCTGCAGCAGGCCGCACTACAGCGTGTTGGCCGGCTGATTCCGAAGGCCGGAAAATTCCCACGCTTTTTTGTCCTCAATCCCCTCGGAAGGAGACGCACGGACGCCGCCGATTTCAATTACGATGGCACCGCGGACATCCACGTGCGCGACCTGACGACCGGTCGCGATGTGCCTCATCAGATCTTCGAACGGGGAGGCGCAAGATGTCTCCGCATCCTCGCAAGCGACCTTCCAGCCGCAGGCTACAAGGTCTATGAAATCCGCCCGGGCCGCGGCTCCGCACCGACCGACGAGGCAGCCGGCTTCGATGGAACCACGTTTGAAAACGAATATGTCCAGATTGCGATCGAGCGTGACGGCGCGATTCGCAGTCTCGTCGATCGGAAATCCAACGATACGGAACTCGCCGCGAGCCTTGGTGGACTGAAGGTGAATGACCTTGCCGGCGGAACCGATGCGGGTGATCCGCTCATCCTGGAAAACCGGGGGCCGGTCTCCGTCACCGTTCGAGCACGCAGCGAGGCAGGGCTTCCGCACACCACTGCGATCACCCTCTATCGGCACTCCAATCGGATCGATATCGAGAACGAAATTGATGCGGAACTCGTCGGCGTGAGGCACTGGGCATTCACCTTCGCTTTTGACCGGCCGGCGGTGCACAGCGAGGAGGTCGGCGCCATCAACCTGGACAAACGACAGTCGGACGGCGGCGACTACTCCGACACGCATGCACGCTACGACTACGTCTCGGCGAACCATTTTGCGGACATCACGGACGGCAGCGGCACGAAGGGCGTCACGATCTCCAATCCGGATCTTGCGTTTGCCCGACTTGGAGGCAGCACACCCGCGTCACTCGATACCACCACCCCGCAGCTGCATTTCCTTGCCAGCGGACCCGTGGATGGCCACGGCAGCAAGAAGGAGACCCAGCCTCCCAATCCGACCCGGCGATTCACCCAGAACTTCGCACTGCGCCCCCACCGGGGTTATGATGCGACAGACGCCATGGGTTTCGCGATGGAGCATCAGAATCCGCCCGTCACCGGCGAGGTTGTGGGCAACGCGTCCGCGCCTCTGCCCGGTGACTCCTATTCCTTCCTTTCGGTGGACGCTCCCGATGTTTTCCTTTGGGCGGCGAAACCCTCCGAGGAGGGGTTGGATCATGGGATTATCGTGCGTCTGTGGAATGTCAGTGATCGTCCGGTAAACGCGACGCTCTCCATAACTCCCGGCCTCTCCCATGCGCTTTGCGCGACGCATGTCGAAACCGACCTCGAACCCGTCGCTTTGACCGCAGGCCACAAGCTGCCCGTCTCCTTCGCCCGCCAACAGATCCAGACTTACCGTCTCTTACTCAAATGAATCGAGGTCTGGACTGATGCGCGATCTCTAGGCTGCCGGAAGGGAATCATTCTGTCATCCGAACCTCTGCCTTGCGAAGATTCTCTTGATCTCAAGCCAACCGATGAAAGGAGCGGCATGAGGATGTCACGGCAAAGGCTAGATCCGGCTAAACGTATTTAGTAACTCCGGACTTGCATTTGCCAAAGGGAGCGGGTCCGTTTGGCACGAAGACCCGTGCACCTTTCGAAAGGGCATGTGCTATGAGGATCGGGCGCCGGGCACGATTCTTGTACGGATTTGCGATCAACCCATTCATTGATTGTCACCCAGGCATTTTTCAACCCAAGACAAACCCACGATGAACCTCCCCGCTACCGCAATTAGGCCCGCCAGCCTGCTCAGTCTTGCGATTCTGCTTTTGACTTCGTTGCAGGCGCAGGTCTCTCCCTCGACCACCGGTTCGACCTCCGAAAAGCCTGCCGATGACAGCGAGGTCTACAAGCTGAGCCCATTTACGGTGAACGCTTCCCAGGACACCGGTTACCAGGCGACCTCCACGCTCGCCGGGACCCGTTTGAACACACCGGTAAAAGATCTCGGAGCCTCAATTTCCATCTACACCAAGGATTTTTTGGAAGATATAGGAGCCACAAACGCCAACGAGCTGCTGATTTTTGCAACAGGCATGGAGGCGGCCGGTGCATCCGGAAATTTCTCCGGTGCCACGGATGACATCAACGCCACTCAGGTCGTGGGCAATGAACAGCGAGTCAATCCCCAGGGAGCCACACGCACCCGTGGGCTCTCGAATCCGAATTTTACGCGGGACTTCTTTGCAAGCGACATCCCCATTGATTCGTACAACACGGAATCCGTCACGGTGAATCGAGGGCCCAATTCCATGCTGTTCGGCGTGGGCAGCCCGGCGGGCGTGGTTGATACGGCTTTGCTGCGTCCCAATCTGAACCGGAACAGGAACAAGATCGAGGTCCGCGTTGGTGACAACAGCAGCTTGCGCAACACAGTCGATTTCAATCGGGTGCTGATCAACAAGAAGCTTGCGCTGCGCCTGGCCGCCCTCCGCGATGAGGATCGTTTCAACCAGCGCCCTGCATTCGTGACGAAGGAGCGGCTTTATGGCGCGCTGACTTATGAGCCGTTCCGCTCGACCGCGTTACGCATGAATTTCGAGACGGGTCACACGAAGGCCAACAGGCCGATAACCGTGCTGCCATTCCAAAGCATCTCCAGTTTCTGGATGGATGCCGGCAGGCCGAGTTTTGACTGGACATTCTACGACGATCCGGGGCGCAACCCCGCAGCGGCGGCGCAGAACTCCTCCACTGCGACAGGATTCCTCCAGGCGCAGGCCCAGTTCTTTGACCAGATTGCGGTAATCTACTCGGATCCATCAGGTCTGGCGCCAGATTTTGGCTTTCGCGGCAATACCCTGAGCACGGCTGGCAATGCGGCCAATCGTGTCAAGAACCAGCTTCTCCATCCGCTGGTGAACCGTGACCGCGCTGCCGATGCGATTGTGTTTCTTGGCACGAGGAACATTGGAGAAATTCCCGGAGCCTTCTGGGTGGATTCATTTGTACTGCCCGGTCAACAGCCCGGATTTGCGCCAGCGGGTGTCAAACAACAGGGATTCACCGATTTCAGCGTCTTCGATTTTCAGAATCGGATGATCGACGAGACTTCGCGCCAAAGCGAGAGCTTCCACGCATTCAACGTGGCCTTCGAGCAACGCGCATGGCAGGATCGGCTTGGCATCGAACTCGCGTACGACACCCAACGTGCAGATCGACGCTCCAAAAACTCTTTCTTTTCCGCGGCCAACGCGAATCACATTCGCATCGACACCAATGTCACGCTGCCAACGGGTGAGCCCAATCCCAACCTGGGCCGACCCTACGTCATTTATGGACAATCCAATTGGACCAACAGTCTCTCAGATAGGGAAACGATGCGCGCGACCGGTTTCCTGCGCTACGATTTCAAGGACGTGGGCGAATCCTGGGGCAGATGGCTGGGCCGCCATACGCTTACCGGCCTTTATGAGAACAACGCCCAGGAGTCGATTGCCTACAACCATCGTCTGGCCGCCGATGGTCCTGCAGCCCTGGCGATCAATCCCAACATAAGCGTTTTCGGTCGTCGCCCAGGAGTGTTCGCTTATATCGGTCCCTCGATCATCGGGAACAGCAATCCACTCCAGTTGGAGCCCATCCGACTTCCTGAACTTGTCGCCGGCCAGACCGTGCCCGCACGCCATTTTGTGCGCGCCGGCAATGCGACCGATCCCGGCGGCTTCGTCGATGCTCCGTCAAGTTTGGTAGAAATATCGAATATCGGTTCGGCTGAACGTGAAGTCATCAAGTCCCAAGCCGCCATTCTGCAAAGCTACTGGCTAAAGGAACACCTTATCACTGTATTTGGGTGGAGGCGCGACGAAGACTTCTTCGAGAGGCAACCCGTTGGTTTCATCGCCAACCCTGACGATCCAAACGACCCAGGCAAGGTCCACTGGGGATTCGACGATGTGGTTTTCGATCGTACGCCACCGCCTAACGCCACCAAGGAGACCAAGAGCTACAGCGCGGTCTTGAAGTGGCCACAGCGGCTGCTCCCGTTGCCAGACGGTGCCGGATTGAGCGTGTTCTACAACTCTTCGGAAAATTTCACGCCCGTCGGCGGACGAATCAACATTTATAGCGAGGGCCTACCTTCCCCGCAGGGTGAGACCAAGGAGTATGGCATCAATGTCTCGCTATTTCAAAACAAACTCAATCTGCGCATCAACAGATTTGAAACGAATGTGCTCGCCACCTCGTCGCCTCCCCCGGGCTTCTCAGTCGGCCACAACAACGCCACCGTTCAGGTGGCCTCGTTTTGGTCCACTGAAGGCAACATCAACCCCGACAATGTGCCGTTCATGAATGCCGCAATTGAACGTCTCTTCAGCGCTTTGCCACCCGATTTCCGCCAACTCCGCAATTTTCAGGTCCTCGGGACGGCGCCCGATCTTTCCGCAAGCTTTGAAAACCTCAGCGGCGTCACCGACACAACAGACTTTGTCGCAAAGGGGATGGAGTTCGAGATCGTGTATAATCCAACGCGCAACTGGCGCATACTCGCAAACGTCGCCAAACAGGAGACGGTGCGAACGAATTCCTTTCCAATCTTCAAGGAATTCATTGCCCGGATGACACCGATCTGGAACTCCAACATCACCGATCCGCGCACGGGGACGGTTGTCAACATGCGTGATATCCCGCGAACCGGCTATCCCCTTGGCACGGGCCCGGCAAATCCCCCTCCGCCCACCGATACATTCGGCAGTTGGCTCGACACCAATGTGCTTGTGCCCTTTGCCACCGCACTTGCCACCGAGGGGTCGGCCTCGGCAGAGCAGCGCAAATGGCGTTTCAATGTCGTGACCAACTATTCTTTTGGGCGAGATGGGTTTTTCGGAGATCGACTGAAAGGCTGGAGCGTCGGCGGCGCATTGCGCTGGCAGGACAAACTCGGCATCGGGTACCCGACGACCCGCAACCCTGATGGCTCGGTTACTCTTGATCTCGCCAATCCCTATTATGCTCCCGCCGAAAGCAATATCGACGCATGGATCGGCTACGAGCGCACGATCTGGAAGAACCGCATCAAATGGAAGGTCCAGCTCAATGCCCGGAACCTCATCGGCGACGACTCCGTGATTCCGATCGGCGTTCAGCCCTGGGGCGAGTACTCCACCGTTCGCCTTCCGCCGGAAAAGCGCTGGTACCTGACCAATACTTTCACGTTTTGAGCTGCTCCCAAGGTGCGGATCCGCGCTTTTCCAAGACTCACCAACCCACACCATGGCAATGCCCATCCTGCCTATCCCGTCTCGAATAGGCGGTTGTGCATTGCCTTGGCCACCGCTCCGCTCCGGCTCTTGACGTGCAGCTTCTCGTAGATCTGTCGCGTGTATCCGTCGGTTGTATGCGCACTGAGCCCAAGTTTGGCCGCAATCTCCTTGTTGGTCAGCCCGGCCGCCATGCCTTCGACAACCTGTCGCTCCCGCGGCGAGAGCGCCATCGCCAGGTTCTCCTTGGGCGCTAGCCGCGAAAACATTTCGAGAACACGACGTGCCACGCGCGGTGCCATCGGTGCACCACCCAGCACGGCCTGCCTCAAGGCAGCGGCAAGGTCGTCCATTGCAGCGCCCTTAAGGAGATAGCCGGACGCACCTGCACAAATCGCCCGGTAGATCTTTTCGTCATCATCAAAGACCGTCAGAATCACCACCTGCGTCGAAGGGGACAGCTCACGGATCCTCGCAATTCCGTCGAGACCGCTCATTCCCGGAAGCCCGACATCGAGGAGCACGATGTTGGGCGGGACGACGGCCGGCGACTCGAGCTGGGCCAGCGCATCCTCGCAGCGACAGAACTTTGCGGTGCAGGACATGCCGCTGATCGCATCTATCATGCGCGCTATCACCCGGCTGAAAGCCGTATTGTCCTCAACCAACCAGACGGTCTTTTTGGCGGGGGTCATTGGCACGAGACTGGGGGGCGACGACGCACGGGTGGTTGGAGTTCAATCGAAAAACACCTGGCGGAATTCCGGCGAAAATCGGTTATAAAGTCACTCTGGGCAAATGTGGCGAAAAGACAATCCACGCGTTTTGGGGGATGGTTTTACTCTTCCCACCTGCTACACTTGCCAGCTCTGTTGCGCGGCAAGCTGCGTGATTCACCCTGATGTCCACCCTTGGTACCCGTTTGCCTGTCATTCGCCCGGCTCCCATGAACCTCCACTCCCATTCGATCCAACTTTCCCCTGGCTTCAGGCATAGCCTGGGCCTGCTGGCGGCAATCGCCAACCTGTTCATTGTCGCTCCCGCAAACGCGGCCACCGGGGATACCGAACGGGTGCATCTCAATTGGGACGATGGCTGGCGCTTCCTCCTCGCGGATCCCGCGGGAGCCCAGGCACCCTCATTCGACGATTCAAGTTGGGAACCTGTGTTGCTCCCGCACGACTGGGCCATTCGCGGCCCGATCGCCAAATCCAATCCCGGAATCGGCCGCATGGGTTTCTACCCCGGCGGCGTCGGCTGGTACCGTAAGACCTTCACGCTGCCTGCCTCCTGCGCGGGCAGGCACGTGCGCCTCACGTTTGACGGCGTCTACATGAACGCGGATGTCTGGATCAATGGGCACGCGCTGGGACGCCGCCCGTACGGGTATGTCAGCTTCAGCCACGATCTCACGCCCTACCTCCGTCGCGACGGTAAACCAGAGGTGCTGGCAGTGCGCGTCGACAACTCCGTGCAGCCAAGCTCGCGTTGGTACACCGGCTGCGGCATCTACCGGCACGTCTGGCTCACGGCAACCAACGACACCCATGTGGAGCCCGATGGGATTTTCATCACGACGCCGGAAGCAACCTCCCGCCAGGCGAGCATTCGCGTTCAGACCGCCGTCACTCGCCAGGGGAGCGTCCCGGCAGAAGCCGGTGTCGAGCATGTCGTACTCAGAAATGGCCGTCGTGTGGCCGCAATTGCCCCCGCGACCAGACGAATCGAAGCCGGAGGTTCCGAATCATTCGACCAGACGGTCGAACTCCCGTCGCCGGATCTCTGGTCGCCGGATTCCCCGGCTCTCTATCAACTGCAAACAACCGTCCGCGTGGGCGGTCGAATCGTGGACCGCCTGGTGACGCGCTTCGGCATTCGCCGACTTGAGTTCACCGCCGAACAGGGCTTTTTCCTCAACGGCCGCAATCTCAAGCTCAAGGGGGTGTGTCTCCACCACGATGCGGGGCCGGTGGGTGCTGCGGTCCCTGAGGATGTCCTGCGCAGGAGGCTGCATCTCCTTCAGGAAGCGGGCTGCAATGCGATCCGCACCGGACATGCTCCGATGGCGAGCGAGTTCTATGACCTTTGCGACGAGATGGGCATCCTTGTCATGGGTGAAACGCTCGATGAATGGCGCATCGCCAAGAAGGACATGGCCGCCGGCGGATACAACCGGCTCTTTGCCGAATGGGCCGTGCGCGATGTCCAGGACGCCATTCGCCGTGATCGTAATCATCCGTGCATCTTCATGTGGAGTGTGGGAAACGAGGTCCGGGAACTCGGCAAGCCGGAAGGTGTCGCCGATGCCCGTCGCCTTTGCGATGCTGTTCACGCCATCGACTCCTCACGACCGGTCACCAGCGGGATCAATTTCATCGATCAGGCCAACAAGTCCGGTTTCTCGGATGTCTTCGATGTCGCCGGCTACAATGACGGCGGAGGATCTGTCTTCCTGTATCGCGACGACCGCAGGAACTTTCCGAAACGCCTTTTCATCGGCACCGAACATCCCCACACGAGCCAGACTCGCGGGATCTATCGCACCACAACACGGATGCGGGAGACAGTCCCCGGATATCCGCCCATTCCCGATCTGGCGCCCAGCGAGGTTTTCACTGAGGTCAAGGACCTCGGCACCGAACGTCCGACACTCAGTTCCTCGTACGACAACAACTACGTCTACCTGAACGCGCGAGATTCCTGGCGGCTGACCAACAGCCTGCCCTGGGTCATGGGCGAGTTTCGCTGGACCGGCATCGACTACCTGGGCGAGTCGAGCTGGCCGAGCCGCGGCTCCTCCGCGGGAATCCTCGATCTGGCGGGTTTTCCAAAGGATCACTACTACCTTTATCAGAGTCTTTGGACCACGAAGCCCATGGTGCACCTGCTTCCGCACTGGACTCATCCGGGGAAGGAGGGCGTCACAATCCCGGTCGTCGCCTATTCCAACGCCGAGGAGGTCGAACTCTTCCAGGACGGCCGCTCGCTCGGACGCCAGCCCATGACACTGGCATGGCAGATTGTGTGGAACGTCCGCTATCACCCCGGCGTGCTCAAGGCCGTGGCGTATCGTAGGGGCAGTGCAGTGGCGGAAACGTCCCAGCAGACCGCCGGACCCGCCAGACGGCTCGAACTCGAGGTGGATCGCACCTCCCTGCATGCCAACCGTCGGGACGCCCTGCACGCCACGGTCCGTGTCGCAGATGAACACGGTGTGCTCGTCCCGGGGGCCGCGGACCGCATCACCTACTCCGTCCGCGGGCCGTTGAAGCTGCTCGGCACCGAGAACGGTGACGTCCTGGATCATTCACCCGCTCCGTCCGCCTCGAGAAAGGCATTCATGGGCATGTGCCTGGCTATCTACCAGGCCACAGACGTCGAGGGGACAGCGGAACTGACGGTTTCAGCGGAGGGACTCGAGCCCGCAAGCGTCCGTATCCGCATCCGGCCGGCGGCGAACGAATCCCGATAGGGCGGGAATTCCGCACGCCTGGGGACACCGGCAGCCTGCGCCGGCATTAACTTCCTTGACAGCGCCAAGTTGTTTGGATTGTTTGAACAAATGGATTCGACGCTGCTGCGACGTCCCCCTGCCGGCCTGACTGCACCGCGTTTCACGCTGCAGGGATTGCGTCTCGATCCACGCAGTTCCCTTCCACTGCATGCACAGGCGGAGCATTCGCTTCGTGAGCTGCTTTTGCGCCCCGAGCATGGTCCGGGCACCTTGCTTCCGGATGAGGTGTCGCTTGCCAATGCCATGGGAGTCAGCCGCAACACCCTGCGCGCGGCGATCGCGCGGCTGGTCAGCGAAGGCAAACTCGACCGCAAGGCCGGTGTGGGTACACGTGTGCTCGAGCCCAAGGTGCATTCCGGCGTTGGTGCGTGGCAGAGTTTCACCCGCGAGATGGAATCGAAGGGTGTCAAAGTTGAAACCTATTCCATCTCGGCCCGCACGGTCCCCGCACCCCCAGAGGTCGCGCGCCGCCTGCACGTAGGGGAGGGGACCGACGTGCTCTGTCTCGACCGCATCCGCGGATGGGACGGCGATCCTGTGGTCCGCTTCCGCTCGTATCTGCATCGTCGCCTCCAATTGAAGGCAGGCGACGACTTCAGCCAGCCGCTTTACGAACTGATCCGCAGCCGCTGCGGGGTCATCGCCGATCATTCCGAGGATGCTCTTTCTGCGATCGCGGCCGATCGGAGGCTGGCCCGTGTGCTGGGTGTCCGGCAAGGTGCGCCGCTCCTCCTGAGGACACGCACGGTGTTTGATACGCGGCGGCAGCCGATCGAGCATTCCATCGTGCATTACCGTGGCGACCGTTTCGAACTCAACCTCACCTTGCGCCAGCATTGATCTCCCATTTATCCCGCATGACTCCCCAAACCCATTCCCTCCGTTTTGTCCTGTTCGCCACGGGCGTGACCGCGATCGGCGGTTTCCTTTTCGGTTATGACACCGCGGTCATCAACGGCGCGAACTCCTACCTGACCGCGCACCTAGGGCTGACCCCCGCAGAAGAGGGGCTCGCGGGGGCAAGCGCGATTCTCGGATGCATTCCGGGAGCCATGTTTGCGGGCTTTCTCAGTGATCGGTTCGGTCGCAGGAAGATGCTCTTTCTCTGCGCGGTGCTCTACGCGGTATCCGGTTTGCTTTCCGCCATTCCCCGCACGTTTCACGAGTTTCTCGCCGCAAGGATCATCAGCGGGCTCGGCATAGGCGCATCCTCCATGATCTGTCCGGTCTACATTGCCGAGATTGCGCCGGAGAAGTGGCGCGGCCGGCTGGGTTCGCTTTTTCAACTCGGAATCGTCACCGGCATCTTCCTCACGCTGTTTGTCAATCGCGTCATCCAGGGCATGGGCGATGAGACATGGAACACCACCCTGGGCTGGCGCTGGATGCTGGGCATGGAGGTCGTGCCGGCAATCGCCTTCATCGGCCTGCTCTTCACGGTCCCCGAGAGTCCCCGCTGGCTCGCCCGCCGCGGTCGCACCGAGGAGGCCCGCGCCGTACTGACGAAGGTCGACGGGCCCGCGCATGCGGATCGCGAAATGACCGCAATCCAGGCCACCGCCTCCCAAACCGAGCCACCCTTTTCCGAACTGTTCTCCCGTGTATTCCGTCGCCCGCTCGCCCTGGCCGTGCTGCTCGCATTGTTCCAGCAGTTCTGCGGGATCAACGCGATCATGTACTATTCGACGAAGATCTTCGAGACAGCGGGCGCGGTGAAGAATGCCGCCTTCACCTCCTCGGTCTGGGTCGGCCTGATCAACCTCATCTTCACGCTGGTCGCGATCGCGTTTGTCGACCGGCTCGGACGGCGTCCGCTGCTGCTCATCGGCACCGCGGTCCAGGCGGTGTCACTGGTGCTCGTGGGCTGGCTGTTTCATTCCGGCCAGCATGGGACGCTTCTGCTGGGGGCGGTGGTGCTTTTCATTGCCGCGTTTGCGATGGGAATGGGGCCCATCACCTGGATTTTCTGCTCTGAGATTTTTCCCAACCAGATCCGGGGTCGCGCCATGTCAGTCGCCGCCTTCGTCATCTGGGTGGCCTGCTACATCGTCGCCCAGACCTTCCCGATGCTGAATGACAATCCGGCCATCGGCCCCGCGATGACTTTCTGGATCTATGCCGCCGTGAGTCTCGTGTCGTTTTTCTTTGTCCTTGCCGCAATTCCCGAGACGAAGGGGCGCACCCTTGAGGAAATCGGCGGGATGTGGAAGCCATTGGAGCCGCCCGCCAGGAGATCCTCATCATGACGGTCCTCGCCAGTGATCTCGGCGGAACGCGCCTCAAGATCGGTGTGGTGCGCGAGGGCCGGGTGCTCGCTCAGACGGTCGAGCCGGCGCACTCCCATCTGGGGCTTGCGCCGCGTCTGCCAGTGCTCAAGGACGTCTGGCTGCGCCTTCTGGACGGGATTGGACTGAAGCTGGCCGATTGCGCCGGGGTGTCCGTTGCGTTCCCGAGTCTCATCGACCGGTCCACCGGCCGGATCCTCGCCGTCTATGGCAAGTACCACGACTCGCTGGATATTGACCTGCGCGCATGGGCACGATCCGAGTTGGGTCTGCCGCTCGCCATCGAGAACGATGCCCGCATGGCATTGATCGGAGAATGGCAGGCGGGTGCGGGACAGGGCTGCGACAACCTGGTCATGATCACGCTGGGGACGGGAATTGGCGTCTGTGCGATCATCGAAGGCCGAATCCTGCGCGGAAAGCACGGCCAGGCCGGTGTGCTGGGAGGTCACCTGACGGTCCGGTATGGCGGGCGACTCTGCACCTGCGGCAATCTCGGCTGCGCCGAGGCCGAGGCATCCACGGCCTTTCTCCGCCAGATCGCAGAAGCCTCACCGGACTGGGAACGGAGTTCGCTCCGTTCCCTCCCGCTCGACTACGCTCATGTTTTTGCACGGGCCGCCGCCGGTGATGCCTGTGCCGCAGGCCTGCGCGACCATAGCCTGCTCGTCTGGAGTTCGCTGGTCGTGAATCTCATTCACGCCTACGACCCCGAGAGAGTCATTCTTGGTGGAGGCATCATGGCCAGTGGTGAAACGATCCTTCCGGCAGTGGAGGCCCACGTGCACCGCCACGCCCACACCCCCTGGGGCAAGGTCCGCATCGTACCCTCCGCCCTCGGAGATCAAGCCGCCCTGCTCGCCGGAGAGTGGCTGCTGCGGGAACAGGCTGAAAGTTCTTCCTGATGACTGGCCACGCAATGAAAGGCGTTTCTCCGGCCGCCGTCACAACCGTGAGCCTTCCGCTGCCCGGCTTCGACAATTGTCCATGAGAAAATCCAACTACGACAAATTTCCCCATCTCACCGTTGCCGATGCCAAATCCTGTGTGACTGGATGGGATGCAATTGCCCGCCGGCTGCGCGACACCGCATCGGGGTCACCGGACACCCGCCGCATACTCGTGGTCGAATGTTATCCCGGAGTTGATGAAACCCGGGTCCGAAAGGAATTGGCTGAACGCCTGGCGCCGGCGTTGATTGTCGACCCCTCTGACGCCCTGCTTCCGGCCGACCGGATTGAGTCGCTGGTGGCTCCCTTTCTCGGCGGCAACGATCCGGTTTTCGGATACCTTTCGAATCTCACGCTCCCGCAATTCTTCGATCCTTCAGGCATCGGCCGATTGCGCGCACAGGCGGACGCCTGCACCTCAGGCCTCATTCTGATCGTCGGTTGTGGCGCCCGGCTCATCGCGGACGGCGATGTCTTTGTCTATGCCGATCTCGCCCGATGGGAGGCCCAGATGCGTTTCCGTCGCAATGAATCCTCTAATCTCGGCGCATCTAACCGTTCTCTCGCTGCAAATCTCAAATACAAGCGCGCCTTCTTCGTGGACTGGCGTGTGGCCGATCGCTGGAAGCGGCCGCTCATCGCCAAATGGGAGTTTGTCCTGGACACGCATGATCCGCGCACCCCGAAGCTCGCCGATGGCGAGTCCGTCCGCCGCGGCCTGAGGCAGGCGGTCACCCGTCCCTTCCGTGTCGTACCCTTCTTCGACCCCGCGCCATGGGGAGGCCAGTGGATGAAGGAGGCGTGTGACCTCGACCGGAGTGCAAAGAATTATGGCTGGTGTTTCGACTGCGTGCCCGAGGAGAACAGCCTTGTGCTCGACCTGGACGGAGTCCGTGTGGAATTGCCCTCCATCAACCTCGTGTTCGATCAGCCCCGGGCACTTCTCGGCGAGGCCGTGCACGCGCGGTTTGGCGATGAGTTTCCGATCCGCTTCGATTTCCTCGACACCGTGGGCGGAGGCAATCTCTCGCTTCAGGTGCATCCATTGACTGAATACATCCAGCGTCATTTCGGCATGCACTACACGCAGGATGAGAGCTACTACATGCTTCACGCCGAACCGGAGGGATCCATCTACCTGGGCCTCAGGGAAGGCGTGGACCCGGCCGCCATGCTGCGTGATCTGGCCGCAGCGCAGTCGGGTGGGGCGCCATTCGACGCCGATCGTTATGCGAACCGTCTGCCGGCGAAGAAGCACGATCATTTTCTGATCCCCGCAGGCACCGTGCACTGCTCGGCTGCAGGAACCATGGTGCTCGAAATCAGCGCCACGCCGTATATTTTCACCTTCAAACTCTGGGACTGGGCGCGCCTCGGCCTTGATGGCAGACCGCGTCCGATCCATCTCACACACGGCGCGGCAAACATCCAGTGGGACCGTACGACCGCATGGACAAGGAAACATCTGGTCAACGCGATCACCCAGGTGGGCGCGGGAGACGGCTGGCGCGAGGAGCGCACGGGTTTGCATGAGCGGGAATTCATCGAGACGCGGCGCCATTGGTTCACGAAGTCCGTGCCGCATGACACCTTGGGGGGCGTCAATGTGGTGAACCTCGTGCAAGGCGAGGAGGCCATCGTCGAGAGTCCAACCGGAGCCTTCGCTCCCTATGTGGTGCATTACGCGGAGACCTTCATTGTTCCCGCCGCAGTCGGCAGCTACACGATCCGCCCGCACGGGGCATCGGTGGGTACCGAGTGTGCAACCCTCAAGGCCTTCGTGCGCACCTGATCCATCAACAGCCATGTTCGATCCCTCCCGCATCCTGTCACACTACAACCCGGTCACGGGTGAACTCGCCGGAGCGAAACCGGTTGAGCGCCGCCTCGCCGACCTGCGCGGCTGTTTCGCCAACTCGGCCGCCTACGAGGCTGCGCTCGCCGCGGGCAATCCGTTGCTCTACCGCGTCGCCAGCATTGAACCCGCCTCAGGGGAGGGTGATCTTCACTACGGAATAGGCTGTCTCATGCCGGGAAAGATCGGCGATGAGTATTTCCTGACGAAGGGACACCTGCACGCCTGGCGGCCGGCTGCGGAGTTCTATTTTGGGCTCACGGGGGAGGGTGTGATGCTGCTGGAGGACGAGGCCACCGGCGAGAGCCGGATGGTGCCGCTCCGTCCGCATCACGCCGTCTACGTGCCGGGTCACACCGCCCATCGCACGATGAACACCGGGACTGCGCCGCTCACCTATCTCGGTGTCTATCCCGCGCGGGCGGGTCACGACTACAGCACCATCGCCCAGCGCAACTTCCGCCACGTCGTCGTCGAACGCGCCGGCACGCCGGTCATGATTCCGCGATCCTGATTCTTCTCCGCACTCGTCCAAATGTCCTCATGAACACACTCCGCCATCTCTGCATTTCCCTCGTTCTTCCAGCAATTGGCACCGCCTGGCTGAGCGCCGCTGTTGGCAGCGGAAAACCGGTCCGCACTGAGGCGGAGGTGCGCGAAGCCGGCCGGCAGGCGGTCGCGCGATACAGCGACGCCTCGCTCGCCGCGCAGGGTTTTCTTGATGTGACCAAGGCCCCCTATCTTGCGGATCCAACCGGGAAAATAGATGCCACCGCTGCAATTCAACAGGCGCTTCAGGACGCTCGTGACGCGCAACTGGTAACTTATCTTCCAGCCGGCCGCTACCTGGTGTCCGATACGATCGAGGGCATCGTCGGAACAGTGAAATGGGACCGCTGGCCCTACGAGGGCTGGTCCGATCCCTGGGTTGCCTTCGCATCCTTCAACTATCCCTGCGTGCTGGTCGGCCCGGCGACCGGTGGGCGGGCGACGCTTGTCCTGGCCGATGGCGCTTCAGGATTTGGCGACCCGAAAGCCCCAAAGCCGGTGCTCTACTTCTGGGCCCGATCCGAGTCGGGTCCGGAACCCGAACCCGAGGTGCCGCAGCCCAACATCAACTTCAATCAGAAGATCATCAGCGTCGATTTTGACCTCGGAACTGGCAACTCGGGCGCGGTTGCGATCGATCATCGTGGAGCGGAGGGATCCACCATCGAGGATGTCTCCATTCAGGCGGCAGGCGCCTTCGCAGGCATCCGGCACGCCCCGGGTTCGGGCGGCGCCATGCATGGCATCCGAGTGCAGGGCGGCCGTTTCGGACTCTACCTGCCCGGGAGCCAGCCTTCTCCACTGGTGAGCGACCTCACGCTCAGCGGTCAATCCGAAGCGGCGATCTATTACCGTGGACGCGGACCGCTCACGGTTGTCGGAGCTGAAATCTCCGGTGCGCCCGTGCGTGCTGAAGCGGGCATGGCCGGCCAATGGGAGGGACCGATCAATCTTATCGGCACCGTCATCCGTCGGGCTGGATCGGGTCCGGCCGTGGAGTCGGAGCGTTCCTTGCTGCTCGAAAATGTCTGGTTCGAGAATGCCGCGGTGGCAGCGGTCGTGGCCGGGCAGCCACCTCTTCCGGGGAGAGGCGATGGCTGGACGCACGTGCAACGCTACGCCGCGGGCGGCAATGCGACCCTTCCGAAATTCCTCGGTGGTGCGAGCCATCGGGACCCACTCTGGATCAACGGCGGCGTGCAGACCGAACCTTTTACGCGGCTGGGACCACCCGCTCCGCCACCCAACGGCTGGCGGCAGCGGCATCGGTTCCCGGCTCCCCCCGACTGGTTCGGCAAAGGTGTCGCCAACGTGCGTGCCGCCCCATGGAATGCCGCGGGCGACGACCGCCATGACGACACGCGTGCGATCCAGGCGGCGATCGACGCCACCGATGCGGTTTTTTTGCCGAAGGGCGTGTATCGCATTTCGCAGCCGCTGCGACTCAGGTCCACGACACGGTTGTTCGGAGTGACAAATCTGGTGAGCGTTCTTGCACCGCTTCCGGGTGCCGCCGCGTTTGCCAATCCAGACGTCCCGCAGCCTCTGGTGGAGACCGTGGATGATCCACGCGCCAGCACCCGGTTGGAAATGATGAAGCTCGAACTGCCGGTGCTGAATCCCTGTGTCTACGCTCTCCGCTGGCGGGCTGGACGGGAGTCCGTTGTCCGAAACCTCTATCCGATCCGCACGGCATGGCATCCGAATGCCCCGGTCATCGGCCAGCCGATGATCGTCATCGAGGGGAACGGCGGAGGCCGGTGGTATACGCAAACCCTGCTGGGATGGTGGGGCCAGGGGCCCGACTACCGGCACCTGATGGTGCGCGGCACACGCGAGCCGCTGTGTTTTTATCACCTGCAGCCGCAACATGCGCGGGGCGAGGTGATGGTCGAGATGGCGGATGTCGAGAACGTGGATATCTTTTCGATGAAGGCCGAGAGCTGTTACGGGTTGCTGGCGTTGAAGGACAGTCGCCATGTGCGAATCATCGGTTACAGCGGAAATGCCTCTCTGCGTCCCGGATGGGCGCTGTTCCGACTCGATCATGTGGAGGATGTGATGCTGGGCGGCATCTACCCGCAACTCGCCCGTCCAGGCGGCGGGGGTGCGCTTCATATCGGATTCGATGCGCGTCAGTGGCAAATCCTCCGGGACGGCGCCCGCACGATCGGCGGAGCAGAGCAGTTTGTGCTGTACGAACGCTGACATTACGCTGGCAAATCCCTTATTCCATGAGCCAATACGCCATCAAACCAATCCCGGCAGAAAAACCTCCCGTCGCCTTCGTTGAACGACCCTGGGGCTCGTTCAAGCAATACGCCTTCAATCGTGATTGTACCGTGAGCCTGATGACCGTGCTGCCCGGCCAGCGCCTCAGCCTGCAGTCGCACACCGGCAGGGCCGAGTTGTGGATAGTGCTCGACGACGGTGCGGTGGTGCAGGTGGGCGAGACCACACGTGAGCATCGTGCGGGCGACGAGATCTGGATTCCCGCCACTGAAAAGCACCGCCTCGCCTGCAATCCCGGCGGGCGCCCCGTGCGTGTTCTGGAGGTCGCCTTCGGCAACTGGCAGCAGGCGGACATCACCCGCTACGAGGACGATTTCAAGCGGGCCGCTCACGGCGAATGAGGTCGCACTCTGCCTCTCAAATGTCGCGTTCCGTTCGACGTTTTTCTTTCGATGTACTCCTGCCATGACCTCTAACTCTTTCCACCAAGTGCGCGTCGCGCTCTCTTTCCTCCTCGTTTTCGTCGCCGGCTTCCAGATGGTCCAGGCATCCGCGCTCAGACCCCTTGGCCCGCGTCACTCGATCCCCCTCAACGGCACCTGGCAGATCGGGCAGGGTGGCATGGATGCACCGCCGGCTGATTTCACACATTCGATCCCGGTGCCTGGGCTCGCTGACATGGCTTCTCCTGCCTTCACGGAAGTGGGCAAAGTCAGCACGCAGCGCGAAGCTTTCTGGTATCGACGCAGCTTTCGGATCGACCGGGCGATCCCGGAGATCGCCATTCTCAAGCTGCGCAAGGCCCGCTACGGCGCCTGGGTCTGGATCAACGGCGAACTCGCCGGCGAACATCTGCCCTGCTTCACACCGGCTGAGTTCGACGTGCGCCACCATCTCCGCGAAGGCGAAAACGACATCCTGATCCGCATCGGCGCGAACCGTGAGGCGCTGCCTTCGAGTCAGCCGACCGGATGGGATTTCGAGAAATACCTCTTCAAGCCTGGAATCTACGATTCCGTCGAAATCATCCTGACCGGGGCGCCGTTTCTCAGGAACGTTCAAACGGTTCCCAAGGTTGAGACAAAGTCCGTGCGTGTCGTTGCCGAACTTGTCGGAGGCAGGAACCCGTCGCAGTTTGCGCTGCGCGCCGGAGTGCTTGCGGCGGGGTCACGCGCTTCCGCCGGAAAGAGGACGATCCCCATCCAACTGGGGGCAGGCGAGGAAAGGACCGTTGATTTCGAGATTTCGCTGGCGGAGGCGAGACTCTGGTCGCCGGAGGATCCGTTCCTCTATGAGCTGCAGCTGGAGACCGGCGGGGATGCAGCACGCGTGCGTTTCGGCCTTCGCAACTTTCATTTCGATCCGGTCTCCAGGCTGCCGATTCTCAACGGAAAGCCCTGCTTCCTTCGCGGCAGCAATATCACCCTCTATCGCTTTTTCGAGGATGCCGACCGCGGCGGCCTGCCATGGGACGAGGCTTGGGTGCGGAAGCTGCATCGGCAGATGAAGGCGATGAACTGGAATTCCCTTCGTTACTGCATCGGGTTCCCGCCCGAGTTCTGGTATGACATCGCGGACGAGGAGGGCATCCTGATCCAGGACGAATTTCCCGTGTGGGTGCTCAACGGAAAATCAAACAAATGCCCGGAAGACCTCACCGCGGAAGCCCTCATTCCCGAATACTCAGCTTGGATGCGTGAGCGCTGGAATCATCCCAGTGTGGTCATCTGGGATGCACAGAATGAAAGCAACACGCCGGAGACCGGAAAGGCCCGCGATGCGGTGCGCCACCTCGACTTGTCCGAGCGGCCATGGGACAACGGCTGGGGCATGCCAGGCAGGCCCACCGACACCGTTGAATCCCACCCCTATTTTTTCAGTCGCATCTTCAATTCCGGAAAACCCGTGCCCGGCAAACCGTTTCACCTTTCGGAAATCGCGCAGGCGTCGCTGCGTCCGAGAGTACGACCCGCGCAGGTGGACCTGCCAAATCCGATCATCATCAACGAATACGACTGGCTCTGGCTGAATCGTGATGCATCGCCCACGAATCTGACCGCGCCCGTCTACCTGTCCCTCCTCGGTCCGGATTCGACCGTTGAGCAGCGCCGGCATCTTCACGCGCGATATGTCGCCGCGCTCACTGAATTCTGGCGCTGTCATCGACAGGTGGCCGGAGTCATGCACTTCTGCAGTCTGGGGTATTCGAGGGACGGCAGCCAGCCGCGTCCCCTTGGGGGATCCACGAGCGATGACTGGATCGATCTGCAGGGGCTTCGTTATGAGCCGCACTTCGCCGAATACGTGAAGGAGGCCTTTGCTCCTGTCGGGCTCATGTTGGATTTCTGGGCCGACTCGCTCGCTGCGGGCCATGGCTCTGAGATGCCGGTCATCGCGATCAATGATCTCGAAAAAACCTGGACCGGACAGTTGCGGTTGCGGCTCCTGCGAGGTTTGGAGGTGATTTCCGAGGAGGCGCAGGACTGCGTCATCAATCCCTTCGGAGAACGCCGGCTCAGCTTTTCCTTCAAGGCCCCGGGTGACCCCGGGGCCTACACCCTCGAGGCAGCGCTCATCCGACCCGACGCGCCCCCGACCCGCAGCCTGCGCGACTTCAAGGTGCTCCCACCCACACCGTAGGCATTCTCATACGACCGCTTTAGCGCGCTCACTCGCTTGTCGTTGCTACGCAGGTCGCGCGGCTTCACCGCGCTTTGCGAATTGGTGTAGATGCTGATCTTGTCCGCGATGTCGGCTTGGGGATTCGTAGAAGCGAAACAGGACCTAAGAGTCGTTCGCCTGCTTCACTTTCTCGGAGCACGAGATGATGGTGTTAATCGACTGGCAGCCGTTGACCACACTCAGGCCTTCGACGTGCAAGGCGTGGGTGGCCGGGTCCAGGGTCAGCTTATCGCAGATGGCCGTGATACCATTGTGATAGAGAAAAAAGAAGTGGGACGTATCGCCGCTAAGCGTCTGCTTGAGACCTTTGTTGATCTTGTTGGTGAGGCCCAGTGACTGGCGCACGTTGAGGTGGACCCCGAAAATTGGACAGGTCGGCTCTCTCCTTTTGCCTGAATTCCTGTGAGACGGCTGTGCTTCGAAAACAAGTTAGGCGCGGGGGTATTGGATTCTTGAACGCAGCAATTGCCTTGCGCGGTACAGGCGGGTTTCCACGGCTTTGGGGGAGCAGCGCATCACTTGGGCGGCCTCCTGGTAGCTGAGGTCTTCGATCTCCACGCATAGCACCGCCTGGCGCAGCTTCTCGGGGAGGGCATTCACGGCGGCGCGCACGTCTCGTATGAGGTTCGCGGTTTCGGCCAGCTCCGACGCGGGGCGGGCGGAGGGATCGGTGGGTTCAAATCCACCGGGCGTGGTGACATGGAGTTCCTCCATGCTGTCCTCCCGACGGCGGGTTTTCCAGCGCAGGCGGTTGCGTCCGAGATTGGCGGTGATGGTCAGCAGCCACGGCTTGAAGGCCGCGCCCATGCGGTAGTTCGCACGCTTCTGATAGAGGCGGACGAATGACTCCTGGGCCAGGTCCCCTACGTCGGCAGGCGGCACACCAAGTCTCAGGAGAAAGCTCTTAACGCCGACTTCCCAGCGCTTCATGAGGGCTGCGAGGGCGTGGTCGTCCCCTTGCTGCAAGGCCTCCATCAGCGTCTCATCCGAATCCTTCCCGGCATCACTTTCGGCCGGGGATGTCATGCGCGGAGTGATGCTGCTTCAGGTCGAGCGTGGCAGGCGCGGAATGATCGAACGTCGCGATGCGGGGCAGGACGATGGACAGGTAACGCTCGCCTTCACTGCCTCCGATCACCGCAGCGATGGCCTCCACATGTTTCTCAGTGCTGGCCTTGCACTCCGCATCGACCTTGGAAACCTGCTCCATGGCGGCCTCAATGTCCGCCTGGGAGGCGCCCGTGCTGCGCAGGCGCTGCAGGGCCCGCCGCGAATCGGCGATGGCCTCGCAGTGGGCGGCACAGACTCCTTCGTACGAATCATGCATGGCCTTCACGCGCGTGAACGTGTTGTCGGACAGCTTGAACTCGGTTCGCAGCCAGACAAGCGAATCGTCACCCGTTCCCGTCGCCGTGGGCCGAAGGAAACAGAAGTAGGAGATGCAGCCTGCCGCGAGCGCCACGAGGCCGATCACACCGGCGGTGAGCCAACCGTACTTCATGGCGCCGGCATCGTTTTCACCTTCTGATGAGGATCGATGCTGGCCACGTAGCGCTGGATCTGTGCCTCGCGCATCCGGGCCGTCTGATGACGGGCCATCAGGCTTCCGCCAATGCCGGCAACCAGTATGACCGCCAAGCCCGCGGCGGATACGCCCGGCACATGGAGCCTGAGCCATGCCGGCCAGGTCGCCGGCTTTCGTTTTGCGGCATCGATCCGCTCCCAGACCGCGGCTCGGAATTGCGCCGAGGGCGACGCCGATGCCGGCCAACCCTGGCGGAGCAATTGGCGCAGATGATCGTCGTCGTTAAGGGAGCTCATGGTCGTCTCAGGACCCTACACCCGGGGTCAATCCCAACCCTCGAAAATTTTTCAACGCACAGGCTGTCCAACCGGCGGAGTGAACCGTTTGCGGAAAACGGCGGGTGGATTCCCTGACGCGAGGGCGCGGAGCATCGGAGGCATTGGCACGAAGTCTCATGGCTGCGCGCGTCTCAGGCGCAGCGCGTTTGAGATGACGGATACGCTGCTGAGTGCCATTGCCGCTCCTGCAAACATCGGACTCAGGAGCCAGCCTGTGAGAGGGTAGAGGACTCCCGCGGCAAGCGGTATGCCGGCTGCGTTATAGACAAACGCGAAGAACAGGTTCTGCCGGATGTTCTTCATCGTGGCGCGGCTGAGCCCGAGGGCACTTGCGATGCCTCGCAGGTCCCCTTTGACGAGCGTGATGTTGGCGCTTTCGATGGCGACATCCGTTCCGGTGCCCATCGCGATGCCTACATCGGCGGCCGCCAGGGCCGGCGCGTCGTTGATGCCATCTCCGGCCATTGCGACCACGGCACCCTTTTGCCGGTGTTCCTCGATGATGCGGAGCTTGTCCTCCGGAGTGAGGTGCGCGCGCACATCATCGATGCCCAGGATCCCGGCGACCGCTGCGGCGGTGGCTGCATGGTCACCGGTGAGCATGACGACCTTCAGTCCCATCTGGTGCAGCCTGGAGATCGCATCTGCGGTGGTGGGTTTGATCCTGTCTGTGAGGGCGAGCACGCCGGCGACGTCCTGTCCGATGGAAAACCATATCACGGTGCCTCCCTGGGAAAGCAGGCGTTCGGCTGCCGCATCGAATTCGGACTTGATGGCCACCCCCTCCTTTTCGAGCCATGCGCGTTTTCCGGCGCGAACGAGTTGTCCGTCAATGCGGCCTGTCACTCCGGCACCGGTGACCGAGGCGAATCCATCGACGGCGGGCCTGGTGAGGGAACGTTTGTCGGCGGCGGTGACGACGGCGCGTGCGAGCGGGTGTTCGCTTCCGGCTTCAAGGGCGGCGGCCCATGAGAGGAGCCTTTCCTCGCCGATGGCGGGATCCGCATGGAGCCCGGAGAGGACGGGTTTCCCCTCCGTGAGAGTGCCGGTCTTGTCCGTGACAAGGTGGGTGACCTTCTCGGCGCGCTGGAGCGCGGCGGCGTCGCGGATCAGGATGCCGAACTGTGCCCCGCGTCCGATTCCGACCATGATGGACATCGGCGTGGCCAGGCCGAGCGCACAGGGACAGGCGATGATGAGAACGGCAACGGCATTTGTGATCGCATAGGACAGATTGGGGCCGGGTCCCCAGATCATCCATGCAGCAAAGGTGATCGCGGCGACGGTGATGACAGCCGGCACAAAATAGGACGAAACGCGGTCGGCGAGTGCCTGAATGGGTGCGCGACTGCGCTGTGCCTGCGCGACGAGTTGCACGATCTGGGCGAGCAGGGTGTCGCCGCCGATCTTTTCCGCGCGCATGACAAAGCCACCGGTCTGGTTGACCGTGGCGCCGATGACGCGATCGCCCTCCCCCTTTTCCGCGGGGATCGGTTCGCCGGTGAGCATGGATTCATCGATGTTGCTGGCCCCCTCGATGATCACCCCGTCGAGCGGAACCTTCTCGCCTGGACGCACGCGGAGCAGGTCGCCGACCTGGATCATTTCGAGAGGCACATCCTCCTCGCGGTCGTTACGCACGCGGTGCGCGGTGCGGGGCGCGAGGTCCAGCAGGGCGCGGACGGCGCGACCCGTGCGGCGGCGGGCGCGCTCCTGCAGGTACTCGCCGAACACCGCGAGCACGGTGATGATGGCCGCGGATTCGAAGTAGAGTCCCGCCTGATTGCCGTGCTGCATTTCGTGGGGGAAAAAGCCGGGGGCGAGGAGTGCGGCGATGCTGAAGGCATAGGCGGTGCCGATGCCGAGCCCGAGGAGCGTGTACATGTTGGCACTGCGGTGGCGGATGGAATTCCATGCCCTTCGCCAGATGAAATCTCCCGTCCAGAAGATGACAGGCGTCGCGAGGATGAATTCCCCCCAACGGCGCCAGGCGGGCATTTCCCCGCCTGATGAAAGACCGGGCAGCATCATGGCCATGGCGGAGACGAACACCGGCAACGCCAGGGCTGCGCCGATCCAGAGTTTGCGCAGGAGCAGCGTCAATTCGGCATCGTCGTCGGAATCATCGTCCGAGATCCGCATCGGCTCGAGGGGCATGCCGCACTTCGGGCAGTCGCCCGGCTCATCCTGCCTTACCTCGGGATGCATGGGACAGGTGTAGACGGTCCTGGCGGGGCTGACATAGGAGGGATTTCGTTCCAGGGCCATGCCGCAAGTCGGACAATCCCCCGGTGTGTCCGATTCCACCCCCGGGCACATGGGACAGAAGTATTTCGCTGCGGCGGAAGGCACCACGTTCATGTCATGATGACAGGAGTGGTCGTGTCCGTGGTGATGCGCCTCGCCACCGTCAACGGAGTGACAGCACGACCAGGACTTCGGATCGGGAGGCGCGGAATGCTGGCTGGATTGCTTTGAAGCGCCTCCCGGTGTCTGGTGGTCGTTGTGCGAGTGAGCGTGCGAGTTCATGCGATTGAGTCGGTAGCGGACCAGGATCCTACACCGGAGAAGTGAGAATACCCGCAACTTTCGTTTCCGGCGACACTGTTTGTCGCATTCGCATGATCTGGCACCTGGGGGGAAAGGCAGGAGGAAGGCAGACTCAAGGGCACATGCCCGCGGCCGGAGATTCCATAACGATTGTCTCCGATTGCGCCGGGGCGGTGGGTTGCATTAGGGAGTTGTCAGCATGAAAACCAGCAATGGCTATCACCTCATCAATCCCGGCGACCTTCATTGGCGGCCGTCGAATCTGATGAAGATCCCGAATGCGGACTATCTCGAGCGCACCGGCAGCGAGAAGATGGGAGCGAGGCTTTGGCGCCTGCCGCCGAAGAGTGCGAACACGCTTCATCGTCACATACGCGCCGAAGAGTTCTATTTCGTGCTGGAAGGAACGGGTCGTATGCGTGTGGGCGATGAGACCCTCACGGTGCAGCGTTACGGGGGTGTTTGGGTGAGTCCCGAGCAGTTGCGGCAGGTTTTCAACGATACGGAAGAGGACGTGCTGTGGCTGATTTTCGGCGCTCCGGAGGAATTGGAGTTCCTTCAGGGTTCCAAATCGAAAATGGACCTGTCGCTGATCTATCCCACCGACCCCACGCAACTGCCAAAGGAGATGTCCGGAGTGACCTGGCCGCCGGCGGAGGCCGCCCCGGGCGGCAACGTTGGATGATCCATCGCTGTGCCGATCAATCCGGCAGCAGGTCGGCGCTCATGCCGGGCTCCTCGGGGATCCGATAGACGCCAGCCTTTACGACGCACGGGTGCTTGAAGTGTCGGCTCAGGTGAGGGATGTGTTCGAGGAGGATCGCGTCATGTCCGAGTGCGATATGATTGAAGATGACAATGTGCTGATGGATCTGCCCCATGTCGCCGACGTGTGGGACGACGGGTGTGCGGAATTGCCTGGCGAGAAGGGAGACGGCGATGAATTCACTGATGCCTGCAACGCGGACCGCATCCACCTGGCAGAAGCCGAGCGCGTACGACTGGAAATAATTCTTGAAGACGACCCGGTTCGGAATGTGTTCCCCGGCGGCCACCCTGGTGTGGGGGGCATAGGCGCGGGCAAGGGTTGCGTGACCGCAAATGTCGTCGGGGTGCGTGGGCTCCTCGATCCAATAGAGATTCAGGCCGCGTGTGCGTTCGCCAAACTCAAGAGCCCGCGCCACGCTCCACTGCTGATTGCAATCCGCCATCAGGGTGGCTGACGCGCCGGCCTCGGAACGTACAAGCGCAACGCGGCGCAGGTCGGTGCTCATGTCAGGCGAGCCGACCTTGAGTTTCATGGCCGTGAAACCGGCAGCGACAGACCTCCGGACGTTCTCCGCGACCTGCGCATCGGAGTAGTTGAACCAGCCGATCGAGGTGTCGTAACCGGGGTAACCGGTTTTCAGAATGCACATCCGCGCCTCGCGTCCTGGTGTCTCCGACTCGAGGATGCCACGTGCCTGCCCGGTGGACAATGCGTCCTCAAGGTAGGAGAGATCGAGCGTCGCAAGGAGCTGAGAGGTCGTGAGGTCGAGCAGCAGACGCCACAGCGGCAGCCCCCGGGTCTTCGCCCAAAGGTCCCAGCAGGCGTTTGTCACGGATGCGAGAGCGAGATGGACGACACCCTTGTGGGGTCCGAGCCAGCGCAATTGTGGATCGTCGGACATTTGCCTTTGAACGGCCCCGAAGTCCGCCATCACGTCCTCGATCTCCCGCCCGACAAGTTTTCCGGCAAGGAGTTCTGCCACGCGACAGACAAGGTCGTTGCCGGCACCGAGCGTGAACGCCAGCCCGGATCCTTCGCGACCGTGGGTGTCCCGCAGGAGCGTCACCGCGTAGGAGTAGCGCGGGTTCTTGTGAACGGCATCCGAACCGGCCTGGGTGCCAATATCGAAGCGCGCGTCGTGCGTGGAGCAGGTGACGATCATGATTCCAGGAGTCGTTCGCGGCGGACCGCAGACACGGACGGTAGGAGTTCCAGGTCGGGCATGGAGTTCACGTTTCCGGAGAATGGCGCCGGTATCCGAGTTCAGCGCCGCCACTCACGTGCATGATGTGGCCTGTGATGAAGCGGGCCTTTTCGGAGAGCAGGAAGACGCAGGCGTCCGCAACGACGTCGCCCTCCGGGCAAAACCCCAGCGGGTGGATCTCATCGAGGTATCGCGCCATGGCCTGCGGGTCGGGCTGTTCTTGTGACCACTGGCGCAGCATGGGAGTCCAGACGCCGGCCGGGCAGACGGCGTTGACGCGGATGCCGACGGGTGCGTAGTCGAGCGCCATCGACTTCGTGAGCGCATTCATGCCACCCTTGGTGGCCGTGTAGGCCGCATGAAGTTCCTGTCCGATGACGCCGACCATGGACGACGTATTGAGAATGCACCCCCTGCTTGCACGCAGGGAGTTGAAGGCGTGACGTGTGGTGTAGAGCACGCCCTTGAGGTTGACATCAAAAAGCCGGCCCCATTCGGCGTCGCTTGTCTCGTGGAGCGGTTTGGACGGTGTGGCAATGCCGGCATTGTTGTGCACGGCGTCGATCCGGCCGAATAGCGCGAGGATGCGCCCAACGGAGTTTCTCACATCGGATTCAACCGAGACATCACACGCCAACCCGAGATGATCGCCTGTGAGCCGGGCTGCTGCGGCTTCGGACTCCTCCCGTACGGGTGCAAGGATGACCACGTGTGCGCCGGAGGCGGCATAGGCCTTTGCGCACTCAAAGCCAATTCCAGTCGATCCTCCGGTAAGGAGGATGACCTTGTCCTGGAGGGGAAGGGGTGGGGACATTGTGAGGAGAGTGAGAAAACGAAGGAAGGGGCCGCAGGGCAAAATCTGACATATGCCGCTGCGGAGGGAATGCGAAAAGTGACAACCTCCTGAAGTGCGATGAAACTCCGAGCCCGGTTGCCCGCGTTGAGCAACTGTAGGGGAACCATTGATACGGTTGTGAACGCGGTGCGGGATGAACTCCCGCCTTGCGGCAAGATGGATTCAACGACACGGTTGGGATTGAAGCAGTCCATCCCAATTTCATGAGTGTTCGTCGAATTGCCAGCATCGCGAAAGTGTCGCATGCCGCCGTCTCGATGGCCTTGCGGGACAGTCCGAAGATCTCCCCGGCCGTGAAGGCTCGCATCCGGAAGATTGCGCGAAGCATGGGGTATCGTCCCAATGCAAAGATCAGGGAGCTCATGACGCATGTGAGCCAGAGCAAGACCGGGAGATTCCAGGCCTGCTTTGGGGTCATCTCCCTTTATGACACCGAGCGGCCCTGGGAGCAGTCGTTGCACCTCTCAAGAATGTATGGTGGAATGGCCAAGCGAGCGGAGGAGCTTGGGTACCGGCTTGATCCGCTGTGGCTCAAAGCGCCGGGTATGTCTTTCCGGCGTGCCCGTGAGATTCTTGAGGCGCGTGGTATCGACGGGTTGCTTTGCTTTGGAAGCCCGGAGTTCGGCGCGCGGTTTCCATCGGAGCTCGAAGGCTTTGCGATTGTGACCCAGGGCCTGAGCATCGGAGTTCCGATGCATCGTGTGATCAGTGATGGATATTCGGACACATGGAACGCACTGGATCGTGTCCATAGGCGCGGCTATCGGCGCCCTGGGCTGGTGTTGGGATTCTATGAGGACCAACGCAATCGGCACGCAAACGCGAGCGCCTATCTCGGCTGGTGCGAGCAGATGATGGCATCAGCCGAGAGAGTCCCAATTCTGCGGATCGACCAGGTTGACGTGGATCTGCTTGGCACGTGGCTGCAGCGTCACAGTCCGGATGTCGTGATTTTTGACCATCACTATTCAATGATCGAGCCATTCAAGGCGGCGATCCGACAGCTCGGTTTGAGTATGCCTGGCAAGCCTGGGGTGGCTGTGGTTTCACAGATCGTGCGTGGCACGGGTTTTGCCGGGATGGAGGAGAATCAGCAGCTCATGGGGGCCTGGGCTGTCGAATTGCTGGCGGGCCGCATTGTGAACCGCGATTTCGGACTGCCCACGCAGGCCCGCGTCGAGATGGTGGAGAGTCGCTGGGTTCCAGGAGACTCCCTGCCTGCGGTGCGAACCTCGCGCAAGCGGACCCGTCGGGCTGGTGCCGGACAATCAGCCTGAAGCAGCCGGCGAATTGCCTTTCGCCCGAGCGATAGGTTACCGTCAACCTAGGCGGGCTTTGCCGGCCACGAGGACGGTGTCCATTGCTTTGTCGCATCAATCTTCCCCGGCCGTTTCCCTTCAACCTGCAAAGGTTGCGTGCAGCCGGATCCTTCAACCCCCGTCTAAAAGGCTATGAATAGCATGAACCCCTGTGTCGAGCGACACACCGCACCATTTGTTTGTCGACTGATTCGTCTTGTGGCCGCCTTTGGCCTGATGCTTTCCACTCTGGCCTCCGCTGCACCCGGAGGAGGAATTATTGAAGGCCGTGTGCTGAACGCGGTGACGGGCGACTATCTCATGAACGCGCGCGTGGTTGTCGCCGGACAAACGGAGACCCTGACAAACAGCTACGGTGAATATCGCATCGCCAATGTGCCGGTAGGCATGACGACGGTACAGGTCATCTACACGGGCATGCCCACGCAAACGGTCGAGGTCGAAGTGAAATCCGGCGAGGTGGTCCGCAGGGACGTGGCGTTCGGTGCCGGTCAGCCCGGCGAGGTGGTGACCCTTGACAAGTTCACCGTGACCGACACCCGCGAGACCGACGGCAGGACGATCGCCATCAACGAGCAGCGCTATTCACCAAATTTGAAGAATGTCGTTTCCACGGACGAATTCGGAGCCGTGACAGAGGGAAATGTCGGCGAATTCGCGAAATGGCTGCCGGGTGTCACAGTTGACTACAATGCGGCCGATGCCCGGACGATTTCCGTGCGGGGTCTTCCGTCGAGCACCACGCCCGTGTCGGTCGATGGCAATCGCATGGCCAGCGCGGCATCTTCCTCCGCCACGCGTGTCTTCGAACTCGAGCAGGTCTCGATCAACAACATCTCTCGCGTGGAAATCACGAAAGTGCCCACGCCCGACAGCCCTGCGGACGCACTCGGCGGAGCCATCAATCTCGTGAGCCGCAGCGCATTTGAGCGTTCGCGCCCCGTCTTCAACTACCGTGCCTATACCAGCGTCAACAGTACCCAGTTCTCACTGAATAAGACTCCCGGTCCCAAGAGGGAGCCCACGCGCAAGGTCACACCGGGCATGGACTTCACGTACATTCGTCCGGTGAGCAAGAATTTTGGTTTTGCAGTCAATGGCCTCTATTCGGAGCAGTTCAACCCTCAGTTCCGCTCGCAGCGGCAGTGGGCAAGTGCGGGATTGTCGGTCGCCAACGTGCCGCCGGACAATCCCTACCTCGCGCGCTGGCTTGTGCAGGACGCCCCAAAATTCACCCGCCGGTACTCGATTGGCTCGACGATTGACTGGCGGTTCGCGCCGACAGACGTGCTCTCGTTGGGCATCCAGTACAACAATTACGACGCAAATTTCGGCGGATCCAACATCCAATGGGATGTGGGCAGCACTCCGACTTGGGGGGCAACCTTCACCCAGGGGCGCACGAATGTGGGGACGAATACGATTGGCACCAATTACCGTCACAAGTACGGGAACACCATCATGCCGACGCTGACCTGGCGCCACAATGGGCGAGTCTGGCAGTTTGAGGCGGGTGCTGCGTATTCCCGCTCGGAAAACCATTACCGCGACATCGGCGACGGCTTCTGGGAGAACGTCCAACTTACGCAGGCTTCCCAGACGATCCGCTTTGACGAGATCAACGCAGTACGGCCCGGCACCGTCACCAATAGTGGCGCTCCCTTCTCGCTCGCAAACTACCGGATCCGCACTGCGCGTTCGAGCCAGAACGATGCAGTCGACACGATCCGCAGTGCGCGGGCAAACGTCACACGGGGTTTTGACGGCAAGGTCCCGTTGACGTTCAAGGCGGGTTTCGACGTGCGCGAGAACCGTCGCGACATCCGTTACCCCCAGCGCACGTGGACATTCGTCGGGGCCGATGGTCTCGCCAATTCCGCCGACGACACCGCGGGCGCCTATGTGGACAAGACCTGGTTGGGCACTGCCTCCCCATTTGGACTGCCGGTCGTGCAATGGCCGGATGTTTACGCACTGCATGATCTCTTTGTCAGCAAGCCGAACTATTTTTCGCTGAACCAGACGGGTGCGAGCGGCTCGATTGCCACCGAGGCCAACAACTCGCAGCTGATCGTGGAGCGCGTAAGCTCCCTTTACCTGCGGGCCGACACCCGCCTTCTTTCCAACAGGCTATGGCCGGTGGCGGGTGCGCGTTACGAACTGACCGATGACAGCGGCGAGGGCGTGCTGTCCGATCCGACGGCGATCTATCGTCGAAACCCGGATG
>JAGOJU010000103.1 GCA_017994935.1 Opitutaceae bacterium
AAAATGGCTGCCCGGGTAGGGATCGAACCTACGACCAAGTGATTAACAGTCACCTGCTCTGCCACTGAGCTACCGGGCAAACTGAACTGACTCCCAATTGGGACGGGCAAGACATGCGCCAGAATTTGCCTTGTCAACGCTCCATTTGATCAAAAGTCACTCTACCCAAAGTTTTGATTGATTTTCCGCGGGGAAAGCGATTGCCTCGCCAACTTTTCCATTACGCCTGCCTCCATTCCGGAGCGACCAGGTGGACCGAATATCATGAAGCAAAATCTTGTCCTCAATGTCGCGCCTCGCGCCCAGTCCGGGCGGAGCGCCTCGCGCCGGTTGCGCAAAGTAAATCGCGTTCCCGCAATCCTTTACGGGAAGCATACCAAACCTGAGATGCTTGCGCTCGACGGTCCGGAGTTCACCCGCCTGCTGAAATCGGTGGCGGGTCGTGCCTTGGTCATCGAACTGGCGCGCGCGGACAAGCCGGGGAAGGCACTTTCCTTCCTTCAGGAAGTCCAGCGGGATCCCATCACTGATCGTTACGTGCATGTGGATCTTCATGAAGTGAGGGAGGATGAGGCCTTCGAAATCCGCGTGCCGGTCACCACGGTGGGTGAATCTTTTGGCGTCAAGAACCAGAGCGGCGTTCTGGAAATCGCCACCCTTCAGCTTCGCATCCGTTGCCTCGCCAAGGATCTGCCTGAATCGATTTCGATCGATGTGACGGAGCTCAAGGTGGGTGAGACGGTCAAGGTCGGCGAACTCAAGCCCGTTGCGGGAGTCAAGTTTCTCGATCCGAAGGGGCAGCCCGTTGTGTCCTGCGTCGAGCCGGTCGCCGAGGTTGTCTCTGCGGAAGCCGCGGCTCCGGTCGCTGCTGCAGGAGCCGCCGCTGCTCCCGCTGCCGCAGGTGCTGCCGCTCCTGCCGCCGGAGCCGCTGGCGCGCCCGCCGCCGCGGGTGCTGCCGCCCCAGCCGCGGGTGCCAAACCCGCCGCCGCCGGTGCAAAGGCTCCGGCCCCAGCCGCCGGCGCCAAGCCCGCCGCTCCCGCGAAGAAGTAATTCTTTTTCGGATACGGCGGCCTTGGCAACCATGGCCGCCGGAGACCGAGTGTTCTTTGAGTCATGTCCATCGCGCTCGTCGCCGGTCTGGGAAATCCGGGCCGCGAATATGACGGGACCCGCCACAACCTCGGGTGGATCGTGCTCGATGCCCTGGCCCGCCGCCAGCACCTGCACTGGAAATCCGATTCCCGGTTTGCGGTCGAGACCGCCCGCTGGGATGCGGGTGGCCTCACGCTGCACCTCGTGAAGCCCCAGAGCTTCATGAACGACAGCGGACGTCCCCTCCGGCAGTTCGCCAGCTTCCACAAGGTGCCGACCTCCTCGATCACCGTCGCCTACGACGACGCTGCCCTCGAACTCGGCTCCGTGAAGGTTTCGGTGACAGGGAGCGCGGGCGGCCACAATGGTGTGGCGAGCCTGCTCGAACACCTGGGCGACGGTTTTGTGCGCTACAGGATGGGCATCGGGCCCAAACAGCCGCCCCAGATGGACATCAAGGACTTCGTGCTCGGATCATTCACTTTGGAACAACGTCAACTTCTTACACAAAAACTCGACCGCCTCGTCGACGGGCTGGAGCTTCTCATCAGGGAAGGTCCGGACCGCGCGATGAACCAACTCAATCGCAGAGATAAAAATGAACCCGACCAAACGCAGCTACCGCGCGACCTTCATCCTGGATAACCGCGGCAAGGAAGACTCCATCGACCAGATCATCGACGGGGTGAAACAGGATATCGCCGCCATCCAGGGCGAAGTCACCGCCGTGGAAAATCTCGGACGCCGCGAGTTCGTGCGCGTCACGGATCGCAAGCTGACTGGCGGAACCTACGTGCAGGTGGCCTTCTCGGCTCCTCCCTCCGGTCCCACCGCCCTCCGCGAGCGGCTTCGGCTGAACGCCAACGTCTACCGGACCTTCGTGCAATCTGCCTGAGCGGCAGGCTTCCGCGCTCCCTCCCATGGCCTCGCTCAACAAAGTTTTCCTGATCGGAAACCTGACACGGGACCCCGAACTCCGGGTCACGCCGAAGGGGACCGCCATCTGTCAGTTCGGCATCGCGGTCAACCGGCAGTTCAAGGATGACTCGGGCGCCACGCGCGATGAAACCACGTTTGTGGACATCGAGGCGTGGGGCAAGCAGGGCGAACTGGTTTCCAAGTACCTTGGAAAAGGTTCCCAGTGCATGGTCGAGGGACGCCTCAAGCTCGACCAGTGGGAGGACAAGACCAGCGGCCAGAAGCGGAGCCGTCTCAAGGTCGTGCTTGAGAACGTCCAGTTTCTCGGCGCTCCGCGCGGTGCGGGCTCTGCGCAAGGCGCGCAGGCCGGCGGCGGCTCGGACGAGACGGACCAGACGGCCCCGTCCTACGAGCGCACCTCGCCTCCACCTCGGGGAAAAACCGCTCCGCCCCCGGCTGACTCGATCGACGAGGACGTACCGTTCTGACCTGACAAGACCACCTGTGCGGCCGCTGCCCCGGGGCATGCGCCGCCTCACTCCAGCACCACTCTCAACACGTCACCCATCATGGCTCACAATGAAATTCTGCTCCTTCAACCCGTCGACGGACTCGGCGGCGAAGGTGACCAAGTCAAGGTTCGCGCCGGCTATGCCCGCAACTTCCTCCTCCCGCGCAAGATCGCCGTTCCGGTGACCCGCGCCAACAAGAAACACGTCGAGGCACTGCGCAAGCGCCGTGCCGAACGCGAAGCTTCCGAGCTCTCGGGCGCGCAGGAGATCGCGCGCAAGCTCGAGAAGACCTCGCTCGCGTTTGCGGTCAAGACCGGTGAAGGCGGCAAGGTGTTTGGCGCAATCACATCGACCGACATCCATTCGAAACTTGTTGAGGCGGGCATCACCCTGGACAAGAAACGCATCCACCTGCACACGCCGGTCAAGGCCCTCGGCAGGCACGAGGTGAAGATCAAGCTGCATGCCGACGTTGCGATCGACCTCTCTTTCGATGTCGTGTCGGAGAACCCGATCGAGCCCGTCGAACAGCAAAAGCCCGCCGCCGAGGTTCGCGATAAGAAGCGCCCGGTGCGCAAGTCGACGAAAGAGAAGGAATCCTCCCACTAGACAGCGCGTTGCCGAGGGTTGAGTTCCATGACCCGAGCACAGGGAGGCCGTGAGCCTTTCACGGCTTCCCGGAATTGAACCCATAGCGATCCGTCCCTCGGGCAAGATCCCCGCACTCCGGCAACCCATGGCCCCCGAAATGGCTGAAGATGCGCCCGGCAGGACGTTGAGACGCAAGCGCCATGGCGGAAACGGAGCCGACGGTGTCCGCGAGGGTGGTGGCGTGATGGGCCGCACGCTGCCCCATTCGATCGAGGCGGAAGAGTACCTGCTGTCCTGCTGTTTCCTGGACGGACTGGATGTGGTGGCCCGGTGCCTGGAGAACCGGCTAATGCCGGCATCATTCCACGTTCCGGCCCATCGGACGGTGTTTGAAAAACTGATCGAGCTCTACAACCGGCAGGCGCCGATCGACATCGCAGTGGTTGCCGAGGAGCTCAAGGCGGGGCGCCAGCTCGACGAGATCGGGGGCTACGCGTTCCTCACGCAGATAACGAATCGTATTCCGACCACCGCCCAGGCGAATTACTTCATCTCGAAGGTCCGTGAACAGGCGCTGTTGCGGGAATTGATCCGTGCGTCGACAGGGACGATCGAGCAGTGCTACGAGTTCAGCGGCGAAATCGACCAGTTTGTCGACACGATCGAGCAGCAGCTTTTTGCGGTCACCCAGAACCGTACGTCCGAGAGTGCCCGGCACATCAAGGATCCGACGCGCGAGGCCATGAACGTCATCACCAAGATGATGATGAAGAAGGGCGAACTCACGGGGGTTCCCTCCGGGTTCAAGGATCTCGACCAGCTCACATTTGGATTCCAGCGCCAGGAGATGATCGTGCTCGCAGCCCGGCCATCGATGGGCAAGACGTCGCTCGCGCTCAATTTTGCCGAGGCCGCCGCAATGCCGCGGCGGGGCGAAGCGGTAACGGTGATGGTGTTCTCACTGGAGATGGGATCCTCCCAGCTCGCACTGCGCATGCTCTGTTCCCGGGCGCGGGTGAACATGAAATTGTTGCGGGACGGCCTGCTTTCGAAGAACGGCGCCGAGCAGCAGGAACTGGTCAAGGCGGCGGATGAGTTCACGAAAGCCCCCATCTTCATCGATGACTCCTCCCACCTTACCATCATGGAATTGCGGGCAAAGGCGCGCCGGCTGAGTTCACGTCACAAGCTGGGGTTGATTGTTGTTGATTACTTGCAGCTCATTGCCCCGACGGACCCGAAGACGCCTCGTGAGCAGCAGGTGGCGGAGATTTCCCGCGGATTAAAGGGCCTGGCAAAGGAACTTGATGTGCCTGTCATTGTTCTCAGTCAGCTCAACCGTTCGGCTGAAAAGGAAAACCGCACTCCAAGACTATCTGATCTGCGTGAATCAGGATCGATCGAGCAAGATGCCGACGTCGTGCTTATGCTCGCGCGGCCGAAGGATGTGGAGGAGAAATTCCAGGTCGCTGCGGACTCCGCCGAGTTAATCGTTGCAAAGCAGCGAAACGGACCGGTAGGAGAATTGAAGCTTACGTTCCTACGAGACATCACCCGCTTTGAAAACTACACACAGTAACCCGATCTTCCGGGTGGTTCGCCTCGTCGCGTTCATGGCTCTGGTTACGATGGGTGCAAGGCACGCCGTCGCCCAGGCGGCGACACAGCAGGCAGAGCAGGCGCTGCGCGTCGGCACCATCACGATCAAGTTCGTGGGTGCCGCCAACGTCAACGAGCAGGTCGTGCGCGCCAACATGCAGCTGCGGGAAGGCGGTCCGATTGACGACGCGATGATCGACGGCGACATCCGCTCGCTGTATCGGACGGGGCTTTTCGAGTTCATCGAGATCAAGCAGGAGTTGCGCCCGGACCATACGAAGAACCTGGTGGTTGAAGTCACCCCAAAGTTCCGGGTTCTCAGCGTGAAATTCGATGGCAACAGGAAGGTCAAGTCGCGGCGGCTGGAAAAGGAGGTCAAGACCAAGGCCAACTTTGCCCTCGATGAACGGCAGGTGAAGGAGGATGCGGAGAAGCTCCGGGAGTACTATCAGAAGGCCGGATACAACCAGGTCTCCGTAAACTACTCGATCGAGCGGGACCGCAGCACCGGATTCGGCAACATCATCTTCAAGATCCGGGAGGGAAACAAGGTTCGTATCGGCGAAATCAAGTTTGTCGGCAACGCGAACGTGAAGGCCCGCAAGCTCCGCAAGGAGATGGAGACGAAGCGGTGGTGGATGTTTTCATGGCTGACGGGGTCGGGCCGGTTCAAGGACGACCAGTTTGAGGACGACCTCGACAAGGTCAGGGACTACTACCGGGAGCAGGGGTACCTCGATGTTGAAATCGACAACGACAAGATCCAGTACGACTACCCTTCACCCAGCCGGCTGGTGGTGACCGTGCATGTCACCGAGGGGAAGCAGTACCACGTCGGAGAAATCAGCTTCAGCGGGAACAAGCTCTATCAGACCGGATTGCTGAGATTGATCCTTCGCCAGCGCTCCGGCATGGTCTTCCATCCGTCGAAGCTCGATGAGGATGTGACCTCCCTTGAGGATTTCTACGGAAGGGACGGCTATCTCGACACGCGTGTCCGCCTCAATCGCAAACCGAACATTGCGACGGGCAATATCGACATCGAATACCAGATTCAGGAGAGCGAGAAGTACTACGTGGAGTCGGTGAAGATCGAGGGCAACACCAAGACCAAGAGCATCGTGATCCTGCGCGAACTCGTGCTTGGTCCGGGCGAGGTCTTCGACATGGTCCGCATGAAGATCTCGAAGCAGCGTCTGGAAAACACGCGGTTCTTCGAGGACGTGAACATGACGCCCGAAACCTCGAACATCCCCTCGCGGCGCAACCTTAAGGTTGCGGTCAAGGAGGGCCGGACCGGCAACCTCACGTTCGGCGCCGGGTTCAGCTCACTTGAAAAGGCGGTGATCTTTGCCGAGATCACGCAGTCGAACTTCGATCTCTTCAACCGCCGCAGCTTCTTCCAGGGGGACGGCCAGAAATTCCGGCTTCGTATGCAGCTCGGCTCGCAGTCGAGCGAACTGGTGATGTCTTTCGAGGAGCCCTGGCTGTTCGAGCGCGAACTCGCGATGGGCTTCAGCATCTTCCGGACAAGCTCCGACTACGACAGCGCGTTCTACGAGGAGATCCGCACCGGCGGGGAGATCTACCTGCGCAAACGGCTCTTCGAACTGGTGGAGGCCAAACTTGCCTACAGTGCGCAGGAGGTTCAGATCAAGAATGTCGAGGAGAACTTCCAGCTCTATTTCCCCGAGGGCAAGAGCTTCCTTTCAACCGTCAGCCTCCAGATGCTGCGCGACACGCGCGACAAGATTGTCAACACGACCAGCGGCAATCGCGCGGAGCTGAATCTGGACCTGTCGACCGACGCCATCGGATCGGATTTCAATTACTACAAGGCGGAGTTCCGAGGCTCGCAGTTCTTTCCGATCTTCGACACGCAGTCGCAGGTCATCGCGGTCTACGGCCGTATTGGAGTTCTTGATACGTTTGGACGCAATGACAAGGGCAAGCCCCGGTTCGAATATTTCACGCTCGGAGGTCCTTACAACCTGCGCGGATTCGAGTACAGGGACGTCGGTCCGAAAAACGCCTCGGGAGAACCGATCGGCGGCCAGAGCTACGGCTTCTTTTCGCTCGAGTACACCATCGATATTGTGAGCCCGATCAGGTTCGCCATTTTCTACGACGCCGGCTTCGTCAATGACGATCCGTACGACTTCAATCCGAGCAGGTACAATGACAACTTCGGCTTCGGGCTCGGCCTTTTTGTCGCGGGCGCCCCCCTTCGCCTCGACTTTGGCATTCCGATCACCGGCGACCGCTTCAACAAGAAGGGCAACCAATTCAACTTTTCCTTTGGCACGCGCTTCTGATCCTATTCCATCCCCCCCTCCATCTCACAACAAAGTTATGAACTACGTCCTCCGACTCGTCACATCACTGGCCGCCTTCGGCTCCATTGCGCTGCTGGGACATGCCCAGCCTGCACCGAAGATCCTGGTCATTGACATGCAGAAAATCTTCGAAGGTCACTACAAGACCGAAGACAATACGGCGAAACTCCGCGCCGATGAACAGAAGGCCCAGGTTGAACTGGAGCGGCTTTCAAAGGAAGGCCAGGCCATCGTGGACAAGTACAAGGAGCTTGTCGAAACGGCTGAAAGCACCCGCAACAGCCCGGTCGCCTCGAACGACGCCAAGGCGAAGGCCGAAAAGGAGGCACAGGACAAGATGCAGGAGATCCAGAAGAAGCAGCAGGAGGTCCAGCAGTTCCGCGCCAATGTCGAGCGCCACCTCCAGCAGCGGCTCCACCTCTTCCAGGAGCAGATCCTCGAGGAGATCAGCAAGATCGCCACGGACATCGCCAAGAAGAAGGGCGCCAACATCCTCATCGACAAGTCAGGGCGCACCAATTTCGGGATCTCGAACTTCATCTATCTGGATCCTGCCTATGACATCACCGATGAGGTTCTCAAGGAGGTGAACAAGGATCGTCCTGCGGTGACACCAAAGCCGGCCGAGGCTTCCGCTGCCGCCGCTCCAGCCGCCGCCCCGGGCGACGCCCCCTCCGTTTCCTTTCCCGGCACCAAGAAGTAGCACCTTTCCATCATCCCCTTTGAACCAGCCCGCCAGGTTTCCGCCTGGCGGATTTTTTTTGCATGCCCGCAGTTGCCACCGACCGCCCTGTCTTCACGCTCGGCGCATGCAGGTCCTCTTTTCACCCGATGAGATTGCCGCCATCGCGAAGCCCAGCGTAGTCAAGGGTTCGACCGCGGAAACGATTCGCGGCATCGCGGGCCTGTCCGCGGCGGGGCCGGGGGATCTTTCGTTCCTTGGCAATAACAAGTACCGGTCCCAGGTGCCGGAAAGTCGTGCGTCGGTGGTGCTTCTGCCGCCCGACTATTCCGGCGAGCCCACTGCCGGACAGATGTACCTGTGGGTGGAGAATCCCTCGACGGCCCTTTCATTGATCTGCGCGCGAATCGAGCAAATGCTGTGGCCCAGACCGGTTCCAGGCATTCACCCGAGTGCCGTCATTGCCGATGGCGCAAGGATCGCCACCAGCGCCACGATTGGTCCCCTCTGTGTGATTGAGGGCGATGTCATGATTGGTGAGCGATGCCATCTGCAGGCACAGGTCTTTGTCGGGCGCGGGGCCACGGTGGGGGAGGATTGCTGGTTGCAGCCCGGGTCAATCGTGGCGGCCGAATGCAGGCTTCACGCCCGGGTACGGCTCCATCCTGGCGTGGTGATTGGATCCGACGGGTTCGGCTATGATTTCAGCCGGGGGCGCCATGAGAAAGTTCCGCAGGTGGGATTTGTGGAAATCAGCTCCGACGTGGAGATTGGAGCCAACTCGACGCTGGATAGGGCGCGTTTCAGCCGTACGCTAGTCGGCGAAGGCACGAAAATCGACAATCTCGTCCAGGTCGGTCATAATGTGGTTATTGGAAAACACTGTCTTCTTTGTGCCCAGGTCGGCCTATCGGGCAGCTGCACCATCGAGGATTATGTCGTCCTTGGGGGCCAGGCTGGCATCGGAGGGCACATCACGATTGGAAAGGGGGCAAAAATTGCGGGTCAGGCCGGGGTCACCTCTGACACGGAGCCGGGCAGCTTCTTGCGGGGTACTCCGGCCCTGTCTTTCCAGCTGGAGCAGCGCATCAATGTCCTGAAACAACGCCTTCCCGAATTGTTCAAACGCGTGAAGACCCTTGAAGAGCAGCTGACGGATTCAAAAAAGTCTTCCGCGCGGGATGAGGTTGGGTAACGTCGGACACGCGCACTCATGAGCAACAGGCCCGGTCTGAAGATCTTTTCCGGTAACTCGAATCGCCCTCTCGCCGAGGAGATTTGCCGTCACATCGGCATTCCCCTGGGAGAGGCAACCGTC
>JAGOJU010000038.1 GCA_017994935.1 Opitutaceae bacterium
AGGAAAAAGATCGATCATGCACGCACGACCCCGCTGATCCACACAATGAGAGGCGTCGGCTACTCGATCCACGAGGCCCAGATGGAGGGCAACGCCACGGCAAAGACACCCGCACCCTCGTGAACGGCCAGCCCGTCATGCGTTGCCATCACCATCTCCCGCACTGCAATCCGATGAGAGCCGTCCTGTTGATCGGCATCCTGCTTGCCTCCTGCACCGGGCTGCGGGCACAGGCCGTCATCCAGGGACGCGTGACGCTGCCCAAGGCGCGGCCGGCTGCAGTGATCAGCCAGCGCTACGAGATCATCGCACAAGGCGGGGTCCTGGCGGTGCATCCTCCCGTCGCGGTTGTCTACCTCGAGGGCAAATTTCCAGCCACTCCTTCGCAACCCGTCGCACGCATGGAGCAGAAAGGCCTGCTCTTTCACCCGGCGATCCTGCCCGTGCGTGCAGGCACGAGGGTGGAGTTTCCAAATCTCGACGACACCTATCACAACATCTTTTCCTACTCGGCGCCCAAACGCTTTGACCTCGGCCGCTACCGGCCGGATGATCGCCCCATCCCTTCGCAGGTGTTCGATGTGCCAGGTCTTGTCACCCTGCGCTGCGACATCCACGAGCACATGCGCGCGCTCATCCTGGTTCTGGATACACCGCATTTCGTTGTCACCGACACCTCCGGACGTTTCCGCCTCGAAGGACTTCCTTCGGGGAACTACGTGCTCAAGGCCTGGCTGGACAGCCGGACAACACGCGAGCTGGTCGTCGATCTCACGGCAGGAAATATCACGACTGTGGATTTCCCGTGAAGAACGATCCCGCGGGAGCACGCTTCGGCAAGGCCGGATATCGCCTCCGGGTCCTCATCACGATGAAACTCGTGGTCACCACCCTGACGGTGATAGCGGTCGTGCTCGCCGAACGATCCCTGACCAGTCGCGTCGAGGAGCGGTTGCAGCAGTCATTTCAGGGTGAGCTCACCAGTGTGCAACGATCCCAGGAGCTGCGACAGGCTGCGCTGCTTGAACGTGTCCGCACCCTGGTCAGGAGAGCACGCATCCATGCAGCGATCGAGGATGACGCCTTGGATCTGCTGTATCCAAGCGCGAGGGACGAACTTCGAGATCTCATGGACCGCGACAGCGGGCCCCCGGGCGCACAGCGTCCCGCCCATTCGCTGCATGCCGAGTTCTACCGGTTTCTGGACCGCAACGGAAAATTGATCCCGGTTGCGCGGTCCGACCGCGCCGGAGTGCTCTCGCCGGAGGAGGAGGCCTTTCTGCAGCTTCCCCATCCGCTCCGGCCCAATGTGGAAATCGGATACCTTGGCCGGACCTCAACGGGAGACCTTTCACCCGTCTCGGAGATCATCACAGCTCCCATCGTTTCTTTTGAAAATGGCGACATCATTGCCGCCCTCGTGCTGGGTTTCGAAACGAGTGCCCTCGTCCCGCAGGTTGCCGAGGGAGGCCTTGGTCGCGGCATCTGGTTGAACGGCATGCTGCACATGCCGGCGGTCCCGAAATCGCAGCGGGAAGCCCTGTCCGAGGCGATCCGGCACGGCACCGGTCCGGCGGGCTTTCCGGAAAGTGGCATACGACGGGATCTCGCGGAAGAGCCCCACCTCATTTTTGTGAAGCAACTCAACCCCGCTTCCGCCTACCCGCCGGCATACGATGTCATCGCCTATCCCCTGGCCGCGCTCGCGGCCCAGAAATCGCGCGTGCGCTGGCAGGTGATCGGCGTCGGTTGTCTCGTGCTCGGCGCGGGCCTTGCTATTAGCCACGCATTGTCGCGCCGGTTGACGCTCCCGGTCGAGCGTCTTGCGGATGACTCCGACCTGAACCGGCTCCAGCGCGAAAGAGCCGAGGCTGAACTGCAATCCACGCACGCTGAACTTCAGCGCGCCGCGCGCTTTTCCGCCGATGCATCGCATCAGTTGAAAACACCCGTCGCAGTCCTGCGTGCCGGACTTGAGCAGCTCCGATCAAACGGAGAACTCTCACCCGACACAGCCGACGAGATCGGCTCCCTCATCCACCAGACCTACCGGCTCTCGAGCGTCATAGAGGACCTTCTCCTGCTCTCCCGCATGGACGCCGGCCGCCTCGAACTCACGTTCCGGCCGGTGGACGTCAGCAGGATTCTCGATGCGGCGCTCGACGACTTCAGCGCCCAGCCGGACGCGGACAGCATGCTGATCTCCGCCCGGTACCCCGCTGCCCTGATGGTGTCGGGAGAGCAGAAGTACATCGCCCTCATCGTTGGCAATCTCATCGACAACGCCCGAAAATACAACCGCCCCGGCGGTCGCATCGACATCTCCGCCCGGGAGCAGGAGGGCGGGATTTGGATCCGCATTGGCAACAACGGTCACACCATCGACGGCGATGGCCAGCGCCATATCTTTGAACGCTTTCACCGGGCATCGATGGGTGAGAATATTCCGGGCTACGGACTCGGCCTGAACCTTGCCCGCGAGCTTGCACGGTTGCACCACGGTGATCTGACGCTGTTGCGATCAAAGGACGATTGGACGGAGTTTGAAGTGCGCTTCCGGATGGCACATATTCCGCATCCATCCCCTTCTGATGCATGAAACGTCGTCGAGGCGCACTGCTCCTGGCCCTTCTCGCAGCGACTACCGCCCCGGCGGAGGAGGAGTTCTTTGACCGGATCAGCCAGGCTCTTTCCATTCAATCCGGAGCGGGTCAACTTGCCGCAAGACTGAGTGGTTCTCTCGACCTTGAGACCTATGCCTTCTCACAACCGGCACCGGGTTTGATTCAATCGCAGCGTCAACATCTTCTCAATCCCCGCCTCTCGGTATTCCTCGACGCACAGGCCGGTCGAAGACTCTATGCGTTCGGTCAGGTTCGGGTCGACAGGGGCTTCGACCCGTCGGACAGGGGCCTGCGGGCCCGCATCGACGAATACGCGCTGCGTCTTCAACTGCGCGAGGATGGGCGACTGGGACTCCAGGTGGGCAGGTTCTCCACAATCGTGGGGCGCTGGACCCTGCGCCATGCCTCCTGGGAGAATCCGTTCATCACCGCGCCGCTCGCCTACGAACACCTCACGGCCATGTGGGATTCGGCGGCGGCACGATCGACAGAGACACTCTTGAAATGGGGCCATCTGCGAGGGAGTTCGACACCGAACCAGGAGAACGCCGACCGTCACCTGCGGTTGCCTGTCATATGGGGACCAAGCTATGCAACGGGCGCGGTCTTCTTCGGCCGGTTCGACTCGTTCGAATTCGCGGCGGAAATCAAGAATTCGTCCCTCTCGTCACGCCCTGAGGCGTGGCATCTCACCCGGGAGGCATGGAGCCAGCCGACCCTGAGCGCACGTCTGGGCTTCCGTCCTTCGATGGCCTGGAATCTCGGGCTCTCCGCAAGCAGCGGTTCCTACCTGCTCCCCTCGGCCCGTGGCACGCTCGCACCGGGGACCGGCCTTGGGAACTATCGACAAACAGTCGTGCTCATCGACGCGAGCTACGCATGGCGCCATTTCCAGGCTTGGGCTGAACTTGTTCACGGGCGCTTTGAGATTCCGCGGGTAGGACTCGCCGACACGATCTCCTCATTCGTGGAGATCAAATACAAACTCACACCACGCTGGGCAGCCGCCGTGCGTATCAATCGCCAGACCTTTGGTAACCTGCGGAACAACCAGAACGCCAGCGTGCCCTGGGGCCGGGATCTTTGGAGGGCGGACTTTGCACCCACTTTCCGCTTCAGCGCCAACCTCCAGGCCAAGCTGCAGTACTCCATCCAGAAGGAGGAGGGGCGGCCCCACGCCCAGCACATCGGTGCGGGCCAGGTCACCGTGCGTTTCTAGTGGGCGGTAACAGGGCTGTTACCGTCATTCTCTTTTCAGGGAACCACCATTGAATGACCCTGAAGGCAAGGTCCATCACCCTCCCCCTTCCTCCAGGAAAAGCGCTTCGATGAAAATACCTGCCGGCATACAAAGGCATTTCGTTTGGCTGAACCTTCCTTCGCTGCTCCTCATCACATTGCTGCAGCGAATGCCGGTGACACGCCTGGCATCGCTCCTGCCCTTCTCCTCCGCGCCTTCGCCCATCGGCACGCTGCTTCGCTCCGCCTTCACCACGGCCGCGGCGCTCGGATCCGTGCATGCCCTCGCAGGAGCAACCCAGCTTTCCACGACGATGCCCAGCCCGGTCAATGTCGCCGTCGGCGCAAGCGTCACGATCGGTTTTGCCATCACGGGCACAACCTCGGGCGCCGATTCGTGGACCCACGGCGGCACCGTTCCCCCCGGCCTTTCCTTCAGCGACCTCAACTCGGAAGTGCTCCGGCTTACCGGCACTGCCACGGTTCCCGGTTCCTACACTTTCTCGGTTCAGGCACATGATGCGATCGGCGGGGATACGCCCAACTACTCCTTCACGATCAATGTCACCGGTCAGACGAATGTCGCACCTTCAATCACCGCACAACCGTCAACCACGGTTGTCAACGCCGGTGCAACCCTGACGCTTTCGGTCACGGCATCGGGTACGCCGGCTCCCTCCTATCAATGGCATCGAAACGGCCGCGTCCTCTCCGGCGAAACCCTGTCCACGCTCACGCGAACCCAGGCGAACCCGAGCGACGCCGGAATCTACACCGTGACCGCCACAAACGCGGCTGGCGCAGCCTCAAGCAATGCCGCAATCGTGGCAATTGCCACCAGCGAACTCTTCACTGGCTCGGCGTTTTCCGATCCAGCCTGGCGCTCGATCAATCATCCCAACGGGAATATCTACACCCAGGTCTTGCTCACGGGCACCGCAACCACCGTCACCGCCGACCCAGGAAAGACAACACGACTGTCCTACATTGATCTCCAGGATGACATCGTGCAATTGGAGTTCTCCGGTCCCGGATCCATGACCGTGACGCTCGACAACGCCTCGGGTCCCGCCCTGCCGGCGAAATACAATCAAAACGTCGAGTACATGAAGGGCCACGCGACCGTCATCCTTCAGGGGACATCTTCCAATTCGTTCTTCTCCGCCTTCTCGGTCGGGCGCCTCACCGCGGTCAATCAGTCACTCTTCCGCGACAACGAATCCTACGATGGACACGCGGATCTCGCAAGGCTCGTGATCCAGAGCCCCACAGGTCAATTCGCGGGCCTGTTCATCGGAAACGGCTCCTTCAACGACCTCGCCGGCGACACCGGCATCTATGCGCCCGGCGTTTCCTTTTCCTTCCATATCCGGATTCGCGACATCTCCGCCTTTGACAATGCGCGCCCCGTGCTCCTGCTCGGTGGAACCCCGAATCCGGAGAACGGCCTGCGCATCCTCGGGGGCGATCTCGAACAACCCAATGCGCGTCCCATTGAAATCGCCGGTGTGGGCCGTGTGATGATGTCGGCAGGAACGGACTCCCACAACCGCTTTGAACCCGCCCAGGTAAACAAGGGTCGTCTCGAAACAAACGGCACCGATGTCACGTCAACCGTGATCGTAAATCCAACACCGTAGCGTTTCTGATCAGGCCAGCCTTCCGCCCCGCGGATTCGGCCGCTGGCACCGCTTCACCCGCCCGTCATCAACTCAGCCTGCCAGGGAAGCAGCACGCTCGCCATCTTGTCAGGGGCACGTGCAATCTGTGCGAGCTGGCTGCGATTGGCGATGAGTGTCGGTTCGATGGAAAGTTTCGCGGCAACTCGGTCGCGCCCGGCCTTCAACTTGTCCTGCAATTCCATTTCCTCCGGGGTGAGCGGTGAATGATTCGGATCCCTGCCACGCCGGCGCGGCAGGGTCTGCAGGTCCTTCTCAAGCCCCAAACGCACTGCCGACGCCAATGACGCGATCAACCGGTCATGACGCCTCCCGAGATGATGAGCGGCCAGGATCGCACGCTCATCGCATCCGTCCTCCGCAGCCTGCGCAAAGCGAACAAGGACCTCATTTGAGCACACTTTGAACGGAGGCACATCCAGGCGCTGCGCCGTCTTTTCCCGCCAGTGCCAGATGGCGTGCAGGACGGTCAGACCCTTTCCACGCAGGCGCTCGGACTTCCCGATTCTCCAGTCATTCTCATCCGGCGGCGCAAACCCTTCCATGCCCGCTTCGATCTGCCGCTGACATTGCTGGTCAAGCCATTCGAGCCGGTCGCGTTTGGCCAGTTCCCTCAGGAGAAGATCGCGCAGGTCCGGCAGATGGGCGACATCGCGGGCGGCGTAGTCACGCAGCTTGGGGGAAATCGGTCGCTTAGACCAGTTCGCCTTCTGTCCTTCCTTGTCCAGAGCGACTCCGAAATGCTCCTCCAGAAGGGACGCCAGTCCCACTCGCTGGCGACCGAGCAACTGCGCCGCAAGCATCGTGTCGAACAGACTCTTGGCTCGAAAGCCGCACTCCGCATGGAGAAGTCGCAGATCGAAATCGCTGCCATGCATCACCAGATGCTTCTGCGCAAGCCGCGACCAGATCTGCTTCGCCTCGATGCCCGGCGCCATCACGTCGACGAGAAAGATCTCCCCATCGACGAGAAACTGCAGCAGGCAGAGCCGCATCTTGTAATGGTACATATTGTCCGCCTCGGTATCGAGAGTCACCTCGTCGACGCGATCCAAAGCGGCAAGCAGGGGTCCAAGCGAACCCGGCTGATCCAGAAGATGGTAGGCAGGCCTGGGCGATGGCACTTTCACGCCAAACAATCGGCGCACAGGCAGCGGAAGGAAATGCAATTTCATCAGATCGTGTGCCCAGCCCCATGGCCAGGTCACGGAACACGACTACACTTGTTTCCCCTCCCACGCTCAATCTGATTTTCCGGGCCCCGGCAGACGAGTTCACCCATTCGACGAATGCGTCCGTTTCAAATCAAGCCGGCCCATGCATCCTCTCTCCCGGAATCCGGACGGAGCCTGAATTCGGAGCTTGTTTTGCCGCCTGTCCGGCGTAGTACTCACCCCGCCCGCCGCTCACCGTGCCACCCCAGGATATTGAAACTGCCCGCTGGTTTGACGAGGAAGTGCGTCCTCATGCCACCGCCTTGCGGGCATGGCTTCGCGCCCAGTTTCCTTCGCTGATGGACCCGGACGACCTGGTCCAGGAATCGTACCTCCGACTCCTGCGCGCCCGGGACGCTGGCAAGATCGCGAACGCGAAGGCGTTCCTTTTCACAACGGCTCGGAACGTCGCGCTCGATCTTGTGCGGAGAAATCGAGTGGCTCCGACCGAGGCACTAGTTAGCGAGGAGCCTTCATTCGTCTTAGCGGAAGGAACCAATGTCGCCGAACATGTCTGTCGCACACAGGAAATTGAGATTCTTCACGATGCAATCCGCAGTCTGCCCGGCCGATGCCGTGAAATCATGACGCTGCAGAGAATCCATGGCCTTTCGAACCGCCAGATCGCGGATCGTCTCGGATTGTCCATTCACACCGTCAATGCCCAGATGGTCATCGGGCTCATGCGCTGCCGCGCCTACCTGAAGGAACGGGGAGTATTGGGCAACGGACGACAATGAACCCTGGCAGAAATCCGCATTCCTCCGACCTCCGAACCGCGGAACACGAGGCGGCCGAGTGGGCATTGCGTCTCCGAAACGGACTGCGAAGAGATGACCGCCGGGAGTTCGAAGCGTGGCTGAAAAGCGATGTGCGCCGCGGCGCAATTTTTGCGGAGATGGAAGAAGCCTCCCGCCTTCTTGACCGTCTGCGTGATCCTGCGTTCGCGAGCGCGGACGTGCCTCACCCTGAGGCTACGTTTCAAGCCGACACCGGGCCCACCGAAACGCGCAGACGCTGGCTCGCACCCCTCGCCCTGGCTGCTGCGGCCGCACTCGCCATCGTCGGAGTCCTGAACATGACGTCACCGGTTGCAGACGGCAGCTACTCTGCCGCGTTTGTGACCGCGGCAGGAGCATCGCAGACGGTGCAGCTGCCCGATGGTTCCGTGCTGCGGTTGAATACGGACAGTGCGGTCGTGGCAGACTATTCGGCGAACGAGCGGCGGGTTCGTCTCAAACGAGGCGAGGCGTTCTTTTCTGTCGCAAAAAACCCCCAGCGCCCGTTCTGGGTCGATGCAGGCGCCGTTTCCGTGCGCGCGGTCGGCACCGAATTCAATGTGCGGTTCCGGCCGGAGTCCGTTGAAGTTCTCGTAAAGGAGGGCAAAGTCAGCGTAAATCCATTGCCTGCAAAATCCGCGACCACAGAGGCCGCCGATCCGCCCCCGACGCACATGATCGTCGCAGGAGAGCAGGCAACGGTATCCCTGCCTGCAAGTGAGGCCCGCGAACGGCCGCAGGTTCTGGTCGCTTCCGTGGATGCCCAGCGCATGGAAAGCGCGCTCGCATGGCAGCAGGGCCGGCTGGAATTCACGGATACGCCTCTCGCTGATGTAGTCGCGGAGTTCAATCGCTACAATCGTCATCAATTGGCGATCGGCGACCCATCACTGCGCGCTGAACCATTTGGAGGCACCTTCGCTCCTCAAGGCTACGAGGCTTTCCTTGAAGTGCTCGAGCAAAGTTTCGGAATCGTGGGTGAACGTCGCGGAAACGAGACCATCCTCCGGCGCAAACCGACATCCCCGCATTCGAACTGAGTTGGGACGCGCATCGCACCCTTGATTTTTTGGAGAAAACAACCGCAGCCTTAGTTAGGCTGAACGGGTTCGTTCGTCTATCAGGGATGCGTCACGGGGCCCAATGCCCCGCACTCATGCCCTACCTCCCTCCGCATCCCATTCTCACGCACTGCCGGTTTCTCTTCTGCCTCATTTGTGTCATTTTGAGCACAGCTGCGACTCTGCGCAGCGAAGCCAATGATGTCGGGGATACCACCAGAAGAATCTTCGACGTACCGGCGGGCGAAGCGCACATTGCCCTCAAGCAGTTTGCACAGCAGGCCGGACTGGAGCTGCTGTATTCGGCCAGGGAGATCGCAGGCGCGAAAACCAATGCAGTGAAGGGCGAACTCACGGCACGTGATGCCCTCAAAAGACTGCTGAGCGGCACAAGCCTGATCGCAATGCCAGGAAAGAGCCGTGGAGCCGTCGCAGTGACGAGGGCCCCCGACCCAAACGGATCAAGGGCGGCGCCGACGGAGATCGGCCGCCGTCCACAAACCAACCATCTTCAACCCTGAATCACACCCAACACCAAACCATGAAATCCAAACGCCCGCTTGCCTTCCTTGCAGCGTTGTTAGGCGCAGTCACTGCGACCAACGCAGACGCGCAGGCTACTGCGACCGATACGCCTCCCGAAAAATCAGATGTTGTCCAGCTTTCACCCTTCGAGGTGAAGGAATCGACCACCGGCTACCTCGCGACAAACACCATGTCCGGCACGCGGCTCAACACCGCGCTCGAGGACCTTGGCTCTTCCATCTCGGTAGTCACCAAGCAGCAGATGGAGGATTTCGCCATGCTCGATATCAACGATATCTTCGCGTATGAAGCCGGCGCTGAAGGCGCGGGGACCTATACGGAGTTCTCGATCGATCGTAATGGCCGCGTCTCCGACCGGGTCCTTTCGGATCGAGAATCGGCAAATCGCGTTCGCGGCATTGGCTCGGCAAATGTCACCCGTTCGGGCTTCGCAACGAGCGGCCGCGTGCCGGTCGATCCGATTGACATCGATGCCGTCGAAATCAGCCGCGGCCCGAATTCAAGCATCTTCGGTCTCGGTGAAGGCGCCGGCACCGTGAACATGGTCGCATCCTCCGCCAACCTCAACCGGGCTATCTCAACCACGCAGATCCGTTTCGACGACACGGGCGGTTGGCGAACCTCTTTCGACCTCAACCGCGCGCTCATCCCGGGAAAACTCGCCGCTCGCATCAGCGCCGTCTACCAGCACGACGAGTATCACCAGAAACCGTCCGCGTACAATACACGGCGGCTCAACGCGATGATTCGCCTCCAGCCGTTCAAGAAGACCTCGCTGCGCGCCTCCTTCCAGTCGTACCTGGCCGACGGCACCCGGGCCAATACGCTGACGCCCCGCGACGGCGTTTCCTACTGGCGCGACCTTGGCAGTCCCTCGTGGGACCCCGTCACCCAGATTGCCACCATCAATGGGGTCCCGACCGCCTTCACCGGCACAACCAACCCCGCGGGACTGGGCAATCAGAACAGGCCCGGACCGGTTCTCTTTGTCGACAACGGCGGAATCCAGCTCTGGGAGATCAGCCGCATGCCTGCCGCCACCGCCACCAATGGCCCCAGCAGCGTCACGGGCGTCAATCGCCTCCTGGAGAGTATTGCAGAGCCGGTTCGTGACGGACGCCCGCTGTTTGCCGTCGTAAGAGGCATTTCCGATCCTTCGATCTTCGACTACGCGCACATCAATCTCGCGGGTCCCAACTATCAGCGGGAAGAGGTGGCCACATCGACCATCGAATTTGAACAATTCCTCCTCGACAGCGGTCGCCATACGGCCGCATTCCAGTTCGCCTGGCAGAGGGAAGATGCCGATCGAACCCGCAAGACCACCGTGGGCTCCACCACGCCCGTCGGCACCAGCGGCTATCTCTACGTCGATCCCAACAGCCGGCTGCTCGACGGCAGCGCCAATCCATTCTACCTGAAGCCCTATCTCGGTGTGGCTGAACCTGTCTGGACAGAAACACCCTACGAACAGGACAGCTACCGTGCACAGCTCGCGTACGTGCTCGATCTGACAAAGGAAAAGTCGAAATGGCTTCGATTCCTGGGCCGCCAGCAGGTGCTCGGATACTTTGAGGAGCGCAAATCCAAGAACCACGTCTATCGTTTTCGCGATGCAATGATCTCGGACAATCCGATCTATGCACCCGCCGGTCAGCCGAAGGGAAACCAGGCCAACACCAACGGATTCGTCACGTCGCAACTGGCCACACGTCCCTACTACCACTACTATGTGGGCGACGCCAACGGCCAGAACGTAGACTATGCGCCCTCCCGCGCCGAATACGGAAACTACAATTTTGTCTGGTATGATCCGATCAACAAGAAGTGGGTGACCGACCAGGCAACCTTTGGTCAGGCAGGCATCACCGAAGCGAGCGCCGGCGAAAATGCCAATTCCACTGTCAACCTGATTCAAACCAAGGGCGCCATGCTGCAGAGCACCTTCCTGGGAGGACGGCTGGTCACCACTTTCGGCCGCCGGCACGACCAGAGCGGCAACAAGCGGCAGAACCGGGCATTCCTCATGCCCAATGGCTACGATTTCGACTATGCGAGGATGGATGGCTGGCGCGGCGACTGGGATATCCGCGAAGGAGATACCACGACGAGCGGCGCAGTGCTTCGTCCCTTCCGCGACTGGGGTTTCATGGAAAGAGCAAGCAGCGGCGCAGGCTGGACGTCCCGGGTCGCATCCGTGCTGCAGGGCACGGGCTTGTACTACAATCAATCGAACAGTTTCAGACCTGAGGAACCCGCGATCAACATTCTGAAAGAGGTGCTGCCCAATCCGACCTCCAACGGCAAGGATTACGGCTTCACCATCAGTTTCGGCCGCAAGTTCATGCTGCGCGCCAATCACTATACCACACACCAGATCAATGCCCGCGCAGATCAGAGCACGAATATCGCGAACCGTTCCCTCCAGGTCGACTTTGCCGATACGCGCACAACCCAACCATTCACCCTTCAACGCCAGGCCCGCAATTGGATCACCCAGCTCAATCCAACGATCTCCGCCACCGATCGTGAAGCCCAAGTCTACGCGATCATGGGCCTCACCCAGGCCGATCTGGACGCATATGCCGGAGCAACTGTCGCCGACATCACCAACATTGATGCCAAAGGCGAGGAATATGAGCTGAACTACAATCCCAACAACTTCTGGACGCTCCGGGCGAATGTCACCCGGGCCGAATCCATCGATGGAGCCCAATCACCCAGCAACGCACAATGGATTGAGCAGCGGTTCAAGCAATGGGAGACGATCGTCGATCCGCGCACAGGCACAAAGTGGCTCGACACCTCTTACGTCGGAGAATTCCCATCACCCGGAGCCGAGACAGCCAGAGGCTACATCGCCCGGACCATCCAGTCCCCCCTCCGCATCGACAGGGCCACGCGCGGCACCGCGCGTCCGCAGATCCGCGAGTGGCGCTTCAACCTCGCCACCAGCTACAAGCTCGCCGGCCTCACCGACAACCGCACGCTCCGCAATTTCACCGTAGGCGGTGGCGTGCGTTGGGAAAGCAAGGGCGCCATCGGGTACTACGGCATCCCCATCAATGGCAGCCTCGAAGCCGCAGAGGAATTCGATCCGAGCCGCCCGATCTGGGACAAGTCGCATGCCTATTTCGACGCCTTCGTCTCCTACCAGATGAGGCTCTTCAACGACAAGGTTCGCGCGCGCTTCCAGCTCAATGTCCGGAATATCCAGGAGTCACACGCACGCCTCCAGGCCGTCGGCGCCTATCCCAACGGTGAAGGACACACATTCCGCATCGTGGATCCTCGCTCATTTGTCCTCACAGCGACCTTTGACCTCTGACCGGGCAAAAAGGCATTGCTTTCCTCTTCACGCCACGCGGCGTTGCAAGCAAAGGGGGAAGCATGTACGTTGCCTCACCAAGGCCTCAAATCCCAAATCCAAACATGAATGATCTCACCCGCCGCCAGATGCTTCAGCACAGTGGCTTCGCGCTCTTCGGTGCAACCCTGCCATCGGTCGTCGGCGCAGCCGAACCCGCCAAAGCCGGCAATCGTGCCCGGCCTTCAGCCGGTGGTGATGGCGAGGATGCCGGCGATAATGTCGCCCCTTCGGACCCCAAGGGATTGGTCCGGCAGAACCGCTCGCCACGCTCCGTCCAGGAGTACTACGTGGGGCGCGTGCGTGAGGCCACACGCGAGGCCGACGCCCGCCGATCCGCGCTCCGTACCCGCGCGGACGCGGAGCGCTATGTCGCCGATGTGAGGGAGCGTCTCCGGCAGTGTTACGGCCCCATGCCGGAAAAGACACCCCTCAAGCCGAGGGTGACTAAAACCCTCGAACGCAACGGCTACAGGATCGAAAACGTCATCTACGAAAGCCGCCCCGGATTTCCCGTAACCGCCAATCTTTTTGTTCCCAATGCGCTGAAAGGTCCGACGCCTGGTGTCATGGTTCCCGTCGGCCATTTCTCCTCGGGCAAGGTCGGATCGGCTTCGATTGCCCAGGCTCTCGTGAAACAGGGTTACGTGGCCCTCGCCTTCGATCCCATCGGGCAGGGCGAACGAGTCCAATACGTGGATGATCACTACAAGGCGGTCGTCGGGGCCGGCACGAGCGAGCATACCTACAGCGGCGTGCGTATGCCTCTCGTCGGCGAAAACCTGCCCACCTGGTTCATGTGGGACTGTGTTCGTTCGCTGGATTACCTGCTTTCGCGCCCGGAGGTGGATCCACGCCACATTGGGATGACGGGCAGTTCTGGTGGCGGCAACCAGACGATGCAGCTCTCCGGATTCGACTTCCGCCTGACAATGGCGGCTCCGAGCTGCAACGTCACCTCGCTGCGTCGAAACGTTGAGAACGAACACTCCCAGGATCCCGAACAATGGCCGTGGGGACTTCTCGCACGCGGACTTGATCATTCCGATTTCCTCGCGGCCATGGCACCCCGTCCGGTGCTGCTCGTCGGTCAGGAGGGTGACTATTTCGACGCCCGCGGTTTCGAGGAGGCATGCCGCAGGCTCCGCAGGCTCTACGCGCTGCTTGGAGCGGAGGAAAATTTCTCCTTCTATCTCGGCCAGGGTGGTCACGGTTTCGCGAAACCAAACCGCGAGGCGATGTACCGCTGGTTCAATCATCATTCGGGCATGCCCCAGGTGCAAACGGAACCGGAACTCGAGCGCGAGAACTGGGAAAACCTCCGCTGTCTGCCCCATGGTCAGGTGGCGGAACTCAAACCGATGACCGAGTTCTCGTACACCAGCGAACTCTCCCGTAGCCTGCGCAAATCGCGTCCGGCATTGAGTGGCGACGCGCTGAAGAGCCGCCTCACGTCGATCTTGAAACTGCCTGTGCGAGAGAGCGTGTGCGAGTTCCGGATCATGCGCCAGCCGCGTCCACGCGGTTACCCGAAGCGCAGCCAGGGGGAGTACCTGCTGGAAACCGAACCGGACATCCATGTTTATGCCTACCGGCTCAACGACACCCCGCTCCAGTCGCGTCCGCCACGGGGCCCCAAACGGGCAGTCCTGTATGTCGCCCACCAATCTGCCGACGAGGAATTGCGCTCAGACCCCTGGTTGAAGGAAATGGCCGCCTCCGAGCCGGATGCCGCGTTCTACGCGTGCGACGTCCGCGGCGTGGGAGAATCGCATCCGGTGCTTTCGACTCCCACCAATCCCAAGAAGGGGGGCGCCGACTATCTCCATGCAGGATTCGGACTGTTGTTCGACTATCCGACCGCGGGCCAACGCGCGCACGATGTGTTGAGCGTACTCGACTGGATGGCCAGCTATGGGCACGAAGAGGTGCACCTGGTCGCGCGCGGCTGGGGAGCCATTCCGGGCACTTTTGCGGCCGTGCTGCACGACCGGGTGACTCAGGTCACTCTGAAGAACGCCCTCACAAGCTACGCCGATGTGGCTGAGACCGAGCGTTACCAGTGGCCGCTGGCGACCTTCATTCCCGGTGTGCTGAAGTCCTTCGACCTGCCCGACTGCTATCGCGAACTGGAACGCAAGAAGCTGCGCCAGATTGAGCCCGCATCCGCAGCAGCAGGTGTTCCCGCATGACACACGTCCGCTTCATTCCGGCCGCCCTCCTGACTGCGATCCTGCTGGCTGCCGGTATTCATGCGGCCGAGGTATCGCCCACGATTCCGGCCGAGCCCGTGCAGCATCCTGCACTGTTTCTCGTGGGCGATTCGATCATGAAGACCGGAACAGGGGACGGCGCACGGGGCCCTTGGGGCTGGGGACAGGAGATCGGCGCGTTTTTCGACCCTGCACGGATTCATGTCTACAATGAGGCCCGTGGCGGCCGCAGCAGCCGCAGCTACATCGACGAAGGTGCCTGGGCGGGCGTCCTCGAACACATTCAACCCGGCGATTTCGTCATCCTCCAGTTTGGCCACAACGATACGTGGAACTCGCCCAACAACCCCGATCGCGCCACCATCACCTCCGCCGGGGACGATACACTCCAGGTGGGGGTGAAAGGCCAGCACAAGCTCGTCCACAGCTACGGCTGGTACCTGCGCCAGTACGTGAAGGATGTGAAGGCAAAGGGTGCCACACCCATCGTCTGCTCCCCCCCTCCGCGAAATGAGTGGGAAAATGGTCGAATCAAACGCGGCTTCGACGGCTATGCAAAATGGGCGGCCGAAGCAGCAAATGCAGGCGGTGCAGCATTCATCGACTTGAATGCCTGCGCGGCGGACCGCTTCGATGCACTCGGCGAGGCCAGGGCTCGTGAGATTTTCAACGATCGCCAGCACACCCGAAAGCTGGGCGCCCGCATCAACGCGGAGTGCGTCGTGGAGGGGATCAGGCGCCTGAAAGACCTGCCACTGGCCGCCACACTCAAACCTTGACCGTTCGCACCCATCTCCAACCGCGCCTTTAGCAACTGCCCAGAAACTTTGATATGAATCCTTCCCCGTTTGGCATCCCTCCCTCAGAAATGTTCCGACGCGCCTTGCTGTGCCTGGCGGTTCTGCTCGCAACACTCGTGCCCCGTTCCTTCGCGGCGGCTGCCGGCTCCAAACCCAATGTCCTGATCCTTTCCATCGACGACTTGAATGACTGGGTCGGGGAGTTCGGCGGAAACCGTCAGACCCGGACGCCAAACATGGACCGATTCTGCGCGGAAGGCGCGGTGGCCTTTCAGAACGCCTACTGTCCGGGCCCGATCTGCGGTCCCTCGCGTTCGGCATTCATCTCCGGCTTCATGCCAAATCGCAGCGGCGTCTACGGAAACGGATCAAACATGCGCCGTTCGCCACTTGTACAAACCCATGCGACACTGCCCGAATACTTCGCGAAGAATGGCTATCAAACATTCAATCGCGGAAAGTTCTTCCACAAACACTCCACGCCTGACGGTGGGGATGAAGGGCAATGGGCTTTCACGGACTGGAGTCCCACCGATGGAAGGGGGGGCGTGGATCCCAATCACCTGTTCTCGAGACAAAAAGGCATCTATGAGGGTAAGAAAGGCGTACCCCTTCGGAGTGACGCCACCGCCGACAGGACCGATGAGGGAGTGGAGTTTTCATGGGGCCCGACGAAGGACCAGAAGGAAAACACGATGGACTACCACACGGCACAATGGGCCGCGGATCTGCTGGCGAAGTCCCATGACAAGCCATTCTTCATGGTGGTCGGCATCAAGAAGCCCCACCTGCCCTGGTACGTGCCCCAGGAATACTTCGATCGTTTCCCCCTGGAGAGCATCAAGATTCCGGACTACCGGCTCGATGATCTCGATGACATCCTTACACCCTCGGGGGAAAAGAAATTCACCCCGTCTGCTGATTTCAGATGGGTGACCCAAAGGGATAGGACCGATCTTTTCCAACGCGCTGTCCAGGCTTACCTCGCTTCCGCAGCCTATGCGGATGACTGTGTGGGCGTCGTGCTCGATGCCCTCGCAAAGAGCACCTACAAGGACAATACGATCGTCATGATATTCGGGGATCATGGCTGGCATCTGGGCGAGAAACTCCGATTCCGGAAGGCCACACTCTGGCAGGAATCGACGCGGTTGCCACTGATGGTGCGCGTGCCGGGAGTGACAACCAAACCGACGGAAACTGCCCGCGTCGTCAATCTGATGGACCTCTACAAGACTCTCATCGAACTCTGCGGTCTGCCTGTAAACTCCGATATCGATGGACGCAGTTTCGTCCCGCTCCTCAAGAATCCAACTCAACCATGGCCGTATCCCACCATGACGGTCAACGGGCTGGGCAACGCATCGATTCGCGATGAACGCTGGTACTATATCCGCTACGAGGATGGCACCGAGGAGTTCTATGACATGCAGTCCGATCCCATGCAGTGGAGGAACCTCGCGAAGTCAAAGGACAGGGAAATAGTCGCAGCCAGGGAACACCTCGCCGCACGTTATCCGTCCGAATTTACGCCTTCCATTTCCCGGGATTTCACCCGCAGCCGGTCAGGCGACAATAGCCCATCGCTGCCAAACCCCAATCAGAAGCGGAATCTTTCGCTGCTGAAGTAGATCGCGCCACCATCGCATTTCGAGTGGCGGACTCGGAATTACAACTTCCAGGGCTCGCACTCATCCGGACCTGCATGTCCTGCCTGTGACCTATTCCCACCTCCGATGAAAGCTTCCGGTATTCTTGCCTTCGCCGCCTTCATGTTGTTCAACGCCGGGGCGGGCGCTGCGACACTCTTCGTCTCAGTCAACGGAAATGCCGGCGCTTCAGGCACGGAAGCAGCGCCATTCGGCAGTCTCGCGGCTGCGGCGGAAATTGCCCGGCCGGGCGACACGATACGGGTCGGTCCTGGCACCTATCGGCCTGAAAGCACCATTGAGTTCGCAGGCAATGGGAATGCGTCTGCGGTGATCCGTGTCGAGGCTGCAGGACCAGAGCGACCGATATTTGACTTTTCAAACGGAGGAAAGGATCGCCGTGCTCACGGTTTTGCAGTCTCGGGCGACTACTGGCACCTCGTCGGGCTCGAAGTCACCGGCGCCGCCGGCTTCGGCATCTCCCTCACCGGCCATCACAACGTCACCGAGCGCTGTCGCGCCCACGCCAACCAGAACACTGGCATCAATCTCGGCGCGCCTGCGAGCGACACGCTCGTGCTCGATTGCGAATCGTATCGCAATGTGGATTTTCCCACCCGCGGGCAGAACGCCGATGGCTTCGGTGCAAAATTTAATGTCGGTCCGGGTATCGTCTTTCGCGGCTGCCGCGCATGGGAAAACGCCGACGACGGATTCGATCTGTGGAAGGCGCCCCATCCTGTGCGTATCGAAAACTGCGTTGCCTATCGCAACGGTCTCGATCTCTGGAAGATCGAAGGCTTCACCGGCAATGGCAACGGCTTCAAGGTAGGGGGCGATTTTGTCGCCGCAGCCCACGTCATTGTCGGCTGTGTCGCCATCGACCAGCCCAAACGCGGTTTCGACCAGAACAACAACACCGGACCGCTCCTCTTCGAACGCTGCACCGCCATCCACTGTGGCAAGGGTTTCTCAGTCATCCTCGCGACAAAGTCGGGTGAACCTAACGTTCTTCGCGACAATGTCGCCTGGGACGCACCCGCCGTCCTCGTTCACGGCACCGTCGAGGAAAACAACCTGTGGTCCGGCGCCGATGGTAGCGCTGTTCCGGCCTCCTACGTTGACTCCGCAGCCCTTACGCGCAATGGCATGGTGCCCTATGACCCGGCGCGGTCCTCGGGTCCCCCTCCCCGCACACCGCCAACGCGATCGTTCCGAAAGTAGTTCCATGTCGATTCCGAATTTGCGCTTTGTTTCACTGCTGCTTGCTGCGGTAATCGCTGCGACAATCGCCAGGTCAGCCCAGAAGGAAGGGCGACCAAACATTGTATTTTTCCTCACCGATGATCAGCCATACTCCGGGTTGAGCGCCACGGGTGGTCTTGGCACCCAGACACCGGCAATCGACAGGCTCGCAGCGGAAGGTGTCCTTTTCGAGAATGCGTTCGCGACAACAGCCATCTGCTGCTGCAGTCGCGCCAGCATCCTGACGGGCCAGTACATGAGGCGTCACGGTATCGAGGATTTTCAGAAACCCCTTTCCGACGCCCAACTCGCCCTCACCTTCCCGGTGCTGTTGCGCGAACACGGTTACCGTACCGCGTTCCTCGGAAAATTTGCAGTGGGCTCTCCCGAAATCGATGAACGTCGCGCACTGCCGGCCCATCTCTTTGACCTCTGGTACGGATTTCCACAGAGTGTTTCGTTTCGTCAAACCGAGGGCGGCCGCACCCGGTATCTCACAACCCTCATGACTGAAAAGGCGGTCGAGTTCATGGACGCGACCCCTCGCGATCAACCATTCTGCCTGATCATGGCATTGAAGGAGCCGCATGGTCCACTCGACTATCAGGATCCGGAATTCACGCCACCGGCCGAAGCCGGACCCATCACCCGTCCGTCCACACTGACCCACGCAGCATTCGATCATCTGCCTGCGGTGGTCCGGGAGAGCCTAGCCGCATCCCCCCGACTTATCGACTCGAGTACCGCATTCGAAAGCTATGTCCGTCTGCGCAACGCCTACATCGCCCGTGCGGATCTCGCCGTCGCCCAGGTCCGTGCGGCGCTTGCAGCCCGCGGGCTTGACCGCAATACCGTTGTCATCTTCGCCTCCGATCACGGGGTGTTCATGGGCGCGCACGGGCTCAATGGAAAATGGCTGATGTACGAGGAGTCGATCCGGCTCCCCCTCATCATTTCCGATCCACGTCTGCCCGTTTCCACACGTGGACGTCGCACCGCAATGGCGCTCAATATCGACCTCGCTCCCACATTTCTTGCGATCGCGGGCGTGCCCATTCCCACGAGCATGCAGGGCGGCGACCTCCAGCCTCTGTTGCGCGATCCTGCCGCCCGCATTCACACCGACTGGTTCTACGAACACGTCTTCACCGATTCAGGACGACGCCCGATTCCGAAGGTCGAGGGGGTCCGCACGGAGCGTTGGAAATACATCCGATATCCCGGGACGCATCCACTCGTGGAGGAGCTCTTCGATCTCGCCGTCGATCCCCACGAGGAGAGCAATCTTGCCGGGCTGCCCGACCAGCGCGCAATGCTCGGCGATCTCCGCACCCGCTGCGACACTTATGAAGTCTCGCTGAAGTGACTGTCTGCGGCTCAGCCTGACAGGACGAAGGCTACTTCAAAGGCCGTATCTTGATGTTCTTGAACCAGCAATCGTCCTGGTGGTAGGTGAGCATGAGGTGACCGGTGATCTTGTCGCCAAAACCGGGCTCATCTTTGAACTTGCTCCTCGCCAGGGCGGCTTTCACGACATCGCTGCCGATCCTGTAGGTGAGGATCTTGGCGCCATTGAGCCAGTGTTCGACGGTGTTCCCATCCACTATGATCCGGGAGTGGTTCCATTCACCCGGGGGATGCAGAGGTTTGCGGGGGTCCGGCGGCAGCACATCGTAGAATGCACCCGTCTGGCGGTTTGCACCTTTCCTGCCGTCAGGATGACGGACGTCATCGAGCATCTGATATTCGTGACCGGGGGACTTCGGACGGGATTCCGTTACAAGATACTTCACGCCGTTGTTGCCGCCCTCCGACAGCTTCCATTCCCACGAAAACTCGAAATTGTCGTACTTCCCCACGGTGATCAGTTCGGCGCCCTTGACCTTCGCAATCGCGTGCAGTGTGCCGTCCACCACTTCCCATCCCCCTGGCGGCTTTCCGGCATACGTACGCCAGCCGTGCAACGTCCTCCCGTCGAACAGAAGTTCCCAACCGGCCGCCTTTTCAGCCGCCGTCAATTCGTTGTCCGCAGCTTGTGCGGAGCCGCAGCCGATAGTGACGGCAAGGAGAACTAACAGATTCAATATGCGTGGTTTCATGAGGAACGGGAGAAATGGGAGCCGGAGTCCCAAGGGTCCGGTGAGCTACTTTGCCCGCAGTGGACCTGGAGTGGCCGCAGTGATGACACGGAGAACGTAGTACGTGGCAGGAGTGTCGCCGGCGTTGCGCAGACCGTGTTCCTCATTGGAGGCAAAGAAGAAGATCGAGCCAGGTCCTCCTCGCTCAGCCCTTCCATTCATCAAAGCCTCGATGATGCCCTCCTTCACGATGATGACCTCTTCGTCGGGATGACGGTGCGCACCGTGTGCGGCCTCGCCGGGCTTCGTGGTGGTGGCGTGGCAAGAAATATTTTTGCAGGTGACCGTGGGCGAATTGAAAAAATCGCGGCGTTCCGAGGATCGATTCGCCTTCACCGAACGATCGCTCCACTCGAAAACCTGCGAGCGCAAGCGCCCCGGAACTCCGGAGTCGGCCGCCCGTTCCCTGGGAACCGTTGCCGTTGCAGCCGTGCCGAAATTGACCACGATATACGTCGCCGGCGTCGTGCCGACATTTCTCACATTGTGAAAATCATTCGATGCGTAGAAGAGGACGGACCCCGGACCGGCCGGAAAGGTTTGCCCGTTGATCGTGACTTCAAGCCGGCCTTCTTTCAGGAAAATGAGCTCCTCAAGGGCGTGCTGGTGGGGTGGATGCGAGACACGACCCGGGTTGAGTGTGGTGATATGCGACTGAAATTTGACGAGTGTCGCAGTCGGGCGATTCACAACGTCCCGCTGCGCACCATTCGCAGTTGGTCTGGGCGCAAGGCTCTCCCATGGGAACGCCGCTGAACCGAGCAGTGGTATGGCGGCAGTTTCCGCACAGAATCCCCACGATGGGGACACGAGAAATGCGAAAAGCGCGGCTCGGAATGAGTGCATGGCAACCGCAAGGTTCAATCGCAGATGCGCGGAGGAAAGACAAGCGAGAGGATCGGCAAGTGCGCACCGGACGCGTTATCGAGCCGGCGGTACCGTCCGATCGGGTTCAGCGGCGGCGTTGGCCTTCGTCGGCATCCGCAGGGCAGAGTCGCCCCCTGGATCCTTCGTAATGACGCGTGCAATGAACGCCACGCTGCGGGTTGCCTTCGTCCGACCAGGCTTCAGTCTTTCCGGAGTGATGATTGTTTTCCATTTCATTGTCTGCATCGGCCGCCACGCAGAGGCGGGCCGCAGGCCGGATCGGCACAGTCTGCCTGCAACCCGCGTGAGTCGGCGCTTCCCGGCATGAATGTCGTTGTTCTTTGCTCAGGCGGAATGGATTCAGTGACCGCGCTCCACTGGGCTCACGCGCATCACACGGTCCTGGCGGTCGCCAGTTTCGACTACGGGGCCAAACACAATCCACGCGAATTGCCGTTCGCACGCGAGCATGCACTGCGGCTCGGCCTCCGTCACGAGGTCGTCCGGCTTCCGTTCGTCGACCGGCTTTTCACCTCACACCTTCTGCAGTCCGGGGGGGAGATTCCCGAAGGTCACTATGCTTCGGAAAACATGAAACAGACTGTCGTGCCTTTTCGAAATGCCATCATGCTCAGCATCGCCTGCGGTTTTGCGGAAAGCGCCGGAGCACAGGGTCTCGTCATCGCCGCACATGGTGGTGATCACACGATCTATCCCGACTGCCGTGAGGAATTCATGCGTGCAATGGGCGAGGCCATGCGACTCGGGACCTACGCAGGGGTGCAGTTGCTCCGGCCGTTCATCACGATGACCAAGGGCGATATCGTCGCTGAAGGAGCAAGACTGGGCGTGGACTTTTCGCGCACCTGGTCATGCTACAAGGGCGGAATCATGCATTGCGGCCGCTGCGGGACCTGCGTTGAACGGCGCGAGGCGTTCAACGTCGCGGGACTCGTCGACCCCACAGCCTACACCGACAACGCTCCTCCTCCATCCGCAACCAAGACGAAATGAACCGGAAAAACCCAGGAACACGGCGGGCCATGACCCATCTGTCCACGTCCATCGCATTCCTTCTCCTATCCCTTCAGTTCCGCTGACTTTACAGAGGATACTCGACAAAGCAGGAGGACTCCGCGTCATCAGAAGATTGTCCGAATTCGTCGTGATCCGTTGTTGTGATGATGCGATGCGGACGGCAAATTTGCGCTCAAACTACCCCGGTCAACGATGAAAGTCCTTTTTCTCCACGCCCATTTTGACGATTACGAATTTACCGCAGCCGGAACCTTCGCGCTGTGGCGCCAGAAGCTGGGAGCCAGCCTGCGCACGCGCCTGGTTGTCTGCACCGACGGAGCCGCCGGACATCATTTCCGCACACGCGAGGAAACCGCGCGAATGCGCTTCACCGAGCAACAGGAGGCGGCACGCCTGGGAGGCCTGGAATTCGATGTGCTGCGCCTGCCAGACGGACGCGTGCCGCGCGAAGCCTTGCAGATCGATGGTCCGCTGCTCGCCGCGCTTTGGAAGACGATTCGGGACTTCGAACCGGACTATATTTTCTGCCCTCCGCTATCCAGCGATACTCTTGCCGGCATCCACAATGACCACGAGACGATTGCAGGGGCGGTTCGACGGGTCGCCTACCTGATCAATGTCCCCCACGCCTTCACACCCGAGTATCCCGCGGACGAGAAACATTCGAGGCCTTGCAAGGTTCCGGTGATTCTCAGCGTGTATGACGGGTACATGTCGGGTGCGAATTCCTTCGATTTTGCCGTCGATGTGGAGTCCGTGTTTTCCCAGATCGCCGAAATGACATGGTGTCACCAGTCGCAGATTCGCGAATGGTTGCCCTGGGTGGGCCGCCACCGCATTGCGCCACCGGCATCATTGGAGGAATGGAGGGCGACGTTGCGCAAGCGGTTCGACCGGAGCAATCGCGAGCTCGGCCTCACCGGCCCAAATGCGCGGGAGGTTTTTAAGGTGACCGCCTGGGGTGAGGTGCCAATCCTGGATCAGCTGGAGCGCGATCTTCCGCCACTGCAACAGACGCCTGCCCAGAGGGCCGCTCTCGAAGCCCGCCTGTGCAGCTGGAATCACGACTAGCCCGTGCGGTAGGAGAATCCTGCCGCGCAGGGAGGAGTCCCCGCACGAAACACCGAGGATGTCGGCAATGGTATTCGTCGAATAGAGGACACTGCGTTCCCACCTCGCCGTCACCAGCAACTTCTTGATTTCTGCACGGGCAGTGACCTTGAGACTCTCCGGTTTTTCAATACGCTGCATTTGCTGATTGACCGAATGCAACATATTGCAAATTGCATGTCAGCCGTGATCAAACTAGCCCTGCTTCCCAACAATGCCGCCAGCCGAGTTTGACCCCACGCTCCGCAAAAAGGTGCTCCGCATGATTCCATACGGAATCCATGTCATCACGGCGCGGTTCGAGAATCGCATCGCTGCAGCGACGATCGATTGGGTCACACAGTCGTCGTTTGAGCCGCCCATGATTGTTTGCTGTCTGCGACGTGACAGCCTCATCTACGAGATCGTCAGCCAGGCGCGGACCTATGCACTCCATCCTCTGGGGGCCGATCAAAAGGCGTTCGCGATGCACTTCTTCAAGAATCGCGATGCCGACGAATCCCACATCAACGGGCAGAGCTATCATCCGGGTCCTCAATCCGTTCCTCTCCTGGCAGAAGCCCCTGCACACCTCGTCCTGCAGTATTCCGCAGAACTCCCCCAAGGCGATCACGCTGCGATCCTGGGGCAGGTCATCCACATCGGCCTGAACCGCGAAACCCCACCCCTCCTTCTGCGCGACACCGGCTGGCAATACGGCGGCTGATCGCCAATAGGTCTTCCCAAATCAATTACTGGAGCCCCGGGCGCTGTTCCGCGGGTCCTTTCGTGATGTCGTCTACTTCGTCTTCCTCTTTTCTCCGGCACTCCCTTTCAGCTTGAGTCCGTCAGGCCCTTCTCCCGATGGATCCGAAAACGGGGGGCGATCAAAGGTCTTCCCATCGCCAGTCACGCGCGGATCCTTCGCGTTCATCAGTCGCTCCATCAGTTGCGCGGAGAGTTCCGCCTTCACCTGCGCGTAGCGCGGGTCATTCGCCACATTCCGCATCTGGTCGGGATCATTGCGAAGATCGTAAAGCTCCTCGAAGGGCCGCCTGCCGAAGGCATGTTCGAAAAGCCACCGCCACTCTGGATCGCTTCGATGTCCAATCAGCCATGATTTCGTCGGGCCACCATCCATGTCAGCATAGCCGATTCTGGTATCCTCCACAAGCGCACCGCTGGCATAGGCTTCGGGCGTAAGGGCCTTCAGAGGATCACCAGCCGGCAGGCGGTCCGGGGCAAAATTGCGGATGTAGATATGGTCCTTTGTCCGCAATGCCCTCATCGGATAAGGGAGATTGCCCTCGCGCGCGACATCCACGTGTCTTTCACGCCCGGTGATGACCCACGTTCGATCCGGCTCGATCTGACCGCTGCGACCGGATTTCAGCAACGACACGAGCGAACGCCCATAGAGCCCGCCCGGAATCTTCGCCCCGCCGATTTCCATGAAAGTCGGCGCAAGATCCGGCAGTGACACAAAATCGTCGACGATCCGGCCGCCCTTCACGCCAGGCACCTGGACCAGCAGGGCGACGGCAGTGCCGTGATCGTACAGGTTGCATTTGCCCCACGGCACTCCGGGCATGCCGTGATCACCGCTCACCACGATCAGCGTGCGATCGGCGTCACCACTCGCCTTGAGGCGCTCAAGCAACACGCCCAGTTCCGCATCGACGGCCTGGGCCTCGCCGAGATAGTCGGCCACATCCTCGCGCACCTCTGGCACATCAGGGAGAAACCCGGGCATCCGGCCCTTCAACCGGTCCGGCTCGATGCCCCATAGTTTCCTGCCGGAGCCACGGATCCACTTGCGATGGGTTGTCGTTGTCCCGAAAAAATACAGCCAAGGCTGACCGGGTTTCCGGTCTGCAAGGAAGGAATCAAAATTGCCCCGTACCTGCGCAAGGATTTCGTCGCGCGCCGCCTTCACACCCATGCCCCTCGCGATCCGCGCATAGGATTCCTCGGAGAAATTGTTCGGCGCACCGCCGGACTTCTCGTACGCGTACTGCTGCCGGCCAAACGGCGCGTCCACGGGGTTGCCGGGGCTCCAGACCTTGTAGCTCTTGCCGATGTGGTAGCCTGCGTCACGCAGCAGCAGCGGAAACGACGGAATCGAGTCGTCCCAGATTGCACCGCGCAGGATCGCGCCCAGCCCGGTGTTGAAGAAATACCGGCCGGACAGCAGGGAACTCCGGCTGGGGGTGCAGCTCGGTGCGTTCACGAACGCATTGCGGAACAGCACGCCATTGCGCGCCACATGATCAAAATGGGGCGTCGTGATGACGTCGTTCAACCCGGGCCGCCCGTCAATCCCCTTGTAGCAGCCGGCATAACGACCCCAGTCGTCGGCGAATATGAAAAGAATGTTCCAGCGGGGAGCTGTGGAATCGGTGGCGACGGCGAAGAGCGCAAGGTTGCAGGAACCGACTAGGACAAAGAAGCGACGAAGCAGGGATGGCAGCATGGGAAAGGGTTTCGCTCTCATTGTGAATCGGGACATCCTCCAGAACAAGCACTCACCACGGCAGGAAGGTCGAAACCCGTTCCGTTCACACTCTCAGTCCATCAGGTGCGAGCGCCAGATCGCTCAGCATGGGAACGCTCGATCTTGCCCGGGATGTCGCAGATTGAACGGATACCTGCACCGCCGGAATTGTAGTTGTGTTGCTCCCATCGGGTGATCCGTCCATCAGGAGCGACTTCCGCGTCGATTTCGATCACACCGGCGGGAAGGAAGCAGGCCCGGGTGAACTCTTCCTTTCGAGTCGGACGCGGCCGCAAATGAGCTGGCAGGAGCGGACGGGCACGCCGCGGTCTTGCGGAACTTTACGATCCCTGACAGAAATGAATGAGCCTGTCCGCAATGCTGATTTCAGAGGTATTCTATTCGCTCCAGGGAGAAGGGGAACTCAGTGGGGTGCCATCCGTCTTCATCCGCACCAGCGGCTGCAATCTGCGCTGCGTCTGGTGCGACACTCCCTACGCGTCATGGGACCCCGAGGGAACCCGACAATCCGTTGATCTGCTCCTTCGCGCAGTCGAGGCCCATCATGCTGCACGGCATGTCGTCATCACCGGCGGAGAACCGATGATCGCCCCCGGCATTCGCGATCTCGCGCGTGAACTGAAGCAGCGCAGCTACCATGTCACGATCGAAACCGCCGCAACGATCGCGCCCGACGGCATTGCATGCGATCTCGCATCAATGTCGCCCAAACTCCTGAATTCGGCACCCGACGCAACCCAATACCCCGCTTGGCGGAAACGCCACGAAGCTACCCGCTGGCAACCCGCCGTCATTCGCGCCTGGCTCGCCGCAGGCTGCGACTATCAGTTCAAGTTCGTCATTTCACACCCGGGCGACGTCGAGGAGATGGAGGGAATGTTGCGATCCCTCGGCGCCGAAATTCCTCCCCATAAAATCCAGCTCATGCCGGAAGCGAAGTCACTGGAAGTCATGCGTACCCGTGCGTCATGGCTTAGCGAACTCTGCAAGGCCCGTGGCTATCGCTATGGCCATCGGCTTCACATCGAATTGTATGGAAACAAACGCGGGACGTAGCACACACCACGCTGCCCCCAACCCGCCCGATCGACATTCGCCCTGAACCTCAGGCCAGGCAGCCGGGCCCGGCAGGTCCGACCCGGATTGTTGGAACCAGACTCAGCCAAAGGCACGCAGGCGGCGAACCACGTCACTCCTCAGCCGATCGATGTAACCAAGGGTGAATTCCTCGAGCGACAGGCGGTCATCCTTCACCAACGGCGTCAGGTCCATCGCCCAAGTGATGCCGCTCATCCTGTCCGTCGCGTGGGAGGTGTGAAACGTGGCATTCGCAGATCGCCGACCGAGCGTGGCGAGGTCGTATCGTTTGCCACCGCTCACCTGGGAATCAAAAACCTTGAGGATCTCGCCGGCCAGCTCCGGGTGTCCGCCCGAGTCGAGCGCAACCTTGTCCGTGTCCACCATCCAGTCGAGATCACGCCAGACTTCGCAGCCCAGCACGCGCCGGGGCCGGCAATCGGCAGGAATCAGCCGCAACGCCTCCAGGCAACGGCCCAGCAACGCCACATGGGTGTCATGCTTGTCGGCAGGCTGGTGCAGATATACCACCTCCGGCCGGCAGCCCGAAAAAACCTGCACGAGATCGCCGATGACCGCGGCATGTCCGCGCGCCTTCACGTCGCCGCTCGGGTGGGCCAGCTGGATCTGGATCGCATAGCGCCCCATCTCCGCGGCCCGCCGCTGCTCGTTGCGACGCACGCGCTGCATGTCCGCGTCGGTCATGGACGCATAGCTTCCCGTGCGGGGAGAACCGGCCCCATTGGTGACAACTACGCCACCAAACGCCTTCCCGGGATGATCCATGCAATGGGTGATGCCTTCATAGGCCATGATCTCGATGTCGTCCTGATGCGCCGCGACACAAAGATGCGTAACCCGTGCAAGCGCATCCGATGGACCTGTGGTCGGGTCTGGCAGATGGATGTCGGCCTCTGGACGGGAGAATTTCATGGGTGTTATGCGTGTACCTTGATCAATGCACCAATCCCGCCCCCGGGCCAAAGTGAAATCACACTCCCCTCACATTCTTTAGTATCAAGGGTCAAATACTCTTTCCAGGTTGACCCACCCCGATTCGTTCAGTCTTCTATCCCTTCCGCCAAGACCGCCATGACGACTGCCTGCACTCGACTCATGCACCGCCGAACTGCGGCTGGCAGAATCGATATCGAGTCGGTCGCACCTCTTTTCCCATGAGCAACAAGCCCTATCGTCCCAGCACCCTCGCCCTGCATGCAGGCCAGGCACCCGACCCCACCACCGGCTCCCGGGCCGTTCCGATCTACCAGACGACGTCCTTTGTTTTCAAGAGCGCGGAACACGCCGCCAATCTTTTTGCGCTGAAGGAATTCGGAAACATCTACACGCGGATCATGAATCCGACGACCGATGTGCTGGAACAGCGTGTCGCGGCGATCGAAAAGGGCGTCGGTGCCCTCGCAGTGGCATCGGGCCAGGCTGCGACGACGTTCGCCTTGCTGAACATCACGCAGGTGGGCGATGAAATCGTCGCCGCGAACAATCTCTACGGCGGCACGTATCAGCTTCTTCACTACACCATGAAGAAACTCGGACGGACGGTCCGGTTCGTGGATTCGGGCAGCCTGCAGGCCTTCCGCGCCGCGATCACCCCGAAAACCCGCGCCATCTTCGCGGAAACGATCGGCAACCCCAAGCTCGACGTGCCGGATTTCGAGAGCCTCGCGAAGATCGCCCACGACGCGGGTGTCCCGCTCATCGTCGACAATACGATCGGCGTCGGACTCGTGCAGCCCCTCGAACTCGGCGCGGACATCATTGTCAGTTCCGCCACCAAGTACATCGGCGGACACGGCACCAGCATCGGAGGCGTGATCGTCGACGGCGGCAAATTTCCATGGAACAACGGGAAATTCCCCGAGTTCACGGAGCCCGATCCGAGCTACCACGGCCTCAAGTACTGGGACGTGTTCGGCAATTTTCCAGGCATGGGAAATGTGGCCTTCATCATCAAGGCCCGTGTCCAGCTGCTGCGCGACATCGGAGCCGCCCTGAGTCCGTTCAATGCGTTTCAATTGATCCAGGGACTCGAAACGCTGCCCCTGCGTCAGCGCCTGCACTCCGAAAACGGACTGGCCGTAGCCAAGTTTCTCAGGAGCCACCCCTTGGTGAGCTGGGTCACCTATCCCGGTCTGCCGGACCATCCCAGTCATGCCACGGCAGCCAAGTATCTCAAATCAGGCTTCGGCGGGATGGTGGGATTTGGAATCAAGGGAGGCCTCGAGGCGGGACGGAAATTCATCGAGTCACTGAAGCTGCTTTCCCACCTCGCAAACATCGGCGATGCGAAGAGCCTCGTCATTCATCCCGCGACAACCACGCACCAGCAGCTGAGTGCGGAGGAACAAAAAGCGACAGGTGTGCTTCCCGACTACATCCGGCTCTCCGTCGGACTGGAGGATGTCGCCGACATCACGGAAGACATTGACCAGGCGCTGCGGAAGGCGACGTCCTGACCCCCGGATTCCTGCGCCGTGGCCGCCTGCGTTCGGATGGGCGCCCACGGCACCGATGACCGCGCACCTCGTCCGCTGTCACAAGGTCTGCAGCATTGAAATGGCCGTCACGGCTTGCCTCACCGCCATTCATCAAAGCCGTTTGACAGCTCCGTTTTCCGCATCAGGGTGAATGAACACGCTGTTCGTCATGTACAGAGCTTCATGCCCTTCCATCCGCATCAAACCGCGGAGGTGTGTGACCCACTCTGAGGCAGCCGGCTCCGACCTCTGAACCGGCGCGCGGAAACTGCGCCGCACAACAGGGTCGGAAGCCGGATTCACTCCTCGGCAAGCAAGGCGTTTCGTCCGCGAACGCGCCTTTTCAAGACTCCGAGGCGTCCGTCTCGACTCCCGCCGTGGAGCAAACGACGCCAGATCCACGTAGAAAACCAAGTCCATTCCCAATCATGAATCCACTCATCACGACTCTCGAACCCTCGGCCCCGCCATTCACCGCCCAGGAAATCCTGGCCTCGGGGGGCTACCACGGCACTGTGCTAACCTTCAATCCCGGTGGGGTGATTGCCGACGAGACGGACAGCGTCAACGATCGCATCTATGTGGGCTGCGATGGCACCGTCATGATCAATTCCGCCGGGGTGAGCACCTACCTGCACCCGCAGACCGCGCTGCTGGTTCCCAAGGGCAATGCGCACAGCCTCCAGGAAAAATCAAACCAGTCCGCCAAGGTTCTGCGCCTTGATATCCCGCCGCGTCATGTGACGACTGCGCCCCTGGTCACTCTGGGCACCTGAGGACCCGGGCCTTGGAGCCAGGGAGGTGACCCAGCCTGCCTGCCCCGGCTACCGCAACCCGTCGTTTCCTGCGCCCGCCACGTGAGTCCGCGCCTGAAAACATTGATTCTGGGCGCGGTGGATTTGGTGTAGCCATGGGCGTCGCTGTCCGTTTTCCTGTCGACCGTTCTTTCACTATTCTGGGCCTATAGCTCAACGGTTAGAGCAGGGGACTCATCAAACAGGTGCCAACAGCAGGAAAGCTGCGGTTGGGATACGGGGAAACTCGGAGAAACCTTCGCGGAAACGCATGGCAACGCCGAGCCGAGCCGATGGTACACCATCGGAAGGTGTAGAGACTAGCGGAGGAGTTCAGCCTCCTTAATCACCGCAACCACTCCCGTCACCCTCCCGTCGCACGACGCGGGTGAAGACATAGTCCAAGGAGCGCCGAAAGACGCACCAACTTGAATCCCTTGGTTCCGGGTTCGAATCCCGGTGGGCCCACCATTTCTTCGAGGCAAAGCAGAGGCACTGTCACCGCGTTTCCAAACCGCTGCCTCCCTGAGGCGTGGTCCTTGACGAGAGTCCTGCCACTTCAATCCTCTTATTCCCGCCGACCGCTTTCAGCGCCTGCACACTGCGTCGGATGAGGAATTGAAAAAAGTGACCTTGGAACTCGGCGGAACCGCGCTGCGGTGGGAAACCCTCGATGAGGACCTTACCGTGCGTGGCGTAGTAGCGGGCCGATTTGAGCTTCCGCCTGAATAATGGACAAGCATCGTAGGATGCGGGATGACGAAAGGCCGAGCGCGAGGCTTATTTTCATTTGAACAGGAGATCCGCGTGATCGAAGTAGAGTTTCCAATCGAAGGGCAGCAAGCCGTGGCCACCCGCACGGAGGTGATAGGCGATCGGGCCATCGACCAGGAGGTCATTCACCAGGGGCATCGGGTCGCTCAGGGCCTTCGCCTTTCCATATAGCGCCCAAACCTTCGACGCCTCGGTCAGTCCTATCCACGAGCCGCGCGGGTCATGCCAGAGATCCTCCGAACCGTCGCCGCTGTGGTAGCCACGCGGGGCCACCAACGCGACGAGCATATGCTGGTCAATCGGCATGGAGTCCTCCCTGTGGGCATAGGTTGCGTACTTGGCCGTAAACCAATGCGGATTGCGGCCGGTCATGACTTCGATGGTATTGCCAAAACGGCGGCGTACGATCGTGGGTCCGCCATCGCCCGGGTTGTTGGGTGCGACCAGGGAAATGCGTTCGTCCTGCGCACCCGCCCAAAGCGCGGTCTTGCCCGCGCGGGAGTGACCCACAATCGCAATCCTCGACCCATCGATGTCGGGAGCCGTCACGAGGTAGTCCACCACACGAGAGGCAGCCCAGGCCCACGAGCCAAGCGTGCCCCAGGTTAGCTCCGCCGGACGTGGGACGTGCTTTCGGTAAAACGCGCGCAACCCGGTCGGCGCATTGGGCCTGTCGGGATCGACCTCCACGGAAAGATCCAAGGCGGCCATGGCATAACCGCGTTCAAGCGCATATGCGACCGGCCACGATCCAGAATCAGGCGGGCGCTTCGTCTCGATCGAAGCGATCCCTCGGTAATTGAGAAACAGAAAGACCGGCGATCGTCCGACCCGAAGATTGGGCGTCGCCAGCTTGAAGTGAAACGTGAAGCTCCCCTCCCCGACCTTGAGGCTGATCGCGACGCGTCGCAGCGTCGCCCTGCCGCCCAAAGCTCCGGTATCGTTCTCGACCACATCAAAGGTGATCTGCCGGGGCTTCGGTGGAGCGTGGCCGAAGACTTCGCTTTCAAAAAGTCCGAGCAGTTCCGTGCGACGCTGCCGCTTCCATGCCCCAGAAGTCGTGATTCTCTGACCCGACTGCGAAAGGAACAGATCAGGCAGCGTGTAGGCCGGCACCAGAGCTTCGTCGATAACGGTCTCGGGCACCGCACCTGGAACACCTCGGGCAATCAGCTCGCGGGAAACCGTCCACGGATATTTCTTCGAGAAAGGCGCAAGGTCGCCCGCAGGCAATTCTGCACCCGATGTCGCAGCGGCGAAACAGCAGAGTGCAACAAGGAGATCGGCTCTTCGGGAACTGAAAAAACGCTTCACGGCTTCGATTGTGGATCTACGGACGCGAGCGTGGGCAACTGGACTGCGACATCGTTGGCCTGCTCTGGCCCGGGCGTGCTTCGGCCGCGGGCGACGTAACGGGCCAATAGAGCCGCTAGACGCGCGGCCTCCGTGGGATGCGTCTGCACGAGATTCCTGGTTTCGCCCGGATCTGCTTCGAGATCGTAGAGCTGCGCGTCAGGCCAACTCTGTGCCCGGGCCTCCGTATCGGTAGGATGGCTGACACCTCCCGACCCGCCGCCCATGATGAGTTTCCAGCGCCCCGATCGGATCGCAAAAATACCAAGCGCGCTGTGGTGAACGATGTCCGCCCGTCCAATCGCACCGCGATCGCCCAGGAGAGACGAATGGAAACTCACACTGTCGGGTGCGGCCGCTGCCGGTAAACGCACGTCGAGCAGCCTTGCGATCGTTGCCATGGAGTCGCCCAGACAGATGAGTGCATTGCTGGCGCTGCCGGCGGTCACATGACCCGGCCAGCGCGCAAAAAACGGCACGCGATGGCCGCCTTCCCAAACATCGGTCTTGTAACCGCGAAACCACGCGCTGGGAAAGTGTTCCTGCGCCTCGAGGCTCCCCACGCCCGCATCAACCGAGCAGCCGTTGTCACTCGCGAAGACCACAAGTGTGTTTTCCGCCAATCCGTGCCGGTCGAGCGAAGCGAGGATTTGCCCGACGCTGTCATCGGTCTGCATCACAAAATCGCCATAGATCCCGAGGGGGCTCCTGCCCTTCCAGTCCGCGGCAGGGAGGATGGGAAGGTGCGGCGAGGTGAGTGCCACATAAAGGAAGAACGGCCGGCCCGGCTTCGCATCGCTCGCCCGCTCGCCGAGGTAGTCAACTGCGCGCTGTGTCAGTCGTGGCAGCATCTCGGCCGGAGGCAGCAGTTCCACGACACGATCATTTTCGATAAGCGACGCCATGGTGCGCGCGTTCGAGCAGCCCCAGAAATAATCAAAGCCACGCGACGTTGGCCCTCCGACAATCCGTGTGCCCAGCGGGAAGCCGTAGGGCATGCCCTTCTTTTTTGGGAGCGGCTCGAAAGAGGCTGCCGGCATGAAGCCCAGATGCCACTTGCCGATGCAGGCAGTCGTATAGCCGTGCGGACGCAGCATCGCTGGAAGCGTGAGACGATCAGCGGCAATGAGTGGGTCCTCGCTGCCCCCGTCGAGGACCCCTTTCTGCAGCCGGGTGCGCCAGGCGTACCGACCCGTGAGAAGCCCGTAGCGGGTCGGCGTGCACACACTCGATCCGCTATGCGCATCCGTGAACGTGATGCCCTCCTTCGCCAACCGGTCGATATGCGGGGTGGGGATCTTGCCTCGCAGCAGATTGAGACAGGCGATGTCCCCGTAGCCCAGATCGTCCGCGAGAATGTAGACGATGTTGGGTTTGCCCAGCGAGGTCGCCCGGCTGTCCGCCATTCCAGGGACAATCAGCAGCAACAGACAGGCAAGCCAAGCAGGCTTCAATTGAGGGGAAAACATGGATTTCATCGCAAGCCCGAGCGAATCGCGTTCCCTTTCGAAAGTCGGGTCAATTCGAACGTCTCTCTTCGGCTTCTGCTTCGCTCATCGAATGCCGCCAACCAGGTGCTCCATGTTTCACTGGCGGTTCCCGGGTTGTTCA
>JAGOJU010000007.1:0-7535 GCA_017994935.1 Opitutaceae bacterium
CGCTGCTGCTGGTCGTCGGGAAGGACCACCCCTTGGCTTCGGTGGCGACAGTGACGGCCAATGATCTGGCCAATCAGACGTTCATTCTTCTTGGGGAATCGAGCAGTGTTGCCATGCAGATTCAGCGATTTTGCGGGGACCATGACTTCGAACCTCGCATCGGCCATCGATGTGCGCAGATCAAGACGGTGAAGGCATTGGTGGCGATGGGGTTGGGAATTTCCATTCTTCCCAAGGTGTGTCGCTCGAAGGACGACTCCGCCCAGCTTGTCTACAAACGCCTGAGCGGACGCGAGCCCGAGCGGGAAGTCGCCATCGTTCGCCACCTTCAAAGGTATCAAAGCCGCGGATCCGAGCAGTTCCTTGGTGTCCTGCGGGAAAGTCTGCTGAAGCAGCTTTGACAGTGAGTCCAGGCGCGCGGCCACCGGCGGCTCCTTCCGGATCTCTGCCTTCATTTCAGGATGGGATCTGGTGCCGTCGGTCAAACGGCTTCAAATCCGTGCCGTTCCTGGGCATATTCCCGGTTGTTTTGCCCCGGCTCATGGGCTTTCCCGTTGCCCAAATGCCCAACGTCGATCACGGTGGACTCATGATCGACGTCATCAAGAAAACCCTGCTCGCAGGCGTGGGCGCTGCGGTCATCACCAAGGAAAAGGCGGAGGCTGCCCTCGACGACTTTGTCCGCCAGGGCAAACTCACATCGAGCGATGCCCGCATCATGGCGGAAAAGATCGCAGACCAAGGGCGGCGGGAATTCGACGAGCTGACCCAGACGTTGGGTGCGAAGCTGAAGTCGATTCTCGATCGCAATGAGGCGGATACCGCTGCCCGGCTGGCGGCGCTTGAGAACCGCGTTCTTGTCCTCGAAAACCGTCTCGCGCCAACCCCGACGCGTGCCGGCGAACCGTGAAACCGTTCGACTTCTTCAGCAATGCGGTCCGTGCCAAGGAAATCTTCACGGTTCTCGCCCGCCACGGGTTTGCTGACCTGCTGAACCAGATTGAACTGCCCAGCGGCGTCTGGGCGAGATTCGTCCCGCAGGCGACCACCCCGCACTCCTCGTATGAGCGCATCCGCATGGCTGCCGAGGAGCTCGGCCCCACGTTCGTCAAGGCGGGCCAGCTACTCAGCATGCGACCGGACCTCCTGCCGCATCCGCTTGTGCTGGAACTGCGCAAATTGCAAAGCTCCGTGCAGAGCGTTCCATTTGCGGAGATTCGCGCCGTCCTGGTCGAGGAGCTTGGGCGCGAACCCGAGGAGGTTTTCAGCGAGTTCAATGAAACACCGCTTGCCGCGGCGTCGCTTGCCCAGGTCCATGTTGCACGCCTCCGCGATGGCCGCGAGGTCGCTGTCAAGATTCAGCGCCCGGACCTCGAAAAACCTATTCTGGCCGACTTCGATCTGCTCGCCTGGCTTGCGAACCAGGCGCATCACCGCATCCGGCGTCTGACGCCGTTCAACCTGCCGTCGGTCGTCGCTGAACTGCGTGAAGGGGTGCTTCGCGAACTGAATTTCCTAAACGAGTCGCGCAACCAGCAATACTTCAATGCCATCAATCCTCACCCGGATCGTGTCTACGCTCCGGCCGTGATGGGTGAATTCTGTTCGGAGCGGCTGCTGGTCATGGAGCGCATCATCGGCCGGCGGATCGACGATGAACAGATTCCCCTCGAGGAAAAAAAACAGCTCGCTGCCCGGGGAGCCGAGTCGCTGCTGCACCAGGTACTTATCGCGGGGTTTTTTCACGCCGATCCCCACTCCGGCAATGTGCTTGTGCCATCCGATGGGCGCATCTGCCTGCTGGACTGGGGACTCGCCGGCAACCTGACCCATCGCCTCCGCCTGGCGCTGGCGGACCTTTTGGTTGCGGCCGTTGAGCAGGACGCCGAGCGCATTGTGGAAATTGCCGCCGAACTCGGCTCGCCTGCCGGGGGACTTGACCTGCGCGCGATGGAGCGCGATGTAACCCTCGCCCTGCGCGAGGATTTCAATCTTCAGATCGGACGCGAGCAGACGGGTCGTGCGTTGCTCAAGCTCATCCATATTCTCGGACGCAATGGCATCAACATCTCGCGCGACTACTCGCTCATGGCGAAGGCGGTCATGTCCATCGAGGAGGTGGGCCGGCGCCTCGATCCCTCCTTCGATCTGCGCGTTCATGTCCGCCCAATCCTTCGCGAACTCCAGATCAACCGCCTGCGGCCGCGTTCCATGTGGAGGGATGCCCGCAATCTGGTCCGCTCCTCGTTCATGGGGATCAAGGAGCTGCCCGGCGAGCTTCGCCGGATCGTCAGGCGACTCGAGCGCGACGACCTGACGATCAAGTTTCAGCACCAGGGGCTTGAGGATGTGGACGATGCGCTGAAGACGGCAGCCAATCGTATCACGCTCGGTGTCATCATCGGATCCCTGATCGTCGGTTCATCCCTGATCATCACCACACGGGCGACACCTACCCTGTTCGGCTACCCTGCCCTTGGCATGATCGGATACCTGCTTTCAGCCGTGCTCGGACTCTACGTTGTGTGGGACATCTTCCGCCACGGGCGCCATCGATAGGCGCGGTACGTTCCTGGAACCCCTCCCTTCAATACCCGTTTGGACGCGCACAAAACTGACTACAGAAGACTCTTGGAATCCCTGTTTTTCAAACTGGCGAAACTTTACGTCGCGCTGGCTTGAAACGAAGGTTCACGTTCGTCAAGCCATCGGCTGGTCGGGCTGTGCGTCGACTTCGGGCTCGGTGGCTTGGGATGACTCGAAACGTGCCACGACTTTTGTCCACACCAGATCGCCCATGCAGTTGATCGTGGTGTTGCTCATGTCGAAGAAGCGGTAAACCCCGCCTACGATTGCCGCAACCTCGACGGGGAGATTGAAGGCTTTGACGAAAATCATCGCGATTACGAGGCCGCCGCCGGGCACACCTCCAATCCCTTCGGAAAGGATGAGGCCGACAAACAGGATCGAGATAATGCTGCCCAGGTCAAAATGAACACCTGCAGCTTGGGCGGTGAACAGAAGAATCGCTGCGAGTGTGACCGATGTGCCGTCCTTGTTGAACTGCGAACCGAGCGGCAGGGTGATCGCATAAATGCGCCGGGGAATGCCGAGACGTTTGTCCGCGACATCCATAGTCACTGCCAGACTGGCCAGGCTGCTGCACGTGGCGATGGTGGTCGCATACAGCGAAGAGGTCCGCTGGAGAAAATCCAGTGGACGCGTGCCGGTGACCAGCCGGAGGACGACGAGGTAGAAGATAGCCACCAGGAGCTGCGCGAGCCAGACGCCGCCGATGAAGAGCGACAACGAACCGAGGATCGTCGTTCCGTATTCCCCGGCGGTGACGGCGGCGAGTGCGGCGACGCCGAGAGGAGCGATGCCCATGATGAGGGTGGTCAGCTGGCGCAGGGCATCGGCAACCAGTGTGTAAGCGCGTGCGAGCGGCTCCCGCTTGTCAGTTGGCAGCATGACGGTGGCGACGCCAAGCAACGCGGCAAACACGGCGATCTGCGCCACGTTTCCTGAGGTAAGGGCCTGAAAGACATTGCGAGGGACCAGGTCCATCAGCGTGTTTGCGATCGATGGGACGCTGCCGATCTCCTGCGAGACCTCAGAGCGCAGCGGAATGCCGAGCCCGGGCTTCAGCCAGTGGATGATTGTCAGGCCGAGGCTCAGCGCAACAACGGTGGAGAAGAGATAACAAAGGATGATCCGAAGCCCGACGCGCCCGAGCAACTTGATGTCACCGGCCGAGGTGAGTCCGGCCAGGAGGTTGAAGAACACGAGCGGAATGGCGCTCATGATCAGTGCACGTATGAACATTTCGCCGATGGGCTGGACTACAGCGATGGGTGGACCGATCCAGAAACCGAAGGCAGCGCCGACAAACATCGCACCGAGTGTCTTGGTGCCGAAAGACCAGCCCTGCCAGAGCTCCAGCAGCCGGGTCAGGAGTGACTTGTTTGCTTGGGAAGAGGTCATGTCAGGAGAGAGCGGGCGGCGTGGTGAGTGATTTTCCGGCGATGTAGGTGGGTTCCAACAAGACACCCGTCTTGGCTGGCCGACCCTCGGCGAGCGCTTCTGCCATGGCAAAGAGCCGGCGGGCGTAGGCAGCGGGACGGTAGTCATAATGGCTGGGGCTGGGCAGCAGGTAGCCAAGGAAAGGATCGCCGTAGGTTGTCAGAAGCGATATGTCCGTTGGGATGCGCAGACCGAGGTTGCCAAGCACGCTGACGACTGTGAGGTAGTAGAAGGGATTGAGGACCAGGATCGCGCTTGGACGGCGCGTGGAGCCTAGCACGCGGCCCAGCAGGTACCCGACGCTTTCAGCGCTTGGCTCGTGGCGAAGCGCCTCGTGTTCCACTCCCTTTTGCCGGGCGACATCGACAAATCCTCGAATGCAGTTCTCCCATGCGGCGGTCGAGTTTTTCTCTGCGAGCACGGCAATCTGGCGGTGCCCTTTGGCGAGCAGGAGCCCGGCGGCGTGGACACCGAGGGCGCGGTTATCCAGAGCGACATGAGGCAGCGATACACCCTGGTCGCAGGTGCCGGCGACCACGCACCGTACCCCCAGTGATTGGAAGCGACTCTGCAATCCCGGCGGGGAGAGGTTCAGGATCCAGCAGCGGTGTTGGTACTGCTCCAGGAGACGCGAATAGAGCTTGGCCCGCTTGGAAGGATTTTCGCTGCGAAGCTCGTGGACGATCAGCTCGTAGCCTGCGGTCGTACAATGTGATCGCAGGTGGTCGATCCACAGGAGTTGATAGGGCTTCAGCTGATCGAGTTCAGTGGGTTGGAGAAGGCCCAGTGTCCGACTCGGGGGAGTGGTGGTCGTGCGGTCCTTGCGCACCACGACCGATCCATAGCCGTTCACGGTGTTGATCAAGCCGTCGGCGCGGAGCAGCGCCAGGGCCTGGCGCAGGGTGGAGCGGCTGACCTGCAGTTCGGTGCTGAGCTGGAGTTCACCCGGCAACACGCGCGGCCAGCGGCCACGGGCGATTTCAGCGGCGAGCGCGGTGGCGGCGGATTGACCTAGGGATTCGCGTGTCAGGCGCATAGGCGCGACCGGCGTACGATCAGATTCTTACCTGGCAGTTCTCCATCACAACGCGGCCATCCACGCTCAGTCGGGCCCTGAGCATCACCAGATCGTAATGGGTGGGTGCCACGATTTCGCCGCCCAGAGTAAAGCTGGTGCCGATCCCTATGTGGATTGACCCCATGACGCCTTCGTCTTCGAGCATGAACCCGGATAAGGTCGCATGGGGATTGAGTCCAATCCCAAGTTCCGCGACGTTGTAGCACTCGCGGTGATTGCGGGAGCGCAGGACGGCTTCGAACTGGCGGGCCTGGCTTCCACCTTCAATTTTCACGATATATCCACGTTCAATCTTGCACACCACCGGTTCGGTCAGCACGCCGATTCCGAGATAGGGGATACTGCCGTCGGCGACGAGGATGCCTTCGGTGCCGCCGTGGACTGGAACCACGTTGGTTTCGATCGTAGGCACGGGGGCCAACTCACCGCTGCTGGGCACACCTGTGAGTATATTGACCGGCCGGCCCTCGATCGGAATCAGCAAGTCGGTGCCCTTGTCAGACGTGAGGTGGACCTCCTTGCCGGCCTGGAAAGCTGCCCCGATGGCGCGTCCTACGTGGGCCTGCTTTTCGAAATCCGTTTCGAGGAGCGCGGGACAGGTCAGCACCCGCTCGTTGTGCGCCGTCATAAGGATGGCCCTCGCCCCCCGGGCGAGCGCCGCCCGCATGGCGCGGGTGTGTGTGATCGAGATGCTCACCGGCGAAAAGACCACATTCGCCTCCAGCATTGCCTCGGCGGCTTCGGCGGGCGGCTCCTGCCCGTCGTGCAGGCGCTTCGGAACGACAAACAGGCGGACATTTGCTCCGCTGTTGTTGAGCTCCCCGGCCAGGAGGTCCGCGATGGCTTTCATTTCGGGATCGGTGATGACGACGGCGCGCTCCCCGCGCTGGACGCGGCCGTTGTGGTGGACTACCTTTTGGATGCCTCGGATCATAAGGGAAAGGGTTCAATGCGGACGAAAAGTTGCCGCCGCAGGGCTTGATAGGAACCATGTGGCCCGGACCGGCTGACAGCGGCGAGCCTTCCCTTGCTGTCTGTTATTCAGGCAGGACGTCGACCAACCTGTTTACAGAAAAGACAGTGATCATGGAATTGGCGTTGGTGATGGGCGGTCATTGTAATCACGCCGCACCAAACAAGCTACGCCCAAGCTACAATAGCCGGCCCCAGTAAGCCAACCCCGCTTCCATCCCATGAATAGACTGAATCCCTGTCTACATCTCGCGCTGAGGGCGACCTACCCCACAGCTGCCTTTGCCCTGTCCCTTGCTACAGCCATCGCTGGACTAGCCCAAACCGCCTCCGCACCCGCGGTGCGGGAGGAAAAGGAGGAGGTCTTGAAGCTCGAAGCCTTCAACGTCACCGGATCCAACATCAAGCGTATGGAGGCGGAGAAGGTCCTCCCGGTTACCGTGCTGGACCGCGAGGCCATCCAGGCAAGCAACTCGCTCACTCCAGTCGAACTGCTGATGCAGCTCCCGCAGCTCACCGATGTGCCCCGGAATGAGACGAGCAACGGCGGTGCCAACACGCGAGGCGACAATGCCAACATCAGCCTTCGCGGCATTGGTTCGGGTTATACCCTCATCCTCCTGAACGGGCGTCGCCTGACACCCGCGCCGCTCGTGTCGAATGAAGCCGGCATCCCGGCCATGTCCGTGAACGTCAACCAGCTGCCGGTGCGCGGCCTTGCCCGCATCGAAGTGCTGCGCGACGGCGCGTCCTCAATTTATGGTTCAGATGCCATCGCGGGTGTCGTGAATTTCATCACTGACACATCGTTTCGGGGAACAGAGGTACGGACACGTTTCGGTGCACCGGAACATGGCGAGGGCAAGACCTATCAGGTCAGCCTTACGCATGGCAGGGATCTTGCCAATGGTCGCGGCCAGTTGCTTCTGGTGCTTGATGCCTTCCGACGCAACCCGATCTTCATGACCGATCGCGATTTCACGGCGTCAGCCTTCTACTCCCCGCGGGCGCCGGCCCCATTCAACGTTGCGGGCAATGCCTTTGATGCCCGCGGCTCGGATGGCCGGTATCCCAGCTTCCGCATCGGCACGAGCACCACGACGAATTATTTCAGGCCGGTGAACGGCGTGCCGACCCTCACGACGGCGGCGCCAAACAGGAACGCAAACCCGGAGTATTACCTCGATGCGAACCCGTTCCAGAATGTGGCCTACAACGAAGCGGAGCGTCACAATTGGATGGCAAGCGCTTCCTATGACCTGACCAAGAATATCACAGTCTTCACGGATCTGTCATTCTATCATGCCAAGAGCCGGATCTCGAGGCAACCGATCCGCAGCGCAGCGCCTTCCAGCAGCCAGTACGCGCCGATATCGGTCAACAATCCTTACAATCCCTACGGTTCGCGGTTTTACAGTCCCACCGGTGCGCCAAACGCGGATGGTACGCCCCGCCTCACAGG
>JAGOJU010000007.1:7635-110825 GCA_017994935.1 Opitutaceae bacterium
GCAGCGCAGCGCCTTCCAGCAGCCAGTACGCGCCGATATCGGTCAACAATCCTTACAATCCCTACGGTTCGCGGTTTTACAGTCCCACCGGTGCGCCAAACGCGGATGGTACGCCCCGCCTCACAGGAACCCCGCAGCAACTGGTGCTTGTTGCCCTGAACCATCTCGATGTTGGCGCTGAGAACATCAAAGTCACCGGCAATACCTTCCGCGCGGTTGCCGGTCTTCGGGGCACGATCTTCCAAGGATGGAACTGGGAGACGGCAGGATTATATTCCCGCGCAGCCGCGACTGACATTTCCTACAACGCCGGCCGGGAGTCGCTTTTTCAACAGGCGTTGATGAAGACCGATGCCACGGCCTACAATCCCTTTGGCTACACCTTCAAGGTCTCGAATGGCGCAGTTGTCGCAGACAAGCCCTACACCAATCCCGAGGCGGCTCTGAGCTCATGGGTCCAGCCATGGCGGCACGATGGCACCACCTCGCTCCTGAGCGGCGATTTTCGCGCCACGGGTCCTTTGATGACATTGTGGGGCAATACGATTTCCCTGGCGGTGGGCGGGGAAGGTCGCCGCGAGGATTATACGGATACCCGGCCTCCCTACGCCGGCGTGAATCCACCTGGTTCCGGATTGAATGAGAACGACAATGACTTCCTTGTGGCTTCGCCGAAGCCCGACGCTTCGGGCGATCGCACCGTTTATTCTCTGTATGGCGAGGTTGTCATTCCCCTGGCTGGTTCGGAGCGCAATTTTCCGCTCGTGCGTTCGCTGGAAATTTCCGGCGCGGCACGCTATGAGGATTACAGCGACTTTGGTACCACGATTCGACCGAAGTTCGGCCTGAATTGGAAACCGTTCAACAATGTGATGGTGCGTGCCTCCCTTAATCGAGGTTTCGCTGCGCCGACCTTGACGGCCAAATATACGCCCACGCAGTTCACCGTGGATAGCACGCCAGGCATCGTGGATCCCTATCGAAACGAGGGCATCGGTGAAGGTGCATACAGTCAACGGCGTGTAATCTCGGCCAACCCGGACCTGAAACCCATCAAGTCGGATGGTAGCAGTGTGGGTGTCGTGATCGAAATCCCCTGGATTCGCGGCCTCGCGCTGACCGGGGATTACTTCCAGATCGAGCAAAAGGACGAGATCGGCTCGCGCAGCAATGCCCAGATTCTGAACAGCGATACCGCACTCCTGAGGGCCTATGTGGCGCAACAGTTGGCCGCGGGAAGAACAATTGACCAGATCGACCTGGGCAGCGGAACATCTGCTTACAAGGGCGACCCGGCGGTGGTGCGCCAGGCGGTTTCCGCAGCGGACACTGCCGCTTTCAACGCCGCCAATGCATCCAAACCGGCGGCCCAGCGGCTGCCGGCGGTTGGACGCGTCATTTCGCGCTACGCGCCGTTTGAAAACTTTGCCAAGAGCTTCGTTTCCGGGATCGACATGGGAATATCCTACACCCGGCGCAGCAACCGATGGGGAACGATTCTGGCCTCAACGGAGTGGACCTACCTGATCAAGTCGGATGTTACCCGGAGTCCGGCCGGTGGCAGTACAACAGTCTCCGATCGCCTCGGTACGAATGGCACAACGCGTTGGCGCGGATCGGCGTCTCTGTTGTGGGAAAAGAATCGCTGGTCCGCCTCGGTCGGTGCGTATTACATCGGCAGCTTTGGCGACACTGGCGCAACGACTACCGCCACCCTCTATGATTCGCTGGGCAAGCCGGATTACATCGTCAAGCAGGTGGATAACAGCGCATATGTCTATCGATATCGAGTTAGGGATGTGGTCACTTTCAACGCTTCGGTGGGATATTCCTTTGGTCAGGAACGCAGTGTCTGGTTGAGGAATACCAAAGTAAAAATCGGCGTTATCAACCTGACCGACCGTGAGCCGCCGCTCGCGTCGGGGGCGTTCGGTTTCAACTCTTCGGTGCACGGCACCCTTTTCGCCGGCCGTACCTGGACGCTCGAATTGAGCCGGAAATTCTGACTCTTCAGATTATGAACATTCCCCGCTACGCCGTTGGTTCCTACCTGGCGGCCTGGGTTGCTACGGCCACCTTGGCGGTCACGTCACCCAAGGAACATTTCGGCTTCAATATCGGGGATGACTATCATCTGGCCACCTATTCACAAACTGAGGCCTATTTCAAGAGGCTCAGTGCGGAGTCTGACCGGTTGAAGCTGCTGAAAATCGGTCTGACCGAAGAAGGGCGGACGCATTACATGCTGGTCTGCTCCTCCCCGGAGAACCTGAAGAACGTTGAACGCTACCGAAAGGATGCCCAACGGCTCGCCCGGGCTGAGGACTTGACGGATGACGAGGCCCGCGCCATGGCGAAGGCCGGCAAGCCGATCGTGTGGATCGACGGGGGCTTACACGCCACCGAGACTGTCGGCGCGCAGCAATTGATTGAGACACTCTGGCTGTTCGCGTCGCGCACCGACCCGGAAACGCTGCGCATCCTCGACAACGTCGTCATCCTCTTCGCAAACGACAACCCGGACGGACAGGAACTCGTGAGCTCCTGGTACATGCGTCACGCTGACCCCAAGCGCCGCCAGGATTTCGACATTCCGCGGCTCTACCAGAAATACGTCGGGCACGACAACAATCGGGATTTCTTCATGATGAACATGCGGGAGTCCAGCAACCTGGCCCGAGTGTTCTACATCGATTGGATCCCGCAGATCATCTACAACCATCACCAGTCGAGCCCGGCTGGATCGGTGGTGGCAGGTCCGCCCTACCGTGACCCGTTCAACATGCTCTACGACCCGATACTGGTCACGAGCCTCGATGCCTTGGGCGCTGCCATGGTCACGCGCCTGAATCTCGAAGACAAACCCGGTTACACGCGCGGAACCGGCGCGCCTTATAACGCCTGGCGGAATGGCGGCCTGCGCAACAGCGCGTATTATCACAATCAGATCGGCATCCTTACGGAAATGACAGGGCATCCCACTCCTGGGACCATTCCATTGACACCGGAGCGGCTGGTGCCCAGCGCGGTTTTCCCGAATCCGATTCCGCCGCAGCCTTGGCATTTCCGGCAATCGATCGACTATTCGGTCACGCTCAACTATGCGGTGCTGAACTACGCCGTGCGCCACGGCGACGAACTGCTCTATAACATCTATCGCATGGGCAGGAATTCGATTGAGCGCGGCCAACGGGATTCATGGACGCTTTATCCGAGGCTGGTCCGGAAGATTGCTGCCACTCCGGGCAGTCGCGTGGAGGAGTTTCGGCCCGGTTCCGGACTGGGTGTGAAGCAGTTCAACGCGGTCTTTCGGGATCCGACAAACCGCGATCCGCGCGGCTTCATTCTCACTGCCGACCAGCCGGACTTCCCGAGGGCGACGCGCTTGATCAACGCCCTGATCAAATCTGGCGTGGTGGTGCAGAGGGCAACTTCCAGCTTCACAGTCGAGGGCCGGAAGTACCCGGCTGGTTCCTGGGTCGTGAAGACCGATCAGTCGAACCGACCGCACGTCCTCGACACCTTCGAGCCTCAGGATCACCCGGTGGAGTATCCGCCGGGCGGCGGACCACCAATCCCGCCCTATCGCGGAGATGGCAGCGGCTGGACCCTCGCCTTCCAGATGGGTGTGAAATTCGATCGCATCCTGAACGGGTTCAATGGTCCTCTTGAGCGGATCCCATATGGTTTAATCCAGCCTGTAGCACCGTCTGTCGCCGAGGAAGGCGCTGCAGGTTTTCTGCTGAGTCATGCGGTCAACAACAGCTTTATTGCCGTCAACCGCCTGCTTAAAGCGGGTTGCCAAGTCGAATGGTTGCGTGACGCCGATACCGAGTCGGGGAAGGATGCCTTCTACGTTCCGACGGGTGGTCGAGCGGCGGAAATCCTGAGTCATGCGGCCAGGGAACTTGGTATCGCCGCCAAACCTGCTGCGAAGAAACCCGACGGAAAGCGATTGCAACTCATGACACCGCGCATCGCGCTGTGGGATATCTATGGTGGTTCCATGCCCTCGGGCTGGACCCGGTGGCTCTTGGAGCAGTATGAATTTGGCTCGTTCAAGGTGACCTTTCCGAGTGAGATCAATGCCGGCCGGTTGCGCGAGAAGTACGACGTGCTGATTCTTGTCGATGCAGCCTTTGCAGAACCGGGGAGCAGCAAGCGGGAGCCTCCGCAGCCATCGGCGGACGATATCCCGGAGCAATATCGGGGCTGGCTCGGCCGGTTGTCGCGTGAGACATCGGTCCAGCCGCTGAAGGAATTCATGGAGGCTGGCGGCACTGTGATCGCACTCGAGTCCAGCACGGTACTGGCCTCATTCCTTGATCTGCCTGTGCGCCGCGCGCTCGTTGCAAAGGGTTCAAACGGAGAGGAGCAGCCGCTTCCTCGCGAGAAATTTCACGTTCCCGGCAGCCTGCTAACTGCGGCATTGCATTCCAACCTCCCTATCACCGCCGGGATGTCGATTGACGTCGTGATAAACTTCGACAACAGCCCAGTCTTCGAATTGACGGACACAGCTGCATCGAAGGGCGTGCGCTCCATCGCTTGGTTCGATACCGAAAGGCCTCTGCGCAGCGGCTGGGCTTGGGGTGAGGAGCGCCTCAAGGGCAAGACCTCCGCCTTCGAAGCCTCAGTGGGAAGAGGCCGACTTTATGCCTTCGGGTCGAACGTCACCTTCCGCGGCCAGTCTGACGGCACGTTTGGGCTGCTCTTCAACGGGCTTCTTCTCAGTGCGGCCAAGGAGAAAAATTGACCCCGCGGGCTGTTTGCTTGGGTATCGGGCTGCTCGCGTTCGTCGCCGCGCGGGCGCAGTCGGCCTCGTCTGGACCCGCGGAAATTGCCTACTCGTTGCTGAACGATTTGTCCTACTATCCGGATCAGACCCTGGCCGGATAGGGCGCCGATTGACCTGTGTAATCAACTCGTTGTGACGTAAGTTCGGTGCTCCGAACGGCGCGCTCTTCGACCTTGTTCACCGATCGCCTGGCATCGGGAACCTCGCATTCATGCGGTGGGCCTCGGCCATGTAGCGGCGCAGTCGCTCGGTGATGAGTGGCTGCTCGACGGAGACATTGCGGGTCTCGCCGAGATCGTCGGCAAGGTTGAACAGCTCGAATGTCTCGGGATGGTCCGCGCCGGCATAGATGTGAACGGCCTTCCAGTCACCTGCACGCACCGCCCGGCTGGGCCCGCGTTCAGCGAATTCCCAATAGAAGTACTCGTGCTGCTGCTGTCCGGGACGTCCAAGCAGCGTCGGCACCAGCGACAACCCGTCGATTCCGGTCGGAGCAGGTACGGAGGCCAGTTCGGCGAAGGTGGGCAGGATATCCCACGCGGCGAACGGTGCATCTACCTGCCGCCCCGCCGCGATGCGGCCTGGCCAGCGGGCGATCATCGGCACACGGATGCCGCCTTCGTACATGTCGCGCTTGTAGCCCCGCAACGGGCCGTTGCTGTCGAAGAAATCCGGGTCATGGCCACCCTCGACATGCGGGCCGTTGTCGCTGGTGAACATGACCAGGGTCTGCTCCGCGAGGCCCAGCTCGTCGACCAGCGCCATGATTTCGCCCACCTGCCGGTCGAGCCGTGTGACCATTGCGGCGAAGGTCGCCAGCGGCATGGGTTGCGAGGCGTAGCCGCCGGGCGACGCATCAGGTCCGTAGTCGGCTCCGCCACCCCATTCCGGAAATTTCCTCCCTGTAAATGGCTTTTCAGGGAACCGGCCTTTGAACTGAGCCAGAATCTCGTCGTCGGGCACCTGGAGTTCCGCGTGGGGAATCGGCGTGGTGACAAACAGGAAGAAGGGTTTTGCGCGGTTGGCGCGGATGAAGGCCAGCGTCTCGGCGTGCAGGACGTCTGGCGCATAGGTCGTCTTCGTCCGCATATCATTGCCCGGCAGGAAAACCTGTCGCCTCCCTTCCCAGAGATAGGGTGGGTAGTAGCGGTGCGCGAAGCGCTGGCAGTTATAACCGAAGAATCGGTCGAATCCTTGAGCCTGCGGGTCGCCCTCGGTGCCGACGAAGCCCAGGCCCCACTTGCCGATCGCCCCCGACACATAGCCCGCCCCGTGCAGCACCTCGGGGAGGGTGATGGCCGAAGCCGGCATGGGCTCCTGTCCCTCGGGGAAAATCTCGGCGTTGCCGCGCACGGGCGTGTGTCCTGTGTGCTGGCCGGTCAGCAGCGCCGAGCGCGAAGGGGCGCACACGGTGTTGCCGCTGTAGAAGCTTGTGAACCGCATGCCCTCGCGCGCGAGCTGGTCAATATTCGGCGTGGCGAATTTCATCTGCCCGTAGCAGCCGAGGTCGCCGTAGCCGAGGTCGTCGGCGAGGATGTAAATGATGTTGGGCGGCCTGCTGGTTGCGGACCAGGCGCCGGTAAGCGAGGACACAGTCAAGGAAACCAACACGAAAAGGGCGGGGAGACGTTTCATGGGATGGCGTCGGAATGTGAAAGAAGCCCATGGGCAGTCAAACGGCCATTTCCTTCGGGCGGGATTCGCCGGGTGCGACAGTTACGGGCTCGGGTCAACCCCGACTCGGATACCCTCACGCGAGGCAGGCCTTGAACGCTGTGGTCAAGGCTTCCCGGTCGAGATTCCTGCCGATGAATACGAGCGTGTTGGTGCGTGGTGCCATGCCCCATTCGCGGTCGAACTTCGCGTCGAACAACATGTGCACTCCCTGGAAGACGAGGCGCTTGTTGCTTCCCCTGACACTGAGGACGCCCTTCATGCGGTAAAGGTCGCCGCCTTTTGTCCGAAGCAGATCGCTGATCCAGGTGTTCAGCCGGTTGCCGTCGAGATCACCCGGCAGGCTGATGCCGACGCTGGATACATCGTCATCATGGGAGTGGTGGGACTGAAAATCCTGCTGCCAACCTGGCCGGGCGTGCTGGCCCATCACTGCGATGTGCAGAGGCGCGTGTCCGTTCTGCTCGAACACGGCATAAAAGCCCGGCTGATCAATCCTCAGTCGGAAATTTCCGCAGCCATCCTTCAACTGCAGGCGATGCAAGATGCCCCCGGGCTTCAACGTCTCCCCATCGGCAACCTTGTTTTCCCAATCGGAAAAAAGCACGGCCGCTGCCTCCCGCGCGGGTGTGATGTCTGCCTCCTCCGTGGTCTTCACCGGGAGGATGACAACATCCATTTCGTTCTCGTTGCCATGGTGGTGGTGATGTCCCTCCTCGTGGTCATGGTCGTGATCGTGCCCCTCGTGATGATGGTCACAGCGTCCGATCTCCAGGGAGTGCATTCCCTGGGGGAGTGCGTACACGCCTGCCCATTCGAACGGATACTCGGTTTCAAGGAAGCCGGGATCGATCTCGGTTGCCCGCGAAAGATTGAAGCCGCCGACATCGAGCACGGCGGACAACGGGACATTTGCGTTTTGAGCGCGAAACACGCGCGCCGCCGCATTCATCTTCCTGATGCGGGTTTCGAGCGCATCGAGTTCGGAGGGCGACACGAGGTCCGTCTTGTTCAGGATCAGCACATCCGCGAATGCGATCTGCTTTTTCACCTCGGGTGAGGTGTCGATGTGCTGCACCACGTGTTTGGCATCGACCACGGTGACGATCGCGTCGAGCCGGAAGCGTGCGCGCATTTCGTCATCGGTGAAGAATGTCTGGGCGACCGGTCCCGGATCGGCGAGTCCCGTGGTTTCGATCAGGATGCCGTCGAGCCGGTCCTTGCGCTTCATCAGTCGTCCCAGGATGCGGATGAGGTCGCCCCTGACGGTGCAGCAGATGCACCCATTGTTCATCTCAAAAATCTCCTCGTCGCCTTGGATGACGAGCTGGTTGTCGACGCCAACCTCACCGAATTCGTTCTCGATCACCGCCAGCTTCTTGCCGTGCTGCTCTGTCAGGATGCGGTTGAGCAGCGTGGTTTTTCCAGCACCGAGAAAACCGGTGAGCACGGTGACAGGCAGGGAATCAGAGGTGGAGGACATGGCGCAAGGTGACAGACTTCGCCAGCCTCGCAAGCGGGTCAAGCGGTGCCATCACCACAATTCGGCCGCGTCTATGAACGGGCCTGCCTCTGGGAGCGTCGTCCTCGAAGCGTCACCCAGGCGCAGGCGGCGCCGAGCAGCAGGGCGCCGTAGGTGGACGGTTCAGGCACGGGCACTTCAATCGATGCTGCGGTGGAATAGTCCTTCCACGAGGGATTGGACTCTGTCCAGGGGTTGGTCGACGCCAGGGAGGCGGTTGATGCGCCTGACGAGGGTCGCGTGGATCCGCTGGATCCCGCCATTGCGTCGACCGCGCGGCTCCACTGCGCCATTGAAAGCGCGGCGTCCCCGGCATTGAGTCTCGCGCCGCTGGCCGGCAAATAAGGTTGAGTGGCGCCGCTCTGCGGAAAGTCCACGATTGCCGGTGCGGTGATGGGTGAGGCCGGAGCGTCGGCTACCGTTTCCCCGGACTGCGCGAAGGCACCGCCCGGGTCGGAAAAAGCGAGGGCCATGAAAATGGAAAAAAAAATGACCGGACAAGGTCTCAAGGACAAATGAGAAAACTCCTCCGCGGCATGGCTCGCCAGCCAATTCGCCCCGAATACCCATGGGTACTATTACCCCCGGCCGTCATCTGCAAGTACGTGCGATTGCCCTGAGTTACACTCGTTTCCAGCGAGTGCGGACTCAGCCGCCGAGGTAGCTCATTTCCGCCTTTGGACGGACCTCTCCTGCGGCCAGCAGGTCTGCGCGTTCGTCGCTGTAGCGGTCGACGCGCCCGGCCCAGATCCGCGATACGAACCGGTCGAGTTCCAGGTCCGTCGCACCCGCCCGCATGGCGCCGAGCACATCCCATCCCAGCGCGGCAAAAAGGCAGGTGAACAGGCGCCCATCCGCCGAGAGGCGCGCGCGATGGCAATCGCGGCAAAAGGGTTCGGTCACGGAGGAGATCAATCCGATCTCGCCCCTGCCGTCGCGATAGCGATAGCGCGATGCCACTTCCCCCCGGTAGGCAGGACCGACGGGTTCCAACGGCCAGCGGGCTGCAAGCCGGGACACGATTTCCGACGCAGGCACCACTTGGTCGTGCTGCCAGTGGTTGGTGTTGCCGACATCCATGAACTCGATGAACCGAAGCGTGAGGCCGCGCTCCCTGAAATAGGCCGCCAGTTCCTCGATTTCGCCGTCGTTCATGCCGCGCTGCACGACGGTGTTGATTTTCACGTGCAACCCCAGTCCCGTGGCGGCATCGATGCCGCGGAGGACACGCTCCACCTTGAAACCGAGCCCGTTCATGCGACCTGCCGTTTCCTGGTTGAGTGAATCGACCGAGACGTTCACCCGATCCAGCCCGGCGTCGTGAAGGGCGGCCACACGCTGTTCCAGCAGCCAGCCATTGGTCGTGAGTGCGACGTCGCGCACTTGCAGGTCCCGTTTCAGGATCCGGATGAGTTCAACGATGTCGGCCCGCAGCAGCGGCTCGCCCCCCGTCAGCCGGATTTTTTCCACTCCCAGCCTCAGGAACGTGCGCGTGATGCGCACCAGCTCCTCGAGCGTCATCAATTGCGGATCCTTGAGAAACGCATAGCCGGGGCCAAACACTTCGCGAGGCATGCAATAGGGACAGCGGAAATTGCAGCGATCTGTCACTGAAATGCGCAGATCGCGGAGGGGACGCTGAAAGAGGTCGCGCAGGCCGGTGCTCACGGGAGCCTCACCAAGCCCGCCCGCGACCAAAACGCAAGCCGACCCGCAATGAGGCCCGGCTCCAACAAGGCGATTGGAATGCGGCGTGCCACATGTTCAAGTCGGGGCATGCCCGTTTCCCCGACCGAAGCTTTGCGCCGTGTGCTGGATTCCGTTTCCCCCTTGCCGACGGAGGATTGCGCCATCGGATCGGCCCATGGCCGGATTCTCCGTGCCCCTGTTCGCGCGGACCGGGCGATGCCTCCCTTTGACCGGGTGTCCATGGACGGTTACGCATTGAAATCCGCTGCCGCAGGGAAGGTTGAGGCCGGCGGATCGCTGGCCCTGAAAGTCGACGGCGATCCGCAGATGGCGGGGATGCTGGCGCGATCCCTTTCCGGAAAGACGGACGACACCTGCATGGAAATCATGACCGGGGCGGTCCTGCCCGACGGCGCCGACTGCGTGATTCCCTACGAGGACACGACACGCGATGGAAAGGTTGTCACGATTCCCGCGACCGCCCTGAAGAATCTGCGCCCCGGCTCCAATGTTCACCCCCGGTCCAGCGATCACGCTGCCGGCGCGGTTCTAGCGAGTCCGGGAGCGCGCCTGTCCGGGCGGGAGATTGCGATCGCCGCCTCTTGCGGCTGCACGAGCGTCCCGGTCGCGGCCCTGCCGCGCATCGCGTTGGTGGCCACGGGGGACGAGCTTGTGGACATTGCGCTGCCTGTCGCTCCCCACCAGATACGCCGCAGCAACGATGCGGCCCTGCGCGCAACGCTCATCGGCGCGGGGTATACGTGCGTCGAGACCCTTCACCTGCGCGATGTGCCGACGGAAATTGAACGAGGGCTGCACCGCGTGCTGACGGAGTGCGACTGCGTCATCATCACCGGAGGGGTGTCGAAGGGGCGGCGTGATCATGTCCCCGAGACACTTGCGGCGCTGGGCGTGACGGCGCTGTTTCACGGGGTCACCCAGCGACCAGGAAAGCCGCTGTGGTTTGGCCTGAGCACACGTCGAAAGCCGGTGTTCGCGCTGCCGGGCAATCCGGTTTCCTGCTACCTTTGCCTGCACCACTATGTCCTGCCGGCGTTGATGAAGGCGAGCGGAGCACCCCTCCCCTCACCTGTTCCGGTCCGCCTGGCGTCGTCTGGCGTCGCCTTGGAGAAACTCACGAGTTTCGTGCCGGTTCGGACAACCTCTGATGGAAGTGGCGTGCAATTCGCGGAGCCCGTGCCCTTCAACACCTCTGGTGACTATGCGAGCCTGCTGGGAACGGACGGCTATGTTGAGCTTCCGCCGCAGGCGGCGCCCTTTCCGGCCGGGCACGTGGTCCCTTTTTTCCGCTGGGGCCTTTAGGTCCGCCGCCGGGCGACGGGCTTGAACAATCGCATTCGCTTTTGGTGAAAACGGGGCCAGACTGGACCGCGTTTTCTCATGCTCTCTCATCTCGATGCGAAAGGTCGGCTGACCATGGTGGGCGTTGGCGACAAGGAAGTCACCCGTCGGTTCGCCCGTGCGCGTGCGGTGGTGGTGATGCCTCCGGCGCTGGCTGGGCAATTGAAGGAGGGAGATATCATGTCCCGGAAGGGATCCGTTTTCCAGGCGGCCGTGCTCGCAGGCATCATGGGGGCAAAAAGAACCAGCGACCTGATCCCGCTTTGCCATCCGCTTCCCCTCGATGACTGCAAGGTTGCCATCGAATGTTCGCCGGCATTGCCCGACGGCTCCGTGGAAGCGGTGATCGAGTGCCGCGTTGAAACCCATGGTCGCACCGGAGTGGAGATGGAGGCACTGACCGGTGCGTCGATTGCCGCCCTGACGCTTTATGACATGGGTAAGGCGGCAACCCACGCCATCGTGATCAAGGAGGTGAGGCTGCTCGAAAAGACTGGCGGAAAATCGGACTACGCCACGAACTAGGACATGCCCACGGTACGACTGAGTTATTTTGCGGTGCTGCGGGAGCAACGCGGCCTTGCTCACGAGGTGAAGGAAACCAGCGCGGTGTCCGCTGCCGAGCTGTACGCGGAATTGTGCGAGCAGTATCGGTTTACGCTTCCCGCGGATCGCATCCGCGTTGCCATCGACGGCGAATTCTCGGAGCTGAGCACACCGCTGCGCGAGGGTTGTGAGCTGGTGTTCATCCCTCCGGTCGCGGGCGGATGAAACGGCCGGTCTGGGGGCAGCAGAGGAACGCAGCCGTGTACTTTCAACTCGCCACCGAACGCATCGAACCCGGGGTGCTGGCGCGCGCACTTGACGATCCTCGCGCCGGGGCGTACGTCGAATTTCTGGGCCGTGTGCGTAATCACAATGACGGGCAGGCCGTGCGTTCGCTCGATTACGAGGCGTACGGTCCGCTCGCGACGAAGGAAGGCACCCGGATTCTTCAGGAGGCGGCGGCGAGATTTGACGTGATCCATGCGGGCTGCGTCCACCGGATCGGCTCGTTGCAGATTGGCGATCTTGCGGTGTGGGTGGGTGTCACGGCGGCCCATCGCGACGCCGCGTTCAAGGCATGCCGGTGGATCATTGATGAGACAAAGGCGCGGGTGCCGATCTGGAAGAAGGAACACTATGAGGGAGGGGTGACCCAGTGGATCAATTGTGCCACGGAGCAGGCGATGCCTGAATTGGATGATGCTGCGGGGGCAGGTCCCGCCTGAGAGCTGGGTGCGCGCTTTTTCTTCGCGAGGGCGAACGGAATGGCCTTCGCCGGGCGGATGGAGAAGTGCCTTGCCGCGCTCCGGGATTCTCCGAAGCTGGATCGGTGACTTTTCGAGTGTCGACCAGGGTCTTGATTTTTCCCCTGATGATCCTGTTTTTTGCGGGGATGTGGGCACTGCGACGCCCGGATGCCTTCACCAATCCTCAGTTTTGGGCGGAGGATATCCACTTCATGATAAACGCCGAAAACGGGCTGTTCGGGAGTCTCTTTCAGCCCATGGCGGGGTATCTGCATCTGCTCTTGCGATGCATCGCCCTATCCGGTGTCTACCTCGATCCGGCGATCCAGCCCGGATGGTATCTGGCCAGCTGCCTGTTCTTCACTTCCTTGGTCGGCAATACGTGCCTATCCAGGCGCAATCCGATGGCTTGGAAGTATATTCTCCCGGTAGCCATCGCAATCGTCCCGCATACCGGGGAAGTGCCGCTGGCTCTCCTCGGTGACCGTTGAAACGAATAAATAATTTGTGAAACGGCCATCCGGACGATCGGGGCTGCCGCTTGCGCCGATTCGGAGTTGGAGGATGCCTTTGCCTGCCTGTTGGAGCCTGCCAAGGGTCCCAATCAAGGCAGATCATTCGCCGTCCTCCCAGCCAATCCACCCATGCATCTTTTTGCCGCCGGAGCGCTTTCACGTCTCAAGGACATCCCCCCGGATGTCTGGAAATTCGCTGCGATCGGGATCGTGATCCTTGTCGCATTGGTAATCATCCTCCGCAAATTGGTTGGCACCAATAAAATATGGCTGACGATCATCGGTGCGGTGACCTTTTCGATCGTGGGCTTTCAATGGATTTACAACCGGAACGAGCCCAAGTTCCTCTCGCCGGTCATTTCCAAGATTGCCCCCTTTTTCCCGAGCAAGATCGACTACAACGCGGTTCAGAAGCGCGATACGAAACTCTGATCGGGGCGTGACTTAACGCTCATCGGACCGTCACAGATTGGGATTGGCCCGGCCTTCGGGGTATGCCACGCTGGCAGACTCGCGTATGCCTAAGTCACACTCCGATATTGGACTCATTGGCCTGGCGGTCATGGGTCAGAACCTCGCGCTCAACATCGCCGACCACGGCTTTCAGATTTCGGTTTTCAACCGTACCACGGAAAAGACGGACAAGTTTGTCGCGGACAACCCCAACACCCCAGGCGGTGTGGTGGGAACACGCACGCTTCAGGAATTTGTCCAGTCCCTCGCCCGACCGCGCAAGGCGATCATTCTGGTGCAGGCCGGCAAGGCCACGGATGCCGTGATCGACGGCCTGGCGCCGCTGTTCGAGAAGGACGACATCATTATCGACGGTGGCAATGCCCTGTGGACCGACACGATCCGTCGCGAAAAGGCGCTGAAGGAAAAGGGACTCCGTTTCATCGGATCGGGCGTCTCCGGTGGCGAAGAAGGGGCCCGTTTTGGCCCTTCGCTGATGCCGGGTTGCGATCCCGCCGCGTGGAAGGAAATCAAGCCGATCTGGGAAGCGGTCGCCGCCAAGGTCGATGCCAAGACCGGCAAGCCGATTCCTGGTGCCAAGCCCGGCAAACCGGTCAAGGGCGGTGTGCCTTGCACGACCTACATCGGCGAAAATGGCGCGGGCCATTACGTGAAGATGGTCCACAACGGCATCGAGTATGGTGACATGCAGATGATCTGTGAGGCCTATGCGCTGATGCAGGGACTGCTCGGCCTCAAGGCGGCGGAAATGGGTGAAATTTTTTCCGAGTGGAACCGCGGCACACTCGACAGTTTCCTGATCGAGATCACGGCGGACATCCTCAGGCAGAAGGATCCCGTCTCGAAGAGGAAGGCGTTTGTGGATGTCGTTCTCGACGCCGCGGGCCAGAAGGGCACCGGCAAGTGGACGTCCGTCAATGCGCTCGACATGGGAGTGCCTGCGCCGACGATCGCGGAATCCGTTTTCGCGCGGTGCATTTCCGCCATCAAGGAGGAGCGGGTGGCCGCCTCGAGGATCCTGAAGGGGCCTTCCAAGAAATATCGCGGAGCGAGGAAATCACTCATCGAGGCGATTCGCGACGCCTTGTACTGTTCGAAGATCTGCTCCTATGCGCAGGGTTTCCAGCTGATGCGCACCGCGCAGAAGGATTATGGTTGGAAACTCAATTTTGGCGAAATAGCCCAGATCTGGAGAGGGGGCTGCATCATTCGCGCGGCCTTCCTGCAGAAGATCACCGAGGCCTATGCACGCGACCCCAACCTCGCGAATCTGCTCCTCGATCCCTATTTCAACAAGACGGTCCGCAAGGCGCAGGAAAACTGGCGCAAGGTGGTGTCGCTTGCCGCGGAGTGCGGCGTGGCCGCCCCGACTTTCTCGTCCGCCCTCGCCTACTACGACAGCTACCGCGCAGCGCGCCTGCCCGCCAACCTGCTTCAGGCCCAGCGCGACTACTTTGGTGCGCACACCTACGAGCGGGTCGATCAGCCGCGAGGAAAGTTTTTCCACGTCGACTGGCCGGAGCCGACCCGTCCGCAACTTTCAGTCTGAGCCGGCGATGGGGTCTTGCCAGTAAAACACTGAGCGCATCGCTGGTGAAGCAGGCCCCGCCAGCGATGGCCGTACGGCAGCCGCAGAGCGTTGCTGCATCTGCCAGTTGGCCATCAGCCCTGTGCATCCCGAACCGGGCACGACGGAGCGTGCCCCTCCCGGGGGGGGGCAAGGGATGAAATGCGACCTTGAGTGGCCATCGGGTGAGTCCTCTGGACCGGTGAAGGGCCCGTGCACGCGCTTGCATGCCTTGAAGTTCCTGGTGTTCTAGTCAGTCACCACTCATGAGTTCCCCTGCTTCCCGTGATCCGCGAGTTCCTTCGACGGACGGTTCCCGCGGGCACAGTCATGGCCACCACCATGCGGGATGTCATGGGAACGGGGCATGCGATACCGTGCCGGGTTTCCTTCCGACGGCGCTGAGCGAGCGATGGGCTCTGATCATGGTTGCGGCCTCGGGCATCACGCTGGCGATCGCCTTCTTCGGGGCGCGGTTTGCCGGGCTGCCAGGAACGATCGCGTTGGGGCTCTACCTTCTCTCCTATCTCGCGGGGGGACTCGATGTCACGCGCAGCGCCTTCATGCAGTTGCTCCGGGGGCAGTTTGACACGGATGTGCTCATGCTCGCCGCTGCGGTCGGTGCCGCCGTACTCGGAAAATGGGCGGAAGGGGCGTTTCTGCTTTTCCTTTTTTCACTCGGGCACGCCGGCGAACACTATGCGCTCGATCGTGCGCGCAATGCCGTGAGCGAACTGGGAAAACTCATGCCCACGACCGCCCATGTCCGCCGCAACGGCAGGCTCGACGAGGTGCCGGTGGAACAGGTGGCGATCGATGAGATCGTCGTTGTCCGGCCGGGTGACCGCGTGCCAGTCGATGGAATTGTGGCCGCGGGCACGAGCAGCCTCGACCAGAGTGCGATCACCGGGGAAAGCGTTCCGGTGACACGCGAACCTGGCGACGGTGTTTTTGCCGGAACGATCAATCAGGACAATGCGCTCGATGTGAGGACCACCCGGCTTGCCGTGGACAACACGCTCGCGCGGGTGATGCACCTTGTCACGGAGGCCCAGCACCAGCAGAGCCCGACACAGCGGCTCACCGAGCGCTTCACACAGTGGTTTGTGCCTCTCGTGCTGGTTGGGACGCTGCTGGTCATCGTCCTTCCGCCGCTCCTGTTGAAGTGGGAATGGGCGGACAGCTTCTACCGCGGCATGCTGCTGCTGGTCGCGGCATCGCCTTGTGCGCTTGCCCTCGGCACGCCGGCGGCGGTTCTTGCGGGGGTCGCCCAGGCAGCGAGGCGAGGCATCCTGATCAAGGGAGGGGTGCACCTGGAGAATCTGGGTCGCCTTCAATCGGCTGCCTTTGACAAGACCGGGACGCTTACAACAGGCCAGTTTTCCGTTGTGGAAATCGCCGTTTTCTCCGGTTTCCGGGAAGACGAGGTGCTGCGCATCGCGGCGGCAGTGGAGGAGCAGTCGAGTCATCCCCTGGCCCGGGCCATTGTCCGTCACACGAAGGCCCGCGGTATTGCCTTTTCGCATGCAAGCCGCCTGGAGAACCTTGCCGGTCGCGGGATCCAGGCTGAAGTCGAGGGGAACCCGGTCGTGCTTGGCGCGATCCGGGCGTTTTCAGGCAACCCGGAGGCGGGGGAAGGATCTCCGCTGAGAGAAGCGGTTGTACGCCTCGAAGGCGCAGGCATGACGACGGTGATCGTCCAGCGCGCAGGCATTTTTCTCGGTGTGATCGGACTGGCGGATCAGCCGCGAGCCTCAGCCGCTCCGGCGCTCCGGCGCCTGGAGGCCCTCGGTGTGGGACGGCTCATCATGCTGACAGGCGACAATTCATCCGTCGCTCAGCGGGTGGCACGCACGCTCGGAATCCACGAGGTGAAGTCGGAACTCCTCCCCGGAGCGAAACTCGCGCTTATCCAGGAGTGGAAACAGAAGCACGGCTCCATCGCCATGGTCGGCGATGGAGTCAATGATGCACCCGCTCTGGCGGCCGCCACGATCGGCGTTGCGATGGGGGGCGCCGGCACGGCGGTCGCGATCGAGACGGCGGATGTCGCCCTGATGGGTGACGACCTGGCGAAACTGCCCTACGCGATTGGCCTCAGCCGGGCCAGCAACCGCATCATCAAGCAGAATCTGGGCATCGCGCTTGGGGTCATCGTGATGCTGATCCTCGCCTCCGCGGCGGGCGCGATTCCCCTGAGCATTGCGGTCGTTTTTCATGAAGGCAGCACGGTCGTGGTGGTGCTGAATGCCTTGCGACTTCTCGCCTGGCGGGAGCACGCTGGCACCGTGGCGACTCCGTAGCAGTTGCTCCTGCGACACAAACTGCGGACTCGCGGGCTCCAGCGACAAGTGTCACAGTCGGCCTTTCGCGGCTGCCCTGCCTGCCAATATATTCACTCCCAATGAACAAGCTCCTTCAATACCTGCTCCTCGTTGCAATCTCCTCTCCTCTCCTCGCAACCGCGCAGACTGCGGCACCGAAGAGCAGCGATCTCACCAAGGCAGACCCCAGCATGGGCGCAGGGAAGGAGGCGGCCGCAAATGTGGAATGGCATGATGTCACGACCTGGGGCGTCGAAGGGCGCGAATTCGTCAATGAGAAACGGCTTCGCTGGTTTGACCGCCTTCCGGCAGCGGCTGAAGGGAAAGTCACGAAGAATGTGTGGAACCTGAGTCGTGATTCCGCGGGCATGGTGGTGCATTTTGCGACGGACGCCTCGTCGCTCCACGTCCATTATCTGCTTTCCAGGGATAGATTGGCCATTCCCCACATGCCTGCCACAGGCGCGAGTGGAGTTGATTTTTATGCGCGCAATGCCAGGGGGGAATGGAAATGGGTGAACGTAACCAAGCCCGCCACCCGTGAGGTCAAGGTCGAGGTCATCAAGGGCCTGATGCCGGGATTCCGTGAATACGCTGCGTATCTGCCGCTCTACAATGGCGTCGAGTTTCTCAAGATCGGTGTTCCGGCAGGCTCACATTTCGAGCCTCTCGCACCCCGCAGCAAGAGGCCGATAGTATTTTATGGCACTTCGATCACCCATGGTGCCTGCGCCTCGCGCCCGGGCATGAACCACACCGCCATTCTGGGGCGACGCTTCGATCTTCCCGTGGTCAATCTCGGTTTCTCCGGCAATGGCCGCATGGATGCCGCGGTCGGGGATTGCCTGACCCGGATCGATGCGGCTGTGTACGTCATTGACTGCCTTCCCAACATGGGGCCTGAGCTGGTCACGGAAAGGACTGCGCCTCTGGTCCGGCAGATTCGTGCGGTGAAGGCGACAACGCCCATCGTGCTGGTCGAGGACAGGCGATTCACCAATGAGTGGATCCTTCCGGGCAAGAAACTGCTTCATGACAGGAATCATGCCGCGCTTCGGGCGGCCTATGACGGACTTTTGAAGGAAGGCGTGAAGAACCTGTTCTACGTCCCCGGCGACCATCTGTACGGTGACGACACCGAGGGAGCTACCGACGGATCGCATGCGAGCGATCTTGGATTCATGCGCCAGGCGGATGTGATGGAGCCGATCCTGAGAAAAGCCCTCGCGGCGAAATAGGTGGATTCTTCGTCAGCGGGAGCGCGAGCTGAGCGCGATCAACTGAAAGAGGATGAAGGCGAAGAAGAACGCCTGTTGCGCGGATCCCGCCATTGGCTGTCCATTGTGAATCATCAGCGTGGCCGCGGCGCCGAGCACCGCCAGGCCAGCGGTGGCGGCGCCCAGGATCAGTCGCACCCTGGCGCGGTGGAGCCATGTGGCCGCGACACAGAGCGAGAGCACGGCGAGAGTGACTGCGCCAAAACCGGCGGTATCCGAATCCGAAATCAGCCAGGCCGCTGTCGTGGCGATCAGCGCCGCAAGGACGATGCCGAACAGGGTGCTGCCAAGGCGCTGGTCTGGCGACAGGACGTGGCGCCCGAATCGGTCCAGCCGGAGCATGAGGTTGAACAAGGGCTGGGAGGTCCAGGAGAGGTAGATGAAGAGGAAGAAGAGTGCGAGCAACGGGGTGAACAACCATTGTAGATCAGGGAAGGATTCGGACAGGCTGCCGATGATGCGCCCGCCGAAGAAGATCCCGATGATGAATGCGGCCTGTAGCCACCCGCTCTGGCGCCCGATCCAGAGGTAGTAGGCCAGCATCAGGCGATAGACGGGATTCCTGGCCTTGAGTGCCTCGAGCATCCCTTGGCGCGCGTAGTCGAGCCCGGGATTGAGACGCAGGGCCTCGCGAAAATGGACCTGGGCCCTGCGAGGATCATTCTGGTGCAGGCAGTTCCAACCCTGGTTGGCGTGTGACAGGGCGTTGTCGGGTTCGCGGCTGAGGGCAAAATCCACGGTTTCGGCCGCTTCCTGCTTTCGGCCCAGTTGGGTCAGCGCCATCGCCCTGAAATTGGCCGCTTCCACGTGTTCCGCGTCGATTGCGAGCGCATCCTCTGCGGATTGCAGTGCGAGCTTCCAGTTGCGCAGCGAAAATTGAACGGCTGACTGCAGCACGTGAGCCTCCGCATCGTGGGGGTCCATGCGAAGGGCCTCGCGGATGGAGGCAAGGGCCTCGGTTTGACGTCCCATCCGGTGCAGGACGAAACTGAGAATGCGATGAGGCATGGGCTCCGCCGGAGCGAGGCTCACGGCCGTGCGCGCTTCGCGCAGCCCCTCTTCCGTGCGATTCTGATGCACGCAGCAGAGCGCGAGAATGACGTGCGCGGTTGCGTTGCCGGGATCCTCGGCAAGGGCGACGCGGGTCTCGCGTTCGGCGTCGGCGGGGCGCGACTGCGCGAGGAGCACCTCGGCGCGGGTGAGGTGAACGCTCATCACTTTTTCACCCCGAGGAAGGTGAGGACATCGTCATAGAGACCGCTTTGATTTGCGTAGAGCGCGTGATTGCGCGCGGTCTCGAACCATTCCCTGGTTGTAGGGCGGAGCTGTTTCACCGCTGCCAGGAGGTCTCCCTCCATCATGGGCTTGACCTTGCCGGTCTTGAGGGCATCTCGCAGACGGGCCTCGATGGCGAGATCGATGACCGCCTTGATGTCCGCACCGGAAAAGCCGTCGGTCTTTCGGGCAATCACATCGTAGTCGATCAGGTCCGTGGGTTTTCCCTCAAGCTGGAGACGCACGATTTCAGCGCGTGCCTTGAAATCGGGCGGCGGCACAAAAATGATGCGGTCAAAGCGTCCCGGGCGCCGGAAGGCGGCATCGAGGTGCCAGGGGGCATTGGTGGCGGCGAGAATGAGGACGCCTTCGTTGGAACTCTGCACACCGTCGAGTTCGCTGAGGAACTGGTTGATCAACTGGCGCCCGCCGCTTTTCAGGAGGTCGGCACGGTTCGCGCCGAGAGCGTCCACTTCGTCGAAGAACAGGACACAGGGGCGGTTGGCGCGGGCGTGCTCAAACAGGGCGTGGAGATTCTTTTCACTCTGCCCGATCCACATCTCGAGGACATCGTTGATGCCGACGGCGACAAAATTGATGTTTACGTGGCCCGCCGTCGCGCGCGCGAGAAACGTCTTTCCACATCCCGGCGGACCATAGAGCAGGATGCCACCGCCGACCTTTTTCCCGTAGGCCTTGTAGAGTTCCGGCTGCTGCATGGGGAGAATGATCTTCATCCGGATCTCTTCCTTGATGTCCTCCATGCCGCCGACATCTGCAAAGGTGAGCTTCGGTTTCTCCACCTCGAATCCGGTTGGCTGCGACAAGCCCTCGACAGGCAGGCGCTCCCGGCCTTCGCCATCAGCTTCGGAACCATGCCCCTCAGGGGAATCCGGATCAGGTCTGGACGCCTCCCGTCGCTTTGGCGTCAGGGATTCATCGGGAAACACCTGGGCGAAATTGCGGGCGAGTTCGTCGTCGGTGCATTCGGCATTCGCTGCAATCGCGCGACGATAGAGATTGGCGGCCAGCCGGCGTTCGCCCCCGCGGAGCACGAGCCGGGCGTGGAGGATCAGCGCCTTCGGTGGCGCACGATCGGGGGAGGTGAGGGCTTCGACGATCACCAACGCAGCGCTGTGTTTGCCCTGCTGATAAAAGGTCGCTGCCAGGCCCAGCCGCGCCTGAAGGCTGTCGGGCTGCAATTGCAGCGCGCGTTTGAAAAGGGTCTCCGCGTGGAGAAACCCCCCGTGCTTGAGCAATGTGTCCGCTGCGAATGTCAGCAACGGGGCGTTGTCGGGGGAAAATCGCAGAGCCTCCCGCAATGGCAGGGGAAGCAGTTCTGACGCAAGTGGGTCCTCGGAAGACATGCATCGGCATCCAAAACGCGATTTCCCGCCGCGGCGAGGCGAAGTTTCCGGCAAACGCCCAAAGGGATCCCGGCGCCGCAAAGCGGGTCACGACCGGAAATGACTCAAAGCTTGAGGCGCCTGCGCGCCCATCGGGCGAGTGTCAGCCGGTGGATCTTGGCATTGTGGCGGACATCCACCGGAAACCGGGGGTGGATCAGGATTGCGCGGACGCAACGGAGATCAACTCGGGCGGGCTGCCGCAACGCCCACGCCAGCAGCTCCTTTTCGAGGGAGGAAGATCGTTTTGCCTCCGGCTTCAATTCGACGACGACGATCAGCTGCTGCTGGTCGCGGGGACCCGCCCCGACCAGCGCACTGCGCCGGACTGCCGGATGCCGATTGAAAATGGGCTCCACCTGTTCGGTGAAAAAAGTTCCTGCCGTGGTCACAACCCTTTCAATCCGCCGGCCGCAGAACCAAAGGCGCCCGCTTTCATCCAGGTATCCGCAGTCGCCCATGCGGTGCCAGCGGGGACGATTTTCCGAATTTCCCGATGTCTCCGGGATTTTTGCCAACGCATTGGACACGGGAAGACTGTCGTAGGACTGGGTTACCGGAGGCCCGTTGACGACAATTTCGCCGATTTCGCCGGTGGCGCATTCCCTGGCTTCCTCCATCGAGGCAATGGGACCGTCGGTGATGCGCAGGATTTTCACGCGCAGCGGGTCGAGGTGCGTGCTGCGCATCGGACGGCCCACACATGTTCCAGCGCCTTCCCATGTCAGCGAGGCGGTCCCTGCGAGAACCTCGTCGCCCGAAATCGTCGATACCGGCAGCGCTTCTGTTGACCCATAGGGGCTGTGAAGTTTCCCGTTCGGCAGAAGCGTCCGGGCAAGTTCCCAGAGAGACGGAGAGACGGGTGCGCCTGCGCAGAGCACGCGTCGAAGCGACGGCAGGGCGATGGAGCGTGCGGCAGCATGTTCCGCGATGATTCGCCAGAGCGTCGGAGAGCCGAAGGAATTGGTGACCTTCTCCTGTCTGATCGCGCGCACGATACCCGCGGGATCAAGTTGTGCCGGCCGGCCCGGATTGATTTCCGGGACGATCGTGGTCATCCCGAGCGCGGGATTGAACAGGGCGAAGATGGGAAGAAGGGGCAGATCGATCTCGCCGGGCTCAATGGTGTAGGTTTCCCGAATCATCGTCACCTGCGCGTCAAACATGCCATGCGTGTAACACACTCCCTTGGGGGCTCCGGTGGAACCCGAGGTGAACAGGATGGCCGCGAGGTCTGAAACGCCGACTGCCGCTGATTCCTGTCCCGCGCTTGTATTCAAAACGCCACTACGGATTTGATGCCTGCCGTCAGGCCGCGTGAGCCTGCTGGTGAGGCTGCGGTCGGCGCGGATCCGGACGTTGACCGACGAGAACGCGCGCAGTGCCAGCCGGCTCATCACCATCGCGAGGGATATGCCGAGGAGAGCCCGCGGACGGGTGTGGCGCACGCAGCGCAGGAAAGAGCGCAGTCCCATGCCCGGATCAATCACGACCGGCACCGCGCCCAGCCTGAAGAGAGCGAAGACGGATGCGATCAGCGGCAGACCCTGTCGGACCATCACGAGGGTGCGGTCGCCCCGCCTGACTCCACGGGTCCGGAGGCGGGCGACCCATGCCTCCACTTCCCTTTCGAGTTCGGCAAAGGAGAGCGTGAGGTAGTCGATGGATCCATCCTCGAGTCTCCCGCGGGGGATTTTCAACGCCGGCCGGCCGGGCTGGCTGTCCGCCATGGCGGTTAAATGCCTGGCGATGTTTGCCGGGACGGGTACACTCATGGCCTCGTCGCGTTTGGGTCCGCGGGGCTACACATGGGGCAGGAAGCCCTGGCCCCGAACTTCCGAGGCATCGAGCAGAATGACAAACGCCTGTGGATCGATTGCGCGGACATGGCGCTTCAGCTGCACGGACTCGCCGGGATTCATCACAACCATCAGCACATCATACCGGGTGTCCGAAAAACCTCCGCGACCGTTCAGGATCGTGAGTCCCAGGGGAATTTTTCTCAGGATCGCCTCACGAATCTCGTCCGAATGTCGCGAGACAATCAGCGCAACGCGGGATTGGTTAAATCCCGTGAGAACGGAGCGTGCTGTCTGACCGACCACAAACGTGCTTACAAGCCCGGCCAGCGCCTGCTCCGCCGAAAAGATGGAGGCTGCGGCGAGAAGCACCGTGGCATCGAGAAGGATCAACGCGTGAGCGATATTCATTCCGGTCGTGCGGTTGATTGCGGCGGCGGCCGCACTGAAGCCCCCGACCGATGAACCGCCGCGCAGGACCAGGCCGATCCCGAGACCCACGCCGGCCCCGCCGCACAGGCCGGCGAGCACCGGATTGGAGGTCAATGGAGCGAGATTGCGCGAGAGCACAACGAAGAGCGGCAGGAGCAGGGCACCCGCAAGGCTCTTCAGCACGAAACGGCGTCCCATGATGAACCCGCATGCCAGCAGGATCCCTGCATTCAAGATCCACTGGGTGTATCCGGGTTCCAGGCCGGTGGCCTCGTGCAGAACGAGCGATGCCCCCACCACGCCTCCCGGAGGCACACCGGCATGGCGGAGCAGGACATTGAAACTGAGGGCCGCAATCGCTGATCCCACGACCAGCAGGACGACCGAGGGCACGCCCTGGTCCCATGCGCGGGGAGGCCGGCGTTCACGCGGCCTCCTTTCTGGTACTGATGATCCAGGTGTGCGTTCGCTCGGGGACATGAAAGTTTGGGTCGAACAAACTTGTGACCCGAGGTGGGGGCCAAACGCAAGTTTGACCCGTTGTCCGCAATCTACCGTCTTGGTGCCTTGGACTTGACGCTCGACCTGCCCTGCACTGCCGCATTCATCCCTGACCGCCAATCCTGCACTGCCGCCCATTCGGCGCTTGTTGCATGGAGGGGATCGAAGCGGCTGGGATCGAAGTCAACATAGAGTTTCCGATAGCGTGCGGGGTCGAAATCAGGATTGGGCGTGTTCGATTGGGCCCCGATTGCGGTGCGCCAGTCGGCGAGTGTTTTCCGCATCGCCGTCACCCGGCCCGGATAGCTCGCCGCCAGATTTTTCTTTTCGCCAATGTCATTGGTGAGCAGGTACAACTCAGGCGCATCGGGGGCGTCGTAATACTCGATGAGCTTCCAATCGCCCTCACGCACTGCTCCACCCGGCCTCCCGCCCTGATTGTTGTAGTGCGGAAAATGCCACAGGAAGGTCTGCTCCGGCGAAGTGGCCGGATCTTTGAGAATGGAGGCGAAGGAGCCTGCGTCCAGTCCCGATGGTGCCGGCTGGCCGGCGAGTTCGAGAAGTGTCGGGATCCAGCCGGTGTTGATGATCGGGGTGTCGACCGTAACGCCTGCGGCAAGGTGACCCGGCCAGCGGACGATGAGCGGAATACGCAATCCACCCTCGTAGAGATATCCCTTCCCGGCGCGGTAGGGCGTGTTGTGCGTCACACGTTGATGATTCGCTTCCGGCACATGCAGGCCGCCGTTGTCGGAGGTGAAGACGACGATCGTATTCTCCCTCAGGTGCAGTGCATCGAGTTTGGCGAGCAATTGGCCGACGGCCTTGTCCATCGACGAAATGACGGCGGCGTAGACGGGTTCAAATGCATCCTTGTGTGCGGCTGTCTGTTCGGGAGTGGCGGCGTAGGGTATGTGCGGAGTGTAGTGCGCGAGGTAGAGGAGAAAGGGCTGGTCGCGGTGTTCCTCCAAGAATTTCTCGGCGGAACGGGTCAGACCGAATTCGCCCTTGCTCCCTTCCGTGGCGGAGGGAGTGGTTTTGTTGGGACCGCCCAGCACGACGTCGAAACCGTGCTCCTCAGGTCCATAACCCTTTCCTCCGATGTGCCATTTGCCGATCGCGGCAGTGACATAGCCGGCTTGCTTGAAATAGCGCGCCATCGATTTTTCGCTCAGATCCACCTCCTGCCTGATGATCGGGTGCAGCAGTTTCTGGGCGGGAGAGTCGGCGCGACCCGGAAGGTAGGTGGTGAGATGGAGGCGCGCGGGTGTCTTGCCCGTGAGCAAGCCCGCTCGCGAAGGCGAGCAGATCGGCTGGGCGCAATAGGCGCTCGTGAACCGCATCCCTTCACGGGCGAGTTGATCGAGGTGGGGAGTCTGATGATCCGGCCGGCCGTAGCAGTGGAGATCATCGATTCCCAGATCGTCGCACAGGATGAAGACGATGTTGGGATGATCCGACGTGGCCGCGTGAATTGGAAATCCCGCGATGAGGAGGCCCAGAAAGGCGGTGGCTGCGCGCAGTGTTCTTCGAAGTAATGCAGGTAAGGTCATGGGTTCAGACGTTTGAAGCGACGGCATCGGCCGCGGCGGGATCGATCTGGCGAAGTCCCTTGGACTCGAGTTCGCGATAGATGTCGGGCAGGTCGAATCTCGTGAGGGCGGCCGGCACAAAAGAGGAGAGCGGCCAGCGGTAGGTTTCGGATTCCGCCACGTCACTGTAGCTGCGCAAGGCATGGCGCAGGGTGACCTGCCTGACACCCTCGTGCAGCAGGGCGGCGAAGCTGCCGGGGATGGCGCCCTCGCCCCGTGCGACCAGGTGGATCTCGCGGTGTCCGTTGGCCTGCAGCCAGTCGAGCACGCGCAGCACGTCAAAGGTGCGCTGACCGGCCATGGGGCGGTCGAACATCAGGCCCAGGCCTGAGTGGAAATAGTCGATGCCTCCCTTCCCGGCAAACTTCGGGGTGCTGAGCTGCGGCTCCGAGTCCCCGATCCCGCGCGGCTCACAGGCGAAGAGAGCGGTTCCCTTGGGTTCTTCCTTCAGAAAGTCACGCAGCCAGGCATCGTTGCGCAGCTCCCCGTCAGCGGTCCGGTGCGCAACGTAGAGCAGCGCGCGTTCGAAACCGCGCGGCACGCGGGAAAGGAGCGGTAGCTCGCTGAGGCGGATGCCCAGGACAGAGATGCCAGGTTCGGTCTCGAGAATGTAGTTGCCGGAATGTTCCGTGATATAGTCGCGTTTGCCCTGGCTGCGCATGATCCGATAGTCGGCGATGCCTTCACGCGGGGGGAGTTTCAATGCATCCGCGACTGCGTCCTTGAGTTCCTGGCCGCGCAGGGTCTTGCGGGACTTCGCGAGGCGCTGCGATTTCTCACGGACATCATCAAAGGCACTGTGGAACGGCTTCTCTGCAATCTGTCCGCGCCCGGTGCAACGCAGGATCTCATCCTTCTCGAGCTTGAGAGCGGGTTCCTTCTGCCCGGAGGCAACCCCGGTCTGCCGGTTGAACCAGCCGTACATCGCTTCACGGTTGGCCAGGTGAAAACCGTGCGGATCCGGACCGAGAAAGGAACTGAAGTTGTCCTCGGCACCCAACAGCGTGTAGAGATGCTTCAGCCGGCCGGCGGCTTCCTCAAATCCGCGTGCATCAAAGTAGTCCCGTTCCTGTCCGAGGATGCGGACCGGCTTTGGAGCCATCGCCGCGATGAAGTCGGAATGATCGAGCCCCAGCGCGAGCATGTGCCAGGGATATTGTTCAGCGTCCTGGGATTCCTCATTCTCGATGTTTCGGCGCAGCGTGGTGACGAAGCAGCTCGGTGCCGCCATCGTGAACCGGGGCTCGACCCCGCAGAGCCAGGTCGCCTGCGTGCCGCCGCCTGAGTTACCCGTGACACCGACATGACGCGAATCGACCTCCGGACGTGTCAGCAGGTAGTCCAGGGCGCGGATGCCATCCCACACAAACCAGGAGGGCTGGTTCTCATCGACCAGGGACATGCGGTTGCCGACGTAGATGTGCTCGACCGTGCCGCTGCCGTGACTGGGTGTGAGCGATGGCGTGGTGTGCTGAAGGCGTTCGCCCTGACCCATGGGATCAAAGATCAGGACAACGTAGCCCTGGCGTGCCAGCCCCTGGGCGAACGACTGGTAGGGGACGGCGGCCTTGCCGTTGGAGGAATGGCCGCAGGTGCCGATGACTCCGGGCATCGGCCGGGAGCGACCGCTTGGCACATAGAGGTTGGCGGTCACTGGAAAATTCGGGCGGCTGTCGAAGATGACGTTCTCGACAGTATAGCCGTCGCGCCGATGCGTGGCGGTGACCCGTGCATTGAGTGGAGTCTTGTCGGGAAACGGTCCAAAACAGCGACGGATCTTCTCGCGCACGTCGGCGACGTAGCGTTCCGCATCGGCCTTTGTGCGCAGCGCTGCACGTCGGGCATCAGCCTCGCGCTCGACGGCACGGATGAGTTGCACGTAGTACTCCTGGACCGCACGCGGAAATCGATTGAACGGGGCAAGGGGTGCCTTGGGAGCGGCAGCCGCCACGGCAACCGGACGCTTTGCAGGTTCGGCGGCCACCTGCGATTCGCCTGTGGCACGGAATAACAGGCTACCGGCGGTGGCGAGGCTGGCGTTGCGAAGCAGTTTTCGACGGGTGAGTGGCATGATGAGAAGTGGGGTGGAAGGAATAAATGACGGAGGGGAGCCGGGTCGAGCCGCAGCGCCAAATTCTTCTGAATGGAGCGGTGTGCCGATCCTGACAAGGCATGCCATGAACCCGCGCCAAGGAAACGTTCCGCTAAGCGAACGTTAACGGATTTGATCCACGGAATTTGCTCCATCATGGACTGTGAGATCAGGGGATGGTGTGAATTGAACACGCGTGCCGCTGCCGGAATGGCAATTGCCATAGTTTCCCCAACCGGGAGGGGCACGCTCCGTCGTGCCCGGATCGAAGGAACGCAACGAAACCCCGAGGCACACTTCGCCGCCGTCACAACCGGTGACACTGGCCAAGGCCTGGACCGCCCTTGCCAACTCCAGTCCCTTCGCCGATTCGAGATTCATGCGTTCTCGCTCGCCGGCGCTGCCGGGTTCGCCAAGCTCGCCGCATATTTCCCCATGGAGACCTTCTCCCACCTATGGCGGGGCCTGATTGGCATCGCTGCATTCATCGGCATCGCCTGGTTGTGCAGTGAGAATCGCCGCGCGATCCCCTGGAGGCTTGTGGGTGCGGGCTTTCTTTTCCAGGTCGCCTGCGGAGTGCTTGTGCTCCGGGTCGAATTCGTGCGCTCCGCGGTGGATGCGGTGGGCAACATGTTTGTCGCCATCCTCGACTTCAATCGCGCCGGCTCGCAGTTCCTTTTTGGCTCGCTTGTCACCGACACAAAGTCCTTCGGCTATCTTTTCGCGTTCAACGTCCTGCCGACGATCGTCTTCTTCTCCGCGCTGACCTCGCTGCTTTTCTACCTCGGGATTCTCCAGCGGATTGTCCTCGTTTTCGCGTGGATGATGTCCCGGACCATGAAGCTGTCAGGCGCGGAGAGCCTGAGTGCCTCCGCAAACATCTTTCTGGGGCAGACGGAGGCACCGCTGCTGATCAAACCCTACCTTGAGGGAATGAGCCGGTCGGAGATGCTCGCAGTCATGGTCGGAGGCATGGCCAACATTGCGGGCGCGGTGCTGGTTGCGTACATCGGCATGCTCGGCGGGGAGGATCCTGTGCAGCGGCTCCTTTTCGCCAAGCACCTGATCACCGCTTCCATCATGTCCGCACCGGCGTCGCTCTATATCGCCAAGATCATGATTCCTCAGACTGCCGAGGTGGATCAGGCACTCGTGATTCCCAAGGAGAAGCTTGGGGCAAACGCGCTCGAGGCGGTCGCCAACGGCACGACGGACGGCGTCAAACTTGCCGTAAATGTCGGAGCCATGCTGCTGGTGTTCACGGCCTTCATCGCGCTGTTCAACGCGGTCCTGGCATCCGGGATCGGCGGATGGACCGGCCTCAACGCGTGGATCGCGGGGCACACGGGAGGGCGCTACGCGGAACTCTCGCTGCAGTACGTCATGGGCGTGGTGTTTGCTCCGGTCGCCTGGCTGATGGGCATCGACGCGGGGTCCCTGACGACAGCCGGTCAGGTCATCGGCGAGAAGACGATCCTGAACGAATTCTATGCCTACAGCACGCTCGGCAGGCTCATCCAGGGAGGCAGCCTGCCCGATGAGCGCGCGCAGGTGATCCTGACCTATGCGCTGTGTGGATTCGCCAATATTGCCTCCATCGGCATCCTGATCGGAGGCATCGGCACGCTTGCGCCAAACCAGAGATCGACCCTGGCCAGGCTGGGCGTGAAGGCGCTCATAGGTGGCAGCCTGTGCTGCTTCATTGGTGCGTCGATCGCCGGCATCCTGGTCAGGTGACAGACTGTCCGTCGAAACGAAACACGATGGATTTCGTGTCAGGCGAGGACACCCTTGACGACCTTGCCGTGGACATCGGTGAGACGGAACTGCCGGCCTTGAAAACGATAGGTCAGTCGCTCGTGGTCAATGCCGAGCAGGTGCAGCACCGTGGCCTGCCAGTCGTGCACGTGAACAGGATCGTTGACGACCCGGTAGCTGAAATCATCGGTTGAGCCGTAGGCGATGCCGGGCTTCACCCCGCCCCCGGCCATCCAGATGCTGTAGGCCGTGCCGAGATGATCCCTGCCGTAGGCGGGTCGTGTCACGTCGCCCTGGACAAAGACCGTGCGCCCGAACTCGCCCGCGAAGATGACAAGCGTGTCCTCCAGCAGACCGCGTTCCTTCAGGTCCTGGACGAGCGCGGCGGACGGCTGATCGGTGTCCTGGCACTGGATGGCGAGCTGGGTGGGAAGGTTGTTGTGCTGGTCCCAGCCGCTGTGCATGAGCTGGATGAAACGGACGCCGCGTTCCGCGAGCCTTCGCGCCAGCAGGCAGTTGCGCGCATAGCTGCCTGCGCGGTGTACGTCGGGCCCGTAACGCTCGAGCACGTGCGGGGACTCCTTTCCGAGGTCGAGCAGGCCGGGAACGCTCGCCTGCATCTTGAACGCCATTTCATACTGCGCGATGCGGGTCTCGATTTCCGGATCAGCCTGCTTCTCAAACTGGTGCGCGTTCATCGCTGCGATATCGTCGAGGAGATCCCGCTTCTGTGCACGATCGAGACCCGGCGCGTCGTTGAGGTACAGGACGGGTTCCCCTTCGCTGCGAAGCCGCACACCCTGGAATTTCGACGGTATGAAGCCGCTGCCCCAGTAGTGCTCGTAGAAAAGCTGTCCGCAAGTTTTCTGCTGGTCTGCGGAGGTCAGCACGACAAATGCAGGCAGGTCCTCCGCCTCGGATCCGAGGCCGTAGGTGAGCCATGCGCCCATGGAGGGCCGGCCGGGAATGGGGGAGCCGGTCAGGCAGAACGTGACGCCGGGCGCGTGGTTCACGGCCTCCGTGTGCATGGAGTGGATGAAGCAAAGATCGTCGGCAATGCCGCCGGTATGGGGAAGCAGCTCGCTGAGCCAGCGTCCGCATTTCGCGTATTGTTTGAACGGCTTGATCGAGGGAAGTATCGGAAACTTCTTCTGCCCGGAGGTCATCGTGGACAGCCGCGCAGAACTCCGGACCGACTCGGGGAGCTCCTGCAGGCGCATCTTTTCCAGGAGCGGTTTGTGGTCGAAGAGGTCCACCTGGGACGGTGCCCCGCCCTGCCAGAGCAGGATGACGCGTCTGGCTTTCGGCGCGAAATGGGGCAGGCCGGGAATCGCGGCGCCCCGGGCCGTGCCCTGTGTGAGCGCTCCAAACGCGGGTCGAGTTAGCAGCGAGGCGAGAGCCGCGGTTCCGATGCCGGTTGCGGAGCGACCGAAGAACTGGCGGCGAGTGAGATGAAGGTGGTTTTCCGAAAGCGGATTCATGACTTGGTCAGGGCCTCATCGAGGTTGAAGATGGCGAGACAGAGGGCGGCATAGGCCGCGTGTTCGGCGGGATCAATGGACGTGTCCAACGGGCTTTCCCCGACGGCAAGGAATTCGTGCGCGGCGGATGGATGTGAGCGGAACCGCTTGAGCTGTTTCTGCAGAGAGGTGCGAAGCAGCTTGATTTCCGTCGAATCGGGATACCGCCCGAGCACCGTGCGGAAGGCCAGTCGCATCCGGCCGTTCGCGCTGCGTCCGCCGGTGTGGATGGCATGGGCTGCCAGCACACGTGCGGCCTCGACATAGGTGGGGTCGTTGAGCGTCGTCAGCGCATGGAGCGGCGTGCTGGTGAGGGTCGTACGCACGGTGCAGGTGTTGCGCGATGAGGCGTTGAAGATGTTGGCGGGTGCGACGGTGCGACGCCAGAAGGTGTAGAGGCTGCGGCGATAGAGGTCGGCGCCGTGCGATTGGGGATAGGTGAAGTCGCGCTCCTTGGTTATGGCGAGCGCGCCCCAGATATCGGCCGGCTGGTAGGGATACACGGGCTTGCCACCGAGTTTGTTGACCAGCAGCCCGCTTGCCGCGAGCGCCTGATCGCGAATCAGCATGGCCGGCAGACGAAAACGCGCACCTCGGGCAAATAGGCGGTTTTCCGGATCACGTTCGTTCAGGACAGCGCTCGATTTCGAGCTCTGGCGGTAGGTGGCGCTTGTCACGATGAGGCGGTGCAGCGCCTTCGTGTTCCAGCCGCCATCGCGGTATTCCGCGGCCAGCCAGTCCAGCAAGGCCCGATGAACGGGCGGTTCGCCCTGGACGCCGAAGTCCTCGCTCGTCTTGAGGAGGCCGAGTCCGAAGAAGGTCTGCCACTGGCGATTGACGATCACGCGGGCGGTGAGCGGCTGCTCCGGGCTGACGAGCCACCGGGCAAGCCCAAGGCGGTTGCGTGGGGCGCCGGGTGGCAGGGGTGGAAGAAACTCCGGGGTGGCAAATTCAACTTTTGCGCGGGGGGATTCATAGTTGCCGCGATCAAGGACAAAGGTGTCGCGATGAGGTCCGTCCTCCATGACCATCACCCGTGGCCGGTCGTCGTTTTTCAGCCCATCCAATTCCTCAAATTCTGCGGCGAGGGCAGGATCTATTTTCTTGAGATTCGTCTGTATGAAGCTGCGCCGCAGCAGTGCGAGCTGTGTCGGGGTGCGCTCCGCAGGGGGTGTCGGAATGGTCTTTTTGACGACGGCGTTTTCGAAGTTGGGATCAGCGATCACCTGTCGCTCCCACTCGACCATCCAGACTTTCATCTTTGACTCCACCTCCGGGGAATTCAGACGTGTCTCGAGTTCCGCGATGCGATCAAGCTGCGTGGGAGTGGCGAGATCGAGAATGGGTTTGGCAACGCGGACCTTGTAGGCGCCTCCAGCTACGACACCCGTCTCCGGCACCTGATTGAAGGCCGCCATCATCGCGTAGTAGTCCTTCTGGGAAATCGGGTCGAACTTGTGATCGTGGCACTGGGCGCACGCCATCGTGAGGCCGAGCCAGTTGGTCGACGTCGTGTCGACGCGGTCGAAAAGGGCGACAAAACGCTGCTCCTCAGGTATGGCGCCGCCTTCCCCGTTAAGGAGGTGATTGCGGTTGAAGGCGGTGGCGATGCGCTGCTCGACCGTGGGATGCGGCAGCAGGTCGCCGGCAAGCTGTTCAATGGTGAACTGGTCGAAAGGCTCGTTTGCGTTGAGGGCGTTCACGACCCAGTCGCGCCATATCCATTGAAAGGTGTCACCGTCCTGCTGGAAGCCATTGGAATCCGCATAGCGTGCCGCATCGAGCCAGGGCAGGGCCATGCGTTCGCCGTAGCGCGGCGATGCCAGGAGGCGGTCAACCACGCGTTCGTACGCGCCCGGCTTTCGGTCCCGCAGAAACGCGTCAATCTCCGGCAGCGTCGGTGGGAGTCCGGTGAGGTCGAGGGTGACGCGCCGGATGAGCGTTTCCGGCGACGCCTCGGGTGAGGGAGCGAGTTTCTCATGCTCGAGTCTTGAGAGCACAAACTGGTCGATGGGATTGATGACCCAGCCACGGGCCTTCACCGGAGGTGGTTTGGGACGCTCAATCCGTGTGAAGGCCCAGTGGGGCGAAAAGGGTGCGCCTTCCTCGATCCAGCGGCGCAGGAGTGTTTTCTGTGAGGGATTGAGCGTTCGATGCGAAGTGCGCGGGGGCATCTGCACATCCTCCTCGTCGGAAAAGATCCGGTAGATCAGTTCGCTGTCGTCCGGTTTTCCTGGAACGATGGTGTCGCCCTTTCGCTGGCCCTCGAACGTGTCGAGGCGAAGTTTTGCCTCACGCTTGGCGGGATCCTGTCCGTGGCACTGGAAACAGTTTTCCGAGAGGATTGGGCGGATGTCCCGGGAGTAGTCGATCGACTCCAGCGCCTGGACAGGGGCGGCCTGGAGGCCGAGGGCGATCAGGAGGGCGATGGGTGCGGCGAGCCGGAAAAAGCGGAGTGTCCGAAGGGGAGGAGCAGCGTCGTTCATCATCACACGATGGCAGGCCGGAACGGATTAAACTCCCCGTGCGGGCGCAGCGTCTAGCGGCAAATCATGATCCGGCGCGAGATTTTCAGTGGATCACTGAATTTTCATCGCCTCGCGAAACCCGATGGCACCGCAGGGCGTGCCTTCAGTTCTGTTTTGCGTTCTGTTCAGTGCCCGCCTGCTGGCGCAGGAGACGGCGTCGGCGCACCTCTGCGGCAATAGCGTCGAGGCGCTTGGCCTCATCGGCTGGGGTGGGATTGAGAACCACGGGCGGTGGTGCCACCGGCGCGTTCGGTGCGGGTGCAACCGCGACCGGCACCGGGGCGGCTGAGATCTTGACCTTCTGCAAGGCGAGCGTGAGCGATTGGCCGGCAAACTCCACGACCACGGTGTCCGCACGAGCGTCGTAACTTTTCACCGAGACCGCTGCACCGGGTTCGTTGAGCCTGACCCAGGTGCTCAGGCGTTTGGCAGGCTCAAAAAAATTGAACTGCTGGCGGCCCTCCATGACGAGGACGCCGCGAAACTCGAGAGAGGAATGTTCAGCTGCTGCGGGTTCCGCGGACTGGGTTTCCGGCGGCAGAAAAGGAGAACGCTTTGCGGCCGTCTGGGCGGTGGCAAGTGATGCTGTGGCGATCACAAATGCCATGAGGGAACCCGGCCGTTTCATTTGCGGTAAGCAACCGCGAACCTCCCTGCAGGTCAAGGGAAGGCTTCCCCAGACACTTTGCGCGAGCCTTTCGGCTGGCCACCTTCACCCCCTTTCGTGCATCTAGACAAGGTGCGCCCCCACCCGCCTCTCAAAGCCCGATACGAAACGCTGGCGGACAAACCGGAATATGTTAACCGCCTGTTCGACAAGGGAGCGTGCCACTATGATGGCATTGTCGACTGGGGATTCTTTCGTACCGGGGGTGCCTATCGCAAATGGGTCCAGGAACGGCATGGCCTCAAGCAAGGCGATCGCGTGCTGGATGTCGCCTGCGGCACCGGGCTCGTTGCGCTCGCCGCGTCCAGGATTCTCGGAACGGCGGAGAACATCACCTGCCTCGATCCCAGCGAAGGCATGCTCGCGGTTGCCAGGACCAAGTTGAATGCAACCTTCGTCGTCGGCCGCGCGGAGGCCCTGCCATTTTCCGACAATGCCTTCGATTTCCTCACGATGGGATATGCCCTCCGCCATGTCAGTGATCTCGAAGAGACCTTTCGAGAATACCAGCGCGTTCTGAAACCCGGAGGACGCCTGCTCATCCTCGAGGTGACCAAACCGCGCGGCAGGATCCCGAGGTTCATATTCAGGACTTACTTTGGCCGCATTTATCCGACCCTTACGCAATTGTTTACGCGAAGTGCCGATGCACGGGACATGATGCGGTACTATTGGGAAACCATGGACGCCTGCGTGCCGCCGGAATCGGTTCTTTCCGCCCTTGCATCGGTGGGCTTGTCGGAGGTGAATCGTTACACCCAGTTGGGACTCTTCAGCGAATATACTGCAACCAAGCCGCCGCCTGCGCAGGGATGTGACACCCCTTCACCCGGCGCGTGAGCCTCCGACGTTTTCGCAAATTTCAATCACGACCATGGAATCCTCGTCTCCGCCTTCAAACGATCCGGCACCTCCCAAGACCAACTCTTCCCGCGACAAGATGCGTCATTTTCCGAGGGAGGTTCAGGAGGCCTTCCGCACGTTTGAGGCAACGCGGAATCCGGACGCGCTCGACCCCGTCATTCTCGCGATACTCAACGACTTCATCCCGAAAAAAACCGAGGTGCCGCTGGCCACGTTTCCTGGATCCACCCGCTTGATCGAGGATCTGGGGTTCGATTCCCTGGCGATTACTGAAGTGGTGTTTTTCTCGGAGGAGCTGCTCAACATCAGCATCGGGAACGAGGAGCTCATGCAGGTGCGCACCCTCGATGACCTTCGGGGATTCATCCGGAAGAAGGTTTCCCCGCCGCCGGCGGCATGACGGGCGGTGCCCGCAATCCTCCCAAGTCAACGGTTTCCGTCATCCGCATGGGGCATCTTCCAGTCATCACCGGCCTCGGTTTTGTCACCAGCATCGGTCACGATCGCAATTCCGTGGTGAGCAGTCTGAGGGAGCTCCGCCATGGATTTGGACGCCATCAGTTCCTGAACAACCCGGATCTGCAGGTGAAGGTTGCCGGCACGTTGAAGGGTTTTTCCTTCCCCTCTCCCAGCTGGCGCGATTGGAGCTGGCCGGACCAATTTTCGGTCGATCGGGAACTGCTTCGCGGGCTGCCTCCTCATGGGGTCTATGCCATGTGTGCGATGCAGCAGGCGCTGCAGGAGGCAGGTCTGCAGGCAGCGGATCTCGCGGGAGGCGACACCGGGCTCTTCTGTGCCTCCGCGGGATCGCCCTATCTTCTTTCGCATTTTGTGCAGGACATGCACGCCACGCGCGGCCAGCGGGGCAATCCGATGGGCATCATCTCGTCGATCGCGGGCACGCTGAATTTCAATCTCGCCGCCTTCTACAAGATTTCCGGTGCGGTCTGCGGATTTGTCTCAGCCTGTGCCTCGTCGAGCCATGCGCTCGGATATGCGATGGATGAAATCCGCCTCGGGCGGCAGAAGCGCATGCTTGTTGTCGGCGCGGAGGACATGACTGATGAGAGCATCCTTTCCTTCGCCAGCCTGCGTGCATTGTCGATCAACCCGGATCCGGGAACGGCGTCGCGACCGTTTGACCGCCGTCGGGACGGTTTTGTGGGCACCGGCGGCGCGGTGGCGCTTGTAGTGGAGGAGGCCGGGCTGGCACGGGCACGGGGTGCCCGCATTCAGGCTGAACTCGTGGGATGGGGCCAGGCGGGCGACGGCCACAGCGTCGCCGCCTCGCATCCTGAAGGCGCGGGCCTGCGCGAGGCGATGCGGCGCACGCTGGCCGACGCCGGTGTGGAGCCCGCCGATGTCGATTACGTCAATGCCCATGCCACCTCGACGCCGGCGGGTGACCGCTCGGAGGCGCTCGCGCTCAATGCGATGTTCACGCGAAACAATGCCCGGCCGAAGGTCTCGAGCACGAAGGCGCTCACCGGTCACGGACTCTCCCTGGCCGGCGCGATGGAGGCGGCATTCTGCGTGCTCGCGGTCGACGAGGGTTTTATTCCCGGGTGTGCACACCTTGAGCAAGTTGATCCCGTCTGTGAAGGGCTCGATCTGCCGCTCACGTCGCTCTCCGAAGCCCCCTCGCTTGTGCTGAACAACAGCAGTGGATTTGGCGGCAGCAATGTCTGTCATCTCCTTCGGAGGGTCGGCTGATTGATCAGGATTTGCTGCGCGTCGGACTCCGGCTGCGGAGTCCATCGGATGGCGCTGAGGTCGGACTTGTTTTCCCCCGCCTGGGCGCACATCACGCCGTTGCCACCGGGCAGACAATCTGTCCCACTGCCTGATTGAACATGTCCGATCCGCTGCTCCTCCGCCTCAAGACCCTGATCGTCACCACCCTCAAGCTGGAGGACGTCAGTCCGGAGGATATACCTGACGACGAACCCTTGGTGGGCTCTCCGAGGTTCGGACTCGATTCGATCGATGCCCTGGAACTCGTTCTTGCGCTCGAAAAGGAATTTGGAATCAAGATCGGCAACAGTGAGGAGTCACGCAATGCGCTGGCGAACGTGCGCACGATGGCTGCCTTCATCCGCTCACGGCCGGGGAGCAGAACCTGAGGGACCGGCGGCCGCCGGTGACAGCCTTGTCCGCCAAGCCGCGCAATCCTGGCCCGAACTGGGGTTACCGTTTTCTCCTTTGGGCTGATCGGTGGTGGCCGCGGTGGCTCTTCCGGCTGGTGATGTCCTTGGGCACGTGGGTCGCGCTCGTCCGCATGCCGGACCGGCGGCGATATTCGCGGGAATACCTTTCCGTGGTGCTCGGGCGCCCTGCCCGATGGGTGGAGGTCCACCGGCATTTTTCGGCATTCATGGATTTCCTCATGGTGAAGCTGCGAACGGGATCAGGCGCCCCCGTGCACTGCCTCCTGGAGCCAGAGCATGCGGACGGATTCAGAGCCCTTGCGGATTCCGGCCATCCTGCGCTTTTCGGCACGTTTCATTTCGGCAGTTCGGACCTGCTTGGCTATCTGCTCAGCGACTGCGGTCAGCGCGTGTCGATCCTGCGCCTTCAGGTGGAAAACTCCGAGGACACGCGCCTCCTGGGCGAACGATTCGGTGACAAGGTTGCCTATCTGTGGGTCAACGATCCGCGCGAGCTTTTGTTTGCGCTGAAGGGTGCGATCGAGGCAGGGCGTTCCGTGGCGCTGAAATGCGATCGTGTCGACCACAGCGCACGTACGGGCACCTTTGATTTTCTGGGATCGAGGCGCCTCTTCCCCGTGACGATCTACCACCTCGCCCTCCTGTTCGACCGCCCGGTTGTCTTCTGCATCGCCGTTCCGGGAAGGGATCCTGAATGCCTCCGCGTATTCGCCACGCCGGTCTTCCGAGGGGATCCTGAATTGTCACGGGAGTTGAATCTCGCGGAGGCGAGAAATCATTTCCAGGCCGTGCTCGCGATGCTGGATTCCCTCGTCCGCAGCCATCCGTATCTGTGGTTCAACTACATTCCACTCAACCCCGTGGCGAAGGAGGATTGATTTTCCGGGGACTCAGGCTTCTTTTCTCTGGCCACGATCAGGACGTGACACAACCTGCCTTGCCTCCCGGGATTTTTTGTCCCGATGGCAAGTGACCGCCCCGATGTCCGAGCATCAAACCCATCTTCCGCTGGAAACCGCGTTCAGCGCCGCCCCCGGAGCCCCGCCGGAGCTGCGCGAAGAAATTGCCAGCGCCTGGGGCCTGCCGCTCGGCAGGCAGGTGGCCGTCTCCTTCCGCGATGGCAAATTTGCAGGGGTCGCCGGGGTTCTCGAACTCGTAGCCGCACCTGACTATCCGTGGAATCCCCGGCAGCCGCTCCGGCTGCGGGTCGCCGGTTGTGATTTCAGTTCTCGCGACATTGAGCACTGGAAATCGCTTGAGGAAATGACGTGAGGCGTTGTGTGGGATCCAACGCAGGGACACGGCCGGTGTGAGGGTTCGGTCATGCCGAAACTGGCCCCAAGGGATAGATGACCTTTCCATCGGCTCTTCTCTGCGCGCCGGGCGTCGGCGCGGCCACGGAGTTTCGTCCGGGGGACATGAGGTGTATGACCGTGTGGCCATTCAGGAGCAGATAGTCAGTGATGATGCGCCGATGACACCGCCACCAGACGGCTTCAGCGCACATCACGGCCACACGATTCTTGCGGCCGAGATCTACGAGTTCATCGAACGCGGCGGTGAACTCATCGCCAAGTGCATAGTCAGCGTAGTTGTGAAAGCTCGGCATTTTCCAATGAGCGTTCAGACTTTGGTCAACACCGGCTTGTTTGGGGCGCCTTCCTCCGAGGGCGGGGTAATGGCGATAGGCGATGTGCTCACGCGCAAGATCCTTCGGCAAGCGGTCGGCGTTGAATGCGGGATTGGTGCGCGACATCGGAAACGAGCGGACGTCGATCAGCAGATCCACATGCGCCTCGCGCAGCATTTGGATGAATTCCCCAAGACTGCGATTGGAATGCCCAATGGTTGCGAACGCCGCCATCAGGCAATCTTTGTGAGGACCTCTTCCCTGTGGGCCGCGATGTGGTCGGTCTTGTCGCTCTTGATCTCGTACTGTGGATGCTCCGTTGATGCGCGATGACGGTGTCCCTTGTAGTCAAAATCGGCCTCATGGATCCTGATGATCCGGCCGCTTACCCAGCCTGCTTCGGAGTTCCAGCGGACATGATCGCCTATCGAGAGAGTCGCCATGGTTGTCTCCTCCTGTTGAACATTGTTTCCATAAACTGACAGGTGCCTGGCGTACGCCTCTCCGGCACGCAGGGGAGATTCCCGGCGTGTCTGAAGGGCTTGGTACCCTGGCATTCCGGCTGCAAGCTATGCGCATTCATTTCCTGCGCAACCGGGCCATGGCATTCGTTTGGGCCATGGCCTCCGGAATTGACCGCAACCCGGCGACAGGAAACGATTGATGCCCCCACCTATGAGCAATTCAGACGGCATCTACATTGGCACGGACAGCGGCGCGACCACTTCCAAGACAGGCGGAGTGCGCGCTGACGGTTCCATCATCTCGCACAAGCTGAGGCAGAGCTCGACCAACTCACAGGCGGGCACTGCGGCCGTCATCGCAGGGTGGGTGGAGGGAGTGGTCGGCTTTCTCGCGGACAACCGTTTGACATGGGACCAGGTCCGTGGAGTCGGCCTAGCAATACCCGGACCGTACCAAAGCTATGGGGTCCTCGACAAATCGGCGAACCTGCCGGATGCCTTTGCCGGCTGGAATTTTCATGCCGACTACAGCGCGGCGCTCGCGGCCAAGGCCGGGCGTCCGCTTCCGTTGATCGCGGGTAATGACGGCAATTATGGTGGGGTTGCGGAGGCGGCGCGCGTGCGTGGCGCAAAAAAGGCTGGTGTGGTCATGCTTGCCCCGGGTTCAGGTCTCGGTTGCGCCTACATTGATCCACATGGATTTCCGCTTGATGGTGACAATTTCGCGGGAATGGAGGCGGGACACATGCCGGTGCCCCTGCATCTTCTCGGACTGCGGCCCTATCGCTGCGGGTGCGGTCGTGACTGGGGGTGCATCGAGGCGTATTCCACGATTTCCGGGCTGCCCCAGCTGCTCGAGGATGTCCTCAAGAAGCATCCTCATCACGAACTCGCCACCTCCACCGCTTCGACGAAGGAGAAGGTGCTGTCGCTCCGCACACGTGCGCAGAAAGGGGATCCGCTGGCGCTTGAGATATTCGACCTTCAGGCGAAGGCCCTCGGACTCCATGTCGCCGCTCTCGCGGTGTCGCTCGACCCGGAGTATTTCGTGATAGGCGGAGGCTTGATCGATCCCGAGGCGACGACACCTGAATTCCGCGCTCGGTATCTCGACGGCATTCGCGCCGCTGCCCGCCCCTACTTTTTCCCCGGCCAGAGAAAAAACATCAAGATCGTCGAGGCGACCCTCGGCGAGCTGTCGCAGGCCATCGGCGCCGCCCTGGTTTCGCTCTACACCGAGCAACGCAAGGCACGCGGGGCTTGAGCGAACCTTCCCGACGATGCGGGCGCGTTTCGGTGGGTGATCGTGTTTCCTGCGACTGTGCGGAACACGCGTCATCGCGACAGCGTTTCTCGCAAACGCACGTGGAGAGGCACGCTTCGTCGTGCCTGGTTTGGAAATCGCCCGGAGATCGAAGGCATGTGCGCAGTCCTGCGGTGACGATACGAGGTGGATCACAAGGTGCGCGGCGGATGCGAATGGGGCGGCGCTGTGGTGCGGGACGCGAGCCCGGGCACGACGAAGCGGGCCACCCGATCAGTTGGTGGCGTGGGATCAAGCGATCCTGGTGGCTTCCGTGCGGGAGGGAGAGAGTGCGCTGGGCCCCTACAGGCCCGCGACCTCCCAGCCTTTGCGGTAGGTCTTGCGCAGGTGGCGATTCGCTTCCTTCAGGTTGTCGAAGCGCAGTTTTTTCGCGTTCCAGTTCAGCGTGGTCTGGTGGTAGCGCACCGCCACGCTGCCGAGGAGGACAGCCTCGGTCAGGGGGCCCGAGTAATCGAAGCCCGCACTCGTTGTTGAACCGTTGATGCAGGCTTCGGCCCACTGCGTCCAGTGGTGCGATCCCTTTTCATTCGGTAGCACGTAGTCCTTGAATTGCGCGCGGGGAAACAGCCGGGGCGTGTTGATGTGTGGCACATGAAGCACTCCTTTTGTGCCAATGAGGACGGAGCCCTGTCCGAAAATGCTCTTTCGGTTGCCGGCGGTGTCGCCGACGGCCTCCTGCGTGCCGTCGACAAGGGCCAGGATATCTGCCGGGGGACGCTGGTCCCCATCATACCAGGTGATCGGAACGGTTTTTCCCTCGGTGAAACGGGTGCCGGGAAAAACGTAGTGGATGCGGGCGTCCGTCGACCAGTTCCAGCGGTCGGGCGCGGGACCTTCCGAGCGAACCGTCTGCGGCGCTGTAAGATCCAGTGCCTCGAAAACAGGATCGAAAATGTGACACCCCATGTCGCCGAACGTCCCCGTGCCGAAATCAAGCCGCCGCCGCCAGTTGCCGGGATGATAATACTCGTTGCCGACATAGGGCCGATCCTCACATACGCCCAGCCACAGGTCCCACCTGAACGTTGACGGAACGGGATCTCCATGGACAGGAGGCGCTCCGACATCACCCCACTTCTTGTTGCTCCATGTGTGCACCTCCCGGATCTTGCCGATCACTCCACTTTGCACGATCGCGACCGCCTGACGGTAGACCTTCTCGGAGTGAATCTGGATGCCCATCTGGGTGACGACCCGCTTCTTGCGGGCGTACTCGGTGAGCACGCGGGTTTCGTAGATGTCGTGAGCGAGCGGTTTCTGGCAATAGACATGTTTTCCGAGCTGCATCGCCGAGAGGGCGATCGGCGCGTGCATGTGATCGGGCGTGGAGACATTGACCGAATCGATGTTGTCCTTTTCCTTCCGCAGCAGCTCGCGCCAGTCCTGGTATACGCGCGTCTCCGGAAACCAGGACTTGAGTTCCGCGAGTTTCGTCTCATCGACCTCCGCCACGGCAACAAGCTTGACGAAGGAATTGCTGCAGATTGACCGGATGTCCGCCCATGCCATGCCCGAGGCCCCGAAGCTCGCATGGTGCAGCGTCTTGCTTGGCGGGGCGGAAAGCAGGTTGCGCGTGAAAAATGGGGCGGCGAGGCCGACGGCTCCCGCGGTTTTGAGAAAAGTGCGACGGGTGAAGAGGGCGCTGGAGTTCATAAATGGGTGATGATCAAGGGACGGCCAAACCGGACGTTTTTTCAAGGCATCATTGCTCGCAACCGCAGCGTTCGGGTTGCGGAAGGCGGGGAATCTCTGGAGATCGGATTGGACGTTTCCAGGGTTTCAGTTGATTGATGCTCATGATGTTGGAGCATTGCCCGAAGCATTTCCCTAAGAATCCTCCGGGTGGTGCGTTTGTAGGGAGAACCTGATACCATTCCTTCCATGAAATCCTCCGGACAATTCCTGAAGGCGGCATTCGCCGCCACACTCCTCTCCTCGCCCCTCGCGATCGCCGCCGCGCTGCCTGTTGAGTCGCGTATCTCCGCGGCGACGGTTTATCTTGATCGCGCTGTTGTCACACGCAACGCGCATACGCTCCTGCCTGCGGGCGAATCCGAGGTGGTTTTCGAGAGGCTGCCTGCGGGATTGCTCGATGCCTCGCTTCAGGTGAGCGCCCGGGGATCCACCGCGGTCACCTTGATCGATGTCGCCGCCCGCCAGACCTACGTGGAGGCCACGCTCGATCCGCGGGTTCGGTCGATCGAGGAGGAGCTGAAGGCAATTCAGCGGCAGGATGCGGACCTCAAGGGCAGACTTGCGCTGTTCGACCAGCAGCGCGCATTGATTTCACGGATCGAAGCCGCTGCGACAACTCCACCGCCACGCGACGCTGTGGGTTCGGGTGCGAGACCCGGATTTGAGGAATGGCAGAAGCTGCTCACGTTCCAGTTCGAAAACCTTTCCCGGATTGCCAGCGATCAGGATGCCGTGGTCCGGCAGAGGGAGGACCTGACCGCGAAGGCCGCGGCCCTGCAGTCGCAGCTCAATCTCCTCCGAAGCCGGCAGACTGCGGCGCGCAGCTACAAGACGGTCTCGGTGCGCGTTTCCTCGGAAGTGGCGGGCAGCCTTGACGTGTCGATTTCCTATGCGGTTCCCGGCGCCTCCTGGAGCCCGAGCTATGATGCGCGATTGAACACGGAAACGCGCAGTGTCGAACTGGGCTATTTTGGATCGGTGAGAAATGGCACGGGTGAGGATTGGAGCGCCATCGCGCTCACGCTCTCGACCGCACGACCCAGCCAGGGTGGCGGCGCGCCGACCTTGCCGCCGTGGATCGTGGACGTGTACAGAGCCATGCCCTACCCTGCCCAAAGCCTGGCGCGCTCGAGCGCGAAGGTTGCGCTTGAATTGAGCGCGGGGGCGGTTGCCCAGGCTACCGCACTTGCGGACAAGGCGGAGGACGAGTCGATACAGGCCTATTTTGCGCAGGCGGCCATCGAAAGCGGAATGACGCGCGCGACGTTCCGCATTGGCACCCCTATCACCCTTCCGAGCGACAATGCCGCGCAGCGGGTTCCCATCACGCGTACCGGTTTGACGGCGTCACTCCACTACGAAGCCACTCCCAAGCTCATCGAGGCGGCTTTTCTCAGTGCCTCTGTCAGCAATGCGACCGATTTCCCGCTGCTGGCAGGGCCGGTGAACACCTTTCTCGACGACAGTTTTGTCGCGACGAGTCACCTCAAGTCCATCATGCCGCGCGAGAAGTTCGATCTGGCATTTGGCGCGGACGACGGGATCTCCGTCAAACGCCGGCTTGTGAACCGATTCGCTGAAGAGACCGGTTTCACCAGCAAGGGACGCCGTGTGACCTATGAATTCCTTGTCACACTCACCAACAACAAGAAAACCGCCGAGCGTGTGGTCTTCAAGGAGGCGGTTCCGCTTTCCCGCGACGAAAAGATCGTCGTGAAGCTGCTGTCTCCCGCCGAGCGGGATATCGGTGCTGCCGAGGGTCAGAAGGAAATCACGCGCGATGCGGAGGGGCGTTTGGTGTGGAAGGTGGACCTGAAGCCGGGCGAGAAACGTGAATTTCCGATCAAGGTCAGCATTGACTATCCTTCGGATATCACGGTGAGCGGGCTCGATTGAGCCAGATTCCCAGGCGCGGCGGAATCCCGTGCTTGCCGCGCCCGCATCCATGGAGAGACTGGCCGCCTTTCTTCTGATGGCGGCCTTTTCCTTTCATGCGTGTTATTGAATCCTCGCTTTGGCGCGCGCATCTGCATGCGCGCATGCCGTTCAAGTATGGCATCGTGACGATGACCGAACTCCCGCACGTGTTTCTCCAGGTGCGCGCGGAGTTTTCCGGAGGAGCCTCCGGTGTGGGTGTCGCCGCGGACCACCTGCCTCCGAAGTGGTTTACCAAGGATCCGCAGAAGGATCCGCGCGTGGAAATCGATGAGATGCTCGTGGTGATCCGGCACGCGATGAAGGCGGCGGGAGAGATTCATGCCGCGACGGTGTTCGACTGGTGGCGCGAACTTTACCGTGCCCAATCCGCGTGGGCGGAGACCGCGGGTGTTCCGCCGCTGCTCGCTCATTTCGGCACATCGCTTCTGGAGCGTGCGGTGATCGACGCGTTTTGCCGGACGCATGGGAAATCCTTTTCCGCGGCCATCCGCGACAATCTCCTTGGCATCGATCTTGGCGCCCTGCGGCCTGAGCTGACCGGATCCGTGCCGGGCGACTGGCTGCCGGCTTCCCTGCCGTCCCGTGTTTTCGCCCGCCATACCGTCGGCATGGTCGACCCCCTGTGGGACAAGGATGTCTCGGCCGCCGACCGCGTTGACGACGGGCTGCCGCAGTCGCTTGAGGCCGGCATAGCGGCGTATGGACTTCGTCATTTCAAACTCAAGGTGGGCGGAGGTGCCGACCGGGAAAGGCTCCTGCGCATCGTCGAGGTTCTGGAGAAATGCGCCGCACCGGGCTGGGTTTGCACGCTCGATGGAAACGAGGGATTCAGATCGGTGGACGCGTTTCGTACATTCTGGGAGGGCGTTGTGGGGGAACCCAGGCTTGAGCCTCTGCGCCGCGGCCTGCTCTTCGTCGAACAGCCGTTTCATCGCGATCTGGCGCTGAGCGATGAGATCGGGGCGCTCGCCGGTCGCTGGCCCGGACGGCCGCCCATCATCATCGACGAGTCGGATGCCACGCTGGAGAGCCTGCCGAGAGCATTGGTGCTCGGTTACTGCGGGACGAGTCACAAGAATTGCAAGGGTGTCATCAAGGGTCTGCTCAATGCCTGCCACATCGCGCATCTGCAAATGGCGAAACCCAGGCAAATCTGGCGGATGAGCGGGGAAGACCTTTCCAATGTGGGACCCATCGGCCAGCTGCAGGATCTGGCTGTGCAGGCTGCGCTGGGCATCACGAGCGTGGAGCGCAATGGTCACCATTACTTCGCGGGACTCTCAGCCTGGCCTTCGGCCATCCAGGAACTGGTGCTGCGTCATCACGGCGACCTCTATGTGCGCTCCAACCGCGGCTGGCCGACGCTGCTCGTTCGTGATGGTGAAATCAGTGTCGAGTCCGTCTCAAAGGCCCCTTTTGGCGAAGGGTTCGATTTCGATCCGTCAGCCGCCGGAGCCGTGCGGATCTGATATCGCCTGCGATCGGGGCCGCCCACGCCGGACGCCTGCCCGACGACCCTTATTCCTATTCCTTCTTCAGCTCGCGCGACATCAATGCGGCGAGTGCCGCTGCCGGCGCCTTGTGCTCGTAGAGGACGCGATAGACCTCGGTGAGGATGGGCGCGTCGATGTTTCGCTCGCGGCAAAGACCGTAGAACGACTCGGTCGTTCGGTATCCCTCGACGACGGATCTGCTCCGGTCCAGTAGATCGGCGGCCCGTCCGCCGCGTGCGAGCTGTTCGCCGAACCCGCGGTTCCGGCTCCACGAACCTGTACACGTCGCAACGAGATCACCGAAGCCGCTCAAGCCGTAGAATGTCTCCCTCTGCGCGCCAAGGGCCACGCCCAGGCGGACCATTTCTGCAAGGGCTCTGGTCATCAGCGCCGCCTTGGCATTGTCGCCCAGACCCAGACCATCCGAGCATCCTGCCGCAATGGCATAGATGTTTTTCAGGCACCCTCCGATTTCGAGGCCGGGAAGATCGGCACTCGTATAGACGCGCAACGAGGTGCTGCTCAACTCCGCCTGGAGGGACTGCACCGGCGCATCGGCATGATTCGTGCTGAGGACCATGGCCGCGGGCAGGCCGCGGGACACTTCGCCAGCGTTTGTCGGGCCCGTGAGCGAACCGACAGTGCGGCCTGGAAGAACCGATGCGATGACCTCGGATGGCCGCAGATGCGTGCCGAGTTCGAGTCCCTTGCAAAGGCAGATGAGGAACTGGAGCCGCGTCGCGAGAGAAAGGTTGTCGCGAACACGCTCGCAGGTGGCCCGAAGGGCCTGCAGCGGACAGGCGAGGAGCACGACTTCCGCCTCCATGAGCAAGGGTGTCAGCTCATGTCCGATCTGGAGGCTTGGAGGCAGTTTGATCCCGGGCAGGTAGTCGCTGTTTTCAAGGGTCGAAGCGAGAGTCACGGCCTGTTCAAAGCGGCGTGGTGCCAAGGCAACGACATGGCCCTGCTTCACGAGATGAACCGCAAAGGCGGTTCCCCATGCGCCGGCGCCTATCACGAGGAAATTCATGCCCACATTAGAACCCAACACGCGTGCGGGTGATAGCGAAATCTCAACCGCGGCTGGCTTGGGATCGAGACAGGGTTGGAGACCGGGGATGCAGGAATCTGTTCACGGGAGGAACGTGGGAAAACGTTCGCCGGCGATCAGCGATTCAAAAGTCTCGCGGCTGTGGATGAGCTCGAAGGCGCTTTCCCTGACAAGGACCTCTGCCGGCAGCAAACGTGAGTTATAGCGACTTGCCATGGAGAAGCCGTAGGCTCCGGCGCTCATGAGTGCCACAAACTCGTCTTCCCCGACCTGCTGAAGCCTTCGGTCGCGCGCGAAACAATCGCTGCTTTCACAGATGGGGCCGACGACATCGGCCACCATCGAGGGACGGGAGGTATCGCGGTGCAGCGGCACGATTTCGTGATACGCGTCGTACATCGCCGGGCGCATCAGGTCATTCATGGCTGCGTCGATGATGAGAAAATTCCTGTCATGGCCGCGCTTGAGGTACTCAACGCGGGAAAGAAGAACGCCCGCGTTGCCCACCAGGAAGCGGCCGGGTTCGACCAGGATCTTCAGTCCCAGGGGCTTGAGGAGTGGTACGAGTGCGGCTCCGTAGGCTTCGGGAGTGATGGGACGCCTGTCCACGGGCTGGGTCTGCCACCAGTCCTCCTGTCCGCTTGCGAGGGCATCCCGGTAGACGATACCGATGCCACCTCCGATCGAGAAGTACTCGAGATCGTACTTGTTCTTCAGTTCGGTCACGAGCGGCATGACTTTCTTGACGGCCTCCACGAAGGGGGCGGTATCTGTCAGTTGCGACCCGATGTGCATCTGCACTCCCCGGATGGCAAGATGGGGATAACTCGCCACCGCCTGGTACGCTGCGGGCGCCTGGTTGAGCGGAATCCCGAACTTGTTGGCGGACCTGCCGGTGGTGACCTTGGCGTGGGTGTTCGCATCGACGTCGGGATTGACACGGATGGCGATGGGGGCCTTCACACCGAGTTTTCCGGCGACGTGATTGATGCGGGCCAGCTCAGGATCGCTCTCCACGTGGAGGGCGCGGATGCGATGTTCGAGAGCGAGGGTGATTTCCGCCTCGGATTTGCCCACGCCCGCGAAAACGCTCGCCTGGACGTTCCCTCCGGCTGCCAGAACCCGACGCAGTTCGCCACCGCTGACGAGGTCGAAGGCGGCCCCGAGGTTTGAGAAGTGACGCAGCACCGCCAGCGCGGAGTTGGCCTTCATCGCGTAGCAGATTTGCAGATCGAGGCCATCGAGGGCCTTCGTCAGACGAGTAAAATTATCGGAAATCGTTGAGGCGCTGTACACGTAGGTCGGCGTCCCGTAGAGCCTGGCCACGTCGGTGAGGTCGACAGATTCGCAGTAAAGATTTTGGCCAACGTAGCGAAAATGATGCATGAGGCTTTGAGCACCAAAAAATCCAAAATACGCGTGATTGAGCTCGACGCTGCTTCGTTCCCGTAGAAAAAACCAATCAAAATTTAGAGCCTGTTTCCGAAGTGTTTCGCAGCCTTTTTAACGCCCTCTTTCATCGTCCCACCTACCGCTTCGGCAAGGTGGACAACGCGCGGATCCGGCGCACCACCCTGCGCAACGCCCAGTTTGTCAGTTTCATGTCGCAGCAAGGCCTCGGTCGGGGAGGCAACCCCGATGCCCATGACACCCGCCTCCGCCGGCAAAGGATTTTTCGGGCGGGTGTGGCCTGCGCGGCCCTCGCCGCCCTGATTTGGATCGGCATCGAAAGTGCCAAGGCACTTTCAATGTTCTGAGCGATCGGGGAAGGCTTGGAAAGAGACAGCCCCTAATTATTGGTGTCAAACCATAGCCATTAGGGGTTGTCTCTTCGCTCTATTGCCCGGTTGAGCCGGGCTGGCAGAAGCAGGAGGACGTGATGGTCGTGTCTGCCCGTGACCAAGCGAGCTGATATTGTCCCCTGACGATGCGGGCTTCGTCGAACTTCTGTTGGAGGACAAGCGCCTCGCTCAGGCCGAACAGGGACCAGCCATTGTTGGGCAGCCGGGCGAGGTCTTCGCGGTAGACCGCTTCAGCTTCGGCATGGCGACCATGCGCCATCAGGGCGGCGCCGAGGGAATGACGAACGGGAATCAGCCAGGCCGGCGGTTCGTCGTACTTGAGTTTGTCCTCCTCGCTGATGGCGGCTCGCAGTTGCGCGAATCCTTCGTCCAACCGCTTCTCGTGCACGAGGATTTCGCCTTCAAGCATCGGGGTCACGATGGCCATGACCGCGTGACAGGTATTGTTGCCCGCGGCAATCTGTTCGGCAGGCACCGCTTTTGAGGCTTCAAAGTAGAGGGCCTGCTCCTTGCGTGCGGAGGAGAGGTCGCCCTTCGCGGCAAACGCGATTCCTCGCGCGGCGTGCTGGAAGGCATGGGTGAATTTCTGGGACGCGGGATGATCCGGCTCCGCGAGCACCTCGTCCCATTGTCCGAACCGGACCATGACCTCGAGCGGCATCGCCAGCCAGGCTTCCGCGGCGATTTCGAAATCACGCAGGAACTCCGGCGGGAGGTCGCGAACCATTCCGCGAATGTGCGACAGCGCGAGTTTCCGCTGCCCCGACATCATGGCCGCGTAGGCCAGCATATGCTGATTGTGCGCAACGTACATTGGCAGGAGTCCGGTCGCAGGTCCCACGATCCTGCGATAGGCGCGATCGGCGCCGACGGCGGCGAGATTGGAGTCGATGGCCCGCTGCCATTGTCCGACGCGGATGTAGATATGCGACGGCATGTGCACGTTGTGCGCGAGGCCGGGCTGAAGCGTGAGCAGGCGGTCGGCTGCGGCGAGTGCGCGCCCGGGTTGATGCGAGGCCTCCATCGCGTGGATGTAGAGATGGTTCGCGAAGGGATGATCCGGATTGAGTTTCAGCACGGCGTCGAGGGCGGACAGTATTTCCTCGGTGCCAGGCTGGGGCTCGCCGGCGGGTGTCCATTGATCCCAGGGTCGCAGGTCCATCATGGACTCCACGAAAAGAACTCCGGCATCCGCGTTGTCGGGAAACCGCTTCCAGACATCCCGCATTGCATTCGCATAGGCTTCGTCGAGCGACCGCCGGTCCTCCGGCTGCGGAGGCTGGACGTAGCGTGTGCTCAAGGCCTCGATCAGGGCCTGCTCGAAGGAGGATGCCTGCGCAGCATGGCTGCGGGCAAGCTGGAGCGCGTTCCAAGCCTGTTCGGCGGCGGGTGGTGGTACGACCGGGAAGTTGATGTGGGGACCATTGGCGTACGCGATTCCCCAATGGGCCATGGCGCATGCGGGATCCAGTCTCGCGGTCTCCTGAAACGAGCGTATGGCTGCGCCGTGGTTGAACCCGAACAGAAAACGAAGGCCCTGATCGAAGTACTCCTGGGCCTTGTCGGAGTGAGTCGTGACTCGAAGAGAATGCGAGCCCAGCCCTCCAACAATCGGGATGGTGGAGGCTTCCGGTGCACCGTGGACGAGAGCCGCAGGCCATGAAACTGCGAGAACGAATCGGCAGAGATATGCGAGAGGGGTGTTCATTGGGGTATCCTGTAGAAGACAACTATCGACAAGGCAGACAGTGGCAAGCTGACGGTTGGGTCCGGGGGCTTTCGGATGGCCCGATCACCAGCCCACCTCCATTGCACGCTCGGCAAGGTTGGTCCCGCACATGGACTGTGCAGCCGGCCCTGGCGTTTTGCGCCCGGTCGTGCAACCCGGGCCGTGGGATTGTCCCGCCGTGCGCAATCCTGATTCCCTCCCTTTCCTGAAAGCGGGCGTACTTGACAGGCAAACACGTAGATACAGCGTTATTACATGGGAACGATCACAGCCAAGGTATTCCGTGCGGGCAATTCCAAGGCGCTTCGCCTTCCGCGTGCCCTCAAGGTGAACAGCAAGGCCTATGAGGTCACTCCGACGGCCACCGGGTTCATTGCAATTGACCCTGCAGCCGAAGCCAGGCGACTGAAGGCACTGCGGAGCTTGCGTGGATCCGCTCCAGATTTTCCCGATCACACCCGGTGATCTACCTTCCCGACACGAATGTGTTTTCGCGCTATCTTAGGGATAGGCCGGAGGACGCCCGTCTCTGTGACAGGCTTGAACATGACCTTTCGCGCTGCCGGCTGTCGGTGATCGTGCTCCATGAGCTGGAATACGGCGCCGCCAAACGTCCGGAGGTTCCTGCGTTCGGCGATCGCGTCACTCGACTGAAGGGCATCTTTCCCGACATTCTTCCCTTTGATCCCTTGGCCGCCAAGATGGCCGCCCTGGTGCGGGTGCGGTTGGCGACCTTGAAACCGAATGCCCAGTCAATCGGCCCCTATGACGCCTTGCTTGCAGGGCATGCGTTGGCGGTTGGGGCCACGTTGGTGACAAACAATGTGAGGGAGTTCGAGCGGGTGAGCGGTCTGAAAGTGGAAGACTGGTCATGAGCACTTCCGATTCGAACCCTGCTCGATTGGCTTGCCGGGGAAAGTCCGGATCGTACATCCTTGAGGCATGTCGCACCGATTCCTAATTCCGATGGTTTGTCTGTTCGGGCTTGTTTCGCTGATTGCGCTCTCGGGATGCGGTTCAGTCGGCAAGCTGGGTGGAGTCACGGTATCGGTGCTGAGCATCCGTCCGTCGCCGTCCGCCGGGGCATCCGATTCAAAGGCGATGATGACCCTGCAGTTCACAAACGAGAATGTGGTCCCGATCGGAATTTCCCGGGTGCGTCACAAGCTTTATCTCAATGGCACCCTGGTGGGCGATATCCGGAACGAGCAGGCTGTCGGCATTCCGCCGCTGAAGACGATCACCCAGGAAGTCGCGCTACCCTTTGAGAAACCCGATGTGCTTTCGAACTTGAGATCCCTTGCCCAGCAGGCGCAGGCCAGCTACCGCATCGAAAGCGTGCTCTATGTCGAAGCGGGCGAGGACACCATGGAGATCAAGACGCAGCATCAGGGCTCCGTCGACCTCTCCGGCTTCCGCGGTCCCTGACCGGGAAGGTCAGCTCAGTCGGCGTGGCTGCCGGCTGCGTGCGCGCAGAAGGCCGAGCGGAAACTGGCGGCAAGGTAGTCGCGGTTCAGTCGCACGATGAAATCGTGACTGATCAGCTTCGGGCAGGCCGCGCTGCATTCGCCCTGATTGGTGCAACTGCCGAACCCGAGTTCATCCGCGGTGTTGACCATGGCGAGCACCCGGCTGTCGCGCTCCGGCTGTCCTTGCGGCATGAGCCCCAGGTGGGAGACCTTGGCAGCGACGAACAGGACGGCGGAGCGGTTCTTGCAGGCTGCAACGCATGCGCCGCAGCCGATGCACGCCGCGGCGTCCATGGCGAGTTCGGCATCGGCCTTTGGGACCGGGATGGAATTGGCATCGGGTGCAGCGCCTGTGCGTACGGTGATGAAGCCTCCCGCCTGCTGGATCCTGTCGAATGCGCTGCGGTCGGAGACGAGGTCCTTGACGATTGGAAAAGGTGCGGCGCGAAACGGTTCGATCACGATGACAGCGCCATCCTCGAAACTCCGCATGTAGGTCTGGCAGCTGGCAACCCCCTGGTTCGGTCCATGCGGCTTGCCGTCGATCATGAGGGAACACGTCCCACAGATGCCTTCGCGGCAGTCGTGTGCGAAGGCGATGGGCTCCTCGCCCTTGAGCGTCAGCTCGTCGTTGACGACGTCGAGCAGCTCAAGGATCGACATGTTGGTGTTCAGATTCTTCGCGGGATAGTCGACAAAACCACCGGGTTTGCCGGGGCCTGCCTGACGCCAGACGCGAAGGGTCACGGAAATGTTGTTTTTGGAAACGCCTGCGACCATGATGTTTTTGGAAGGGGAAACGCAGCGGGGTTACTTGTAATTGCGCATGCTCATCTTGATGGCTTCGTAGACAAGCGGCTCGACATTGCGGAGGGGTTCAGCGCCCGCACCCTGGTATTCCCAGGCGGCGACATGGGCGAAATTCGCGTCGTCCCGTTTGCACTCCCCATCCGGGTGCTGGTATTCCTCGCGAAAGTGACAGCCGCAGCTCTCCTCGCGCGTGAGGGCATCACGGCACATCAGTTCGCCGAGTTCCAGGAAATCCGCCACACGACCCGCCACCTCGAGGGATTGATTGAGCGTGTCCCCGGAGCCGGGAACCTTCACTGTCGCCCAGAACTCCTCGCGCAGCTTGGGGATCTCCTTCAACGCGGTTTCAAGGCCTTCCCTTGTGCGCGCCATGCCGCAGTAGTGCCACATGATGTGACCGAGCCGCTTGTGGAAATGGCTCACCGGATGGGTGCCTTTAGCCCCCAGTAGGCGGCTGATAAGAGAAGTCACGTTGTCCTCCGCCTGCTTGAACTCAGGGGCATCGGTGGACGGGCGTGATCCGGGTTTCTGCGAAGCAAGGTAGTCGCCGACAGTGTACGGAACGACGAAATACCCGTCGGCGAGTCCTTGCATCAGGGCCGAGGCGCCGAGGCGGTTGGCTCCGTGATCGGAGAAGTTGGCCTCGCCGAGGACAAACAGCCCGGGAAGGTTCGACATCAGATTATAGTCCACCCAGAGCCCGCCCATCGTGTAGTGCACGGCGGGATAGATCCGCATCGGGGTGCGGTAGGCGTTCTCGTTGGTGATTTCGTGATAGATGTCGAAGAGGTTGCCGTAGCGCTCGCGCACGGTGTCCTCACCGAGGCGCTTGATGGCGTCGGAGAAATCGAGGTAGACACCCAGCCCGGACTCGCCAACGCCGCGACCCTCGTCACACACGCGCTTGGCTGCGCGGGAAGAGATGTCGCGCGGCGCGAGGTTGCCGAAGCTGGGATAGATCCGCTCGAGATAGTAGTCGCGATCGTCCTCCGCGATGGAGGCAGGGTCCTTCTTGCAATCCTCCTTGCGCTTGGGCACCCAGATGCGGCCGTCGTTGCGCAGGGATTCGGACATCAGCGTGAGCTTCGACTGGTAGTCGCCCGAGACCGGAATGCAGGTGGGGTGGATCTGCGTGTAGCAGGGATTGGCGAAGCAGGCACCGCGCTTGTAGGCGCGCCAGATGGCGGTTGCGTTGGAGCCCCGGGCATAGGTGGAGAGGTTGAAGACATTGCCATACCCTCCCGTGGCCAGGATGACGGCGTCGGCAGCCCAACGGCTGATTTTTCCCGTGACGAGGTTGCGGGTGATGATGCCCTTGGCCTGCCCGCCAATCACCACGAGATCGCACATTTCCTCCTGGGCGTGAAGCTGCACGAGACCCTGGCCGACGGTGCGGGAAAGCGCCGAATAGGCGCCGAGCAGGAGCTGCTGGCCGGTCTGCCCACGCGCGTAGAAAGTCCTCGAAACCTGGGCGCCGCCGAAGGAACGGTTGGCGAGAAGCCCGCCATACTCGCGGGCAAAGGGGACACCCTGCGCGGCGCACTGGTCGATGATGTTGACGGAGACCTCGGCGAGCCGGTGGACATTGGCCTCCCGCGAGCGGTAGTCGCCTCCCTTGACCGTGTCATAGAACAACCGGTACACGCTGTCGCCGTCGTTCTGGTAGTTCTTCGCTGCGTTGATGCCTCCCTGGGCGGCGATGGAATGGGCGCGACGCGGACTGTCGTGGAATACGAAACAGCGAACCTTGTAGCCGAGTTCGCCCAGCGTCGCTGCGGCGGAGGAGCCTGCGAGTCCGGCTCCGACGACGATCACCTCGTATTTTCGTTTGTTGGCCGGGTTGACGAGCCTGATCTCGGCCTTGTGCCTGCGCCACTTTTCAGCGAGGGGGCCGGATGGAATCCTGGAGTCGAGTTTGGCCATGGGTGGGATGCTCAGCGTGGCGCGGAGAGTCGGAGGTTGGAAACGGCGGCCGGTCGGCGAGCGGGTGAGTGGATCCGGTTCAGGGGGTCTGGGTCCCGGCCGTGCGCGGGTGGGCCGCGACGTTCGTCCCCGGTGCGGGTTTCAACCACCCTGAGAGGATGGCCGCAGGCATGGAGGCATTGCCGAAAAAGAACCCGATGCAGAAAATGACCGTTACCGCACGCAACGCGGGCGCCCAGGAGGCGCTGTACCATCCGAATGAATGGAACACCGATTGAAAACCGTGGAGCAGGTGGACTGTCAGGAGGCCGACGGCGAGAATGTAGAAGAGCGAGATGACCGGACTCTGGAAACCGTAGAACACCATGCTGTAGACATCGTCGACCGCGCGGCCTTTCTCGACTGCCGGAAATCCCATCATGTGGAATTCCGAAGCCATCGTATATTCGGGCAGGTGCCCCTTGAAGGTCGACGACGACGCGTAGCCCAGGGTGAATTGCGCGAGGTGGTAGGCGAGGAATGCCAGTACCACGAACCCGGTGAGGCGCATGTAGCGTGATGCGAAGGGCGCGCGAATCCAGCGGTTCACACCGTAGTGCTGCGCACCTCTCGCCTGCGCATTTGTCCGCGTGAGCACAATCGCGGCCCAGATGTGAATGACGGCCGCGATGAGCAGTCCGATGCGGGTGATCCAGAGGATCGGCCCGAGCGAGTGGAGGAACTGGGCGTAGCCGTTGATCTTGTCGGGGTGACCGAAAATCTGGAGGTTGCCGACCAGATGGCCGATCACGAATCCGACGAGTATGATGCCGGTGACCGCCATCAGGAATTTGCGGCCAACAGTCGAGCAGAAGAGGTTGCCGATTAGGCTCATCGTGAAAGAAGTCCAGCTATCCGATCGGGAGGCATGCAGGGAAATGCGCTCTTGGTTGGATCGCCATACTACAATTTGGGCACCGAAAATGTAAAGGCCTCGGGTTTGGACGCCATAACGCAGGCGAACCATATTAGGCTGCCTAAATGCATGAAGAAGCGAAAGGCCGGCTTATACAGCCTCTGATCCGCAGCATGGCTTGGCCCTGGGCCCCGCTTCCTGGAGGTGCGGTTGGTGGAACAGGCGTATTTCTGCAGGCCGCGCTATTTCGCGAGCGGCTTGAGCAGTGCAAATTTTCCGCTGGCTGCGGGTGCGATGAAGCGTTTGCGGAAGGCAACCACCCGCGCATCGGTGCCGATCAGCCTGGCGAGTGCGGATTCAAGCACTGCGTGGTCTGCTGTCTCGTCGGCAACGTAGAAGAAATCCCAGCGGGTCTCGGTGGCCTGGACGAGTGAGTAGTGCCAGCAGGCGAAATCCGAGGGAAGCGCTGCATCAATGTCGGCCGGCGAAAGCAAGGACCCGTCGGCCCTGAAGTACAGGTTGCCCTCGCGTCCCAGCAGACGGTAGCCGGTTGGGAAACGCTGGACGATGTCCCCGGTATGGTATCGCAGCAGCGGCATGGCCTGGCGATCGCGGGTGGTGACGTAGATCTGAAAGATGTCGGGCAGCCCCCGGTAGGACGTGAGCTCGATGAAGGCGTTGGAATCGATGACCTGCGAGTTGTCCTTGAAGGCCTCACCTACGAAGAGGTAGCCGGCTTCGGTGGATCCATACAGGTCGACCTGCGGAACGGGAAACTGCTCTGCGAGCCGCTGGCCGTGCTGGCGGCTTGCCTTGCCATAGGTAAGAATCACCGCGCGAAGGCTCGGCACGCTGACACCGCGCTTCTTCACCGCCCGCGCGAGCAACGAGAGATAGACCGGTTCCCCTTCGAGAACCTCCGGCTTGACCGCCTGGAGTTCCAGTACGATGCGATCCCATTCGCTCTCCAGAAAAACGAACGGATCGCTGCTCAGATTCAGGTAAACCACCCCGTCAAAATAGCGGTTGGGAAACGGGTGGTCCTCGTAAGGGCACAGGTTGCTGGAGCAGCCGACCGGGGCGAGCACGCACTTCCGGTAGGGATGGCCTGCAAACTGCCGGAGGATTGGCGAAGCCCGGTAGGCGCGCTCGGTCTGGGCATTCCACCAGCCTTCCTCCATGATAACGGTCATGGGCGACTGTGTAGTGCCGCCGGTGGACTCGTATTCGAAGCGTTTCTCCGCCAGCCCCCGCTCGATTTCGTGGTAATCCGCAAAAAAGGCGCGATGACCGAGGGTCACGATCTCCTTCTTGGAGAGGGACGGGATCTCGCGGTAACACGACCATTGCAATGCATCTGAATGGAGCGGAAAGCGGGACTCATACAAGGGGCTCCGCTGGTAGATCGCCCGGATTTCCTTTTCCAGCTCTGAAGGCAGGTTGCCGTTCGATGCCACTCCAAGGGCCGAGGGAGAGTTGGCGAAGACGGGAGCGGCGTGGGACATGTGTTGGACTAGGCTATCATCGGCACACAAACTGTCAAACGGTTGAATCTCACCGCAATTCCGGCCGTAGCGCCGCCCAATGGGGTTCGAACAGGAAAAGCCCGTTCAGAACCAGTGAATGGGTTATTCCGCCAATCCGCGCCTGCCTGTAGGCTTCATCGATCGGAAGAGTAAGGGTTTCCAGCTCCTCGTGTTCATCCCAGGCGGTCTGTTCCTGAAGCGTCGCCTTCTCCACCCAGATCAGGTGGCAGCGGTTGTCCTGGATTGCCGGGTTCGGGTGTATGCTTCCGAGCAGCCGGGCGCCGGTTCCCACAAATCCCGTTTCCTCCCTCAGTTCGCGGAGACCGGCCTGAATCGGATCCTCGCCTTCCTCAATGATGCCCCCCGGGATTTCCAGGGAGGGCGCGTTGATGCCATATCGGAATTGGCGCACAAGCACCATGCGATGATCCGGTGTGGTGGCGACGATGTTGACCCAGTCGCGGGTGTGGATGACTGAGAATTCGCCCGACTCCTCGCGAGCCGGGTGGGAGAACCTCACGCCCCACAGTTCGAGAATGCGCGTCTTGGCGAGCACCCGTGTTGCGCCCCGCGTCCAGGCGGGCAGCGATCCGGAATCGGGATTTTTCACGGTATCCATGGGCACAAAAAAGCCCCTTCGACGCGAGGTCGAAGAGGCTTTGGAAAAAGAGAAGTGATCCCGCGATTATTTCTTGGGGAGCTTGAGCTTGTCGCCGGGCTTGATGCGGTTCCAGTTGACGCCGGGATTGACGGCCATGAGGTCGGCCAGGGAGACACCATGAGAACGGGCGATTTTCGCGCCGCTATCGTTGCTTTTGACGATGTATTCGTCGGGGCCGGCCACGACCGGTCCGGCGGATTTTGCGGCTCCCGCGGCGGCAGCGGCGCGAGGTGCCTTTGCGGCCTCCTGAATCTTGGCCAGCTCACCCTTCACATTGCCGAGCTCAAGGGCGACCTGATCGAATGCGCTTTGCATCGAATTCCGCAACGCGGTGATGTCGCGCCCCGCTTTTTCGGAGCCTGCCGTGGCAGTGCGGAGTTCATTCTCGATGGTCTCGATTTTTGCGACCTGAGCTGCGTGCTCGTTTGCGGTCTTGCTGGCCGAGGAGGCCTTGGCCAAGGCTATCGCCGCGAGCACGAGCGCCAATACTCCCACAACTACGCCCGCAAGGGGAAGGTAGCTGGTATTTTCCCGAGAAATAGTGTCCATGAAAAGAAATTGAGCGTGAGCGATCTAGGTTGAACCGATTGCTGACGCAAGCAGAGAGTGACTCCATATTGCTAACCGGTTATTCACAAGGCTGGGCCGCCGGGGAGAATGCGCGTTGACATGGTGCGCCGGGCGGCTTCAGGTCGCCGGAGGTTACGGGGTGTAGCTTAGCCTGGTAGAGCGCCTGGTTTGGGACCAGGAGGTCGCGAGTTCGAATCTCGCCGCCCCGACCATTCGAAATCCGGTCAAGGGCTGCAGCGTAGGAGGAACCTGATCGGACTGGTGCGCGCGATCTGTAACCATATGGACATGTGGCATCTGCGTGATTCGAGACGCTCACTATTTCAGCACGGGGCAGAACTGGGCGTTGTGCCCGGTGGCCGGATTCGACTTCCGAGTTGGGAGTCAACGGGCGTCGGCCTACCCATGCGGCAGGTTACTTTGCGGCGAAATGTGCGTCGCGTGTTTTTGTCCGGACGCGACAGAGCATATTGTCCGAGGTGATGAAAAGCGTGCTGCCATCCGGGCCGCCGAAGCAGCAGTTGCCCGTGGAATGTCCCGTCACCAAGTGTGCGAGCAACACGCCCTCCTTGCTGATCACAAGCACGCCGGCAACGCCGCCGATCCAGAGGTTTCCCTGCTGGTCGACTTTCATGCCGTCCACCGTCCCCTTCCTGGGATATTTCCGGATGAGATCCGCCGCGGAGTACACGAGGCGGCCGGGTCCCCTGGATTCACCCTTCCTCGTCAGATCGAAGGCCATGACGATCGGGCGGGGAGCGTGGGAATTCGTGACATAAAGCGTCCTGTCATCGGGGGAGAGTGCGATGCCGTTGGGGCGCTCGAGTTCGCCTGTGATCAGCGTGACTTTTCCGTCCGGCGCGAGCCGGTAGGCGCCATTGAACGGGATCTCGCGCTGCTTTTCCGAAACCAGGCCGTAGGGTGGATCTGTAAAGTAAATGTTCCCGCGCCGATCGATGCACAGGTCATTTGGCGCGCTGAAACGCTTGCCGTCATAGCGATCGACGATCGTGGAGAAGGTCTTTCCATCTGTATCTAGTGAGGCAATACGCCGGTCGCCGACCTGGCAGAGGAGCAGCCTTCCCTTGTGGACCACAAAGCCGTTGGAGCCCTGCGTGGAGATGTCGGGGCCGCGGTGGCTCGCTCCACTGGGATTGAGAAAAAGGTCCACACCATGCCCCTGCCTCCAGCGGTAGGCCTTGTTTTCCGGGACATCGCTGAAGACGAGCTGGTTGTCCCAAGGCACCCAGACCGGGCCTTCGCTCCAGGTGAATCCCGATGCGAGCACCTCGATGACCGCCGCGTCGTCAAGCAGGTCTCCCGCGACCGGACTCAAACGCTCGATATGTCCGGTGGTCGTTCCCGGCGCCGCATCGACGATCTCCGCGAGTGCGGGAGGCGGAATGAATGCGCCTGTCAGGAGTGCCAGGGCACTGATGTTGCGGAAGAAGGATGCAAGGGCAGAAATGCGGGCAAGGGGTGGGCGTTTCATTGTGGACATCGGGTGGTTCACTTTATGACGGTTGGAGGTCGGCCCAGGCAAGCGCAGGAAAGGACTGATTCATTTGCGGCGGTCCGAGTGACTGCTGACTGCCGTGATGCCGGGTCTTCGCATCTGTATTTTGAGCGTGGACGAAGAGGCCGCTTTTTGGTCTGGATGAGGCATGTCCTGGAGTTCTCTTCCCAACACCACACCTGTTCGAGCGCTCAGACTGATCAGCCAGTTCGGCGCCTTCGCGGCAATTGCCGCAATCGCCATCGCCCAGCGGGCTCCGCAGCCCGCGGGCGATGAGACCGTTCAATTGGAGGCCTTCACCGTCACGGGTTCGAACGTCAAGCGGCTCGAGTCCGAGAAGGCCCTGCCCGTCACGGAATTCTCGCTTGAGGAGATTGACCTGCGCGATGCGTCACAGGCTTCGGACCTGCTGGCCGCGCTGCCGCAGGTGACAGGTCTTCCCGGCAACGAAACCGCAACGCTGGGGGCCACGGCCCGTGGCGACAATGCAACGATCTCGCTTCGCGGCATTCCGTCCAGCAATACACTGATCCTCCTGAACGGCCGGCGGCTTCCCCCTCACCCCATCAGCCAGGGCGAGGCGGGCGTGCCCACCCTCTCCACCAATGTCAATGTGCTGCCCAATCGCGGACTCGACCGCATCGAGATCCTTCGTGACGGCGCATCGTCCATCTATGGAACCGATGCGGTGGCCGGAGTCATCAACACCCTCACCCGCCGCAATTTCGTCGGCACCGAACTCGTGCTCCGCTATGGCGAAACGGAGGATGGCGACGGACGCGAGGCGCGGGCGACGCTTACCCACGGCCTGAAGTTCCACGACGGACGCGGCCGGGCGATGGTCGTGCTGGATCTTTACGACCGCGATCCCATTTTTGCGCGGGATCGCGCGTTCTCGCGTGAGGCAGATCATTCGTCCCGCGCGCCAGCCCCGTGGAATGTTTCGACGGACACCACCTTCAACGCCCGGTCAGCCACGAGCGAATTCGGCAACTTCATCATGGGCACAGTCACCGATGGCGTTTTCAAGACGGGACGCACCAGCGGCGTGCCGTCGTCGCTAGCTGCCACGAGCGGACAGTTCTACCTGGTGCCGACCGCAAGCGGCGTTGGATTCCAGACGACGAGCCCTTCGCGGGCGGGCGTCACGTCAACCTACTACTGGAACAACAACACCTATCGCGTGATCCAGCCCCAGAGTACCCGTGGCAATCTGTACCTGAGCGGGGAATACGATCTTGGCTCCCAGCTCACCGCCTTTGTGGAATGGTCGCAGTACGAGGCCCGCTCGATCACGGTTCGCGAACCCGACGGGATCACTCAGTCGACGGATGGCGACATCATTGTTCCGCCCACCAATCCCTACAATCCATTCGGCACGCGTTTCTGGAGTCCGACCGGGGCTCCGAATGCGGACGGCACGCCGAGGCTGACCGGCACGCCTGCCTCCGTGCGCATCACCAACAAGCGGCTGACGGATCTCGCCGACCGCACCGCGGAGGTGACAACCTCGGTCTATCGGGGCGTCGCGGGCGTACGCGGGCGGTTCTTCGATTCGTGGACGTGGGAGGCCGCCGGATTGTGGAGTGCGGCGCATGTCGAGGACGAGGAAAACGGCCCGAGCCGCAAGAGCCTGCTGATTGCGGCGGTCAACCAATCCGATCCCTCGCTCGCCTTCAATCCGTTCACCCGCACGTTTGCGGTTCAGAACAACACCCTCGTCGTAACGGGTCCCTACACCAATCCAGAATCCGTGCAGCGCACGTTCCGGTCGAAGTTCATCCGCGAAGGCACGACGCAGCTGCGCAGCCTGGATTTTCGTGCGTCGGGCGACGTCATCGAGTTGTGGGGCGGAAATACGCTCGGTGCAGCGTTTGGGTCAGAGTACCGTTACGAATCCTACGTCGACACGCGCCCGCCGTTCGCCGGTCTGAATCCAGCGGGTTCCGGGCTGGACCCGAGCACCAACGACTTCCTCGGGTTCTCCCCGAATTCCGACACGTATGGACAGCGTAACGTGACGGCCGCCTACGTCGAGGCCCTGGTGCCGCTCATCGGCAAGGGGAATCGGTTGCCGCTGGTGGAGTCCTTCGAGGTTTCCGCGTCGGCCCGCTACGAGAACTACACGGATTTTGGCGACACCACCAAACCCAAGTACGGATTCAGCTGGAGGCTGCTCCCGTCCGTGCTGGTCCGCGGCTCCTACAATGAGGGCTTCCATGCACCGAATCTCGCCCAGCTCTTCACAGGCACACTCATCCGAACCGTCACCAATTCAACCGACACCTATCGAAGCATCGTCACGGGCCAGCCGACAGACGGCGCCTCGAACCGCCGGAGCATTGCCTCTGGCAATCCCGACCTCGATCCTGAGGAGTCGCGCGGCAAGTCTGCCGGCATCGTGATCGACGTGCCGAAGGTTCGAGGACTTTCCTTTGGAGTCGACTATTGGGAAATCCGGCAGCGCAACGTCATTGCCTCCTCCGGTTCGATTGCGGATGACAACGAGGCTCTCCAGGCGGCGACCCAGGCGGCGCTGGCTGCGGGACAGAGCATCGGACAGATCGACCTCGGCTCTGGCACGGCAGGGTACAAGGGCGACAGTGCGATTGTCCGGCTGCCGGTGACGCAGGCCGACCGCGATGCGTTTGCCGCCTACAATGCGACGCGCCCACCGGGCAACCAGCGTGCGGTTGTCGGAGCCATCGACCATATCCGCACGACCTACTTCAACCGTTCGCAGGAATTCGTGAATGGGTTCGATTTCGACGCTACCTACCGGCTGCCAAAGATGGATATCGGGCGTTTTGTGCTGAACACGAACTGGACCTATCTGAATGATTTCCACACGTACGTGTCCAACGGTGCCCCGCGCACCGAACTGCGCTGGACCAACTCGACCAATGTCGGCGGGGCAACGCCGAAATGGCGCGGCAGTGCGACGATCACCTGGAAACGCGACAATTGGAGCGCCGGCTTTTCCGCATACTACATCGGCAACTACTCCGACGTCGGAGCCACGACCTCTCAGACCACCTATGAATCTCTGGGCTCTCCGGGGTACATCAGGCCCGTGTTCAACAATGGCGCCAACAGTTACCGGTTCATCGTGGAGGACTCGATCAGCTACAATGCCAATGTCTCCTATCGCTTCATACGAAAGGACTCCTGGCTGAACGACACGACGGTGCGGCTCGGTGTCGTGAATCTGACCGACGAAACGCCACCGCTGGTCTCCGATTCGCGCGGGTACGAAACCGGTGTCTACAACCTGATGGCACGGGGACGCACCTATTCAATGCAGGTGACCAAACGGTTCTGATCACGTCTGCGCGGCCGACTGCCGCGCTCGCTTATTCCGAGGACGGGGCACGCGTCGCGCGCTGCCCCGTTTTTTCTAATCGCCCCCAATCGCGGCGTTCGTCCGCCGTGGATCCGCGTACCCTGCGCGGGTACCATCGGGCAGGATTGCGATGGCATTGATCCCGCCAAAATGGCGGCCCGTTCCCGGCTCCTCGGGCAGGTTGACCTGCCAGCCCCTGCTCTGGAGGCCGCGGACAACGTCAGGGCTCAACGATTTCTCGGCCTCGACGGCGTCCGGCTTGGATTTTTCGTAGGGACTGTACCAGTGGATGCGGGTGTCCCCGATGGCGTCTTCGAGCGGACGCTTGAACACAAGGTGATCAATCAGCACCTGGAGCACGGCTGTCGGTATGCGCGAGGAACCGGGAATGCCGAGGGCGAGCACGGGAGAACCCTGATGAAGGACGATGGTCGGCGAAATCGTGCTGCGGGGACGCCGGGCTGGAGCGAGGGCGTTAGGGCTGCTCGTGTCGTTGTAGGCGAAGTTGCTCATGGAGTCGTTCATCACCACTCCTGCGGCTGCGACCCCTGCGCCGAAGTGAAGGCTCTGCGACTGCGTGGCGCATACGATATTTCCCGCGGCGTCGACCACGACAAAATGGGTTGTGCAGGCGAGAAGGGAATCGATTTCGTGCACACGGGCGACCTTTCGTTGTTTGCCGTGAGCCCGCTTGCGAAGGGCTTCGATCTCAACGGGGCTCACCATGCGATCGAACGCCGTCCGCGACTTCGGCGAATCCCCGATTTCGTGCTGCACCTGGGGATATGCCTCCCTCCAGAACCGCCCGATCAGGTCGATGTTGGCGGCGGTGCGAAGCGGTGGTTGCAGGGGCTCCGATTCGAGTCCCTTGAGGATTGTCATGAAGAGGGATGCACCTGTGGAAGGGGGAGGTCCTCCGAGGATGCGATAGCCATCGAAATCGATCGCGATCGGCATGCTCATGCGCGCCTCATAGTTCTCCAGATCCTCGAGGGTGAGTTGTCCCCCACCCTTTCGCGACGCCACCACCAGGGCGTTGGCGACAGGTCCCCGGTAGAATCCGTCGGAGCCGTTGCGTGCGAGCAGTTCCATGGTCCGTGCGAGGTCGTGATTGGGGAGGCGCGAGCCGATGTCGGGAAGTTCCCCCTTCGGCAGGAAGATCATTGCGAGGGTGCCATCGCCTCCGCGCAGCTTGTCGAGGCGTTCCTCAAAGAGCAGGCGTGTCTTGGGAAGGACCTTGAAGCCGGAGTCCGCCAGCTTGATCGCGGGTTGGATAGTCTGTTGCCAGGGGAGTTTGCCCCAGCGCGCATGTGCCGCATGAAGCCCGGCGGCAAGTCCGGGAGTGCAGACCGCGGACCAACCGTCGTACCGGGATTTCTCGGGCTTTTTTCGATAGTCGGAAGCGACAAGGGAGCGGCTTGCCTCGTCCATCGCGTCCACCGCGTAGGTCTTGCCCGACTTGGCGTCGAAATAGAGCAGCATCAGTTTGCCGCCCAGTCCCGAGCCGTAGGGTTCGGCAACTCCGAGCGCGAGCGAGACAGCGACGGCCGCATCGATCGCATTTCCTCCCTCGCGAAAAATGGCGTCGCCCGCGGCAGCCGCCTCGGGATGGCCGGCGACCACCATGGTGCGCTTTGCGATCACCGGTGTGACAAGAACGGGCACTTCGGCGCGGGCGAAGGCCGTCGCTATACTCAGCAGGATCAGGAGCGGGAGCGGGAGGAACCGGAAGCCAGGTGAGATCATGGTGCGACGATCCGGAGGGAGATCCGGTTTCTAGACGTTGTGATGTGCGATCAGGGATTGATAAGAAGGGGCGCGGGCCTGGAAGACGGTGGTGAATTCAAAGGGCCACTCTGAGGCATCCGCGGCGAGATTCCAGCGCGGATGTGCTGCCACCACCGCTCTCGCCTCCTCAAAATAGGGAGCGTGGTCGGTGCGAAAATACAGGGGTGCTCCCGCTGTCGCGTGCGCTGCAAGTTCGTCGAGAAACTCCGGCTTGATCAGGCGGTTCTTCCAGTGCCGACGCTTGGGCCAGGGATCAGGGAACAGGATGAAGATCGCGTCGAGTTTGACGTGTTCCGGCAGTGCCGCGAGGAGGTCGCCTGCCGATGCATGCAGAAAGGCGAGGTTGCCGAGTCTGGAGCGATCCTTCTTGCGGGTGCCGCGGCGGATGCGGTCGCTCATGAGATCGATGCCCAGACAGAAGAGACCCGGGTGCGCGGCGGCATATGCCTCGAGGAAGTGGCCGTGACCGCAGCCAATCTCGAGCACGATGGGCTTGTTGCCTGCAATCAGCGGGCGCAGCGCTGCACGAACCTCGGCGCGGCGCTGCTCGTGCAGGTGACGATGGTCCGGAGCATCGGTTGTTGTCATGGCCCGGCCGGGGAGGATCCCTTTGCGAGGGTGATGACGCACTCGAGGTGCCGGGTCTGGGGAAACAGGTCGAACGGCTGCACGCGTTTCAGCACGTAGCCTGCGGCGATGAATTCCTTCAGGTCCCGCATCTGCGTGGCGGGATCACAGGAGACGTAAACGACGGCCAGCGGGCTGTAGTGGAAAAGTTGTGACAGAAACGATGCATCGCAGCCTTTTCTGGGGGGATCGATGACCACGACCGTCTCTGCCGGGGGAAAGGAAAGACCGTCGAAGATCCTTGCCGCGTCTCCCGCAAGGAAGCGCGCGTTGGTGATGCCGTTTGCCAACGCATTTTCGCGGGCGAAGGCGGCGCTGCTCTCGCTGACCTCCACTCCGGCCACCTGGAGGAATGCGGATGCGGCGGAGAGGGCGAACAAGCCGCTGCCGCAGTAGGCATCCACGAGGTTCCTCGCCCCGCTCGCGGCGGCCTGCTCTCGCACATGGGCGGTGAAGGCCGGGAGGATGAACGGATTGTTCTGAAAGAAGTCGTGTGCCAGAAAACGCAGCCGGAGGCTGCCCACGGTTTCGGTGACGATCGAATCGAAGTCGGTTGTCACCTCTCCGGAGGCTTCGCGCAGAAGCAGCGTCGCCCCGCGTTTGTACTCACCGGCCGATGCCTTCGCCAGAACCTCCGCACGCAGGCCTGTCAGGCGGGTGTTGATGGCATCGGTGGCGATAAGGCATCGGGGAACGTCAACGATGTCGAAGCGTGTGCCCTGCCTGAGGAAGCCTATGGGCATCGCCTGACCGGTCTGGATACCGGCGGATTTGGCGTCGCGCGGCGCCGCAAAATGGGGGGTGATCTTGGAGCGGTAGCCCCATTCCCTTGGTGAAGGGATGACCGGTTCGACGGGGAAACGGATGCCCGCAAGATGTTCGAGCAGCTCGGCAACCTGGCGCTGCTTCCATTGGAGCTGCCCGTGGTAGTTGAAATGCTGATACTGACATCCTCCGCACCGCCCGAACAGGGGGCATGGCGCCGCAACCCGGTTCTCGGATGGGGTGAGAATCTCAAGCACATCGGCTTCCGAGAAGTTCCTGTGGTTGCGGAACACGCGGGCGCGAACCCGTTCGCCGGGCAGGGTGAAGGGGACCATGATGACCCAGTTTTCCAGGCGCCCCTGTGGATGGTCGACCGCGACGCGACCGAGTCCGGAACCGAGGTTCGTCAAGGTGGTGACCTCCAGTTCGATCTCCTGGTGATACGCAAACGGGTAGTCGTTCGTTTTCTTGTTCTTGCCCACTTCCTCCACGTTCAAGTCGGACGGGGAATTCACAAATCAAATCATGAGCCAGCGGCTGTGATGCAAAGAAGGCCGAAAACGCCGGATGATTCCCCAGGCAGGTGCGCTGGCCGACAAGCGGTTGTTGCAGTGATGCGCCGGTGCCGGCGACGGGAGCGGTGATTGTTTTCCGTCCATCCGAAGGCGAGTTTTTGCCTCAGTTTGCGGCGTTGCAACCGTGCGGGGGCTGGTCAGCGTATCGCTTCCCGTGGAACGCGTGCCGGAAAAAATCACCAGCCTGCAGAACCCGCGCATCAAGCAGCTTGTCAAGTTGCGCGACCGGCGTGCGCGCGATGATGCCGGTGTCTTCCTCGTCGAGGGATACCGGGAGATCCGGCGCGCGTTGGAAAAGAAGATTGCGGTGACGGAGCTCTATTTCTCCCCCGAATGGTTCATGGGGGAGAACGAAGGCGGACTGCTTGAAAACGCGCGGATGGCCGGCGCCAGGCTGTTCGAGTTGAACAAGGAAGCCTTTGCAAAAGTGGCCTATCGTGAGCGACCCGACGGTTTGCTGGCCGTTGCGCCGCAGTGGAAACTTGCCCTGGAGGATCTGAAACTGCATGAGAATCCCTTTCTGCTGGTGGTGGAGGCGATTGAAAAGCCGGGCAATCTCGGCACGATCCTGCGAAGCGCCGATGCGGCGGGATGCAATGCGGTGATCGTCTGCGATCCGGTGACGGATCTCTTCAATCCCAATGTGGTGCGTGCATCGACCGGGGTGATCTTTTCGGTACCCTGCCTGATCTCCACGAGCATTGAGGTTCACGCCTGGCTGAAGCGCGCGGGGATCCGCACCGTGGCCACCACGCCCGGGGCAGAGGCGCTTTACACAGACAGTGATCTTCGCGGTCCGTTGGCTGTAGTGATGGGCAGCGAGCAGTATGGCCTGAGCGACTTCTGGCTCCGGGAGGCGGACCTTCCTGTGCGCATTCCCATGGCGGGTCAGGCGGACTCGCTGAACGTCGCCATGGCGACCATCATCACGCTCTTTGAGGCGGTTCGCCAGCGTGGTCAGCGTCCGGGCTTGAGCTGAAATCCGGCCTTGCGCAGTGCGCGCCGGAGCGCATCCGCGTGTCCGTGGTCGCGTGTTTCCACGGTGCAACTGCAGGTGACTGCGCTGACGTCGGGTCCGCTGAACGCGCGATCATGGGAGATGTCCTTGATGCTCGCGCCCGTTGCAGCGATCACGCGCGCCAGGGAAGCAAGGCCACCGGGCCTGTCGCTGATCACAACGCTGAAGCGCGCGATGCGCCCATCGGCGACGAGTCCGAGTTCGATCACGCGACTGAGAACGGCCGGGTCGATGTTGCCGCCACAGACGACCAGGGCGACGCGTTTGCCGGCGAGTTCGGGGAGCTTGCCGGCCAGAAACGCCGCGAGCGGGGCCGCTGCGGCTCCCTCCACCACGGTCTTTTCCAGTTCGGCCATGCGCAGGATTGCGAGGGCGATGGCGTCCTCGCGCACACTGACGACACGATCGACGCGCGAACGTGCGAGTTCGAAGGCGCGTCTGCCGACCTTCAGGACGGCAAGGCCGTCGGCGAGCGTGGAGCGGCGGGGAATGGCGACCGGCTGGCCGGCCTTCAGTGCGGCGGCGAAGCTGCTGGTGGCGACGCTTTCGACGCCGATGATCTTGATTTCGGGCTTCAGGGCCTTCACGGCGATCGAAATGCCGGCGATCAATCCTGCACCGCCGATCGGGCATACGATGGCATCGAGATTCGGGACCTGCCGAAGTATCTCCAGCCCGGCGGTTCCCTGCCCTGCGATGATGTCCGGATCATCAAATCCGTGGATGTAGGTTGCGCCCTCCCTTGCCACGATTTCGTCCGCAGCGGCCCGCGCTTCGGTAAAATCACGTCCCTGGATCACCACGCGGGCACCGAGACGTTCACAGGTGGTGCGTTTGATCAGCGGAGCATAGTCCGGCATGACAACGGTCACGCCGACCTTCAGCAAACGACCATGGTATGCCAGGCCCAGAGCATGATTCCCGGCGCTGGCTGCGACCACTCCCTTGCGTCGCGCGGAGGGCGAAAGCTTCAGCAGGGCATTGCGGGCGCCTCTTTCCTTGAAGGATCCGGTGCGCTGCAGGTTGTCGAGTTTGCAGAAGATGCGCGCGCCGGTGATGTCGCTGAGTGCTATCGACTCAGGGCATGGCGAGAGGATCACTCCTCCTTCGATGCGTCGTGCTGCAGCACGGATGCTGGACAGGGTGACCTCTTCGCGGGAAGCATGAGCGGCGTCTGAAGCTGGGGCTGGCATCGGAGGAGGCTGGCTTTATGGTTGTGTCAGGCCAATGGAGAATTTTTGCGCTGAGGCATCTTCGCCAAATTGCAGGCTGGTGTGAGAATGCAGGGAAGACGATGCCGGGTGACGTGTCGTAGCAACCCGTTGGAACGGGGGCGATGGAGGTCGGGAAAAGGCATCCGGAGATTGAGGGATGCGCACAGATTGGGTTTGGGTGGGTGGATTCAGTGCCAAATCTCGGGGGCCTCAATGCGCCATAAACTGGCGATGATGGTCTTGAGCGGCGGGGACTGCTATCGATTCCCGAGTCTCCGGTCTGTGGCTCGGAGTTGCGCGAAACGGTTGATCTTTGCTGTCCTATTTAATTATGTAAAGAACGGTCTATAAGCTATTTATAGCCATCGCCGATCTATTGAGACGAAATTTGCCATCGACGCGATATTGCACTGAGTCCCTGGTATGAATCAGGATTTTGCGGAATTGATCAAAATCATCAGGAGGCTGATGTCCGATGGGTTTACGCCGCTGATGCGGCTGGCCTGCCCCAGGGTTTGGGGTCTGATCTTGTCGAGCTTGAGAGCGCTTTCCCGACGAAGTCCCCTAACCTTCTGATAATCGATAAATTGTGGAATATTTATTCTTTCGATCTGGGAGAGTTTGGCAATCTGACGTTCTTCGCGGGCGAGGTATCCGGCGTAGCTGATTCGATAGAGAACCTCATCCCGGACGGGTTTGGAGAGCTCCAGAAACGCCTGGGGGTAAAAGACTTCTGGAGCATTCCCGGTTGTGGCCCTGCGGATCGCGTCTCCCAAGGTCCCCTGCCCCCCTCCGATGCGGGATTTTTCGAAGAAATCTCTCCATTGAAGAACTGCTGCCTGCTTGGCTTCGATCCGAGCCAGGCGGCTGGGTGACAAGAGCCCGTGACGGCGAGCATGGTGTGCCAGTCGGAATTCGGCACTGCCATGGTTGAAGAGCAGGCGGTGCTCCGCGCGGCTTGTGAACATGCGGTAAGGCTCCGATGTGCCCTTGGTTACAAGATCGTCCACCAGGACGCCCGTATAACCCTCATGGCGCCCGAGAATGAGCGGCGCGCCTCCCCTAGCCTTGTTCGCCGCATTCACACCTGCCAACAAGCCCTGGCATGCCGCCTCCTCGTAGCCCGAGGTTCCATTGATCTGCCCCGCAAAAAAGAGATTTTCGACTTTCTTGGATTCCAAGGATGGGAAAAGCTGTGTGGGTGGCGCAAAGTCGTATTCGACCGCATAGGCTGGCCGCAAAAGCACGGCTTTCTCCAGACCGGGCACGCTATGAACCATTTCCTGCTGGATCTCGAAAGGCAATGACGTTGAAAGCCCGTTCACATAGTACTCGTTCGTGGACCTGCCTTCCGGCTCCAGGAAAAGCAAATGCCGGGGCTTGTCGGCAAAACGGACAAACTTGTCTTCGATGCTCGGACAATAGCGAGGCCCAATACCTTCGATTTCTCCGGAATACATTGCGGACCGGTGGAGGTTGGCTCGTACGAGTTCAGCCGTCCGTTCAGTCGTGTAGGTCATCCAACAGGAAACCTGATTTGAGCCCGCAGCCCAGCCCAGTCGCTGCTCGCCGGTTTGTTCCACGTGGAACATTGGCTCGGGGTCCCGGGTGTCGTGAAATGCGAATCGGGTGATCTCCGAATCGCCCTTCTGCTCGGTCATTTTTGAAAAATCAAGACTTCGTCCGAGAAGTCGCGGTGGAGTACCGGTCTTCAGGCGTTCCAGTTCGATACCTGCTTCAAGGAAGCTTGCAGAGAGCGTTTTTGCGCTAAAATCACCCAGGCGCCCGCCTTCGTTCTTGTTGTGTCCGATATGCATCAGCCCCCGAAGGAAGGTTCCGGTGGTAACGACCACGGTCTTTCCACGAAACTCGAGGTCCAGATTGGTACGCACTCCCACGACTTTGGCGCCGTCGAAGATCAGGCCGGTGACGGTTGCCTGGAAGGGCAGGAGGTTGGGCTGAAGTTCGAGGGTGTGCTTGAGACGAAACTGGTAGGCCTTCTTGTCGCACTGGGCCCTAGGTGACTGGACGGAAAGTCCTTTCGATTCATTGAGGAGCCTGAACTGGATTGCCGTACAATCGGTGTTGATCGCCATCTCGCCGCCGAGCGCATCGATCTCCCGGACGATCTGACCCTTTGCCTGTCCGCCGATAGCTGGATTACAGCTCATCTGTGCGATGGTATCGAGATTGCCCGTAAGGAGGAGGGTAGAGGCCCCCATCCGGGCAGCCGCCAGCGCCGCCTCGCAACCGGCATGTCCGGCACCACAGACGATGACATCATACCCCCCCTGAATTCCAGTATCACTCATCGAAAGTTTGCGTGCTCAAGCACACTGGCTACATGTCTACAGTGACATAACTGATTGTTTATAAGTGTATTATACGACACGCTTTGCTGATTCCTGTTTCCATTTCCACATGAAGCAGTATCCATGGTGTCTGGCACCCTGAGGATTCACAACGGTCATCACACTTCCACCGGCATTTTCCAAAGCGAGAGGATCAAGCTGCGACAGTTGTGACCGCAGGCAAACGAATTGGGAGTCGTGGGACGAAGGTAGCGGCGAGACATCCCCGCCGCCAGGGCTCTCGTTCTCAGGTCAAATGATGTTGTAACAATTTGTCACAATGCAAATTACGACAAACCTCACTTGCCGATGCAGAAGGCCGCAAAGAGCCGGTCCAGCATGCGTTCATTGTCAAACTTGCCCTGGATTTCACCCATGGCTTCGAGTGCTTCCCGGAGGTCGCTGGAGATCAGTTCGGGAGGGGAGGGGGGCTGCGCCTCCGAACGAAGGAGATGAAGGGCGGACTCAAGGCTGGTCTTGGCCCGCTCCAGCGCGTGGGCGTGTCGGGCGTTCACGGCGATGATCTCATCTCCCGTCAGGCTCTGGAATCCTTCGGCCACGTGCTCAATTGCGTTGATCAGTGCGGGCACACCCTCACCGGTATGTGCTGACACTGCGAGGGACTCCATCTTCGGTGCCAGGAGTGCTGGCAGGCCGGACTTCTCCAACTCCTCGATTGAAAGAGACTTCCTGGCGTGTTCCGGCGAAACGAGATCCGCCTTGCTGCCGATCACGAGGATGGCGGGCAGGTTCGTCATGACGGAGAGCTCCCGGGGAAAGGCCGGGGTGGGGCAGCTGAGATCGATCACCCAAAGCAGCAGGTCTGCCGTGCGCACGTTTTCGAGGGTCTTCTCAATCCCCATACGTTCAATCTCCCCGGGGGCTGGATTCAGTCCCGCGGTATCGATCAACCGCACGGAATGCGCGCCCGCGAGGAAACTCTCCTCGATGAAGTCCCGTGTCGTTCCCGGTTCCGAGGACACGATGGCGCGTTCATATCCAACGATGCGGTTCAACAGGGAACTCTTGCCCGCATTGGGAGCACCGACGATGACCGTGCGAATGCCCAGGCGCAGGATCTCGCCATAGTGCCTTGTTGCTAGAAGCCGCCGGGTTCCGCCCAGCACCCGGTCGATGGCGCTCCGGACGACTTCACGATCCTCGGTGGGCAGATCCTCGTCGGGGAAATCAATGTAGGCCTCCACACGGGCAAGGGCATCCAGCAGTTCGCTGTTCAATCCCGCCAGATGGCGTCCGAGGACTCCGTCCAGCTGCTGCTGTGCCGCGGCGAGTGCGCGCTCGCTGCGCGCGCTGATGACATCCATCACCGCCTCCGCCTGGCTGAGGTCGAGCTTGCCTCCGAGAAAGGCGCGCTGGGTGAATTCCCCGGGACGGGCAGGGCGGCATCCGCGCGCGCAGAGATCGTCAATCAGGCGCCGCACAATGAAGGGATTGCCATGGCACGAAAGCTCCAGCACATCCTCGCCGGTATAGCTCGCAGGCGCCTGGTGGAAGGTCGCCACCACTGTATCCAGAATCCCGTTACCAACGGACTCCCTGTGGCGAACGACCTGGGCGTTGCGCGGAGCGAGGGAAACGCCGTAGAGGGAGCGCGAGAATTCAGCGCACAGCGGTCCGCTGATGCGCAGGACTGCGATTGCGGACGTGCCGGCGGGAGTGGCCAGCGCCACGATGGTATCATTGGAGGAGTGAGCGGACAACGTTCGCAGGCAATCGCGTCCCGGAATGCACGCAAAGGCAAAAATACCGGCCCCGCCGTTTGCGGCAGTCCGCGTGCTGCCTGCCGGCCTGCGCCTGGTTCCGCTCCCCGGGGGACTCAGAACCCCGCGTCCGCGAGCTGGCGGCGGAGCACGGCGATTGCCGCTGGCGCCTGGGCGACGATGTCACCCTTGGACCACACGCACTCGATCGTAAGGCGCCGGCATGCAGCGGCGGATCTCAATGCGCGGAGAAAAGGACGGAAGTCCTCATGGTGGCGGCCGGGTTCTGCGCGCTCCTTGTTCTCTGCGATGTGCGCGTGGGTCACGAGCGCCGCATGACGGGTGATGGCGTCGGGTGTCTCGCCATTCCGCAGCATGTGAAAAATGTCGACGAGCAACCGCACGTTCGGATGGCTGCTGCGTTTGACCGCCTCGGCGCCGTCGTCGAGCGTGTTCACGATATTGCATTCGCCGCGTTGCAGCGCCTCCACGACCAGGGTTATCCCGTTGGCCTGGGCGATCGGTGCGAGCCGTTTGAGAGCCTCGACGTATTGCTCGAATCCGCGCGCCATCGGCCATCCGTCCGGCACCTTGCGCGCGGCTCCCGAACCAAACACGATTGTGGTGAGCCCAATCGACGCCGCGCGGGAGAAGGCCGTTTCGGCATAGCGCTGCATGCGGGCCGTATCCACCGAGGGACCTGTCACCCTCAGGTCCGGCGGAAACAGGCAGTTGGCGGCAGGCGTCGGAACGGCGCAGCCGCGTGTCGCCGCGGCATTTGGCGCAAACGCCTCGGCGGACTGTTCAGGCAGAAGAAGATTCTGGACGTGTGCTTCGATGAAGTCGCACGGCGGCACGGAAAACTTTGCAACGATGTCGGGAGTGGTGCACAGGCCGAGCTTCATGAGAGGGCGGAGGGGCAGGAGAGTTCGGGTCAGAGGTTGCCGGCCTTGAGTTCAAAATAGGCGGCTGCGTTGTCGTAGCAGATGTCGCGGATGAGTTTTGCATTGGCAGCCTCGTCCGCAGGGATCAGTCCCGCTTCAATGTCCTCGCCGATCATCCTGCAGAGGAGGCGTCTGAAATACTCGTGGCGCACGTAGCTGAGGAAGCTGCGGGAATCCGTCAGCATGCCGACGAATCTCGAAAGCAGACCGAGCTGGGACAGGGCATTGATCTGCCATTCCATGCCTTCCCTCTGGTCGAGAAACCACCAGCCTGAGCCGAACTGCAGCTTGCCTGGGGTCGTCCCGTCCTGGAAATTCCCGACCATCGTCGCAAACGCGTAATTGTCGGCGGGATTCAGGTTGTAGAGGATGATGCGCGGCAGCTGGTTTGTGCGGTCGAGTGTGTCCAGATAGCGGGTGAGCCCGCGGCATTGGGGGAAATCACCGATCGAATCGACGCCGGCGTCGGCGCCGAGCCGCCTGAGCAGGCGGCTGTTGTTGTTGCGCAGGGCGCCGAGATGGAGCTGTTTGGTCCAGCCTCGCTTCGCATCGAGCTGTCCCAGGTGGATCATGATGAACCAGGTGAACTTTGCGAACTGGTCGGGCGTGGCGGCGACACCCGAACGTGCCTGGGCAAAGATCGCCGCGGCCTCGCGTTCGGTGCATTCGACATCCGGCAGCGCCTCCATCCCGTGATCGGACAGGCGGCCGCCGATCGAATGAAAAAAGGCATGACGCCTGTCGATCGCCTCAAGCAGTCCCGCAAGGTTTTTCACCTCCACATTGCTGCGCGCGCTGAGGAGATCGCACCAGGCATTGAACACGGTGGGGTTGTTCACTGCCATCGCCTTGTCGGGCCGGAAGGTCGGGTAGACCTTCGTCTGCAAGGGACTCCGGGCGATGGCGAGATGATGTTCGAGTGTGTCCGCGGGATCGTCGGTGGTGCAGACGACATTCACGCGATTCGAGGTGAGGATCCCGTGCACCGACATCTCCGGAGTTCGAAGCCTTGCGTTGGCGGCCTCCCAGATCTTCGGGGCGTTCGCCTCGTTGATCAGAAGGTCGATGCCGAAGTACCGGCGCAATTCGAGGTGCGACCAGTGGTGGAGCGGGTTGCGCACCAGCTGGGGAACCGTGCGCGCGAAGGCGATGAACTTATCGTAGTCGCTGCTTGAGGTGCCGGTGATCAAATCCTCGGGGACTCCGGCCGCGCGCAGCGCGCGCCACTTGTAGTGGTCGCCTCCGAGCCAGATCTCGGTCAGTGTGGCGAACTGCCTGTTCGAAGCGATCTGGTCAGGCGGGAGATGGCAGTGATAGTCGAAAATCGGCTGTTTTGCCGCATGCTCGAAATAAAGCCGGCGCGCCCATTCCGTGGTAAGCAGGTAGTCTTCGTGGAGAAAGGGCTTGGTCATGGTTTCAGGAAAGTGGCGACGTCTGGGTGAAAATGAGATTCTGATTCAGCGACCCTGGCAGAAATCATGGCGAGACCTCTCGTGTGAAACGGGTGCTGCCCCATCGGTATCTCCGGCAGTGACAACCCTGCGGTTGTCCGGAAGGTCGCGGGTGTACATCCTGAAGAATCCGTTTTTGCCCTCGGGATTCACTCCGCGGTCCTCGCCGTGTCAGCGTCCGAATGACTTTGCAAAGTCGTCGCCGGAGACCACGACCTTTCTTTTCCTGCGTTTGCTCTTCGCTGACTCCGCGATCTTCTGTTTGAGGGCGCGTTCATATTTGCGACCGTCGAGCGGGAGGGTGACCGTGGAGTCCGTCCATGCGGAGTACAGCATGGCGTTGGCAAGTTCGATTGAATGGATGCCTTCGACGGCGGGTGAGAGCAGCGTGGCTCCCTTGAGAATTGCGTCGGAGAAGTTCTGAAGGATCTCGTTGTGCTGTCCGCCATGGCCGGCGGCGGGAATGGTGACGTCCCACGAATCCGGGCGTGCGAACGCCTGGGTGGAGGTCCGCGAGAATTCGGACATCGGCACTTCGTTGCGCGTGAAGGAAATCACATCGTTTTCGTAGACGAGCCTGCCACGTTCGGCTGTGACCTCGAGGCGGTTGGTACCCGGAGCCTCGCCGGTGGAGGTGATGAACACACCTGTGGCGCCGTTGGGAAACTGCAGGTAGGCGGTCACGTCGTCCTCGACCTCGATGTCGTGGTAGCGTCCGAAGCTGCAGAAGGCCCGTATGGTTTTCGGCATGCCGAACATCCACTGGAAAAGGTCGAGGTTGTGCGGGCATTGGTTGAGGAGAACGCCGCCGCCCTCTCCGGCCCAGGTGGCGCGCCAGCCGCCGCTCGCGTAGTAGGCCTCGGTGCGGAACCAGTTTGTGATGATCCAGTTCACGCGGCGGATTTCACCGAGTTCGCCATTCTGGACGAGCTGCCGGATCTTCCTGAAATAGAGGTCCGTGCGCTGGTTGAACATCGCGGCGAAGACCTGTTTCCTGTTCGTGTACGCGGCGATCAGGCGCTCGGCATCCGCACGGTGTACGGAGATCGGCTTCTCAACCATCACATGGAGTCCCGCCTTGAGGGCGCGAATGCCGATCGTGGTATGGTCGAAGTGCGGAGTTGCGATGATGATGGCGTCGATCTGGCCGGAATCGATCATCTCGCCTGCGGATGAAAAAGTCTTCAGCCCGGGAAACCGCGAAAAACGCGCCGGGTCGGCGTCCGCGATGGCGGTGAGCTCGAGTCCCTTGATTTTCCCGGCGAGGATGTTGGTCGCGTGACCAGATCCCATGTTGCCGAGGCCGACGATGCCGATGCGAACCTTGTCCATGGAGGGGGAAGTGTGGGTGGAGGTTGAGCTGCGAATCCTTGCCCGCTCCGAGGGAGCGGCAAGGGATGTCGCGATGAATGTTAAACGGACGCGAAGCCGGTGGGCGGACGCGCCGCGTCGATGGCGGAGGCCCTCAGCGCCGGCCGCCGCGAGTCAGCCGGCTGGCTGGTTTGGCGGTGGGCTGGGCCGATTCATCAAAGAGGGCGGAATAGACGTAGGGGAAACCCTCGAACCTTTTCCGCTCGATCTGCGCATCGATGAAACGCTCGATCGAACGCGCATTGCGCACGTCATCCTCCGTGACCAGCGTGAAGGCCTCGCCGGTGTGCTGGGCGCGGCCCGTGCGGCCGATGCGATGGACATAGTCCTCGGGGTTTTCGGGCACGTCGTAGTTGATGACATGGGACACCCCGGCGATATCGAGGCCGCGGGCAGCGATGTCGGTTGCCACGAGCATCTCGAACTTGCCGGACTTGAATCCCTCGAGTGATTCCACGCGTTCGCGCTGGCTGCGGTCGGAGTGCAGCACGCCCACGGTGTGGTTGGCCGCGATCAGGCGGTGGGCGATACGATCCGCTCCCATGCGGGTGCGGCAAAAGATGATGACGCTCTTGTACTGGGTGGCTTCCAGGAGCGTGAGAAGAAGGTCGAATTTCTGGGAGGCAACCACCGGATAGAAGGCGTGCGCCACCGTCTCCGCGGGGGAACGTCGCTGCCCGATCTTCACCTCGACAGGATCGCGAAGCGCCCAGCTCGCAAGCGAGGCGATTTCAGGCGGGATTGTGGCGGTGAAAAAGAGGGTCTGCCGGTTCTTGGGTGTCTTTGAGACGATGCGTTTGACGTCGGGCAGGAACCCCATGTCCAGCATGCGGTCCACCTCGTCCATGACCAGTATTTCGATGCCCGCGAGGCTGATGGCGCCCTGCTCCATGTGGTCCAGCAGGCGCCCGGGCGTGGCGACGATGACGTCGACCCCGTTTTCGAGATCTTCGCGCTGTTTTCCATAGCCGACACCGCCATAGATGACCGTGACATCGAGTTGGGTGTGTTTGCCGTAGCCCCTGAAGGCTTCCTCCACCTGGAGTGCCAGTTCACGGGTCGGTTCGAGCACGAGGCAGCGCGGGTGACCGGTGCGGGCTCCGAGGCGCTGCAAGATCGGGAGGGCAAAGGCGGCAGTCTTTCCTGTCCCGGTCTGGGCGGATCCGATGACGTCCCTGCCTGAAATCACAAGCGGGATCGCCTGGGACTGGATCGGGGTCGGTTCGGAGTAGCCCTTCTCCTGGACGGCGTAGGCAATGCGGTCGGAGAGTCCCAATCGGCTGAAGGCACTGTCGACCTTGGGGACCTCCTGCAATTCGCGCGCGGGCTTTTTGCGCTTGGGGGCCACCGGCGGTGGAGTTGCGGGGCGCTGCTCGCGGGGGGCGGACTTCCGGTGTCCGCCGGAGCCCGTACGGGGGCGATTGTGACCATGGCCCGAAGAGGCGGGCTTCTGCTGGGATTCGCCGCCAGTACGCGGGCGATCCTCGCGACGTCGATTCGGATCGTTCCGTGGGTTGCGCGCCCGTTGGCGGTCCGTTCCCGATGGCTTGGGCGAGGCGGGTTTGTGCGGTGATTGGGCGACGCTTGATGGGGCAATGGTCTTGCGCAGCTTCGCGATCAACTTCTTCAGCATGATAGGCTTTTCTTTCTCGGAAAGGTAAAGTCTCGGCTTTCCTTCCGCCATTGCAACCTCCGATCCCGGTGCTTTTCCGGTCAACTTGATGAAAGGTCGCGGGAGCGGTGGACTATCGAGGCGAATACGTTCGCTTTTCGAGATGGGCCCCGAGAAGTGACCGGAACGTGGCCAGGTCCTTTACTTCTTTGGAAGCAATAAGTTGCGATGCGATATTGCCGACTGCCGAACCTTCAAGATTGAAGGCGACAACAGGGATGCCGCAGGCGTCGGCGGTTGCCTGGCAGAGCAGGCGGTTCTTCGCGCCGCCGCCGACCATGAGGATTCGTTTGAAGGTGCGCTGGGCCAGCCGCTCGAAAGCATGCAGCGCATCCGCGTGACCCTGGCCCAGGGAGTCACAGATCAGGCGCATGTAGCCGGCCATGTCCTTGGGTACCCGGCCTTTCCGCTTGCGGATCTGGGCATCGATCACGGCCCGCATGGATGTCGGGTTTCCAAGAGCGGGATCCGTCACCTCGATCAATACCGGGGGCGTGGATTGTTTCTCGGCTGCGGCGATCAATGAGACCCACTCCTTGGAGGTTTGTGGACGTGTATCGAAATCCTTCAATGTGCCTTCGAGGAGCCAGAGTCCGATCACATTGGTCAAGGGACGGTAACGTCCGTCGCCTGTTCGCTCGTTGGCAATACGTGCAGCGAGGGCCTCGGATCCAAGCACGGGCTGCGCGCTTTCGAAGCCGACGAGCGACCAGGTGCCCGAGCTGAGAAAGAGGTCGCTGCCGTCGGACGATGCCGGCATGGCGTCATAGGCGCACGCGGTATCGTGTCCGGGCACTGCCACCACGTGGGTTCTGGCCAATGCGGGATGGAGGTGCGCAATGTCCTTCCTGAGGTTGCCGAGCCGGGTTCCTGCGAGGACGGGTGTGCTGAACCAGGAGGGGGGAACGCGAAAGTGATCGAGGGCCGCGCGTGACCAGCTCTTGGTGTGGACATCGATCAGTTGCGAGGTGCTCGCGATGGAAAACTCGTTGGATGCCTTGCCTGAAAGAAGGAAGTTGAAGTAGTCGGGCAGGAAGAGGCAGCGGCTCGCGAGATCCGTCAGGGCGGGGCAGGAGGCGATTGCCTCCTCCAGCTGGAGCGACGTATTATAGAAAACATTGGGAATGCCAGTTGCGGCGTAGATCCGGTCGAGTGCTGCCCGAGTGTGAGCGAGCCGCTCCAGTCCCGGGCGGGTGCGTGAATCGCGATAGGCGTGCACGGGAAACACGAGCCGGCTGGCGTCATTCAGCAGCGCGTAGTCCGCACCCCAGGTGTCCACGCCGACGGATGTCAGGCGGGCATTCCGGGGCAGCGCCATTGCCGCGGCGCGCAGCCCTGTCTGCACCTCGCTCCAGAGGCCGCCGATATCCCAGTAGTCGTGCTCACCCAGCGTCCGGAATGAATTTGGAAACCGATGCACCTCCCTGAGCTCAAGGCGCTGCTTGACCCAGGACCCGAGAATGACACGGCCACTGGTGGCACCGAGATCGACTGCGGCAGTATAGATTGGAACGGATGACATGGAGAAAGGAGAGGAGACGTAGCTTGCGGTATCGGGAGGAAGCGGAATTCACGGGTCGGGACGCCAGCTGGGCCAACCCGGACTCCAGCATTCATGCCGTTCTGTCCGGCCATGGGCCCGACATCAAGACTGCTGAGCAGGTGGCGCCGGATTCCGGGTGACGATTGGCAGCGCGAGCGGTGGCGTGGAGATGCCGGTATTGATGAGCGGAGGCACGATCTGCTTTCAACTTTACCAAATTCCTTTCCGAATTGGAGAAATCGGGTTAGTAGGCTGGGAAATGTCTATTCGTTCCGTGACTCAGATTCGAATGGTGCTGGCATTGGCGGCGATTGCAGCGGGTTTTTCAGGCGGGGCTGCCCGTGCTGCGGCGCAGTCCGCCCCCAAGGAGTCGCCGCCCAACATCCTTTTCATCATCTTTGATGATTGGGGTGGCAGCACTCATGCGAGTGTGGCGGGCAATTCGTGGATCAGGACGCCGAATTTCGACCGTGTGGCGCGGGAGGGCGTGCTCTTCCGGAATGCGTTCACATCGAACCCCAAATGCAGTCCCTGCCGCGCGACCATCCTCACAGGAAGAAACACGTGGCAGTTGAAGGAGGCGGTTTGTCACAACGGCTATTTCCCGGCGGGTTTTGCGGTGTATCCCGAACTCCTCGAAAAGGGCGGGTATACGGTGGGCCTGACAGGGAAGGGGTGGGGACCGGGGGATTTCAAGACGCTCACGGGCTGGACCCGCAATCCGGCCGGGCCGGAATTTTCCAACCGCAAGGACAAACCCGCGACCACGGGGATCCGGAACCTTGATTATGCGGGAAACTTTGAAGACTTCCTGAAGAGCCGCGCCCGCGGGAAGCCCTTCTGTTTCTGGATGGGGTTCCATGAGCCTCATCGTGCCTACGAAAAGGGATCGGGTGTGCGTTTGGGCGGGAAACTCGCGAATGTCGTGGTCCCCGCCTATCTTCCGGACACGGAAGGCATCCGTTCCGATCTGCTGGACTACGCCTTGGAGGTCGAGTCGGCTGATGCCCACATTGGACGCGCACTGGCGATGCTCGAGGCCGCCGGGGAGCTGGACAACACCCTGATCGTGGTCACCTCCGATCACGGCATGCCGTTTCCGTATGTGAAGGGCCAGATCCATGAGGATGCGATTCACATTCCGCTCGCGATGCGTTGGGGCAGGGCGATTGCCCCCGGGCGTGTGGTGGAGGATTTCGTGAATGTTCGCGATTTTGCCCCGACCTATCTGGAACTCGCGGGTCTGAAACCGCATCCCCAGATGACGGGTCGCAGTCTGGTGAACATCCTGAAATCATCGCGTTCCGGATGGATCGAAGGCCGCGACACCATGCTGGTCGGCAAGGAGCGCCATGATCTCGGACGGCCGCATGACTGGGGGTATCCGGTGCGAGCACTGCGCACCAAAGAGTACCTCTATGTGCACAATTTTTTCCCCGATCGCTGGCCGGCCGGAAATCCGGAGACCGACTTCGGCAATGTCGATGGAAGCCCCAGCAAGGAGATCATCAAGCGGCTGGGCGGCTACTACTACGACCTTTCGCTTGGCAAGCGTCCGGCGGATGAACTGTATCGCCTGAGCGATGATCCGGAGACGGTCAACAACCTGGCTGACGACCTGGCTTTTGCACCGGTTGTCGAGGAGATGCGCACGCGCATGATGAGCATGTTGCGCGACGAGCAGGATCCGCGGGCGCTCGGCAACGGCGCGATATTTGACACCTATCGCTATGTTGGCGGACCGGCAAAGAGCTATGACACCTGGTTGAAGAAACAGGCATCACACCTCGCGGCGGAAGCAAAGTAGCTCGCTTTTCCACGCGCCGGCGCGGCAGAGGGCGCGCCGGCCGGGTTGCAGGTATCATTCCAGCAGTAGGCTCCGCGGTCCGCGGAACTGGACGCGCTCCTGCCACTTCAGGCTGCCTGGCACGTGGCGGATGTCCGGACATCGGGCGATGAGCGTTTCGAGGACGACGCGCGCCTCCAGCTTTGCGAGGGGCGCGCCGAGGCAGAAATGAATGCCGGATCCAAAGGAAAAGTGGTCGATCTTTGGACGGTGGAGGTTGAAGACATCCGGCTCATCGATCCGCGAGGGATCGCGGTTTGCGGAGCCGATCAGCTGGAAGACCATTTCATTTTCGCTGAGCTGCGTGCCGGCAAACGAGTGGGATTTCTTCACCCGTCTGAAATTCCGCTGTTTCGGCGCCTCGTAGCGGAGAGCCTCATCGATCGCCGGCGCGATCAGGGAGGGATCGCGTTTGAGGGCGGCCCATTGCGCGGGGTGGGACAGGAGCAGGTGGACAAGATTGCCCAGCAGATTCGTGGTCGTCTCGTGTCCTGCGGTGAGCAGGGTGTTGCAGGTCGCGAGGAGTTCGTCGCGGCTGAAACCGCGTCCATTTTCCTCGGCCAGAGCGAGCACCGTGATGATGTCGTCCTGCGGCCTGATCCTGCGCTCGTCGATGAGCCTGTTCATGTAGGCAAACAATTCCATCAGCGCGGTCTGTGACACCATGGCCGGTCCGAAGGTGGTGACGCCTGTGCCCTGAAACGCCAGAATGTCCGCGGACCAGCGTTTGAAAAGCGGGCGGTCCTCGACGGGCGCCCCGAGAAGCTCCGCGATCAGGATCACGGGCAGGGGATGGGCCACCTCATGGACAAAATCAAACGGTCGATTCTGGTGGCAGGCGGCACCGATGAGGGTTTCGGCGAGTTTGCGGATGCGTCCCTCAAGGGAGGCGATCGTTTTTGGAGTGAACGCCTTTTGAACCAGTGCGCGCATGCGGGTGTGGTCGGGCGGATCGGACCCGATCACGTCCTTTTGCGCGAAGTAGTGACGGAGCGGAGCGAGCTTCTCGCGTTCCGCCTCGGAAAGCCCGCTGAAGAGCAATCCCTGGCGGTTTTCGTTCGAGAGGTTTTCCTTGTCGCGCAGCGATTCGCCCACGTCGTCGAAACGGCTCACCACCCAGGCGTTCCAAGTGTCGCTCCAGAAAACCGGAGCCGTTTCGCGAAGGCGACGGTAGATCGGGTAGGGATCGACCATGATTTCGTCGGAGACGAGAAGTCGGTCGAGCACGGGATCCGGACTTGAGTGAGGTTTCATGCTGGAATCAGTCGAAGGTGGATCGGGCGGTGGGCAAACGTCGAGCATTCCAAATGCTTCGCTCATGATCCAACCATAACCGCCTACCCCCCGGGGGACAATGGCCGGTTGCGCCACATCCCTGGGCAACTGCCGGTTGGCCCACCTCCCGGGAGGCACGCTTCGTCGTGCCCGGCTCGGGATTTCGATGAAAGCTTCACATGGGTGCTCAACTCTTACATGACGACGTGGAGCGCACGACTGGGGATGAATCCGAGTAAGCCGGCGCTGTTGGGCATGGAACGATCCCGGGCACGACGGAGCGTGCCCCTCCTGGTGGGGAGTGATGTCAAGACGGCGTTCGGAGTTGGGGAGCGATGTCGGGTGGGGTTGAGCGATGAGGGGTGATGTCAAGAGGCATGAGGCGTTTGGGGGCGATGTTGAAATGGCGTTCGGAGTTGGGGAACGATGTCAAGGTGGGGTTCGACGATGGAGAATGATGTCAAGAGGGCGTTCGCCGTTGGAGAGCGAGCCCAACAGGGGATTTGGCGATGGAGGGCGATGGCAACAGGCGTGCGGCGATGGGAAGCAATATCACAGGGGTTCGCCGTTGGGGGAGCCATGTAAACAGGGCGTTTGGGCGCGATGTCAAAAGGATGTCTGGTACGCCGTCAGGAGTCGGCTGGCGCCAGATTGCATTGGGTTGGGTGGAGAGGACTCCCAATGGGAGTCGACTCTCGTCATCACCCTTTTGGTGGACGGAGGAGCGTCTCAAAAGGAGTGCCCTTGAGCAGATCGATGTTCATGCGACTGCTGGTGTAGGCGCCCCCTGTTGTGGTGGGCGGGGAGATCCAACCGCGCGATTCCAGCATGTAGGCCATGAACTGATGGGCGGTGTCGAATTTGGGCTTTCCGTTGATGCTTGAGATATTGAGAAAGCGCGGAGCCATCTCCCCGAGAGCGAACCAGTCGGTTTTTTTCGCCTCCTCGAAGGGAAGGATGAAGTCGTGGTCGAGGACACCCGCCGTGATCTTGCCGTCCTTTTCGGTGAAAAAGAGGTTGTCGATCTTGAGGTCGCGGGCAACGAGACCCTGGTTTGCCAGGTCCTCGTAGAGCTTCATCACGGCGCGTTCGTGTTCCGGCGTGAAGTTGAGACTGGCCCGGCCTTCCGCCGAGCCGGTGAGCGCGTGATCGAAAATCTTGGCGTCCTTGGGGAGCTTCTCGACGACGACATACGGGTAGTTGCCTTCGGTTTCCGTGGCCAGGACCTTGAGCTGGGGGATGCCGGCCCGTTCGAGGCGATCGCTTGCCAGCGCCGCATCAGCGACCATGTCCGCTGCGCTGGTGGCTTCCTCCCCTCTCAGGCGAAACTTGATAACGGCGTCACCATATTTTGGAGACCCAAGTTCATAGACCCGTGAGAAAGCGCCTTCGCCGAGGAATTTTCCGAGTTCGTGGACCTGGTTGTTGCCCAGGTCCGCCAGGTTGTAGCCCCCCGGGTCCTTGAGATTGATGGATTCCCCGACCTGCTGGTTGAAGATCTCATTGTAGGCGTGGGTGCGATCCGGTGCGCGCGGGAAACCCTGTATTGTCGCCTCCGGTCGCTCAAGGCTGCCCGGTGCGTAATGATACGGAAGGTCCGGCGGGTCGAGGATCTCTGCACCATCAGGTCCGATCCGACCTGAGGAAGGCGGACCCCTTGCGGGTGGCGAGCCCGGCGGCACGGCCGGCGGGCGGGGACTCTCGATGACGGAGGCAAGGCCCTCCTTTGGCTGCAACACACCGCGGGGCATGCGTGTGTCCGCTGCCATGCCCAAGGCGTGGAACTGGCTGTCGAGAGCCTCCTTGAAGGCATTGATGGAGTTCTTTTCCGACGTGCCGAACTGGAGCTCGGCCAGGGCCTTTTCGACCGCAAGTATCCGATCCGGGGATACACTGTGGTCGAAGGGTGCGAGCGACTTCAGCAAGGCCGAGGCCTTCTCCATGCGTTCGGAAAGCCGGCCCACATCGATACCCTGCTGCGTATAGCCGTTGCGGACCGCATTCAGCATCTCGATGGCCTTGTTCATCTGGGCGGAAGCCTCCAGTTTGTCGCCTTCGGCATAACGCGCGCTTGTCAATCGCAGGAAGGCGTCGGCCTTCTCGTTGTACATCATGCCGAGCCTTTGCGCGTCAAGCAGGGTGGCGCGTCCCTGCTGCACGGCCACAATGTTCGGTGTCTCCAGTTGGCGGAGATTGCCTGCGGCGTCGCGGATCTGATCCGAAAAATCAGCGCTCGCCTCGGGGTGAGGCTTGTCGGTGGCAAGCTGCTGATGAAGTTCCGCCCACTTTTCCTTCATTTCCCGATCGAGAGTATGTCCGTCATGCTTCGAGGGATCCCAGTTGTTCCATGCCGCAAGGTCTTCGCTTGAGGCCATCGCCTTCACCTTTTCAGGAGTATACCCGCTCACCTCTGCAAATTTTTCATGCGAGAACTCGTCCCAGTATTTTCTTGGGATCTCGATCCACTCGCCTTTGCCATCGGCGGTGTCGGCAATCTTGTAGATGACGCGATAGTCGCGGTCGGTGTTCACCGCACCTGGTGGCGCACCCGGAGTACGGAAATCCTGAACCTTGATCTCCTTGCCGGCCCACGGCACCGGCCGGCCACCCTCGGCCCCTTCGGCCGCAGTCGATCGTATGCCACCGGGCGCATGCGGATCCAGTCGCTGATCGAGGGTTTCGAGTCGCTTGAGCTGCTCGACGACGGCCTCGTCGTGAACCTTGTAGATTCCCTCCTCGACACTGTTGAAGGCGGTCCGGACGGGCTCCGGTGCATTCTTCAGGGCGCGCATCGCCCTCGGATCCGTCTTGAGGTTCATGACCAGGTCCGTCGGAGGAGTCTTCCCGTCGACCACGAGTTGCTGGAGTTCGCCCAGCTCCGGCGAGCGGGCGCGGGCTTCCGCCCAGCCCATGACGGAGGTTGCGCCTTTGGCGGCCTGGTCGACCGGCGTGGCGACAAGTTCTCCTTTCCGGTACTCGGATGCGCCACCCGTGATTTCCGCTATCGCCTGCGCTCGCAGATGGGGATCATCGGACTGGGCGATTGCACGCAGCACACTCTCGTCCCGTTGAAGCCGGGTGGCCTGTGAGTTGAGCTGGGAGAGTTCGTCCTTGAGCGCGGCGGGTACCTCGTTCCCATGGGTGGCGATCTGCTTTTCAACGTCCGCAATGCGTTGCTGAACGCCGGTGCGCAGGCTTGCCAGAGCGTCCGCCTCCGAGGCAACCAGCTTTTCGGCGATGTCCGGAGTGAGCCCCTTGGCGCCGGCCTGTCGCATGACCTCGTCGAGGGGAGAAGCCGGTCCGTTGGACACTGGAGGGCGGGTGACGTCGAGGGCCCGCGGTGTGCCCGCGGCCCCGCTGCGGACATCGGCTATCGCCGTGCGCGCCGCGGCGAGTCCTTCAGGAGTGGTGCGGACGCCGGTGGCGAGCACCGCGGCTTCGAGGGTGGCGGAGTCGACCAGCGAGTTTTGCACCCGAGCGAGGTCATGCGTGAGGTTGACGCGATTCACGACCGCGCTGCTGGTCTCCGCCTTGCTGATGGTGGTCAGCGCCTGTTCACGGAGGATCCGTGCGCGCTCCAGGAAGGTGGCTGCGTCCTCGGGCGTTGCGGCCGCTGCATCGCGTACGAGCCCGTCCGCCCGGCTGAGCTTGGTGGAGATTTCCTCTGCCAGATCGACTTCCGCCCGGGAGAGATTGACCAGGTTGTCAAAGAGGATTCCAGCACCCGAGCTGTTCACCCGTTGACCCAGCTCGCTCGCATTCAGTGACGCGCGCAGTGCGGCCGCCTCGTCGAGAATCTTGCCGACCGTGGCAACCTTCTGCATGACGGACCGGCCCAAGGCGGCGGCGTCGGTCACGAGCTGGGTCGCGGCGATGGCGTCGCGCGCGCCGGCCGCAAGCGAGGCGGTGGTCTCGAACGCCCGCGAGTTGGCGATGATTGAAGCGAGCGCGGCGGTCTTTTCACCGGCGGATGTCGCCCGGGCCAGTTGTGCGAGCTGTGCGGCCTGGGTTGCAGAGGCGGCGGGGTTGACAAACCCGATTCCGATTTCAAACACGACCTGGCTCGCGAGCTCCGCCGAATTGTAGGCGAGATCGCCGTCGCGCTGGATGCGTTTCAACGCCTGGTCGACCAGCGCCGATCCAAGGGCGCCCGCGGTGTTCACCACATTGGAGACAGAAGTGTTCCGCACGGTGCTGATGCCCCGATTGATGCTGTCCAGGCTGCTCGTGCCAACGGTGTCCAGCAGTCCGAGATCCCGTCCGGTGAGTGCCTCGCCGAGGATGTCGCCATAGGCTGCTGCTGCCTGGAGCTCGGTTTTGGCGGCAAAGTACAGGCCCTTGCCGGCCATTTCGACAAGATCAGGGACCGACGCGATCAGATGGACTGCGCCCTTGCCGACACCGGCGATCGTGCCGGCGGTGCCGCTCACGAGGGTTTGTGGGGTGAGATTCGCGATGGTCTCGTCGAGGAAGAGCCGGGCCAGGGAGGGGCTGCCCTTGGAGACGTTGGCTGCCACACCCGAATTGACGGCACGATCGGCGCTGGCGCGCTGGGCGGCCAGCAGGTCCGCGTTGGCCGCATAGGCGGACTTTGGATCGATTCCCAGTCCGACCAGGAACTTGTCGAGTTCATAGTTGCTCGAAGGTCCGATGCCGTCGGCGCGATTCCGAGCGATCAGGTCGTTGCGCAGGGTCTCCAGGCCTTTCTCGCTGTTTTCCATGATCGTTGCGTATTCCGATCGCTGGAGGCGGGCATCGGCCACGGCCTGCTGGAGCGATGTCACCCGGGCGGTGTCTCCGCCGCTCTTCGCAAGGGCCAGTTCGTTTTCGTAGGTTCGGATGCGCTGGTCGAACTGATCGAGTTTGGCCGCATGGCCGGCACGCGTCTGTTCGTAGTCCGAGTTCGCCTGATAGAGAGCTGTGTGCCGTGCCAGTTCCTCCTGGGCGCGGGCGGCGGGATCGAGGTTCCATTTCTGAGGAAGGGTTCGGAGGACGGACGCCAGGGCGGATTCACGATCCGTTTCGAGATGCCTCAACTCCGACTGCTGTGCCTTGATGCCGAGGTCTCGTGCGCCGATCTGCGTCTCGAGCTCCGCCATGCGCTTCTCGATGTAGCTGCGCGTGGAGGCGTCGAGGTTTTCCTCGTTCAACCGTTTTTCGAGGGCGTAGTAGTTTCCGCGCAGGCCCCCGATCTCGACGTTCCTGTTGAGCAGGTCCTGTTCGATGGTCGCGCGGTTCGCATCGAAGGTGCTCTGGATCCCGCGGATCTTTTCAACGCCCTGTGCATAATCGAGCCGCGCCTTGAGAAAACTGTCGGAGCCGGGCGATGCGGTCTCGGCGGACTTCGCGGCGTCCGCGTGCTGCCGGGTCACGATGTCGAGATAGGTGTCTTCCGGCTTGAGCGACGAGAAAGCGGAGGACACGCGCGACGACGGCGCCGCGTCCCGTGCCTTTGCGAGTGCGCGGTCGGCGTCCGCGAGCAGTTGTTCTGCGGAAGCGACCGACTGCATGCTGAGATCGACGATACGGGCATTGGCTGCCGTCGGGTCGCGCTTGAACTCCGCACGTGCGGTCTCGAGGTCCGCTTTGCGGGTTTGCACGCGGGCCTCCGCCTCGTTGCGCGCCGACTGATAGATGTCGGTCCGGTCGAGGAAACCCAGTGCCGTGACGAGCCCGGAAGTGTCGGTCTCGTTGAGCAGGAGCGTCCCATTGCGCGCTCCTTCCGGATCGGTCATCCATTTCCCGATGAGCGATCGCAGTGCCTCGGCCTGCACCGGGTCTGTCGCCCGGGAGGATGCCTCCAGCAGGCTGCGGCGCTGGGTGTCGCCGACCAGCAGGCGCATCTCCTTTTCGGAGAGTCCCTGGTCGAGTTCGACCTTGTCGGCGATGGAAAGACTGCCGGGATCGCTCCGAGCCCTTTCTGTCAATTCCCCGAGTCGTTTGAGGTGGGTCTGTGCGTTGCCGACATCGCTGAAGTACGATGAGAGGGCGGTGCGGCGGTCCAGTTCCTCCAGTTCAAGGGAGGAGAGCGTCTCTTTCGCCGGTTTTCCGGAGTCGGCCACACGGCGCTGGAGCTCGGCCAGCCTTGAGGCATTGTACTCTGCGGTCGAGGCGGTGTAGGCGGCGTTGTTGCGCGCCGCCGAAAGGGCCGCAGCCTGCACCAGCGCCTGATTGATGGCGGCTTTCTTTGCGGCTTCGAGAGCGACGAGCTGGGCTTCCAGGGCAGCGCGTACCGGAGCGGGCAACCCCGGGGTGGTGAGCAATGTCGACCAGATCTCGTTTGCGGCCTTGGACAGCGATTCCACGCTCGCCTTCGACTGCTCGATGGCTGCGGTGAGCTGGTTGAACCGGTCTGCGAGGGCCGGATCGTTGCTGCCGGCGATGGCTGCTGCGTTGGCGGTTTCGATGCGCTGGCGGTTGAGATTTGCGGAGGCGTCGGTGAAAGCCTTTTCGGCTTTTGCCAAAGCCTGGGTGAGAGCCGGATCGTTCCTGCCGAAGGCTGCGGCGCGGGCGGCAAGGAGGTCGCTCTCGGCCTTTGCAAAGGCTGTCTCCGAGGCGAGGAGTCCGCGCGCGTGTGCCTCGTAGTCGGAGGTCAGGAGCTCCTGGCGCGCTTGTGCGGCTTTTCGTTCGGCTTCGCGCGTGAGATCAGGGGCCGTGCCCGCGGGCGGGTTGGCGGGAGAGGCGGCCTCGCGCGCGGCGGCGAGCATGGCCGGATCGCTCACTCCCGCTGCAGAGAGACGGGCCTCGCGCTCCTCTCGGAGGCGTCGCATCTCCGGATTCTCGTACTTCACCCAGTTGCCGTTTTCATCGAGAACCTCGATGGTGGAAGCGCCATTCTTGAGCGCTTCCTTGGCAGCCTCGCGCTCCATCGCGAGGACCGCAGCGGTCTCCAGCACGGTCTTGCGGCGTTCGGCGTCGTCTCCCACGTAGCCATTGAATTTGTCAACGAAGGCATCGATGCGCTGGGCAATCTCACCCGCACGCTCCTGGGCAAATGCGAGCTGGCGTTGCAGGTCGTTTCGTGTGGCCGTCGATTTCGTCGCAGCGATCTTTGCCTGCAGTTCCCCGATGGTCGTCATCCATTTCCGGTAGGCGTCCTGATCGCGCTGCTGGTCGTCGAGGTGTCGCGCAAGGTCGTTGATCTGGGCCTTCTCGAAGCCATTGGCCTCCTGTTCGGAGATGTACAGCGTCTTGCCGTGGGGATCCACGAGTGGACGTCCATCCATGCCCACGTAGTAGGCCTGCGTCTTTCCGTTCACCGTCTCGTAGCGCACCGCGTAGGCGGCGGCGCGCGCCTCACGGACATCGGCGACGGTCGCGGAGGTGATGCCGTAGGCGGCCAACTCTACCTCGGGTGCCAGCGCACGGATGGGAGACCCCTGCTCCACCCGGGATGATAGATCACGGAAGGCGCGCGATTCGTTGAAGAGTTCCGTTTCCTTCTCGCGAAGTTCCCGTTCGAGGTTTCGACGTTCGGTGGGCGAGGGGTCGCGCAGGAGTTCGGCGCGAATGGCATCGATCGAGTTGGCGAGTGCCTTGACCTTGTCAGCCGACGCCAGCGCTGTCCGCTCCGTATAGGTCAGTTCCTTTTGCACCACGCGCTGTGCCGATCGATTGGCGGCATGCATGTCGTCGATGAGTGAGTTTTCGAGCGACGATCGCGTATCGGCGAGCTGATCGAGCTGTTTTTGGATTTCGCGCTGGCGACTGCGCCGTTCCGATGGAGTGAGGGAGTCGTTTGCATCGAGGTCCTCCAGGTCCCTCAGCAGTTGCTCCTGCGCGGACGTGACCTGCTGCAATTGCGCAAGACGTGCAGTGGTCTGGGCGAGAATGGCCTGTGCCTGGGCGCGTTGTGCAGGCGTGCCGTGTTCCGCGAGGTAGAGGGTCTCGCGGCTGACGCCCATGACGTCGTCGCCAAAGAGAGCGGCAGCGACCTTGTCCCGATAGGTGTCGTCGAGATTTGCAAGGCTGCCTGCCGTACGTGCGGGCCGGCCGGTGCGCCGGTCGATGATGTCTCCGTCCTGGTTGAAACTGAAGCGTTCGTCCTCTGCAAGCACACGCCGCAGGGCGTCGTTGATTGACTCCCCGGGTCGCACCTCGAGGTCGAATTCGCGATCATTCAGTGAAAAGTCCCGAATGGTATAGCCAAAGCTGTCGCGGAGATTGTCCTCGAGCTGCCTGAATTGCGTGGTGGGAGAAGGAGGTGGAACGCCGGGACGTTCCGGTTCCCGTCGATAGGTCAGCAGGCTGGAGAAACCGGGCGCGCGCCGGTCCATGGCATTGCGGTAATCGGCGTCGTATTTGGCGGCTGCCTCACCGCCCAGGATCACCCTGCCGCCGGCGTCCACCCAGTTTCCGCTGGCATCGCGCTGCAGGTTCATGCCGTTCAGGGCGTCATCGAGGGCGGATTGCAGACTGGAAAAGCCATCGACCGAGAATTCCATCCAGCGCCCGTCAGCCAGCTTCACCCGCACCGTGCGTGGTTTCGCGTCGAGCATGACATCGAGCACCTGGGCTCCGGCTTTGGAATCCCGGCGCACGAGGTTTCCTGTGCGCGGGTCCTGTATCCATTCCCCGGATGCCAGCATTTGCGCCTTCTTCTCCTGTTGCTGCTGGGAGTAGGTCTTCTGGTAGAAATTTCCGTTGGCATCGCGCGCAAAAAGGTCGCTGCGATCGTGCAGCATGCGTTCCTCGTACTGCGCATCGGATTCCCAATTCAGTTTGGAACGGCTGGCAGCGTCGTCCAGGATCGCCCGGGCCATGGCCGGCGGCACGCCCCGGCGCTGCAGGTCGAGGCAGGTGGTGACACGGCCGAAGCCTCCCAGGCGGCTTTCGAGGAACGCCTTGTATTCGTCGAGATCCTTGAAGGTGTGACTCCATCCCATGCCGCCGATGCGCGACTCAAAGAGTTTTTGCAGGTAGGCGGGGTCCTGAAGATCGCTCCGCTTGTGCACGATGCCGAACTGGCCGACGCGGCTCTGCGCGAATTGCTGGAGCTCATTCTCATCCTTGAAGGTGTGGGTCCACCCGAGCCCACCGACGCGTGCCTTGAACTGTTCCGCGACATACTCGGGATTCTCCAGATCGCTCTTGAGATGAACAATCCCGAGGCCGCCAACGCGACTTTGCGCGAACTGCTGGAGTTCACGTTCGTCCTTGAAGTCCTGGGCCCAGCCGTAGGCGCCGACACGCTGGCGTACTGCCTGGACCAGCTCCGAGGTCTGGCTCATGGCAGGAGCCGAGGATCCCGCAGACGCCGCAGGGGGGGCGACTGCTGCTGCGGCAGTTTGCCGCAGCATGGTGCGATTCTGCGAATCCGCAGCATCGGCGTAGGCGATTCGGTCCGATGTCGAAGCGTCGGCCCGGGGCGCGGGTAGCGGCAGGATCCTGTCGGGTCCGGATACGGCCAGATCCGAAGGGGCGGTGCGATGCGCCAGGGACGCCCCCAGCGACCGTCCGGGTGAAATGCCGAGGTCGATGGCGGCAGTGCGTGCGGCGGCGAGCTGGTCGCGGTCCGCGTTCTGGATGATCTTTTCGATCTGTGAGGGATTGCTTTGCCTGGTGGCGAGTGTGGACAGGCTCGTTTCCAGCCGGGCACGCGCGGTGGCAAAGTCCTTCAGGCCCTGATCAAGTCCGGGGACTTTTGAAACCAGGGGTCTCAGGCTGCTCATCCCGTCGGCCAGGATCTTTTCGGTGCTTGCAAGATCCTGCGCAGCGATGGCGCGAGTGGTGGCGTCGGGAGGAACTGCGCCCGAGTCCACTGCGGCGATGCGGGCCTTGAGCCGGGCGGCGGTCCCGGCCAGCACGGGAGCAGCCGATCCGAATGCCCGCACGGAGGGGTGTGCGGCACGCTGAAGCAGCGTGTTCACCTGCAGGGCGGCACCCTCCAGTTCGGCTTCGGCCTGGGCGACCGGCGGTGCGCCCTGTGAGAGCGTGGTTGCGACGGCGATTTCACCGGAGGCAGACTTGGCGAGCTCCACCCGTCTCCGATGGAGTTCCAGGCGTTGGGGTGTCAGTCTGGAGGCGTCGGCGGGCTGGACCTCCACGAGCGTGTGGTCTCGCGAAAGCGTGACCAGTTTCTGAATGGCATCGGACTCTGTCCGCTCGAAGGCGGCGGGGGCATTGACGGTGCCCTGCTGGAGGGCCCGTGCAGCGAGGAGAGCATCGCGGCCCACGACCTCCGCATAGAGAACCTGTGCAGCCGCGCCCTCCGCGGCGGTTGGCGCTACCACTTTTGCGGCCTCATCGCTAAGGGAGACGAGTTTTTCCCGGAGCGGGAGTTCCCGGCGAAGACGTTGGATGATGGATTGAGCGGCTGCCACGTCCTGTGACTGAATCGCATGGGCCAGCGCTCCGCGGGTCTCGGCAGCGGCAACCCCTGTGAGTTCCTTGAGGGCATTGATGGCGAGTTCAGGCGCGCGGGGTGATTTCTGCTCGATGGCGATGGCTGCGGCGTCCACGCGGGTGCGCATGGCGTCGGTGCGCAGCGCATTGAAGAGCTGGATGGCGGATGGCGTATCGTCGTCTGTCAGCAGCGGGTGGATCGGCAGGGTGCCGGTGTTTCGCGATGCGGTAAATACGAGGTCCGCGTAGGTTTCCTCGGGCGCCGCAAGGATGGCGTCGACCACCTTCGTGCGCGACTGCACCGCCTCGGATATGGCGGAAAGTCCGGACTCGTGTTCGAGCATGCTGGATGGACGGGAGTCGATTCCCGCGAGGTTGCTGATGGCATGGCCGATCTGTCTTCCGCTGAAGTCGCCCGGCATCAGGTCCGCAGCAGCGTCGCTGTAGGTTTGCTCGTTGAGCCGGTCGATATTGCGTTTGATCACCGCAGTGGCGGGGTCAACGCCCAGATCCTTGAGTGCATCGGCGCACGGGTCGCTGAACGGACGGGGTGTGGGTGTCGGAGGCCTCGGCTTTTTCGTCGGTGTGGGGGTGGGCTTTTTTGTCGGTGTGGGAGTGGGTCGCTTCTTTGGTGTCGGGGTCGGTCGCGGGCGCAGCGTGGGAGTGGGTCGCGGATACACGGTTGGCGTGGGGGTGGGTGTGGGGTTCAGGTCGGCGCCTGGAGGCGGTCCCCCCCGACCGCAGATCTGCCCTTCCTCGAGGGCGATACTGAGGATTCCTGCCTGCGCGAGGTGCTCGGAGTAGCTGAATTTGTTGAGAATCCGTTCACCTGCGCCCGCCAGCGCCTGGGAGCGTGTCAGCATTTCCTGAGTGTTCTCCCGGGCGGCGCCACGAGCGCCGAGCGATTCCTGCATGCGGCCGATTGCCTCACTGGATTTCCCGAGGAAGCCGGCAACGTCGGCGTCGGACAAGGGAGGCTCGAAACAGGGGCCGCGCGGGGTCTCCACCACCGACATGGCGACGGTCAGGCCGCCGCCGAGCTTTCGGGCCTGATCCTTGATCTTTCCCTGCTCGGCGTCGAACTGAGCCGCCTGTTCGCCGAGGAACGATTGGACAATCTGGTCATCGTATCCACCGGTCGCCTGCTTGAGTTGATAGCCGAGCCTGGACTGCGCCCTTTGCACCGACTCCCGACGGAGCTGGTCGGCGATTTCAACCCAGTGGTTGGGGTCTTCCCGCGGACCGACACTAATCGGGTCGCGATAGGTCAACTGCGGCGTCGCGGGGGCGGAAGGCGAAGGCGTGACCGTTGGACTGGGGGTGACCTCGGGAGACGGTGTGGCAGAGGGCGAAGGCACGACTTCCGGCGGGGGAGTGACGACGACGGCCGGGCCAGCCGGAGCGGGGATCACTGGTGGGGAAGCGACATCCGGAGTGGGTGTTGGCGTGGGAGCTGGCGTCACCTCCGGCGGGACCGAGATCGCGACCGCAGGCGGCGAGGTGACCGTCAGCGTTGGCGTGGGTGTCGGAGTGACGGTGACTGAAGTGGTGGGCGGTAGGGTTGGTGGCAGGGTGATTGTAGGCGTGGGCTTCGAGAGGGGAGGGGTTGCGATGGGGGTGGGTGCGATGGCGACCGGGGGCAGGACGGACGTTGGCTGAGGTGTGGGGGTCGGTGGTGGTGTCGTCGGCGTCGGTGTGGGGGGAGGAAGGGTGGGCGTTGGCGCGATGGCGGCTACGGGTGGCTGGGTAGGGACCGGGGTGGGTCGGGGTGTCGGTACAGGAGAAGGGGTTGGTGTGGGCGGCGTTTGGGTGGGCGTGGGTGCAATCGCGACGGGAGGTTGGGTGCGAACCGCAGTCGGGGATGGAGTTGGGGTTGGCGGCGGTGTCGTCGGTGTTGGGGACGGTGCGACAACGGTGCCTGGTGTGGGGATGATCTCCACCGGCGGGGAAGACCGGATCACGGTGGGCGTGGGCGCCCGAGTCGGTACGGGCGTGGGTGTCGGCGAGGGCCGGCTGGCTGCCGTGGGTGTGGGGGCAACCGTGCCTGTGCCCCCGGGCTTCTTGAGCAGGGCGCAGCTCGGGCAGTACTGGGCGGGGTCGTGCCGAAATCCGCAGGGCTGGACTGGAAACACCTGTGCGAATGCCGTTGGCAGCACTGCCAGGAAGAGGAGGCCCAAGCCACCAGGAATCCATCGCGTCAGTGCCGACATGGCAGAAAACAGGCGGATCAGCTCACGGCGTAAGCGTAAGAGGACGCACGAAATCACCAACGGTGGCGGAAGACGCATCACCACCTGTTCCCGCCATAAAGAGTCCCGAGGCCAAGGACTCCTCCACCTTGAGAATCTCGATTGTGCCGATGGGCTGTTCTCTCCGGCTCAGCACCTGGCCGGTGTCGGGGTCCTTGATGACCTTGGCGGTGCGAAAGACCTGAAACCGGTCGCCCTGCTTGATGCCCGCCCGGGTGCCCGCGTTGATTGAATAGTCGGATCCTTCGACATCCACGATCCGGCCCTGCCACGGGCGTTTTTCGGCATTTGATGCGAACTGCACGACGGCCTGGGTGATCGCGCGCCGGCAGGCCTCACCCAAAGGAGTCTTCTTGAAAAAGTTGTTCCCCATGGAGAGGTTGTCCTTGCCGATGGAGAGGTCCCAGGAGGTTCCCCTGAGTTTTTCGGCAACCTTGTAGGTGGCGACGATCTGGCCGGAAGTTGTATCCACAATCCGGATATCCATGGCCACTTTTCCCTTGGTGAACTGCGGTCCAAGGCCCGCCTTGAGGCCGGACGGCAGCCCTGCAATCCCGATACTGAATCCCCCGCCGGAGTTGTCCGAACCAAATTCTGTGATCGCTCCGTAGACCAGCAACTGAACCCCTGTGAGCTGACCCAGCTGAGGTCCGGTTGTCTCGGAAACCGCCCGCTGATTCTTGAGCTCCTGCTCGCTGAGCACCTGGGAAAGGTAGGACCTTTCCACGACGATGAACTGATCCGATTCGCTGAGTGCGGATGCCAGCATGGCAGAGATCCCGCCACCGATATCCCAGTCGCCGAAGTTCTGTCTGAATGAGCCGATGCAATCGAATTTTCCAACGGCGACCACCCGTTTGGGACCGGCGAGCGGCTTGATGGGTTCGACGAGAATTTTCTCGGCAGCGGGTTCCGGTGCAGAGGCGGTTGCGTTCGTGCGCATGTCCGCGGATGGAGTCGGAGCAGAGGCGCAACCGGAGACGCAGATCAGGAGCGCTCCGCCGTGTATTGCGGCGAAAAACGTGTACAGGCGGAGGTGCCGTACCGGTTTCATGACGAGCAAGGGGGATGTGCGCTCAGGGGTGAGCGGGATGGCCGGATGTATTTCCCTGTCCCATTTATATCGGCGGGGCAATATATTTTTCCCTGAATGCCGAATTTCGCGCCCGGACATGGGCAAGGGTTCCGATTCAGGATCCGATCGGATGCCAGGTTGTCTTGAATTCGAGCCAGTCGCGGATGGCGTAGAGGCTTTGAGCCGAGTCGGCCATCCAGTCAAAGTGGTCCTCGGCGGGGGAGAGTTTCACGCGTTTGATCGATTCGGCTGCGCCTGATTGCAGGAGCTTGCGCTCGTCGGCGCTGGCGGTGCCGCCGATGCCGCGAAGATGCTGGTGGGTGGCGAAGGTGGAAAGGAGCTCCTTCCGGTAGCCGGTGAGCAGGTTCACGACCCCGCCGGGGAGGTCGCTCGTTGCGAGCATTTCACCGAGGAGGATCGAGGGATAGGGCTGGGATTCCGATGCCAGGGCGACCACGGCGTTGCCGCTGACGATGGCGGGTGCAAAAAGGGAAACGAGGGCGAGAAGCGGGGCTTCGTCCGGCGCGATCAGTCCGATGATTCCCATGGGCTCCGTGACCGTGAAGTTGAAATAGGGGCCCGACACAGGATTCACATTTCCGAGCACCTGCTCGTACTTGTCCGCCCAGCCGGCGTAGTGGATCAGGCGGTCCACCGCGGTGCCCACCTCGGCCCGTGCCGCCGCCGCTGCAGTGCCGCCGAGCATGATCGCATCCGCGAGTTCGGCGGTGCGTGCCTCGATCATTTCCGCGAGGCGATAGAGGATCTGGCCCCGATTGAAGGCGGTGCGACGGGCCCATCCCGCGCCCGCGCGTGCGGCGGCCTCCACCGCGTTGCGAAGATCCTTGCGGGTGCACTGCGGCACGTGCCCGACAAATGCGCCGCGGCTGTCCTTCAGGGGAAACGTGCGCCCGCTTTCCGAGCGAATGAAGGCTCCGCCGACATAGACCTTGGGCGTCTTGGTGATGATCAGTCGTGCCATGGGATTGCCCTCAATGCAGTTGAACGTAGTCGGCGAGGCCGTGGCGCCCGCCCTCTCGGCCGAAACCGGACTCCTTGTATCCACCGAAGGGTGACGCCGGGTCGAAGCGGTTGTAGGTGTTTGCCCAAACGACTCCGGCCTTCAATTCGGTGCTCATCTTCAGGATGCGCGACCCCTTGTCGGTCCAGACACCGGCGCTCAGTCCGTAGGCCGTATTGTTTGCCTTCTCAATGGCTTCCTCGACGGTGCGGAACGTGAGGATCGACAGGACCGGGCCGAAGATTTCCTCGCGGGCCACCCTGTGACTCTGCTGCACACCGCTGAGGATGGTGGGACGGAAATAAAATCCCTTTTCCGGCAGCTTGCACGGAGGCTGGTAGAGCTCCGCACCGTCCTTGATGCCGATGTTCACGAGCCGGCGTATCTTGTCGAGCTGCTCGCGCGAATTGATCGCCCCGATGTCGGTGTTCTTGTCGATCGGGTCACCGATACGAAGGACACGGATGCGATTCTTGAGTTTGGCGAGCACAGCATCGGCGACGCCTTCCTGGACAAGCAGGCGCGATCCCGCGCAGCAGACGTGTCCCTGATTGAAGAAGATCCCGTTGACGACACCCTCGACTGCCTGGTCGATGGGCGCGTCCTCGAAGACGATGTTGGCTGCCTTGCCGCCGAGTTCGAGCGTGAGCTTTTTCCCGGAGCCTGCGGAGGCGCGCATGATTTTTTTCCCGACCTCGGTGGACCCCGTGAAGGCGATCTTGGCGGCGGCGGGGTGGTTGACCACGGCCGCTCCGACATCACCGGCTCCGGTGACGAAGTTGACCACGCCTGGGGGAAGATCCGCTTCCGCGAGGATCTCGGCGAGCTTGAGCGCCGTGATGGACGTGGTTTCGGCGGGTTTGAGCACCACCGTGTTTCCCGTGGCGAGCGCGGGAGCGAGCTTCCACGCGAGCATGAGCAGCGGGAAATTCCACGGGATCACCTGCCCGACCACGCCATGCGGTTTCCAGCCGCGCGCACCCGGAAAAGCGTACTCCAGCTTGTCCGCCCAGCCGGCGTGATAAAAGAAATGCGCCGCGGCCATGGGCACATCGAAGTCGCGCGACTCCTTGATCGGCTTGCCGCCATCGAGAGTCTCGGCAACGGCGAACTCGCGGGCGCGGTCCTGGAGCAGCCGGGCAATCCGGTAAAGGTATTTGCCGCGGTCGCGGCCGTGGAGGCGTGCCCAGGAGGGAAATGCGCGTGACGCTGCGGCGTAGGCGAGATCGACGTCCGTGTTGTCGGCGAGGGCAATCTGGGCGAGAGTCTGCTCGTTGGCGGGATTGATGGTCGGAAAATACGCGCCTGCCACGGGAGCGGAGAATTTTCCGTCGATGAAAAGATCGTAGCGCTGCCGGAGCTTCGGATCCGCTGTCTCGGGCGCCGGATCGAACGTCCAGAGATCTCCGAAGCTGAGCTCCGGTGCGGGCCGGGTTGAACGTCTTGCGGCGGGGCGTGCGGGCATGGGGAAAGGATCAGTAGCTTTCGGTGGCTTCGCTGAAGGCATAGGGCGCCTGGTAGGCACCGGTCTTCTCCTTCACCAGTTGCCGGAGCAGATCATTGAGCAGGGAGGATGCGCCGAAGCGGTAGCGCGTGGGAGTGAGCCATGCGTCGCCGAGCGTTTCCTGTACGGCGACAAGAAATGCCAAGGCCTGTTTCGCGGTGCGGATTCCGCCCGCGGGTTTCATTCCGATGGCGATGTCAGTGTCCAGGTAGTGATCGCGGATTGCCTCGAGCATCACCTGGTTGTTGCCGAGGGTCGCATTGGAGGAGGTCTTGCCGGTGCTCGTCTTGATGAAATCGCCGGGGCGGATGACACGCATGGCGAGAAACGAGGCGGCACGGATGTTGTCGAAGGTCTCAAGCTCCCCTGTCTCCAGGATGACCTTGAGCGCACAGGACCCGCAGGCGTCGACGACTGCGCTGATTTCGTCCCGGACCCGCCCGAATTCGCCGGCGAGAAACGCCCCCCGGTTGATGACCATGTCGATTTCGTCAGCACCATCGGACACGGCTGCGCGTACTTCGGCGAGGCGGGTCTTGAGAGGGGACTGGCCGCTTGGAAAGGCCGTGGCGACGGAGGCGATCTTTACCGGGGATGATTTGCCCAGGTGGCGGCGCGCGTGTCGGACCATGGCTGGATAGACACACACGGCTGCCACGGGCGGCAGTGAATCGAGCGACCTGCATTCATCCGGAGAAACATGCGGGTTCAGGGCTTTTACGCAGAGTGCGGCGACCTTACCTGGAGTGTCCTTCCCTTCCAGCGTGGTCAGGTCCACCATGGAAACGGCCAGCTTCAAACCGAAAACCTTCGAAGACTTCTTGATCGAGCGGGTGGCATACTTTGCGACCCTTTCCTCGATGCCGACCGCGTCGACAGAGCCGATTTCATCGAGGAGCCTGCGCGAGGCCGCAGATCCGGTGGAACTCATGACGGCAGAACCTGCTTTCACCTCTGCGCATTCACAACGGAAATCTCGCGGCCGGGTGGGATCGTTCCCCCTGAATAACCGCATGACGGTCGACGAGTTGTGCACCTGTTCACAAGTTATTCAGAATCGGCCACCCGGATTGGACGCAATCCAACCCGTTTTCGTTCAAAAATTTCCGTAGTTCTACGGAACAATTCCAGCTTGTGGCGGAAGCCCGCACGCCTTTACTTGACAGCAGTGGCTCATCCGGTTGCCAACCCCGACCCTGCTGCGCCGTGCAGCAAATCCCCGAAGCGGCGTTATGTCCTGCTCGTCGTGCTGGTATTGGCGCTGATCGGCGGAGGCATAACCCTGCTCGAAGGCGACTCGCGCATTGCGCTGCTGATCGGTTTTGCGCCCCTGCTCCTCGTTGGCCTGGTCTGCCTCTGTGATCCCTGCTGCAAGGGCAGGCATCATCACGACTGAGAAAGTCGCGCGACGACTGCGGGCAGCAGCGCGTGTTCCGCTGCGTGCACCCTGGCTGTGAGCGACTCGACTGTATCGGAATTTTCGATACGAACGGCTGCCTGGTCGAGGATTGGACCGGCATCGACCTCGAGGGTGACCTGGTGCACGGTGCAGCCCGTGATCTTTACGCCGCGGCGGAATGCCTGGCCGATGGCGTCGAGTCCGGGAAAACTGGGAAGGAGGCTGGGGTGGAGATTGATGACCTTTCCCTCGAACGCGCGCAGGAATCCTGGTTTCAGTACGCGCATGAACCCTGCCAGCACGATGAGGTCGGGGCGGCAGGAGGTGACGGCGCTGATGAAGCGCATTTCTCCATCACCCTCGAGTTTGGTTTTGAAGGGTGCCGGATCGATGAAGGACGCAGGCACATGGAAACGGGGTCCGAGTGCCAGGATGCCGGCGTCGGGTTTGTCCGAAAGGATTGCGACCACGCTGGCGCGACCGAGGCGGCCAGCCTGCTGGGCGAGCAGCAGAGCTTCAGCGTTCGAGCCGCGACCGGAACCAAGAATGACAACGCGCATGGGAATTTGAGAATGGGAGGACGTCCTAGATTTCGCCCGCGGCCCTGATTTTTTCGATCAGGCGTGTCGTGCTGAAGCCGGGGAGAAAGGGAAGAAACGTGATGACTGCACCGACTTGTTGCAGGGCGGTGCGCTCGCCGGGGTCGAGTTTGTCCAGGGTGTAGTCGCCGGCCTTCGTGTAGACGTCCGGCTTTAGCGCCAGGATCTCCTCCGTCAGGCGCGGGGCGCGGAAGATCACGATGCCGCTGACGCATTCAAGCGCGCCTAGCGCGTAGGCGCGTTCGGCCTCCGTCTGCACGGGCCGGGCCGGTCCCTTGAGGACCTTTACGCTCGAATCGGCATTGAGCGCAACGAACAGCGCGCTCCCCAAGGCGCGCGCCTGTCTCAGATACGAGAGATGTCCGGTGTGCAGAAGATCGAAGACTCCGTTCGTGAGAACGAGCTTCCTGCCCTCGTGCCTGAGTTTTTCCCGTTCGGCAATGGCCTGGGTAAGGGTGAAAAGTTTGGGGTTTTCGAGGGAGTTCACGCGGTCAGTGGCGGTCATGGGTCACTCCACCGTGCGCGCAAACCAGTAGTCCCTCACCGGGAGGGGCACGCTTCGTCGTGCCCGGTTTGAGGATCGGACACCGGTAACACGTGCGTGCACGGCGCTGGGATGGCGGAGCGGGACGGATGATGAGGCAAGCGGCGAATGCGAATGGGGTGGCGGTGTGGTGCAGGGGGCGAACCCGGGCACGACGAAGCGTGCGCAAGTGCCCAGGGTGCAAGCCAGTCGTTTTCCACCGTGCGCGTACAAACCGGCCGTCCCCCAACGGGCGTGCAAACCAGTTGTCCCCCAACGGGAGGGGCACGCTTCGTCGTGCCCGGTTTGAGGATCGGACACCGACAACACGTGCGTGCACGGCGCTGAGATGGCGGAGCGGGGAGGATGATGAGGCGAGCAGTGAATGCGAATGGGGTGGCGGTGTGGTGCAGAGGGCGAACCCGGGCACGACGAAGCGTGCCCCTCCCAGGGGGGATTGAGAAGTGCGTGCTGATGAGGACACCGGTAACACGCGCCCTCCCTCGATGACGCCGCTAGTTGCCCACGCTTGCCAGGCCGGAGCCCTTGGCGCCGCCTGCGGGCTTGTCGTCGTTGGTCACGAGCATGGCGGAAAGGCCGGCGACGGCGCGGTCGGACGGAGTGACCTCGATGATGATGCGGAAGGTTCCGGAAGTGGAATCGACGATGGGATCGATATGCAGGACGACGCCCTCGACCCGTGACTCGGCTTCCGGCGAGTTCTGCACCTGCAGGGCGACCTTCTGGCCTGGCGTGAAGCGTCCGAGAAGCGAATAATCCCCGAAAACGACGAAACGGAGGGAACTCGCGTCGACCACTCGGGCGATGGTTTCGAAACGTTCAACGGCCTCGCCGACGGATTTGACGGTCTTCAGGAAAATGCCGTCGATGGGCGAGCGCAGGGTGCGGTTTTCGAGGCGGACCTCCGCGATCGCGAGCATGGCCCTGGCCTGGTCCACGCGGCTCTGCGTCACCTTGAGCAGAGAGCGGCTTTCCTCGAACTGTTTGTCGCTCGCGATCTTTTCCTTGAACAACGCGTCCATGCGGGCGAAGTCGTTCTTGGCGCGCTCGTAGTCAGCCTCCGTGCCTCGGAGCGATGCCTTTGCCTGCGCGACCTCCGCCTCCTCCTCCTGTGACTTGAGGCTCAGGATGGGCTGGCCGGTGGAGATGCGGCTTCCCTCCGGCACGAGTATTTTTTCGACAATGCCGGCGGCAGGCGAACTCAGTTTGATGTCGTATCGTGGCGCGAGGACGGAACGCAGGGATCCGCGGGAGACAACGCTCCATGCATCGGTGCCTGTCTGGGCGCCGAGACCGGTGATGAAGGTGACTGAGAGGAAGAGGACGCCGGGAAAGGATCGCAGCATGACGAAGAGTGGG
>JAGOJU010000039.1 GCA_017994935.1 Opitutaceae bacterium
CCTGTATTGCCAGTTGATACGACCCTTGGTGAACTCCGTGGGGATGCCGGTTGGATCCCAATTCTTCTGTCCGGGTTGCACCGCCAGGGAAAGGACCGCCGGAATCAGTCTTCCGGTCGCACGATCGAAGCCCCCGACGAGGATGATGTCACCCGTGCCGCCCTCTATGATCTGGAACTCCACCGAACGCATCCACGGCGAGTCAAAATTCTTTCCCGCGTTTCCGGGTTCTCCCTGGCAATGGAGCAGGATGCCATTGTCGCGGGCGCGGTTCATGCGTGGCTTCCAGGTGACGAGCCCCCAGCGGAATTCCACGATCAACCTGTAGTTTTTGAAACTCTGCCGGGTGAGCAGACCGCCAAAATGCTGGCCGCTGCTGCGGATTGCAGGGGCGCCGTCGATGTTGTCGACGACGGTGAAGACGCGATCCGGATCTGCGTGGCCCCCTGTGGAAGGCAGCCACACCACAAACGGCGACAGATCCCTGCCATTGAACAAGGCAACCGCCCCGGTGGGGCTGATGGCCTTCTCCTGGGAGGCCGAACCCCATGCTGTCATGCCCGCGGAAAGGATGCCGAGAATGAGGCCGCAGCGGATCACCGCGCGCTGTACGTGTCCGATGCGGATCGCGGGCGCATGGCACGGTGAAGGACGATGGGGGCGGGGGGTGAGGGAATTCATCATGGGAACGGGTATGGCCGCCGGCAAAACACCGGCAAGATGACATCGGGAGTACTTTGACATTGCGTTTGGATCCCATGTGGTCAAGTCTGATTATTAATGATCGGATATGATCGAATACCCCGCTGGCGTATCGTTGGAAATCTGGTGCTTTGCATGGTGGGCATTGCTGTGTCCTCCGGCGGAGCACGTGCGGCACCAGGCAGGGCGGCCCCGTTTCTCACCCCGGAAGAGGCCCTCTCCTCCTTCCAGCTTGAAGCGGGCCTGCGGATCGAACTGGTTGCCGCGGAGCCACTCGTGGTCGATCCGGTGGCGTTCGCCTTCGATGGCCCCGGGAGGCTGTACGTGGTGGAAAACCGGGGATACCCGGACCCGATGGAGGGAAAGCCGATCACCCATGAGGGGCGCGTGGCCCTGATTGAGGACCGCGATGGCGACGGGAAATTTGACCGACGGACGGAATTTGCCACCGGTCTCGGGTATCCCAATGGCATCGTTTTGTGGCGCGGGGGCGTGTTTGTAACCTGCGCACCCGACATTCTGTACCTGAAGGATACGGATGGGGATGGAGTGGCAGACGTGCGTCGTGCAGTGCTGACCGGATTTGATGCTGTGCGAACCGGGCAGCTCCGGGTCAGTTCCCCCACGTTTGGGCTCGACGGGAAAATCTACGTCGCATGCGGCCTGGCAGGCGGGAAGGTGACCTCGCCGCAACACCCTGAACGGCCGGCTGTCGCGTTTTCATCCAAGGACGGCCGCTTGGATCCCGATACGCTCGTTTACGAAGTCGTTGGAGGGCGTGGACAGTTTGGCCTCACGTTTGATGCGTACGGCCGACGATTCGTGAGTTCGAATCGTCACCCCGTGTTGCATGTTGTCCTCGCGCAACAGTATCTGCGGCGCAATCCAAACCTTGCGTTCTCCGATACGGACGAGGAGGTGTCCCGATCGATGGCCGAGGCAAGGGTTCATCCCATCAGCCGTGCGGCGGTAACCGCCGACTTCATCCCGAGCCTCATGGCGACGCCGCACAGCGGCACGTTCACCTCGGCCTGCGGCGTGCTCATCTATGACGGCGACGCACTCACTCCGGCTCATCGAGGGAATGCGTTCATCTGTGAACCGGCGCAGAATCTTGTGCAGCGTCAGGTGCTTCGTCCGGAAGGGGCTTCATTTCGATCGGTACCTCCGGATGAAGGAAAGGAGTTTCTCGCATCGACCGACGTTTGGTTCCGGCCGGTGTTTCTGGGCAACGGACCCGATGGGGCACTTTACGTTGCGGACATGTATCGCCGTGAAATTGACCACCCGGCGTATGTGCCGGAGGAGTCCCGTGCAAAGTTTGATTTCCGCAGCGGAAAAACTGCGGGCCGCATCTACCGGATTGTGCGGAATGATTTTCACGGCGTCAGGACGGGCGGAGTTGATCTCCGGCCTGAATCGGCCGAGGCGTTGGTGAGCCGTCTTGAATCGACGAATTCATGGTGGCGCGAGGAAGCATCGATGCGACTCTTGGAACGGGGGAAGCAGGACGTGGTCCAGCCGCTTGAGGCCATCGCGGTCAAATTCGAAATGCCCGCCACCCGTGTACGTGCGCTGTGGGCCCTGCGCAATCTTCACTCACTCCGAACTGCGGTCATTGCCGACAGTCTCAAGGATCGGGATGCTGCTGTGAGAGAACAGGCAGTCATTCTTGCAGGCGAGGTGACAAAGGGTAACCCTGGCCTGCTGGACGGGGTGCTCGCAAAGGCTGGGGATCCAGATGCCCGCGTACGCTTCGAATGCGCGCTCGTGCTCGGTGATCAGTCCGACCCGCGCGCCACAGTTGCACTGGCATCGATCGCACTGCGCGATGGTGGTGATCGCTGGGCGCGCGCTGCGGTATTGAGTGGCATTGGGGATCGCATGGAGGCGTTTCTCGCTGCGATTGGCGGACTCCAGCACTCGGATTTGGCGGCCTACGCGGCGGTCATGAAGGACCTTGGGCAGATGTTCGGTACTGCGGCACCACTTGAGGCCTGTCGCACCTTTCTAGTCGGAATCCTGAAGGAGCGGGCACCCATCAGGGAACGGATGCCACCCATGCTTGGGTTGGGGGAGGGACTGCGCAGCAGACCCCGGTTTGGACGGAATCGCTCCGAAGGCGTGCTGCTAACGTTGCTGGGGAGAGATACCACGGATGCGACGGTGCTTTCCGATCTCCTTTCGGATGCCTCCAACCTTGTCGCTTCCGAAAAGGCCCCCCTCGCGGAGCGGATGAATGCCGCGGCGTTGCTCGGCTACACGCGTTTTGAGCAGGCTGGCGCAGCACTTGGAGGATTGCTTGACGCAAGGAATCCCCGCGAATTGCAACTCCAGGCTGTTCGGGCACTGGAAAATTTCGATGACCCCCGTGCAGGGGAGTTGCTGATTCGTTCTGAGAATTGGGAGCACTACACCCCGCAATTGCGGGAGGCGGTTATCGCCTCGCTGGTATCGCGGCGCGTGATGATTCCGGTGCTTTTTTCCGCGATAGCCCGCGGGACCATCAAGCCCGCGGAGATTGCTCCCGTGCAACGCGACCGTCTGTTGAAGGACAAGGACGACGCGATCCGGACGGGTGCTGAAAAGGCTTTCGGGGATTTGCAGGGGGGCGACCGCATGAAGGTTTACGAGCAGTACCGGAGTGTCCTTGAGCTTCCTTCCGATGCGCACCGGGGGGAGTTGGTGTTTACCCGCGTGTGCTCTGCCTGTCACACGTTTGATGGCGTTGGAGGACATGTCGGCCCCGATCTTTCCGGCAACCGGAATCAGCCTGCAGATGCTTTGCTGCTCCATATCCTCGTGCCAAATTATGAGGTTTATCCGGGATATCAGGCGGTTTCAATCGCCACCCCGGACGGACGGATGCTTTCGGGACGGATCCTGACGGAAACGGATGCGAGCCTGACACTTCGTACGGCATTTGGGACGGATGAGGTGGTGATGCGGAGCTCCATCCTGTCACTCAATGCCTCCAGCCTTTCACTTATGCCAGACGGTCTGGAGCAGTCCATGACCAGGGATGAACTCGCGGATTTGATCGCCTATCTCAAGAGTCCGCCGCCGGAGACCCGATGAGGCCGATGGCCTCATCCGCTTGAAGGGGCTCAATCCACGCCCGTAATTTCGGGGCCTGACGATCGCCGGATGGAACCACGTCCGATTGACGGCCAGCCATAAAATCACTTTGTTCAGCTCACAGATATATGGCTGACCCACTCAAGCTGAAAATCGATCGTCCGCGGGTAGTCTACCGGCAAATCGGTGAACAGATCCGCGCACTGATCATCAACGGGGATCTGAAACCCGGAACCAAGCTTCCGTCATCGACAGAACTCGCTGTCAAATGGCAGACCCATCCGGCAACGATTCATGCCGCCCTTGCCCCCTTGGTGAAGGAGGGCCTGCTGACACGTCAGCCAAAGATCGGGACCTTTGTGAGCGAGCGCAGTGCCCGGCTTTCAACGGTCGGGATCTACTATGACTCGAACATCTGGCAGAACCAGGCAAATGCGTTCAAGCGAGCGGTGCACGTTGAACTCGCGCGGCTGCTCGAATCGCGCAACATCGCTGTCCGGGTCTGGTTTGATCCGCGAAACGAAAAGCGGCGAGGCGAGGTGTGGGCGGACCTTGCGGCGTCTGCGGAGCGACGTGAAATCCAGGCGATCATTGCGACAGATGTACCCCGCGAAGTCGTGACCTGGCTTCAGCCTCTGCCGGCGCTGTGTTCGTACTTCACCCGCGTTCCGGTGCCGAATCGCGTTCAGCTCGATTTTGACCAGTTCGCCGCGGCGTCGGTCTCCCTGCTCAGGAAGCAGGGCTGCAGGTCGGCCGGCATCATCTCGATCATCGAGCCCGAGCGGCGAAAGGCGGCCGCCGGCAGCGATTTCTATCACCGATTTTCCGCACTCTGCAGGGCGCAGGGGATTGAAGTGCGCAATGAATGGTTCCGGATGGCCCATGGCTTTGTGCGCGATGAGTCGCAGGAGGAGTTTGGATACAGAAAATTCAAGGAAATCTGGAGGCAGCCGCAGCGTCCGGATGGACTGGTCGTGTTTCCCGACACCAGTGTCACGGGCCTGGTCCTTTCTGTACTTGAGGAGCGCGTGGATGTGCCGCGCGATCTGAAGCTCGTGGTACACAAGCATGCGGAGATCAACTTTCTGTGCCCCCTGGAGGTTTCCTACCTCTACAGCAGCACGAAAGAAATCGCCGATGCCCTGTTCTTGCAGATCGAACGGCAATCCGGGGGCGAGCCCTGTTCGCCGATCATCATCCCATTCCGGAGTGGTCTTCGCGCCAGCCGGCCGGCTTCCCGCCTGAAACAGGTCGCAACCTGACCGTTTGATCATATCTGGTCGATTCTGATCATAAATGATCTTTTGGCTTGCGTGATTCCTTTGGTCGAATCTCTATTGGCGCATGTTTGTACAGGAGCGCCTTGGCGCTATTGAGGCGCTGCTTCAGCAAAGACACCGGCTCACCGTGGGCGAGCTGGCGCAGCATTTTGACGCCTCCGAAATCACGATCCGCAGGGACCTGCGCCTGCTGGAGGATGCTGGGAAAATTGTCCGGGCGCACGGAGGAGCACTCAGGATCAATTATCAGAGGCCCGAACCCGGCTTCGAGCACAAGGCGGTTGATGCGGTTGAGGCGAAGGCCGCCATTGCCCGCACCGCCGCCGAGGAACTCCCTGTACGGGGCCACCTATTCGTGGATTCAGGCACTACCTGCCTCGAGATCGGGCGCCGTCTCATTGAGCGAGACGAACTCACGATCGTGACCAACTCGATCCCGCTGCTTGCGCTCGCCGGGGAGGCGAAGGCCCGGGTGGTTGGCATTGGCGGGGAGGTACGTCCGGTCAGTCTTGCCCTGGTGGGCGGAGTTGCCCTGGACTGGCTGAAGGCCTTTCATTTTGACGCTGCGGTGGTCGGCGCCTCCGGTCTCGATGGGGAGGATGGCGCCTTCACGACGGAATTGTCGGAGGCTTCGGTGAAGCAGATGGCATGCGCCCGCGCGAAGCTTCGTTTCCTCGTTGCCCACGCGTCCAAATGGAACCAGTCGGCTGCCGTGCTGATCGCCCCCTGGGCCAGGTTTCATCGCTTCGTCACGGATGCGCGGCCCCCAAAGACCGATGGGACGGAGCTTCGCAGGGCGGGCGTCGTTATTCGAGTCGCCGGAAGCCGGTGAAAAGCGGGTGGCAATGAACGCTTTCGCGAGACAACCGCCGCAGGAATCCTCCTCAATCCATTTTCCATTCAAGAAATGACATCAGAAATGACACCGGTACGAGTGGGCATCATTGGCGGCGGGCTTATGGGACGGGAGGCCGCCTCCGCATTTGCCCGCTGGTTTGCCCTCGAGAACTTTCCTGTTCGCGCGGAACTCGCCGCCGTCTGCGATGTGCAGCCCGGATTGCTGGACTGGTTCAGGCAGGTTCCGACGGTGAGCCTGCTCACGGGGAAACATCACGAGTTGCTCGCGTCCAGTCAGGTCGATGTCGTGTATGTCGCGGTGCCCCATCATCTGCACGAGGCCATCTATCTCGATGTCTTGCGTGCAGGGAAGGATCTGCTCGCCGAGAAGCCCTTTGGCATCGATCTTGCGGCCGCGCGCAGGATCCGGGATGAGGCCGCCCGCCTGGGCCGTTTCGTGCGAGTGTCGAGTGAGTTCCCATTCCTTCCAGGAGTGCAGCGTGTGCATCGGCTCGCTGCATCCGGAGCGCTCGGGCGGATCATCAGTGTACGAGCGGGCTTTCTTCATTCGAGCGATCTCGATCCGGACAAGCCGATCAACTGGAAGCGACAGTCGCAGTATTGCGGAGAAATAGGCGTCATGGGTGACCTCGGCCTTCATGTCGCCCACGTGCTGCTGCGCCTGGGGTGGAGTCCTGCGTCGCTCTACGCTCAGCTTCAAAAGATCCATGCGGTCCGTCCCGACGGCAAGGGAGGCACTGCCCCCTGTGATACCTGGGACAATGCCCTGCTGCATGGCAACGCGACCATCGGTGGTGAGGTTGTGCCTATGACTCTCGAGATGAAGCGGATGGCGCCGACGGAAACCAATACCTGGTACATTGAGATTATGGGGACCGATCGAGGTGCCCGCTATTCGACCAAGGAACCCAAGACGCTCTGGACCTACCGCAGGGACAAGGAGCAGTGGTGGGAAAAGACGGATCTGGGATTTGGCATGCCGTTCCGCACGATCACGGGTGGAATCTTCGAGCCGGGTTTCCCGGATGTGCTGATGCAGATGTGGGCGGCCTTTCTGGCGGAGCGCGCGAGCAGGCTCGAGGGCAGGTTCGGATGCGCGACTCCTGATGAGGCGGTGGCGTCCCATGAGTGGTGGGCGGCTGCGCTGCAGTCGCATCGGCAACAGAAGGTCGTTTCCCTCCGCTAGCCATGCGAAACGGCCTGCTCGCTGCGGGAAACTGGATTGTTGATCACGTCAAGATCATCGATCGCTGGCCAGCCCAGGATACTCTCGCGTCAATTTGCAGCCAGTCTTCGGGCAATGGCGGTTCGCCTTACAACATCGTTGTCGACCTGGCGAATCTTGGCGCCGCCTTCCCCCTTGCCGGAGCCGGGTTGGTGGGTGACGACGACAACGGCCGGTCGATTCTCGCGGACTGCCGCGCGAGGGGCATTGAAGCGTCCCAGTTGCGCGTCACGGCTGAGGCTCCCACAAGTTACACCGATGTGATGACCGTGCGCGACACCGGGCGGCGGACGTTCTTCCATCAACGCGGAGCCAATGCGCACTTTGACATCGAACACGTGGATTTCTCGACGACGAACGCCCGGCTCTTCCACCTTGGCTACCTTTTGCTACTGGATCGCCTGGATGCCGTCACCGACGGGATGTCGCGCGCCGGCCTGCTTCTCGAGCGTGCACAGGCTGCTGGACTGCGGACATCCATCGATTGTGTCAGCGAGGACAGTGGGCGGTTTCCGAGCATCGTCCTGCCGGCGCTTCCCTTTGTTGACGTGCTATTCGCGAATGATTTCGAAGCGGAGAAACTGACGGGCATCGTTCTTCGCGAGAATCACCGGATCCATGTGCAGGCGGTCGTCGAGGCGGCAAGGCGCCTGCTTGGAGCCGGAGTGCGTTCCTGGGTTGTGATTCACTTCCCTGAAGCAGTGCTGGCTTTGCACGTGGCGGGAGCCGTGCACTGGCAGCCAAGCGTGAGACTCGAGACTGTCGAGATCGCAGGGGCTGCCGGAGCCGGCGATGCGCTTGCGGCCGGCATCCTGTATGGCTTGCACGAGGCGTGGGACATGAGGGAATGCCTGCACCTTGGGGTGTGTTCGGCTGCCGCGTCGCTGACTCACCCGACCTGCTCCGCAGGGGTGCAAAGCCTTGCCAAGTGCCTCGAATTCGCGAAAAGCCGCGGATTCAATTCGCTGCCGACCTGATTGCGGTCCGGAGAAAGCTGGGCAGCTTTGCGTATTGTCCGGATCCAACGGGACAATCAAGAGATACACACGCAGGCAAATTCCATGGACAGCTCCGATCCTCAGTTCTGGAACAGCCGGTACCTTTCGGGTCAGACGCCTTGGGACCTGAAACGGGTGCCGCCCGCGCTTGCTGGCTATTTGAAGCAGGTGGGAGAAACCGGCATCGTCCTCCTCCCCGGGTGTGGCATGGGATACGAAGTGCGGGCCTTCCATGACGTGGGATGGCAGCCGTTGGCGATCGACTTCTCGCCCGCGGCCGTTGCCCGGGCGCGAGAGGTTCTGGGTCCGCTGGCTCCGCTGGTGCGGCAAGCCGATTTCTTCAGCGATGACATCAAGGGACCTTTTGACCTGATCTATGAGCGGGCCTTCCTTTGCGCCCTTCCACCGCATCGCTGGCCGGAATATGTGGCCCGCATGGTCCAGCTCCTTCGGCCGGGAGGCATGCTGGCGGGGTTTTTCTATTACGGAACGGATCCGGATGGCCCGCCCTTTCCAATCGCGGCCGATCAGGCCACCAGACTTTTTGCCTCCTTCGATCTCCGGGAGGACCGTGCAATTCCGCCCGAACAATCCATTCCGCTTCAGGCCGGCTATGAGCGCTGGCAGGAATGGCATCTCAGGCCTTTGTGACGGACATTGCCCTCCAATCGACGGAAGAATGCATCGGATCCTTGAAACGCGGCCCGATTTTTGCGCGTTAGGAGCATGCTACAGTCGCTGCAAATCCGGAATCTGGCCCTGCTCGAGGAAGTGGCGCTCGATTTTGAAGCGGGCTTCACTGTCGTGACCGGCGAGACAGGAGCGGGCAAGAGCATCCTCCTCGGGGCATTGAGCCTGCTTGCCGGTGAACGGGCCGACAAGGGCGTCATCCGGCAGGGTGCGGCGGCCTGCGAGGTGGAGGCATCCCTGTTTTTCAAGGACGCGCAGCGGATCGATGCCATGCTGGAATCCCTCGGGCTGCCGCAGTCGGAGGAGGGGCTGCTGGTGCTTAAGCGCAGTGTCTCCCGCGAAAAGGCGCCACGGCTCTTGGTGAATGGGAGTCTGGCCACGCTGGCGGCGTTTCAGGCATTGGGTGAATGCTGGATTGATTTCCATGGTCCGAACGAGCCGCGGCGCCTCCTGAAGGAAGCGTGCCAGCTTGAACTGCTCGACCTGTTTGCGAGGAGCGGGGCTGTGCTGGAATCGTATCGCTCAAAATATCGGGAGTGGCGGGCAAGGGTCAGCGAGAGGGATCGCGTACTTGCCGAGACAAGACTTTCACCGGAGCAGATTCAGTATCTCGAGAATCAACTCGCCCGGCTGGATGCGCTGGACTTGAGCGAAGAGGCGATCGAGGCGCTTGAACGCAGCTTTCAACGCCTGAACCGGTCCCAGGAAATCATCGAACGGGCGATGGCCATCGCAGCCGGTTTGTCGGGCGAGGAGGGAGCGGGCCTTCGCATTGCTGCGCTGGTGCGCGAAGCGAAGACGCTGGAATCGATTGATCCCTCCAGCGGAGAGCTTGCCGGGCGCCTGGCTGCAGCGTCGGTTGAACTCGGTGAGTTGAGTGGCGAGTTCGAGCGCCTGGCGCAGGAACTCAGCTTTGAACCCGAGGAGGTTGAAGCGGTGACCGCACGCATGAATGCCTGGCTCGACGCCCAGCGCAAACATGGCCGGGAGATCCCCGCGGTTGCCGCAGCCCGGGAAGACCTGCGACGCCGGCTCGAGGTCCAGGGAGATCTGGACGGGACGCTGGCGAGGCTTGAAAGTGAAATTGTAGCCTCTCACCGGGCCGCAATCGCGGAGGCTTCCCAATTGCGGCGGCTTCGTGAAAAGGGGGCGCGTGAGCTGTCAAGGATCGCCGCAAAGGAGATTGCCGGGCTTGGATTCAGGAAGGCGGATTTTCTGGTCCGGCTCGTGCCGCTGGAAGATCTGGGACCTGATGGAGATTGCCGTGTGGAATTCCTGTTCTCTCCCAACGTAGGCGAGGCGCCGCTGCCGTTGAATCGTATCGCTTCGAGCGGTGAGCTGGCCCGGGTGATGCTGGCGCTGAAGGCGGTGCTGGCCGATCTCGATGCGGTCCCCGTGCTGGTCTTCGATGAGGTGGACGCCAACGTCGGCGGCGAAATCGGCCGCGTCGTGGGAGAGAAGATGGCCGCCATCGGCAGATCCCGCCAGGTGGTGTGTGTCACACATCTTCCCCAAGTGGCGGCTCAAGGGGATTTCCATCTTGTCGTGGAAAAGGATCAGACCAGCGAGCGTGCAGTGGTGAGCATCACGCCCATTGAGGCAAATCGCAAAAGACGCGTGGGCGAACTCGCACGCATGCTGGGCGACCGCTCGGCGAAAAGTGCGCTCGCGCATGCTGAGGAGTTGCTGCGGGGGCGGTCCTGAGGCCCGCGGAACGTGGGGGAATCAAACGTGGCTCGAAACATGCGGCGGGCGACGGCCGCGTCGGTGCACAAAAAAGCGCGGTCGCAGGGGCCGCGCTTTCAAAGGTGCAGGCGATTCCCAGGGATTATTTCTTCAGGGAGGCGCGCAGGTCGTCGAGCTGGTTGGCGGAGCCGAGCAGGTGGTTGCGGCTCGAGATGAACTTGGCGTATTCATCCATGAAAATCTTGCCCGGCGGACGGAAGTCGAACTCCTGGGGCTTGTCGCGGAAGAATTCTCGATGCACGCGGGTCCAGACGAGGCGGCCATCGGTGTCGATGTTGATCTTGGTGACGCCGAGCTTGGCGGCGGGGAGGTATTCGGCGGTGTCGACACCAACGGAGTCCTTGATGGAGCCTCCGGCGGCGTTGATCCGTGCGACTTCGTCTTGCGGAACGGATGACGATCCGTGCATGACCAGCGGAAAGCCAGGCAGGCGTGCCTTGATTTTCTGGAGCACGTCAAAATGAAGCGACTGTTTTCCCTTGAACTTGAAGGCACCGTGGGAGGTGCCGATGGCGCAGGCGAGTGAGTCGCAGCCGGTGCGTTTCACGAATTCCTCGGCCTCTGCGGGATTTGTCAGGGTGGCGTGGCCGTCCTCTACCTTGATGTCCTCCTCGACGCCGCCGAGCATGCCCAGTTCGGCTTCAACCGAAATGCCCTTCTTGTGGGCGGCATCCACGACGCGTTTGGTGATCTCGATGTTCTTTTCGAAAGGATCGTGGGAGGCGTCTATCATCACGGAGCTGAAAAAGCCCGAGTTGATGCAATCGTAGCATGTGGTCTCGTCGCCGTGATCAAGATGCACGGCAAAGATGGCATCCGGAAAAATCTCGCCCGCGGCGCGAATGATCGCCTCGAGCATGCGCTTGTCCGTGTAGTTGCGGGCGCCCTTGGAAATCTGGATGATGAAGGGGGCCTTGGAAAGCAGGGCTCCTTTGAAAAGGCCCATGGCCTGTTCGGCGTTGTTGATGTTGTAGGCGCCAACGGCGTACTTGCCGTAGGCGTGTTTGAACAGCTGCGCGGTGGTGACGATCATAGGTGGAGGCGGGACAATGGAGGAACAACCTATCAAAATGTGTCCCGTGTGGACAAGGGGATTATCCGGCAGGCGGGAAATCCCCCCTTCAGGAGCCCCCGGCCGGAGGGAAGGCGGGGCCCGAGACGGGAGCATGAGTTGCCCGGTGTCGGAACCGGGTACGACAGGCCCCCCGGTGGGGAACACAGCAAACTGCAATCGACGGATGTCGGGCCTGTGATGAGCGAAATGCTGGAATCCCAGAGCTAGCGGGGTGGAAATTCGAATTCCGTCTTCTTCTTGTCCTTTGAGAGCACGAAGTAGGCGCTGAAGGTGGTGCCGCGCTTGGAAATCAGACCATCGATGAGTCCTGTCCGTCCGGTTTCAACCAGGCGTTCGACCTCCTCGAGGGGGATTTCCTTGCCGCACACTTCCTTCTTCATCTGGAAAACCGCGCGCGGGGTTCCGTCGGCATTGGTTTTTGCGACGATAAAGGAGTCCGCTGTTTCCAACAGTTCGCCGTCGTGAACCTTGCTTTCGCCCACCTTGCGCGCTTTTGAAAGATCCAAGGGGGCCTTCCTTCTTGGCGCGCGGGGTGTGCCATCGGCGTTCTTTGCCCCTTCGCGCGGCTTTCGCGGAGGGAACTCCCAGGCGATCTTGGCGCCCTGCCGCAGGAGATAGGCGTCGAAGGGACGGCCCTTTTTGGAAATGAAACCCTCGATAAGGTCGGTTTTCTGCTTCTCGACGAGTTGGATCGCCTGTTCCCGCGTGATGGGTTTCTGGCACATGAGGCGGCCCACCTTGAAGCTTTCCTTCCATGCGTCGCCCTCGCGTTCGCGCAGGATGTAGCTTGTTGGTGCCTCACAGAGTTCGGCGCCTGATCGCGAATCGGTCCAGAAAGGTTCGAGCGTGTTGACGTCGACCTTGTTGCCGAAATCAAGTTCGGCTTTCCGACGGCCGGAATTTTTTTCGTCATCCACAATCCGGATCTTCGACGGGAAGCGATTGCCGGTCCTGGACGAAACAAATCCATCGAGTGGTCCGATCTCGCCCGTGGCAACCAGTTGCGCCACTTCGGACTCTTCGAGTTTTCGGCCACTCATGACCTTGTAGACCATGAGGGTGCCGTCCTGCGACTTGTAGCCGCGGAGCGTTTCAAACATCGGTTTGCCGTCGGTGGGGGAAACGATTTCCGTGAGACGTGAATTGGAGCCGTCCTCCTCGAAGGACTTGGTGCGATCGACGATCCCTCTGGTGACGTCGACGATCTCGGCCATGAAGGTTTCGCGCAGGAACTTGCCGTGCTCCATCTGGCGCAGCTTGTATTCCCATTGCCCCGTCATGTCCGGCTTGGTCAGGGCGTCGGCTTTCACGGCGGACAGAAACTCAAGGAGCGACTCCGCCTTTGTCGTGGGAACCAGCTCACGCTGGTTTCGCTCGAGATATTTCTGGTTGATGAGTCCGTCGATCGTGTCGGCCCGTGTTGCGGGTGTGCCCAGCCCGCGCTCCTTCATGGCTTCCGCAAAATCCTCATCGTCGATCAATTTGCCCGCACCTTCCATCGCGGAAAGGAGCGTGGCTTCGGTGTAGCGGGGGGGAGGCTTGGTGGTTTCCGCGTGAAGGCGCGCGTCGACAGTTGCCGCCTTGCCATTGTCCTCGGGCGAGAGGGCTGGCAGGGCCTTGGAATCGGGGGCGTCTTCATCGAGTGCCGTCTTGCCGTAGACCGCCAGCCAGCCCGGGGATGTGAGCACCTTGCCCTCGGTCTTGAAGGAAAATGTCTTCGCGACCGTGCTGATCCGGGTGGTGACATCGAATTCAGCCGACGGATGGAAGACCGCCACGAAACGCCGCGTGATCATGTCGTAGATCCTGGTTTCCATCTCATCCAGGGACGACGGTTCGGTGGTCGTGGGGATGATGGCAAAGTGATCGGAAATCTGCGCGTTGTTGAAGATCCGCTTGTTCGGGCGAAGCCAGCCCTGGTCGAGAACCGCCCGCGCATGGCGGGACAGGTCTCCACCCAGCGAGGTTAGTGTTTCCCGGCAGGTGGGCATGTAGTCCTCCGGGAGTGCACGTGAGTCGGTGCGCGGGTAGGTGATGACCTTGTGGCGCTCATAGAGGGCCTGCGCGATCTGGAGCGTGCGCCGTGCCGGCAAGCCGAATCGATTGTTTGCTTCCCGTTGCAGGGTTGTGAGGTCGTACAGGCGGGGACTTGCCTGATTCGAAGCTTTCTTTTCCTCGCTTACGAGGGCTGGCGGGTGGTCCGTGCAGGCGGCCAGCACGGCTTTGGCTGTCGCCTCATCCCAGATCCGATCGATACGGTCGTGGTCGTCATTTTCGGCGCGCTTGAAATCCTGGCGCTGAAAGACGCCTTCATAGGTCCCCTTCGCCACCTGAAACTGGGCGGTGACGCGCCAAAACGGGCGCGGACGGAAGTTGCGGATTTCAAGTTCACGGGCAAAGACTATGGCAAGGGTGGGGGTCTGGACGCGTCCGACTGAGGCGACATTGCCTGCACGGGAGCCGAACATGCGCTTGGTGATCGCACGGGTGCCGTTGATCCCAATCAGCCAATCGCTCTCCGATCGGCAGCGTGCTGCATCTGCGAGACCAGCCATCTGTGATCCCTCGCGCAAGGTCCGGAAGGCATCCCGAATGCCCTCGTGCGTCATGGTCTGCATCCAGGCACGCTTCACCGGCAACTTCGATTTTGCCAATTGGTAGATGTAAACGAAGATGAGCTCACCCTCGCGCCCGGCATCACAGGCGTTGATCACTTGAGTGATATCTTTTCGCTGCAGGAGCTTCTTAAGAAGGTCGAACCGGGACTTTGAATCTGCAATCGGCTTGAGACCGAACTTTTCAGGGACGATCGGGAGCGCCTCAAGTCGCCAGAATCCGTATTTCTTCTTGTCGATGTCCTCCGGCATTTCGAGTTCCACGAGATGGCCGACGGCGGCTGCGATCACGTACTCGTCGTTTTCGTAGACATCTCCCTTTTTGGGGATCTTGCCGAGTGCACGCGCGAGATCGGTCGCAACGGAGGGCTTCTCGGCAATGACAAGAGATTTCATGTGGTGGCGAGGCGTTAGGCAGCGACGGCGCCGATTTCAAGGTTAAGTTTCCTTGAAGGTAATAGAATAATTCCCCTGAGGGGCTGGTTCTTCAGCGCTTTGTTGATTGAAAGCGACTGATAAACAAAAGGTTGCAAATCTAAAAATTCGCAACCTTACCGGCCATGAATTCTGCCCGGTCTAGGGCGTCGCAAGTTTTGGAGTTTCGGCGAGCGCACTATCGAGAGCCTGGATCAGCTGGGCGATGCTCTCGTCTGTCTCGTCCCCCATGTTCGAAATGCGAAACGTCTTGCCCTTGAGTTTTCCGTAGCCCCCGTCGATCACGAGTCCATGTTTGGACTTCAGTGTCTTGTTGAGCGCTGGAAGATCGTAATTCAGGGTGTTTGCGAAACAGTTCAGGGTCCGTGATCCGTATACCTCCGATGGAAAGAGACGGAAGCCCTTCGCAAACGCCCACGAGCGCATCCTTTCGTTGAGTCGAACGTGCCGGGCATGACGGACGGGTACGGTCTCGGCTTCGATATCCTCCAGCTTAGATCTCAGCGCATAGATGAGCGGAATAGCCGGAGTGCTCGGTGTCATGCCCTGCTCGTGATTCTTTTGAAACTCAAGAAGATCGAAATAGTAGCCCCGCTCCTTGACCTGCGCCGCGCGCTCCAGCGCGCGCTTGGAAACCGTGATCAGGGAGAGACCAGGGGGCAGCGCGAGCGCCTTTTGCGAACCCGTGACGATGACGTCGAGTCCCAAGGCATCTTTCTCGATGGCGACAGCGCTGAAGGAGCTGACGGTATCGACGATGGACACCACGTCTGGAAACTCCCTCAACACGGCGGCGATCGCAGCGAGATCACTCATCGTCCCCGTGGAAGTCTCGTTGTGAATGAGCGTGACCGTGTCGTATGCGCCAGTCTGGAGTTCCTTTCGAAGGGCAGCCGGGTCGACGGGCTGGCCCCATTCAAATTTAAGGGCACCGGCTCCCTTGCCGCAGCGCACGGCAACATCGTTCCACTTGTCCGAGAACGCGCCGTTCATGCAGTTGAGGACCTTTGAGCGCGTCAAATTCCGTACGGCGCCTTCCATGACACCCCACGCGGAGCTGGTTGAAAGGTAGACCGGATCCTTTGTCACGAACAGCGACTGCAGCTTCGGCTGAATGGCGTTGTAAAGCGCCACGAAGTCATTGCTGCGGTGACCGATCATGGGCTGGGCCATCGCCTGAAGGGACTTGGCCGATACGGCGATCGGGCCTGGAATGAACAGTTTGTAGCTCATGGGAAAAGGAATACGGACGGTCTCAATGACCTGCATGCGCCCATCGGACACTGGAAGTAGGCATGGAGATGGATTGCATGGAAAGGAAGAGACCGGCAGAACCGCCAGACAATCTCCTACGCGAATCATCCGTCAACCCCGTTTGCCCCCCACAATCGCATGTCGTCCTGGCTGAAAAAGAAACTCACGACGTTCGAATCCTATACTATCGACGTGATTTTCGGTCGCCGGGAGGACACGATGGCAATGGTTTACGCGGGTTTCCTTCAGGCGCTTTCCGCGTTGTTCAATGGAGTGGTCCAGGCCCGGCTCTGGCTGTACCGTCAGCGGATATTTCATGACCAGCCGCTGGGATGCTTGGTCGTTGTAGTCGGCAATCTGACCGTTGGGGGGACCGGCAAGACGCCGGTCGTGGAAAAATTTGCCCGCGCCCTGCGCGATCGGGGGCGGAAGGTTGCCATCCTTTCGCGCGGGTATCGGAGTCGCAGGCCGCCAATCTGGAGGCGGGGATGGAACTGGCTGACGCATGCCGCTTCACCGCCTCCGCGCATTGTGAGCGACGGCAGCCACGTGCTCCTCGACAGCGAAAACGCTGGTGACGAACCCTACATGCTCGCCAGAAATCTTCCGGGGGTGGTTGTGCTTGTGGACAAGGACCGGGTCAAGGCGGGCACATTTGCAATCAAGCGCTTCGGATGTGACACGCTCGTGCTTGATGACGGATTCCAATACCTGCCTCTCAAGGGGAGCCTGAACCTGCTGCTCGTCGACAAGACCAATCCCTTTGGCAATGGCCATCTTCTGCCGCGAGGAATCCTGCGAGAGCCGATCAAGCACCTGCGTCGCGCGAGCTATGTGTTTCTCACAAAGTCGGATGGACGGCGGGATCTCGAGATGGAATCGATCATCAAGGAGCACAATCCCGGAGCCGACATCATTGAATGCATGCACCGTCCGCAGTACCTCCAGCGTTTCGGGGCCTCACCCGATGCGCCGGATTTCCGGGCGCCGTTGTCGATGCTGAAGGGGAGGAAGGTGGGCGCTTTTTGCGGGATTGCCGCGCCGGAGAGTTTCGAGAAATTCCTGCGCGACCTGGGGGCAAATGTGCGGTTTACGCGGCGGTTCCTGGATCACTACCGTTTTGGCTACGAGGATTTTGTCTCCCTTTTCAGCGAAGCGCTGGAAAAGCGCGTGGAGTTTCTGGTCACGACGGAAAAGGATGCGGTGCGCATTGTCGAGGACCTGCCGTGTCCCGTTCCCCTGTACTATCTGCGTCTTGAGATCGAGATCATCCGGGGAGCGGCGGATTTCGATGAGGCGGTCAGCCGCATTTGTTTCTCCGAAACGCCAGGCAACGGTCAGCTGAGAATGTCGTGACCGGATTGCGGAACTGCCTGAAACGGAAAATGCGTCAAAGGCCGGTACTCGCGGCGGTGAGCAGGGGTGTTGAATACGGTCCCATGCCGCGAATGCGCGGACGGCACACTCAGGCCCTGGGCTTCCGCTTTGCCGGACCGGTCTGGCTGATATTGAGGTAGGTCTTGTTCAACATCTGGCTCTCGTAGAGCTCGAGAAGGCGCACGCCCTCGCGGGGCTTTACCATGTCCTTGCGCGTGGCTGCGTCGATCTGCGCCTTCATCCTGCGGCAGAGTTCCTCCTGCTGATACTGCACGCCTTCGATGACGTCTGCGATGCGGCTGCCCGCAAGTGCCTCCTCGATGTAGAATCCGTTCGGTTCGTCGGATTCCAGAAAGACGTGAACCTCGTTGACACGGCCGAACAGGTTGTGGAGATCGCCCATGATGTCCTGGTAGGCGCCCGTCAGGAATACGCCCAGGTAGTAGGGTTTGCCGTTGAGCGGATGTAGGTTGAGGTAGTCTTTCGTGTCCTGGAGGTCCACAAACCGGCTGATCTCGCCGTCGGAGTCGCAGGTGATGTCAACGAGCACCGCATTCACGGTCGGCTTCTCGTTCAGGCGGTGAAGCGGGGTGATTGGAAATAGCTGGCCGAGCGCCCAATGGTCGAGAAGCGACTGAAATACGGAGAAATTGCAGACGTACTGATCTGCTAGCAACTGGTGAAGTTCACGCAGTTCCTCGGGCTGGTAGCCGGTGTCGCGGCTCTCTTTCGCGAGCTGCTCGCAGATTCGCCAGAAGAGCTGTTCGGCCGCTGCGCGATTGCCCAGATCGAGGTAGCCGAGATTGAAGAGCGAGATGGCCTCCTCCTTCTTCTGCACCGCATTGTGGTAGCGTTCCAGACGCCCCTGCTTCTGCTTGTTCTTGAGAAGGAGCTCGAGATCGGTGACGATCTTGTGTTTCTCCCTGGGCTGGTGCTGCTTTCCCAGCGACTCCCGCTTGTTGATCCGCTCGAAGACTTCAAACACCAGCAGCGAATGGGGTGCCACGACGGCGCGGCCCGACTCGCTCACGATATCAGGCACGGCAACCCCCCCCTCGCGACAGATCTCCTTGATGTTGTGGACAACGTCGCGCGCGTACTCCTCGACGGAGTAGTTCATCGAACTCTCGAAGTTCGTGCGCGAACCGTCGTAGTCGATGCCGAGCCCCCCTCCGACGTCGAGATAGCCCATGGGGAAACCCATCTTGATGAGTTGGCAATAGAAGCGTGAGGCCTCGATCACGGCGTTCTTCACCGTGATGATATTCGGGACCTGTGATCCGATGTGGAAATGGAGGAGTCGCAGCGACTGGGTGAGTTTGGCCGCCTTGAGCTTTTCGCTCGCAAACAGGATTTCCGCGGTATTCAGGCCGAACTTGGCATTGTCGCCCGTCGACATGGCCCATTTGCCTTCGCCTCGCGTCTGCAATTTGACGCGAAAGCCAATCATCGGCTTCACGCCGGTCTCTGCCGAGATCCTGATGATGTCGTCGATTTCGGAGAGCTGCTCCACCACGAGGATGATTTTTTTCCCGAGCTTTCGTCCGAGGAGCGCGAGCCGGATGTAGTCGTGGTCCTTGTAGCCGTTGCAGATGATCAGCCGGTTGTTGTTTTCGTGCAGGGCGAGCACGATCATCAGCTCGGGCTTCGAGCCCGCCTCAAGACCGTAATTGTAGTCCTTTCCGGCCGCCATGATTTCGTCGACGACCTCGCGCAACTGGTTGACCTTGATGGGGAAAACACCGCGATAGTCGCCCTTGTAGCCCTCCTCCTTGATCGCTTTCCGGAAAAGTTCGTTCAACTGCACGACGCGATGGCGGAGGAGATCCTGGAAACGGATCACGACCGGGGCCTTGAGGCCCATGCCGACCGCTTCGTCGATCACGTCCATGATGCGGATGGACCGCCCGTCCGAGCATGGCTCGATGTTGACGAATCCGGCTGAATCAACGCCGAAATGCCCGGCGCCCCAGCGCTTGAAGCCGTAAAGTTCTTCCGACTGGGCGACTGTCCAGGTTGAGGAGGTTTTGCTTTTCAATGCAGAAATCGATGCGACGGGTTATGGCTTGCGTTTGAAGTTGGGAGCCGGGATTAATGCGTGTTTCTTTTTCCAAAACCTTCAATACGCAAATCGCTCCATGCTTCTCGTGTCCGACGTTGTCCATCCCCTCTTTGCCCAGGCCCCGGCCGCCCCCACCGGCAACCCCCTGATGCAGTTCCTTCCGATCATCTTCATCTTTGCGGCCATGTATTTCTTCATGATTGCGCCGCAGCGGAAGAAGCAGAAGGAACACCAGAAGATGCTGCAGGCGCTGTCACCGGGGGATGAAATCGTGACAACAGGTGGGGTCTATGGGACTGTTACGGGGGTGAAGGACGACCGGTTCATTGTGCGTGTGGCGGACACGACCAAGATCGAACTGGGCAAGAGTTTTGTTCACGCGGTCGTCAAGAAGGCGGATAACGCTTCGGCGGCGAAATAAGGGACCCGGTTCAGGCCGGGATAATCAGGATCGCGCATCCGTTCTCCTGCCGTCGCATGAGACCGGGCAGACTTTAACCAAACTCCCCCATGATCAAACGCAACATCTGGAAAATTGTGCTGAGCATAGCCATTCTGACATGGGCGCTCATCACGCTTTTGCCGCTGAAAAGCCGTGACTTCGTCGACTATGCAAAGTCGGCCGCCACGGCCAAGGAAAAGGAGTTCGCCTCCCTTGTGGATGAGGCGAGTGCCCGCGCTGCGAGCGCCCAGCCGGCCCAGACGCCGTTTGTCGCCCTCAAGCAAATTGCAAAGGAACGCAGGATCGACTTGGCGCTGCAGTATTTTCCCAAAGTCAATCTGGGCGACGTCAGGAACATCGAACGCCGCAATTCCCTGCTTCTCGATGAGCTGCTCAAACGGTCGAAGGCCAAATTGCAGGCGGGTCTGGACCTCGCCGGTGGCGTCGCTTTCACGCTCGAAGTCGACAACAAGGCGCTTTCGGAGGTAAGGCAGGACGAACGCAAGGAGAAGCTCGCGAAGGCGGTCGAAATCCTGCACCAGCGTATCGATGGCCTGGGTGTCGCAGAGCCAATCATCCGTCCGATCGGTGACAACCGCATCGAGGTTCAGCTTCCGGGAGTCAGTACCAAGGACAATCCTGAGGTCGTGGACAGCGTCAAGAAGCCGGCGCGGCTCGAATTCCGCATCGTGCATCCCTCGGCAATGCCGGGCCCCGGAGTGGATGTGCCCCTTGGCTACGAGGTGCTGACGCTCAGCAATGAAACAAGGAATGGCGACATCTCGACCCAGGACCTGTTTGTGAAACGTATCCCCGAGATGACCGGGGAGAGCATGGCCAATGCCTATACCGTGATGGATGAATATGGCCGCTTCAAAATCATCCTCCGTTTCACCGAGGAAGGGCGCAAGCGATTCGCCGCGGTCACGCGCACCATTGCTGAAAACAACCAGCGCACGGGCCGTACCGGGCAGCTGGCCATCGTGCTCGACGGCAAGCTGCAATCGGCTCCGACGGTGCGCGAGGAGATCAACAGCGATTCGGCTGAAATCTCGGGGAATTTCACCCAGCGCGATGCGGAGGACCTCGCGAATGTCCTGAACAATCCGCTCGATCTGCCGCTGCAGATCAAGGAGCAGCTCGAGGTCGGACCCTCGCTGGCCGAGGATGCGGTTTCCAGCGGCATTCGAGCCTCCATCATCGGGGCTGCGGCCGTGGCCGCGTTCATGATCACTTTCTACGCCACGGGCGGGCTCGTTGCAGTCATTTCTCTGGCCGTCAATGTCGTCATCATCCTGGGCATCATGGCGAGCTTCGGCGCGACCATGACCCTGCCGGGTCTCGCGGGCATCGTGCTCACGATCGGCATGGCGGTGGATGCCAACATCCTCATTTTTGAGCGTATGCGCGAGGAGATCGCGGCCGGCAAGAACCTGGTGACGGCGAACAATTCGGGCTTCATCAAGGCGCTCACGACCATCATGGACGCGCACCTGGTGCAGCTCATCATCTGCGCGATCATGATCTGGCTTGGAACCGGGCCGATCAAGGGTTTCGGTGTGACCCTGGCAATCGGTGTGGTCTCCACCCTGTTCTCCGTCCTGATCACGGGTCACCTTGTCATGGAATTGCTCACGGAGTCGGGCGCCTTGAAGAAGATGTCGATGCGCCGCATGCTGAAGGACATCCATGTCGACTGGGTCAAGTACGGCCGGCCGGCGTTCATCGGCTCGTGGATCATTGTGATCCTTGGAATTTCAGTGGTCGTCTACAAGGGCAACCGCATCTACGGCATCGACTTTGCCGGCGGAGATCTTGTCACGCTCCAGTTCAAACAGAAGCCAGACATCGCCAAGGTGCGCGAGGCTGCCCGCAGTGTCGGGGTGACCGACATCAATGTCACGACAATCAACTCGATCGGCGAACAGACCACCGGCAGGGAGACGCTCAAGCTGGAGACCCCGGAAGGGAAATCCGGCATCGTCGTCGACGCCCTACAGAAGGCATTTCCGTCTGCCGGAATCCAGAAGCTCGGCGAAAGCCATATCGGTGCGTCGATCGGCAAGGAGATCCAATGGACGGCGATGCTCGCCGTTGGAGTCTCCATGCTGACGATCCTGACCTACATTGCCTTCCGGTTTGAGTTCGGATTCGGCATCGGCGCCATGTTTTCGTCACTGCACGACATTCTCATGACGATCGGCGTCTTCGTGCTTTTTGGTCACCAATTCTCCGCACCCATGGTCGCGGCGATTCTCTGCATCGCCGGATATTCGATCAACGAAACCGTCGTCGTGTTTGACCGCATCCGCGAGGAGATGAGGGACAACCCGAACAGCTCGCTTCGCACGGTTGTGAATTCCGCGATCAACAAGGTCTTTGCGCGGACCATCATGACGGCGACGACGACTTTCCTGGCAGCGCTTTCCCTATTCCTTTTTGGAGGAGGAGTGCTGCGGGACATCTCATTCACCTTCCTGGTGGGCATCATCACTTCCACATTCTCCGCCATCTTCATCGCCGCCCAGGTGTTTTACTGGTGGCACCGGGGTGACCGGAAGCGCGTTGAGAAGCATCAGGACGTCAAGCCAACCTACGAGTGGACCGGAGCCAGCAAGGCATCCCGCTAGAGGACGCACGGTCCGTGGCCTGAAGCGGCTGCGGACCGGGATTGGCCGGCGCGGCCGGTCGTCCGGCGTTAGCAGGATGAGTCACCATGCGTTGGACCTATACGCCTTTCCCGACTGAGGAGGTCGAGGAATTGTGTCGCACGGCCGGTGTGAGCACCGTGCTGGCCGAGCTGCTGCTTCGCGCGGGGCTCAAGGAACCGGCCCTCGCGGTGAAATTCCTGCGCCCCGCGCTCGCCGAACTTCAGGATCCATTTCTTCTCAGGAACCTCGACGCCGCGGCCGCCCGGCTGCGTCAGGCAATCCTCAATCAGGAGGAACTTGTCGTTCTGGGGGACTATGATGTCGATGGCGTCAGCAGCACGGCCCTCCTTGTAAGCATCCTGCGACGCTTTGGACTGAACCCCCGGTTTGTCGTGCCGCGGCGCATGGAGGATGGCTACGGACTTTCGCGCAGTGCGATTGACCGCGCCCTTGAACAGGGTGTGCCCAGGCTCTTCATTGCACTCGACTGCGGCACGAACTCGCACGAGGAGGTTGCGTACCTGATTTCGCGCGGCGTGGAAGTGATGGTGATCGATCACCATCGCTCCAAGGAGAAATCGCTGGATGGCGTTCTCCTGATCAACCCCCACGTGAATTCCGGCAAGGACGACGATGCGTGGCGGCATCTCTGCACCGTGGGGCTTGTATTCAAGCTCTGTCACGGCCTGCTGAAGCTGCTCAGGGCCGGGGAGCACGCCATCGCCCAGCAGATCAAACTGCGGGACTACCTTGATCTCGTTGCGATGGGAACCGTTGCGGATCTTGTGCCTCTGCACGGCGAGAACCGCATCCTGGCCAGATTCGGACTTCGCATCCTCCAGGGTACGGAGCGGCCGGGATTACGCGCGTTGATGACGGTTGCTGGAGTGAAACCGGAGCAGGGCATCATGCCGGTGGACATTTCATTCCGCCTAGGTCCGCGCATCAATGCCTCCGGCAGGCTGGCGGACGCGGCGCTGTCGGTGGAGCTGCTCCTGAGCGAGGACGAGTCATTCTGCGCGCAGACGGCGCGGCAGCTCGATGCCTTCAATCGCGAGCGGCAGGAGATCGAGCGATCCATCACCGAGGAGGCCGAGCGCATTGTTGAGGAACGCTACTCCCACCTTCCTGGAATCGTCCTCTACGGTGATACCTGGCATTCGGGCGTGGTGGGCATCGTCGCGGGACGGGTGAGCCGGAAGTACAACCGGCCCTGTGTTGTCCTTGGGAATGAAGGCGAGATTGCCAAGGGGTCAGGCCGAAGCGTCGAAGGCGTGAATCTCGTGGAAGTCCTGGCAACCTGTTCCGATGTGCTTTCCGGATGGGGAGGACATCCGATGGCGGTCGGGGTGTCCGTGCACACGCGGCTTGTCGACGATTTTCGCACGCGCTTTGCCGAGGCGGTCGAGGCGCATGTGGGCGGAAGGGAACTCGAGGCGTTTCTTGCCCTGTCCGCATGGCTCACGCTGGACCAGATTCGCGAGCAGCTCATGGAGGAACTTGAAGAGCTTCATCCGTTCGGTCAGGGAAATCCGGAACCTGTGTTCGGCATCCGGGGGATCGTCCTGCGTCATCGTCCGGAGGTCTTCAAGGGGCAGCATTTCCGCTTTTCGCTGGAGGACTCGCGGGGTCGGCGGCTGTTTGGTGTCGCTTGGAAAATGGCCGGGCGACTTCCGCCCGTGGGTGTGCCCGTCGATCTTGCGGTGGAGCTGGTCTGGAATCACTTCAACGATCGAAAGCTGCTCCAGCTCGAACTTATCGACTGGCGCCCGGGCACACCGCTTTAGCGTGGCCAATCGCGGGGTCGTCGGTCAGTCTGTGCAGCGGCTTCGATCCCATGAAGATTTCCAATAGGAAACACTACGCCGTCATCACGGGCGACATCGTCAAGTCATCACGAATGTCCCTGAGCCAGCGGCGCTGGCTGGCTTCGGAGCTGAAGCGGGCATCCATTGCAGTGAGGCGGGTCTTCGGAACGATCGTGCCGCTGCCGCTGGATCAGTTCCGCGGCGATGGGTGGCAGATCCTCGTGAGCCAGCCGGCGCGCAGTCTGAGGGTCGGACTGTTTCTGCGCGCATGGCTGATGGCGGAGGCCCCGGACCCGCTCCATCTGGACACGAGAATGGCGATCGGAGTCGGCGGCGTGTCGCTGCTGCCGGGCAGCCGGGTCTCAGGAGGAGACGGGGAAGCCTTCCGGCGCTCGGGCCGGGCGCTCGACCGGCTCCGCGAACCCCGGCGGCTGGCGCTGGTCTGGCCTGACACGTCCGTGCCGGCGGCAGAGGCGCTGACCGTCCTGGCTCCGGTGCTTGACGCACTTGCGCAGGATTGGACGGCGGTTCAGGCGCGCGCACTGGTGGGCCGTCTGAGCGGTCTGACCCAGGAGCGCATAGTCCGCGGCTGGCCTGAGGCGGTGACGCGCCAGGCCATTGCGCGCATTCTTGCACGGGCGCATTGGCCCGCCGTTCGCTCCGTTCTTGATTGGTTGGAAAAAAGCAACCTCCAGAGGTTGCAATCGTAGAAAGCAACCTCTGGAGGTTGCTTTTTTGGCAATCACCGATGTTTCTCCTCCCCATGATCCCTGTGATCGAATTCGGTTTCAGCCTGCTCACCGCGCATCTTGCGGGTGATTTTGTCCTCCAGACGGAACACATCGTGCGGAACAAGCGGCGCTGGACCGTGCTGCTCTGGCATGCGTTTCATCATGCCGCGCTCGCCTATCTTTTCGCGGGGCGCTGGGGGGCGTGGCTGCTGCCGGTGGCGGTCCTGGTGAGCCACGCGATGATTGACCGGATCAAACTTGCGCTTGGCCCCTCGCGATTCCTGCTGTGGTTCACGCTCGATCAGGCCGCGCACGTGTTTGTGATTTTCCTGCTGACCGTCTGGGTCGGGGAGGGAGGGGAAACCTCTGCCTGGGCGGGCTGGCTGGGACCCGCGCTTCCGCGTCTCTGGATCGTCGTGAGCGGCGCGATCCTCTGCGTGCGGGTGACAGGCATCCTCGTCGGACATTGGGTCCAGCCGTACCTCAGGGAACTCGAGGCGGCGAGGGGAGTCCTGGCCACGGCTCCGCTTGCCCGCGGGCTCACGAACGGAGGACGCGTGATCGGACAGTGGGAACGGGCCCTGATCTACCTGTTCATCCTGCTGGGGCAGCCGGCGGGTGTGGGATTCCTGGTGGCCGCCAAGTCGGTGTTTCGTTTCGGCGAACTGAAGGACCGGGAGAACCGGATGGAGGCGGAGTACATCACGATTGGCACCCTGATGAGTTTTGCCTGCGCACTGGGTGTATCCTACCTGATCGCCTGGGTGCTCACGGGGCTATGAATGCTCAATAGACGTCGCGCAGGTAGCGTTTCCCCGCCCTGAGCGACTGCACATAGGCGGTGGCAGCATCAGGTGATTTTCCCCCGGCGCGTTCAACGACGGTATGCAGCGCGGCCTCAACGTCCTTTGCCATGCGGCTGGCGTCACCGCACACGTAGACATGTGCGCCTGCCTCGAGCCAGGCCCACATCTCTTTCGCGGACTCGAGCATACGTTGCTGCACGTATATCTTTTCCGTCTGGTCGCGGGAGAATGCCAGGTCGAGACGGGTGAGAAATCCCTCGGCATGCAGCGCGGTCATTTCCTCGCGGTAGAGAAAATCCGTGGCAGCCCTTTGATCCCCGAAGAAGAGCCAGTTTTTGCCGCGCGCGCCGACCGCCCGGCGTTCCTCGAGAAACGCGCGGAACGGTGCAATGCCTGTGCCAGGACCGATCATGATCGCAGCGGTGTCCCCGGGAGGAGGCCGAAACGACGGATTCGCATGGACAAAAACACCTGCAAGGGACTCTCCAAGTTTGACCCGGTCAGCCAGATAGGTCGAGCAAACGCCCTTGCGGCTTCGAGATTGGGCCTCGTATCGCACGGCCCCGACGGTGAGATGGACCTGTCCAGGATGGGCTTTTGGTGAGGAGGAAATCGAATAGAGACGCGGCTGGAGTTTCCCGAGCGCGCGTACGAACTTTTCCGGGCTGACCTGCCGCTCAACCGGGGCGCCCAGGAGCACATCTATGACGTGATGAGGCTCTCGGCAGCCTGGATAGAGCCCGAGCAAGTCTGCGCGTGGTTTGCCCAAGTCGCAGCATTCCAGTAGAGCGCGGCGCAGCGAGGTGCCCTCACCTGAAGGTGTTGTCACCGCCTCCTCGCCGTCGCATCCAAGGACCGCCAGAATCTCACCGACGAGTTCGGGGCAATTGTGAGGCATGACACCGAGCGCGTCGCCCGCCTCGTAAGCGAGGCCCGACGAAGCGAGGTCGAACTCAACGTGATTCACCTGCTTCGCCGAACCTGGCGCGTTGAGCGTCCGGGATGCGAGCACGCGGGCGGGAAAGTGACGCCTTCTTGAATAGCCTGATGAATCGTGAGCGCTGGCGGCTTCGCCACCCGTGGATGTCGCGGTGGTGGTTGCGGGGCTGGCAAGTGGTGGTACTGCGCCGAAGGCCGGCAGCGCGGTGTCGAGCCACTTGGCAAAGGCCGTCTCGTAGTCGAGGTCGCAGTCCACGCGTGACGCGATCCGTGTCGCGCCCCGGCTTTCCAGACGGGCGTCGAAGTCCTTCCCGCATTGACAAAACAGCGTGTAATTCGTGTCGCCCAGTGAGCAGACCGAAAAGCGCATCTGTGACAGCGATGGCGACTCCTCCCTGCCAAGCGCCGTATGCAGCGCCTTGGCGGAGTCCGGTGGTTCGCCATCGCCATAGGTACTGACGATTACGAGCACATTGTTTTCAGTGACGAGCCGGGAGACGTCGGTTTGGGCCATGTCCAGTACCATCGCTGCGAAGCCGCGTTTGCCGGCATCCTTGGCTGCTTTCCTGGCCAGGCTTTCTGCAGTGCCGGACTGTGAACCGTAGAGAATTGTGAGTGGGATCAGCGGTGCGCCGGCCTCCTTTGCGGGCTTCGGGACGTGCAGGTCGACGGGGGCAGGGGCGCGGGAGAAGAGTCCGGCCAGGTAACCGTTGAGCCATGCGCGCTGTTCGAGAGTGAATGGTGCAGTGTCGGGAATGACGGGAAGCGTATTCATCAGCTTGAGAACCTCTCCTGGAGTTCCTTGACGGAGTGGCGCCGGACCCAGGCCACGAAGGTCTCGCCGGAGGCCCTTTCCGTTTCATAGGTGGTGAGGATGCGCTCGACGGTCCGGTTGACCTCAGCGTGGTGCACGCCACGAAAGAGCTCGCGAGCGATGCCCTGCTCGTTGTCCATGCCGCCACCGAGAACCAGATTGTAACCTTCGGAACCATCGGCGAGCTTGGAGCCGACCAGCCCCAGGTCGCCGCAGTAGTGCTGGGCACAGCTGTTGGGACAACCGGTAAAGTGAATGTTCACCGGGCAGGTGATCTTCACGCGACTGCCCAGGTGTTTCATCAGTGAGGCTGCGTGTGCCTTCGTGTCGGCCGCCGAGTATTTGCACCCCTTGTTGCCCGTACACGCGATGATACCCCCTGCGGATGCCGGGGCTTCGTGATAAAAACCGAGACGGGCGATGGAGCGCAGGGCGGTTTGAACGAAAGCGTCCGGCACATGTGGAATGATGACACTTTGCCAGACGGTGAGGCGTAGTTCGCCTTTGCCGTAGTGCGTGGCGAGGTCGGCCAGGGAGTGCATCTGCCTGGCGGTCATGCGCCCGGCGGGGGTGCCGAAGCCCAGGGAGTGCATTCCCTTTTGCATCTGGCGCGAGGCGCCCAGCCATCCGTGCTTGATGACTGGACGGCGCGGTTCGCAGACGGACAGCGGCGCATGCACCAGTGCGAAGGCGAGTTTCTTCTGGGTTTCGGCAATGAACTTTTCAACTCCCCACGTATCGAGCAGGTATTTCAACCGGGCCTTTTTCCGATTGGTACGATCGCCGTGTTCCTTGAATACGCGGATCATGGCCGCCGCGACAGCCACGGTTTCCGATGGGCGAAGCAGGAGGCCCGTGTCGCGCGCAAAGTCGCCGTGCCCTGAGATCCCCCCGAGCAGGAGGCGGAAGAATACGCCGGGTTCCACAGCAGGCGTCTGCGCTGCCGAGGCTGCCAGTGTTTTTTCCGTCACCCGAACCGCCGTAAAACCGATGTCATTCGTATCCGAGGCCGTGCTGATGTCGCCACCATTGTCGAAGGCGACGTTGAATTTGCGCGGCAGACCGAAGAGGTCGCGATGATTGAGGATATAGTGGTGAAGCCCCTTCGCAAAGGGGCGCACATCGATCAGTTCAACCGGCGAAAATCCGCTGTCGGGTGAGGCTGTGATGTTGCGCACATTGTCCGCTCCCGCACCGCGTGAGGTGAGGCCCAGATCCTGGATGCGGGTGAGCACCTTGATGATGTCGCGGGGCCTGAACTCCCGAATCTGAAGGTTCCCGCGGGTGGTGATGTGGGCACAATCCGCTCCCAGATCGTGAGCGAGATCCGCGATGCCGTGCAGCTGCGTAGCCGTGAGTTCGCAGGCGGGGATGCGCAGGCGCAGCATGAAGCTGTTCTGGGTCGGGGCGACATGGAACAGGCCGTGGTACTTGAAGCGGAAGGTGTCCGCTTCGTCCGGGAACGTATCCTTGTCCGCGTGTGCGACCAGCTTTTCCCAGATATCGAGCGGATTCTCGTCGTATTTCCAACGCTCCGGTTTGCAGAGGTCGCCTAGCGGTGTGCCGTAGACGGTGTCTTCCGCGGATGGAGCAGCCAGATTGGTGGCTCCACTGCCCGGATTCGCGGTGAACTTTCCCCCGGATGTTTCTCCCACAAACGGTGCCCGGGCGGCCATGGCCGCGAGAAAACCTTCCAGGTACTCCTTTTGTTCCTTAGAAAATCCCGCTGAGGGAGGAGGCGTCGTTGCAGGCGAACTCATGGCGTCAAATGCGCGCGGGTTCGGGTTTCAGGATGTCCGGCGCCGATGCGGGTGTGGATGTGGGTGAAGGCATCGCTGCCTTTGCGGTCGAGGGACGATAGGTCCAATAGAGAAACAGTCCGGTGAAGAGGAATCCTCCTGCAAAATTGCCTAGCGTGACAGGAATCTGGTTCCAAAACCACCAGTCGGAGAAACTCACTTTGGCTCCGAGGATCATGCCGGTCGGAATCAGGAACATGTTCACCACGGCATGTTCGAAACCTTGTCCGAAGAATGTCAGGACGGGTAGCCACATTGCTGCGATCTTACCCGCAGTCGATTGCGACGTAAGCGCCATGACCACGCCCAGGCAAACCATCCAGTTGCAGAGCATCGCCTTTACGAACACGGTAGTCATGCCTGCAGATCCGCTTGCCGCATAGGCAATCGTTTTGGATTCCGCGGCCGTCACGATTCGCGCGGCGATGCCTGCGGGAGCGTCGGTCCCCAAGTTTGTCATGGCGACATAGAGCATCAGCCCGTAGAGGACACTGCCGGTCAGGTTTCCGAGAAATACCCAAAGCAGGTTGTTTAATACGCTGCTCCAAGGGGCGCGCCCGGCAACACCGGCCACCGCGACAACCGCAAAATTTCCAGTCACCAATTCCAGACCGAGAAGCACGATCATCACGAAACCCACGGGAAAGACGATTGCACCAGTCAGTGGCACGCCGGTTTGCAGGCTCGCCGTGAATGCCAGGCTTGTGGCGCAACCGAGCAGGGCACCCGAGAGGATGCTGCGCAGCAGCAGGTCGTTGATCCTGAGCGAGGATTTGGCTTCGCCGCTGGCCAGCATGGCCTTCACGACGTCGGCAGGTTTGATGTAATCCATGAGAAGGGATGATTCAGGTCTTCAGTCCGCTCTCTTGAGCTCCCTCCGTGCCATGACGGGTCGGGCGGATCATTGATCTGCTGCAACGTTTTAATCAGAATGATGAATCATCCTCATCATGGTCTGCTGTCCAACGGTCGACTCGTACGGCGCATGCCTTGTAGCTTGGCTGGCGGGAGTAGGGATCGAACGATGGAAATGTCAGGCGGTTCACCTTGGCGAAGTGCATCGGCATGAAGAGATGGCCGCTCAGGATGTTGGGAGTTATGAGAACAAAGGCAGTCGCTGCGCCGCGACGCGAGCGGACGGTGACCATGTCATTGTTTTTCAGGTTCAGCCTTGTTGCATCCAAGGGATTGATTTCGACATACAATGCGGTTGGAGCCAGTCGCCGGAGGACTTCGCTCTTGTCGGTTCGGGAACCGGTGTGCCATTGGGATGAGGATCCGCGTCCGGTTAGCAGCAGGAAGGGATATTCAGCGTCCGGCGGCTCGGACATGGGTCGTGGAGACTCGAAGTGAAAAACGGCCCGCCCATCCGGAGTGTAGAATCGCCCGTCGGAATAGAGTCGGCGTTCGTGGCCCCGCGATGCGTCGGATGGAGTGTCAGCATAGGGCCATTGGATGCCGCCCGCTGATTCGATGTGCGCGTAGCCATCGATGCCGCTGAAGTCGCAGGGCTGGCCGCGCGACAATTCCTGCAGGATTTCGAATGCTGCCTTTGGATTCGCCCATCGCGCGAACATGTCGCCGCAACCCCATTTCTCTGCGACGAGTTTGAAGATCGAAAAGTCGCTCAGAGCCTCCCCTGGAGCGCGTGAAACCTTTCGAATGACCCCCAGCCTGCGCTCGGAGTTGATCAGCACACCCTCCTTCTCTCCCCAACCTGCGGCGGGCAGGACGAGATCCGCCAGCCGGGCGGTTTCGGTGGTGGGATACATGTCCTGAACGACCAGGAAATCGAGTTTGTTTCGGAGTGCGAGAAAACGCGACTGATTGATCCACGAGTGGGCGGTGTTGGTTGCGATCACCCAGAGTCCGCGGATCATCCCATTGTCGATGCCGTCGATGATTTCATCGTAGGCCCAACCCTTCTGCGCGGGGATCGATTCAGGAGGGATGCCGAGGATGGTGGCCACGTGTGAACGGTGGGAGGCAGAGGCGAAATCGTATCCGCCCAGAAGCGACGAGGTGTTGGCGAACAACCGGGAGCCCATGGCATTGCATTGTCCGGTGATCGAGTTTGCACCTGTCCCGGGTCTCCCGATGTTCCCTGTCATCAGTGCAAGATTGATGATGGCCTGGGCCGTGCGGGTCGACTCGTGGCCCTGATTGACCCCCATTGTCCACCAGAAAGAAACACGCTTCCGCGTTGCCACGATTTCGATCAGGCGATCAAAGGTGGCAGCAGGTATAGCCGTTTCCTGCAAAATTCGATCGCGCGGATAGTCGCGGAGAAATGTCTGAAATTCCTCGAACCGGCTTGTATGTGCGTCGACGAAGGCGCGATCCACCGCTCCTCGATCGAGTAGTCCGCGGGCGATCCCATACAGAAGAACGAGGTCACTCTTAGGTCGTAGCGGAACATGCAGCGTGGCCGCCATGGCTGTCTCGGTTAGGCGCGGGTCGACTACAACGATTTCCGGAGTGTGGGGATTTCGCATCACGCGCTGCCACATGATGGGATGGGCTATGCATGGATTCGACCCGATGAAGACGAGCGCATCGCTTTCCTCGAAGTCGGCATAGGTATAGGGGGGGGCATCGAATCCAAAGGACTGACGATAGGCGACATGGGAAGTCGCCATACACTGACGGGTGTTCGAATCGAGGTGGAGGAGTCCCATGCCGAATTTTGTCACAGCCCCGAGAAGCGCCATTTCCTCCACGGTGATTTGCCCCGTGCCGAGCACCGCGATGGAGTGTTGACCGTGGCGGCGTTGCACGTCCTTGAACCGGTTGACGAAGGTGTCCAGGGCCATGGTCCAGGGCACGGCTTCCATCTGTCCGGTGATTTGATTTCGAAGCAAAGGGGTTCGTCCGCGGTCCGGAGCTCCGAGGGGTGTCAGTGCCTCCCATCCTTTGGGACAGGCCATGCCGAGATTTACGGGGTAATGAGGGTCGGGTGTAAGGTTGATCGCCTGGCCGGTGTGATCCACGTGCACAGTGAGAGCGCAGCCCGTACTGCAAAAGCCGCACACGGATCGGACCGTGCCTGCGGGCTTGAGTCGGGCCGGCACGCGGCCAAGGCCGAATCCTCCCGGGTGGAGTACCAGTTCAGAGGTCATCGGACCCTTGCGTGCGGTCAGAGCGCGGGCAAGACGGTCGTTCATGGCGTTGGGAGCCCGGGCATTCCTGGAGCCGCCACGGCGCGGAAGAAGAGTGTGCGTTCTACGAACTCGCCGATTGCAAAGACGGCAAATCCCAAACGCAGATTGCCGGTGGCAAGAAGGCAGGCCGCCGCAAGTCCGAGACCGACCCTGACGAGCACCGTCGTCAGGAGAGGTCCCCGAAGCAGGCGTGTTGAAAGCTGCTCGCTTCCTTTTGCCCTGTCACGGGACAAGAGGTGAAGCCCTTCAGCCGCCACTTTCAGAAAGAGTGCTCCTGAAGCGGCGAGAGGATGCAGCACGCTCAGCGCGGCAATTGCGGCCGTCGCCAGGAATTTTCCGAAGGTGGCGGATGGCGACCAGAATTGGCGTCGGGTGTCCACGTAGATCATTGCGGAACAAACGATCGCGGCGGCTGCGAGGATCAGCAGCGATACGGTTGCCAGCAGAGGCGGGATCGAAAAAAGCTCCCAGGTCGTCGCGAGGTGGAGGGTGGCCACCGGCATGACTGCGCCGAAGACAACCGCCTCGCGGCTAAGCCATGAACGTCGCAGATTGAGAAACACGCGCCATGCACGAAACGGTTGGCCGAGGTGCGCGATGCTGGCGATCAGACCGGCGAGAAAAAGCGCGTACCCGGCGGTTGCGATGCCTTTCGTGGAGAATTCACCGGTGATGATCGCACTGCTGGCCACCTGCAAACCCATGCCCGACTGGGTCAGCACGAGCATCGCCGCGAGGGGCGTGTGTCCACACTGGACGGGAAGTGCGCTCGCATCAGA
>JAGOJU010000104.1 GCA_017994935.1 Opitutaceae bacterium
CGTCTCCAACGTGTTCACGCTGGCATACGGCATGAATCGATTGTGTGTCGCCGGACGCCTTCGCGCTTCATGAATTTTTTCCCTCATCCTTCAATTCTCCCGGCAATTTCGTTCAGGACGCCCGGCGTCGACTCCTTTACTTTTGCCAGATCCTGTTCATCCCTCAACCCATGGCGAAATCACGCAGCTTAGGCGGAATCATTTTTATCCTTTTCCTTGTCGGAGGAATCAGCGCGGGTGGTTACTATTACTGGAAAAGGAATGCGAGCCATCCTCCGGAGGTTGCGACGGTGCTGGCCACCCGGGGTGAAATCATTCAGGCGGTCACCTCCACCGGCGACGTTCAGCCCGTGGTGACCACCGATGTGAGCTCCCAGATCTCCGGTCAGATCATCGAGGTCGCGGTCGACTACAATTCGAAGGTGAAGAAGGGCGACGTGCTTGCCCGGCTGGACACCGCCACCTATGACTCGCGTCTGCGTCAGGCGCAGGCCCAGTTGGCGAACACGCGTGCAAATCACACGCTTGCCAAACTGAATTTTGAACGGACAAAGCAGCTCTTTGACCGCAACCTGGTTTCCCAGCAGGATCTCGACCAGGCGGAAGCCCAGATCCAGCAGGCCGATGCCCAGCTCCAGATCCAGTCGGCTGCAGTTGAGAACGCGAAGACGGATCTCTCGCGGTGCACCATCTATGCCCCCATCGACGGGATCGTCATCGACCGCATTGCGGAGGTGGGCAAGACGGTCGCGGCGAGTCTCAATGCACCCACGCTGTTCACCATCGTGAACGACATGACCAAGATGCAGATCAAGGCCGCGGTGGCGGAAGCCGACATCGGCACCATCGAACTTGGCCAGGATGTCACCTTCACTGTCGACGCCTATCCCAACCACCAGTTTCACGGCAAAGTCGTTCAGTTGCGCAATCTCCCGACAACCGCCCAGAATGTGGTCACCTACGCCACGATCATCGAGGTGCGCAACGACGATCTCAAGCTGAAGCCCGGCATGACCGCCACCGTGGCGATCATTGTTGCCCGCCGGCCGAATGCGTTGCGCATCCCGAACGCTGCGCTGCGTGCTCGCATCCCGGAGGAATTCCTCGCGCCGGCTGCCCCTCGTTCTGACGAGCCAGCAGCGAAGGCGGAGAGGGGAAATCGTTCCGGTGGTAGCGGGGAGAAATCATCCGCTTCCTCCAAGGGAGGAGGTGGACGGGATCAGATGCGCCAGCTCATGACCGACGCGGGCGTGGATTTCCGGAGCGGACCGCCTTCTCCGGACGCATTGGCGCGGCTTCAGGCGCTCGCCAAGGAGCGCGGCATTGAGCTCCCGGAACGATTCGGCAGCCGAGGTGCCGGTGGTAGCGGTGGTAGCGGACAGGCGGTCTCACGAACAGTCTATAAATTCCTGGGCACACCCGAAAGCCCCAGGGCTGAACCCGTTTCCATTCGCGTGGGAATCACCGATGGTGCCTTCACGGAAGTCCTAGGGGGACTCGAGGAAAATGAACGCCTGGTTACCAGTATCACGCGAGATGGCGCCGTGCCCGTAAACACAAGCCGGCCATCCAGCAACCCCTTCAGCGGAAACAGCCATGGAAGACGCTTCTAGGCGGTCCCCCCCTGCCATGAAAGCGGTCGTTCAACTCGAGAACATCCACAAAACCTATTCCAACGGCGAGGTGGAAGTCCACGCCGTCCGGGGTATCAATCTCACGATTGAGTCGGGCGAATTTGTTGCCATCATGGGGGCATCGGGCTCGGGCAAGTCGACGCTTATGAATGTGCTCGGCTGCCTGGATCGCCCGACCAAGGGAAGGTATCTCCTGGACGGAGTCGACACCTCCGACCTCGATCGCAATGAACGCGCCGACCTTCGCAACCGGAAGCTTGGATTCGTCTTCCAGGGATTCAACCTTCTCGCACGCACCACCGCCCTTGAGAATGTCGAGCTGCCGATGCTCTACAGCCCCGGGCGAATTCCATCCCGCGAGAAACGAAAGCGGGCAATGGATGCACTGGAAATCGTCGGTCTCGCCCAGCGCGCGGACCATCTTCCCAATCAGCTTTCCGGCGGCCAGCAGCAGCGCGTCGCAATCGCACGGGCATTGGTCAACAATCCCCAGATCCTCCTCGCCGACGAGCCCACGGGCAACCTTGACTCAAAGACCTCGGTGGAGGTCATGGGCGTATTCCAGACACTCAATGAACGCGGCATCACGATCGTCATGGTCACCCACGAACTGGACATCGCACGGTACTGCAAACGCAACCTGATCGTGCGCGACGGGCTGATCGTGCGCGACGAGGCAGTCCAGGATCGCTCGCTTTTCGAAGCGGAGCTGCAACGGATCCGCGGACAGGAAGCCGCGGCCAAACTGACCCAATCCGCCTGACCCGCAGCCATGAGAATCACCGCCACATCCGTCATTGCCCTCCGGGCGCTGCGTCGCAACAAGATGCGCTCGATCCTCACGGCGCTCGGCATCATCATTGGTGTCGGGGCTGTGATCGCCACTGTCAGCATCGGCAATGGCGCCAAGAACCAGGTGGAATCGCAGATCGCGAGCCTCGGCCAGAACGTCATCTCGGTTTTCCCAGGATCCACCAACACGGGCGGCACGCGCGGCGGATTCGGTGCGGCCAGCACCCTGACACTTGACGATGCGGAGGCCATCGAACGTGAGGTCCTTGGCGTGGTTGCGGTGAGCGCCGAGGTGCGCGACCGTCAGCAGGTTCTCGCCAACGGGCTCAACTGGAACACCACCGTCATGGGCGAATCCCCCGGCTATCTGAGTGTGCGCGCATGGGATCTCGCCCAGGGAAACATGTTCACCGATGCCGACATGCGGAGCACCTCCAAGGTGGCCATCATCGGCCAGACCGTGGCCACGGAACTCTATCCCGACGTCGATCCCGTCGGACAGACCATCCGCATCCGCAATCTGCCCTTCAAGATTCTCGGCGTCTTAAAATCAAAGGGATTCAGTTTTTTCGGCTCCGACCAGGACGACGTTGTGATCGTGCCGACGACAAGCGCCATGCGCCGTGTCGCCAGACGGCAATACCTGAGTTCGATCCTCATCCAGGCCCAATCCCAGGAAATGATGCCCCGCATCCAGCAGGACGTCACGGATCTCCTGCAGCAGCGCCGCGGCAATCGCGAGGCGGACTTCACCGTGCGCAATCAGCTCGAACTCGCAGAGGCTGCGACAGCGACTTCCAAGACGATGACCGTGCTTCTCGGCTCGATCGCCGGTGTTTCCCTGATCGTCGGAGGCATTGGCATCATGAACATCATGCTCGTGAGCGTGACCGAACGCACGAGAGAGATTGGAATCCGGCTTGCAATCGGAGCGCACGACAGGGATGTACGTCTCCAGTTCCTGATCGAAGCCATGATCCTGAGCATGCTCGGCGGCATCTTCGGAGTGTTGATCGGCATCGGCGCATCCCAGGTCGTTTCAAGCCAGACGGGCATGCCGGTGCTGATTTCAACCGCATCGGTCACGGGTGCAGTCGCCTTTTCCGCCTTCGTCGGAATTGTCTTCGGTTTTTATCCAGCCCACAAGGCCGCGAAATTGGATCCAATCGACGCCCTGCGATTCGAATAGGCTCCGGTCGATCCTCCGATCTTTGGGGATCCTTCATTGAAATGGGCCTCGATAGGGGCGACATCCGCGGCGCGGCGAGGCCGCCCGGGAGGAGTTCGATGCCATTGGGGGCAATCCTCGCCCGCGTCGGAGGCACTGGCTTGACCTCCTCGGGGACAAGCCTGTGAAGGCGTTGTCAGCCGGAATTCACGCTCCTCCACGAGGACCTGCGTCAGGGCGGATGCACCTATCACCTGGCCTCAAGCTTCGATGCCCAATTTTTCCAGGATCCGGTGCAGGTCGTCGTTGCCGGCGTAGGTGATCACAATCCGGCCCTTCTTGGGCGAATGCTTCAGGGCAACCCGGGCGCCGAGTCTGGAGACGAGTTTCTTTTCAATGCTCGCAATGGCCTCCGTCTCCATCGGAGCGATGCCCCGCCCCTTGCCCACATGGGCAACCGCGGTCTTTGCGGTTTTTCTGCCCTGTACCCATTGTTCCGTGGCACGAACACTCATCCCTTCCTCAATCACCCGACGTGCAAGGACCGTACGCTGCGCGGGGTCCTCGATACCGAGCATCACCTTGGCATGGCCCACCGACAAGAGTCCCTTGGAGAGGTACCCCTGAACCTCACCGTCGAGCGTGAGCAGGCGCAGCGAATTCGCGACCGTCGCCCGCCCTTTTCCGACACGTTCCGAGGCAGCCTCCTGCGTCAGATCAAAATCCCGGATCAGACTCGCAAAGCCATAGGCTTCTTCAATCGGATTCAATCCTTCGCGCTGGAGGTTCTCGATGAGCCCCAGCGTCGCGGAGGATGCATTGCTGGCGTCGACCAGCCTCGCCGGAATCGTCTTGATCTTCAGCAGCTGAAACGCACGCCAGCGGCGTTCTCCCGCGATCAACTGAAACTTGTCCCCCTTCTTCCTGACCACAATGGGCTGAAGCAATCCCTCATTGCGGATGCTTTCGGCGAGTTCCTCCAATTGCGCGGGTGCAATTTCGCGCCGGAACTGATAGGGACTCGGCTCCACAAGGGCCACGCTGATTTCCTGGAACCCGGGAACTCCTGCTGCGGATGAAGCCCCTGAGGAGGTTGCTTCACCGGTCGCTGAGGGACTTCCCGAATGTGATTTTGTTTCTATGGATTTGGGTGCCGCGGAGGCAATCAGCCCCCCAAGCCCGCGACCCAGACGCGATTTTGATACTGCCATGGTGATTATTTTCCTCCCGGGACAAACAGGACCTGGCCCGGAATGATGGTCGAGGTTTCCGAAAGATTATTCGCCGCTAGAATGTCCTGGAGCCTCGAACCGGTTTTCCGCGCAATCAGCGAAAGGGTGTCCCCTTTTTGAACCGTGTAGCTGATCCCCTTGGTCGTCGCATCCACGGTCCGCGGGGACGATGACGCGCGCGCTCCGGCCTGCGCCCGGTTCACAGCTGCAATCGCCTGATCCGTCTGCTGGGCAAGCTGCTCGATCCGGCGGTTGATGAGTTCCCGGGACTCGGCTTCTGCGGCGGAAACCATGCCTTTCACGGACCGGTTGATGTCCGCAAGCATTTCGTTCATCTGGGCCACCGTGACGAATCCCCGGGAAGCACCCTCCGCCTGTTGCCGGAGTTCGCCGTTCTCGCGCTCGAGTTGTTCCACTCTCAACAACAATTCGCCGACGCGCTGGCTCAGGAGCCGCACATCCTCACGAAGGTTGGCAAATTCCAGATTCGATTGCCCCCATGCGGGGATCGATCCGAGAACCAGCAGTATTACGAGGGTTCGCATGGAGCGGAGACTGATGAATGCGGCTCGAAAAACAAGGGGGCTTTTGATACCTCAGGACGCAGCAGCTCTGAACGGAAACGGCCGTGACGCCACGAGGACCGGCATTGAGCGTGACAATGCCACCAGCCCGGCCGCAATGGGAAAACCACGAAGGAATTCCCCGGCCGGCAGCATCCTGCCACCCGGCCGCTGGAGCTTCAGGAGCCTTACAACACCGTCGCCGCCAGCGATGCAAAGTCCCGCGTCATCTGCACCGAGTACGGTGCCGGGAACCGCGCGGTGATCCTTTTCCTCACTCGCGTCCGCGAGCCCGGCCTTGAGGACCACCCCCCCCAATTCCACGGTGCACCCGGGCCACGGAAACAGACCGCGGATCCGGTCCGCAATTTCCCTCGCAGGACGGGTAAAATCGAGTCTGCCATCATCCTTGACGAGGCGGCGGCAATACGAGGCGGCGGTGTGATCCTGCTCCACAAATTCCAACGTGCCGTCGGCGAGCCGCGGCAGTGCCTCTCCCAGCATTGGTCCGCATACGGAAGCCAGCCTGGATTCGACTTCAATTGCGGTGTCGAGGGACTCGATGCGCACCGTCGCCGTCCGCGCCACCGGCCCCGCATCCAGCGCGCGCACAATACGCATGAGTGAAACCCCGGTCTCACGGTCGCCCCGGCAAATCGCCGATTGTATTGGGGAAGCCCCCCGATAGCGGGGAAGAAGGGATGCGTGCAGATTCAGGGTGCCGAATCTTGGCGTCGCTATGAAGTCGTCCTTCAGAAGATGCCCATATGCCATCACCAGTGACACGTCGGGCTTGAGATCCTGCAAATGCGCCCTGGCCTCGGAATCAAGTCGTTCGGGTTGCCAGACCGGGATCGACCGATCGGTTGCCCACCGCTTGATAGCATTGGGTGCGGGCTTCTGTCCCCGGCCCGAGGCCCGATCCGGCTGCGTAAAGACGCCAACGATCCGACCGATCCCTCGACCGTTGCGCTCCATCCAGTCCAGTCCCGGCAGCGCAATCGCATCCGAACCAAGAAATACAATGCGCAGTGGTTCTGGCACGTGGGCAGCGCTCAGGGGTTTTCGGGATGGAATCGTGCGATCCGGGCAACGCCATCAGACGAAGCGATGCGTTCCACTCGCGCACAATTGTCAGTCTTCGAGTGTTTCATGTTGCGGAAGCTTTTCCAGGGCCTTGTGACGGTTCCGGGGACTGCGACGGGCTGCCTTGCTGCCCTCCCGTTCTGCGGCAGAATTCGCCGCCTGACGCGGCTCCCGTTCCTTGCCTACAAGGTCGAACAGTATGGGGCATCCCTTGAGGCCAAACGCATCGACGATTCCTGCCTCCAGATAACGACGATAACTCTCGGTGAGTTTTTCCTCACGATTGCAGAACAGACGGATCCGGAACGGTCGGTTTCCAGTCTGCGTGGCATAGTAGATCCGGAAACGCCTTCCCCCGATGGCAGGGGGTGGGTTCCGTTCGGCGAGGTATGCAAGGATCTCGTTCAGTTTCGCTGTCGGAAGCTTGCGATCAAGTTCCCGGTGGAGCCTGACAGCGGAGTTGAGCATGCGGTCCACTTCATATCCGCTGACTGCGGACACGAACACCAGTGGAGATCCAGGCGTGAAAAAAAGCCTGTCGAAAACCGCCCGCTCATACTTCTCCCGATAGTCGCGCTCGCTTTCGAAGCCCTGGATTCCATGCGACTCCTTGAAGGCCTTGTGCACCAGATCCCATTTGTTGACCACCACTACGATGGGCTTGTGCTCCTTGACCGCCTCTCCCGCGATGGCCTTGTCCTGCTGGGTCACGCCATCCATTGCATCGAGCACGATGAATACGACGTCGGTATTCTTGATCGCATCCAGCGAACGAAGCCGGGAGAAATATTCAACCGGCGACGACAGCTTCGTTTGTGTCCGGATTCCCGCAGTATCAATCAGGCGGAACGGATGAAGTTTGCCGTCGCGGCCCTTGAACTGGAACGGAATCTCCACCGCGTCCCGGGTGGTTCCAGGCACCGCGCTGACAATCAGTCGGTCGCTTTCCAAGAGACGGTTGCCCAGGGATGACTTGCCTACATTCGGCCGTCCGATGAAACACACACACAGGGGATCTGCGGCTGTCCGATCTGCCTCCACTTCCTCATTGGAGATCGGACCCAGCCTTTGAAGGATTGCTTCCCGAAGCTCCCCCTCCCCCCTCCCGTGTTCTGCAGACACGAAGACAGGTTCTCCAAGCCCGAGCCGATGCGCCTGCCCCAGTTCGATCTTCTCCTCGCCGAAATCAGCCTTGTTGACCGCCAGGACCAGTGGCTTGCGCGTTCTCCTCAAACGTTGGGCGATGGTCTCGTCGAGACCGGTCACCCCCTCGAGCCCGTCGAGCAGGAACACGATCACGTCTGCGGCTTCTATGGCGAAATCAACCTGCTGTTCGGACGCTGAGACGAGCTGACGAGGCGTTTCTCCCCCCTTCAGACCGAGCCCGCCGGTATCGAGCAAAGTATAGTCGCCTTCTGTGATTCGCGCACTGATGACGTCACGAGTCACCCCGGGCTGATCGTGCACAATCGAGATACGCTTGCGGGCCAAGCGATTGAAAAGCCGACTCTTGCCGACGTTGGGTCGGCCGACAATGGCAACGGTGCGGGACATGCAAAGCGTCGAGTAGGCGCGATACCTGGAAAAAGGCCAGCCTTCAGCTTGCCGTAGCGGCCGGACCTGTCGTTTGCTTATGCAAGTCCCAAGTCGGTAAGGCGCTTGGCGCGCAGTCCTCATGGACGGCTTTCCTGTGCTGGCCCGTTCTCTCCAATACAAGCAATGATCATCAACCACCAGCACTTCCTTTGGGCACGAATTCATTGTGCCATCGGCCTGATCCTCCTGGCGCGGATGTCAGGCGCAGGCATCCGTGCCGAGACACGGTCTACTGAGGCGAATGTGATGGTGGAGGCATCGTTCACGTCTTCCCGGACGTACAACGATCCCTTCAACGAGGTGTCGGTCGACGCGGTGTTTGTCGATCCGGCGGGACAGGAACTGCGTGTGCCGGCCTTCTGGGCAGGTGGCATGCACTGGAAGGTAAGATACGCCTCTCCGCTCGTGGGACGCCATCGGTTCAGGACAATTGCGACCGACACCGATAACGTCGGACTTAACGGTGTGACTGGCGAAATCGACGTGACGCCCTACACGGGCGCAAACCCGCTTCTCCGCCACGGGCCCTTGCGCGTTGCGCCTTCGCGACGGTATCTGGAGCATCTGGATGGCACTCCGTTTTTCTGGCTCGGTGATACGTGGTGGATGGGACTCTGCCATCGCCTGCGTTTCCCGCAGGATTTTGCGACGCTCGCCGCAGATCGAAGGGAAAAGGGATTCAATGTCATCCAGATTGTCGCCGGCCTCTACCC
>JAGOJU010000105.1 GCA_017994935.1 Opitutaceae bacterium
CGCCTTCACTTTATAGATAAAACGGGATGGACGTTGCTTTGCACCCGCGCAGGCGGTGGAGTCGAAATGAGGGCGACCCCAGTCCCACCATGGGCTCATCCTCACTCCACAGGCATAACCATGATCGATCTGCTGAAAATCCTCTCCCGCGCTTCACTGCTCCCCACCCTATTCGTGATGAACGCACTCGGTGCTCCCCAGGCAAACCATGGGCCGTCTGGCCACGGGGCGGAGCACAGGCTCCCTCTCTCCCTGCCACCCGAAACCTGGGCCTGGAGCACCGGTTCTCCGGGCTCCGAAGGTTACAGGAAGTCGCTGGACGCAATCGCCGATCAGTCGAACTTTGGATTCCTCACCACAAAATCACCTCGCGAAGTCACGACCCCGGAGGCCCATGCCCACGTCAAGACTGTCGTCGAGTATGTCCACAGCCGCGGCATCCGCCTGGCCGTGGATCTCGACGTCCGGCGCGCAAGGCTGGCTTTTCAGAAGCAGCATCCCGATCAGCAGCAATGGATGCTCCGTATCCGTTCTTTTCCGTCCACCGGAGCCGGACCCCTTCACGCAGAGATCGCCTCGACAAAGTTGCATGATCACACCGGTGAACAGGTGCTCCTCCGTGGACGCCTCGTAAGGGTCTGGAGGGTGGCAAAGTCCAGGAAAGGCCTGCCATCGGATCTCGAGGAACTGAAGGAGGGAGTCCGGATCGTCGAGGAATCCCTCGAGCGGGTGAAACTGGAGGTTTCAGCCGGTGCGAATGCAGGCGCTGGCGAGTTGATCGTTGCGGCTGCCTTCGAGTACCGGACGCCGGACGTGTTTTCACCGGCGCTCATTCCGTTCCAGATAAAGATCCTCGAGCAGTATCGCGATACGGGGATGGATGGGGCAATGAAGGATGAGTGGGGATTCCCTCCGGTTTACAACCATGGCGCCAAGGACGGCGACTTCTGGCTGTCAGACAACCTCGCCGCGGCATACGAAAAGGAGGGCGGCGGCGAATTCGTGCGGGATTGCGTGCTCATGACGCTGGGAATCGGCGGCCCCAGAGACCAGCGTCTTTCCGCAGTGAACAGGTACATGCGCCTGATCCTCACCGGAAACGCACGCATCGAAAACAGTTTCTACAGGGAGACGAAGCGCCTGTTCGGGCCTGATGCGTTTGTCGTGGTGCACGCCACATGGGGCCACCTGCCCTACGGTGACGCGTTCAAGAACGGCTACAGCTGGTGGCAGGCGACGCGGGACTTCGGGCAGACGGATGAGCAGTGGCCCCTGCCCATACGCACCTCCCTCGCCAAGAAGATGGGAGGCCCGGTATGGTACAACCAGTTTCACGAAAGGCGGTACCCCGAGTCGATCTACTGGGAAATCTGGCGCGATGCGCGCGCCGGCGGTAGGGTGAATTTTCTGACTCCGCTCTGGCTGCTGCAGGACAAGGCAGCGATGAGGGCCGAGAGCCGCGTGCGGCTGCTGAACTACATTTCGAAGGCCCCATTGGATTGCCCGGTGGCGGTGGTCTTCGGTCACGCGGCCGCCGTAAACTGGGTGGGGCCGCATTTCGGCGACCTGGGCGTGGACTTCGCAAACGATCTCTGGGACCGAGGTGTACGCGCCGACGTGATTCCATCGACAGAGATCCAGACAGGCGCCCTGAAAATAGATTCCGACGGCCAGGTCAGCTTCGGCGCCCAGAAGTACCAGGCGCTCGTGTTCATCAATCCCGAATACGAGCCCGACGACACCTTTGACTTTCTCAGAAAAGTCGGTCGTTCGAACACCGCACTCTTCATCCGTGGACAGCGGTCCCTGACGTTCGATGGGAAAGCAAGAGGTGCAAGCGACATGATCGTCGACAGTGCCGGTGCAGATCCAACTCCTTCGCGCGTGGTGCAGTTCCTCACCAAGTCGCACTCCGCGCCGATGTCTCCCTATCGCGTGGAAGTGGCTCCGCTCGCGGACCAGTCGACCCTGACCGACGGCACAACCTTCCTGGCGCGCGGGGAGCATGATCCCGCAGGCGACCCGATCGATGCGACTTTCTATTGCGGCCTTTTCCGTGTCAAAGCGAAGGCTACCGGAGTATTCGCGATCAAACTGTCGAAAAAAGGAGACCTGGAAAGCCTGGCGGCTTCAGACCTGCGTTTCGTCGAGGCGGGAGATTTTCGCCTGGAACTGGCCGAGCCGGTGGACCTGGCGCTGTGGCACGACAATGGACAGCTTCGCGGCGTCATCCAGGGAAATGCGAAGATTCCCGCCGAGTTGCTCAGGCTGACGGGTGACTGGACAATCCTGCAGAATGTACAGCCAAAGTAGATTGCATTCGATGCAACCGCCGTTCGCTCCAGGTGGGCAGGTGCGCGCGTTTTCAACGCGCGGGATCCATATCACGCTACGACGATTTCCATTTTCACCGAGGGCCAGACATGCGGAATCGGTCTCCCAATCCGTATGGCGTCGCCCGGCGGCGCGAACATCGCACCCCGCCCTGAAGGCGCGTCGCTTTTGCGTCCTTCAGTCCTCACGGCGCCTTTTTCACTTCAACAAGGCGGCCAGGGGCAGTTTCTGGGCGCGGATCTCATTTGCGGCGAGTACGGCAACCTTCGCGGCGCCGGCTTCGACAAAATGCTCAATGTCCTCCTTACCCGGCGGCAGTCGTGGGTTTCGCCGCCCCATGAAGAAGTCCCGTGATCCTTCCTCGCCGGTCGACTCAAGCCAAAGGGTCGTTGCACGTTCGAGATCGAGAAGCGGCACGCTCTCCTCCTTCGCCACGGTTCGCGTCAGTTCAGGATAGGGACCGTGCGTGGGCACAATGCGGCCCGCGGCATCGAACTTCCTCCGACAGACCGGCGTCGCCAGCAGGGGATTGGCTCCCCTGGCGCGCACCTCGCTCACAAACCTGCGAAGGTATTCCGCGAAAGCTGCTGGTTCCGTGTAGCGCTCGGCCTTCTCCTTCACCTCATCGTTGTGACCATATTGGATGAGGACAAAATCGCCCGGCACGAGACGCGCCACGATCTCCTTCCAGTGCCCGGACTCAACGCAGCTCCGCGTGCTTTCCCCATTAACGGCGAGGTTCAGCACATTCTCCGGATTCGTGAAGAGCGGGCGGAACAACATGCCCCAGCCCCGGCGCGGGTTTGTGGCCGGCATGTCAGACATCGTCGAATCTCCGACAAGGTAGACATGCGGAGCGGCAGCCCCCGCGGAAGTCACGACAACTGCGAGGAGTAGGAGCAGGATTGGCAGGTGTTTCATGGTCATGGAATTCATGGCAATGGTACGAAAGTTGTATTTCGCCGCTGTCGGATTTGGGCCGAGAGTGCCGCTGGGGATGTGAGCTTCATCGTGAGTGGATCACTTTCTCACCCGGTCCCGCGACTCGCCAGAGTGTTCCGTTCTCGTCGTCCGTCACGAGCAGCGCACCATCATGCGCCACCGCCAGCCCAACCGGACGGCCCCAGACATTGCGTGGTCCCGAGACGAATCCGACGAGAAAATCCTCGTATTCCCCGGTGGGCCGGCCTTCGCGCATCCTCACACGCACCACCGAATAGCCTGTCCGGGATTGACGGTTCCAGGATCCATGCAGCGCAACATACGCGTCCCCTCGATATTCCGGAGGAAATACCGCAGCCCCGGAGGTTGCCCCATAGAATGCAATGCCAAGCGCCGCAGAATGAGCCTGGATGAGGACATCAGGCACCGTGACTTTCCCGGCAAGATCCGGCCGGGCACCAAGGTGACGGGGATCCTCATTCCTTCCGATATAATACCAGGGCCAGCCATAGAAGGCACCGGGGATCACACGAGTAAAAAAGTCAGGGACAAGATTGTCGCCAAGGCTGTCGCGCTCATTGACCGCAGCATAGAGATCACCCGTCCACGGGTTGACAGCAAGACCAGTGGGGTTCCGCAACCCGGAGGCGTGGACCCGCAGCGGTTTCTTCCCTGACGGATCCGTCACCAGGATGTCAGCGCGATGGAGTTCGGCACCCCATGCCACGCCGAGGCCATGTTCGGACTCCCAGGCTGCGATCTCTCCAGGTGATTTTTGAGCCAGATCCTCACCCGCATTCGTGCCGGATCCCACTCCAATGAACATCCGCTGTCCATCCAGGGAAAAGGCAAGGGAGCGTGTGCCGTGCCCGCCACGCGATTTCGAGATCACCGGCACGATCACCTGGGGTGCATCCGATGCCTTCAAATCACCGCGCTTGTAGGGGAACCGCACCACCGAATTGGTGTTCGCCACATACAGCCACTGCGGATTCTCGCCAGCCGGATGGAAGGAAATCCCATAGGGGCGATTCAGTCCCTCTGCAAAAATCTCATTTGCCACCGGCGACCCGCCATCTTCGCGAAGTCGCAGCACACGCACACGACCAACGCGCATTTCCGTAATGAAGATGTCGCCGTTCGGCGCCACCTGCACAAGCCGCGGCCCATCCAGGTTGCCGGCGACAGCACTGACGGAAAAGCCGGCCGGCACCTGTAGGCCCGGGTTGTCAGGCCTCGTGACGACAAAGGGAAAGTTCCGGCTCAAGGGCGTGGCATTGGGTGGAGGCAGATCCGCCGCGTGAATCAGGTAGCTACGCCCCGGTTTCTGATGCCGCCAGTCGTTGGGATCGGAGAACGTCAGATCGATTGATGGCTCCGGTGCCCCATCCGCCTTCAAGGTAGCCAGGTAGGCAATCAGATCCCGCCGGCTGTTGGCTTGCGGCACATTGACAACCATCGTTGTTCCAGGAACCACCGAAGCGGGATTCGACAGAAACCGGTCGAGTGTGGACTCATTCCATACAATGCCGGATTCACGCATTGCCTTCGTATAGCCGAAATCCGAACGTTTGCCGGCAGTTGCCCCAAGAACTCCCACAAGGCTTGGACCCTGTCCGCCGCCGGCTGAGCCCGGACCGGCATAGTGGCACAGGGCGCAGTCGCGCCGAAAGACACTTTGTCCAAAACCAGGATCCGTGATCGCATCCTCCACCCTCGCTGCCCCTGCGAGCGGCGGGACTGCGGCCAACAGTCCGATGCAAAACGGAAGGACATACCCGAGTTGAAATCGTTTCATGGGAGATTGATGTCTGAAACAGCAGGATGAAGGTCCGGATAGATGACCTCGCCCAGAGATGAGGAATACGGAAAAAAACTGCGCAGCAATCGGTGATCCTCGACGCGGAAACAAGCCCCTCCCGGTCGAATCTGCCTCCATCGACGAAGTCTGCTGATCTTCTCGATTTGCATTGATTCAGGAGCGTAATGTCACCTTGTCCGCGATCTTTCCCATCGGCGCCCAATTCACTGCCTTGGGGTTCCAGCGTCCCTGGCACCCGATTTCCTCAGATACAGTACGGCGTCTCCGGAAAATGGGGCAACAAAGGACCGCGCGCCATCCTGCGCCGTGAAGCTGCCGGTGCTGACGACCCCTCCCAAGGTCGGATCAAACCATTCGAAGTCGTATGCGCCGGCGGTCAACGTGACGGTGAACTCCGTCGCGGGCCCCGGATTGTAAACCAGGTATTCGACACCCGGGTGCGCAAGGCAGTAGCGCGTCGAGGCGAGGTCCCTGCTCGGAAAGGTGGTGGCAAGGTCCATTCTTTCCGCGTAGAGCCGGGCCCGCCCCAATGCGGCTCGCATGGTTTCCCAGTACGGATCCGGCCTCAGTCCAAAATAGGGTTCCTCGGGATTTGTCCCTTCGGGATTGTTTCTTCCGACGGCCGTTCCTTCCGTCCGCGACAGGTACGGATCCATGAAGAGAAGCTGGTATCCCCGCAGGAAATTTTTCCAAACCCATGCCTGCTGAAGAGAAGGTCCATCGCTCTTCAGAGGTTTCCAGGTGTAGCCGTGATCGCTGTCCACAATGACAACCTTGCTGCCCGTAGCGACCGGAGGATCCTTGATGTAGCCGTCGTTGCAGGAGGGAGAAATCCAATCCGCATGGCTATCGAACAACTCCTGAAGATGCACCTTGCCTCGAATGTGCGCGGTCATGCCCACCGGATGCTTTCGCGGTTTCGTGGCCTGATAGGCATGGATGAAGTCAATCATGTGATACTGCCACGCCGTACTGTGGACATTGGCCTCGTTGGCGATCTCGTAGAGCACGTTGTCGAGGTCGTTCAGGGTATCGATGATCTTGCGGACATAGGCCTCCTGCGCCGCGGTGACCGCAGGAAACTCCAGCGTGACGGCCGCATATCCAGGACCTGCGTCAACCGAGTTGATATTGTTGCGCCCATCATAGGGAAATCCGTCCCTTTCGCTCCGGTCTTTGACCCAGGCGTAGCCCTGGAACAGCATGATTGAGACATAAATTCCGCGCTCTCCTGCGGCGATCGTGCGGCTTCTTATCCGATCGAAGTAGGCCTGATTGAACCGGCTCAGGTCAAACTTTGGCTGTCCGTCTGTTGCCAGGCCCGGACCCGTGCGAAGCCACGGCATCGGCGCCCAGTGAAACGGCCCTCCATTGGGACCCTGCCGCGAGAAGGGCAGATCCCAAATCCAGCCCCGAAAAAAGTTGTGGTGATGCGCCACAAGGAAATCAAGGTACCTGTCGTAGTCGAGGGGCACAGGCTTTTCCTTCCCCATGTCCGTGGCGAAATTGGCCCACGTGTGTGATCCCGTGAGGTAGATCACCCTGCCCGAACCATCCGTGAAATAGCGTGGATTCGTTGCAAGGGTCCGCAGCGGCCCCGTGGCCCTGGACGCGCCGTTCGCCCCATAAGCAGAACTGGCGAAAACCAGGACAGCCGCAATACTGCGAAGAACAAGAGTCAAGCTTGAGGTTTTCTTCATAATCAAAAATGGAGTTCGTGCGCTACCAAGAAAGGCCTACAGGTGTTTTCACGCCCGGCGGCAGCCTCTTCGCGGAGCGCACTCTGCATTTCGCCGTCGCGCGGCTTCGCAAACGCTCTGTCATCCGTCCAAGCAATTTTCCGCAAGGCAAAGTCTTCATTTCAATGAATCCCTCCCCGTGCCGCGACCGGCCAGACCGTTTCTACGATACCTCCCCGTACGCCCACAATCCAGTCATGCAGATTGACCGTCGGATCACAGTGACCCGGCACCAGCATCAGCTTGTCCCCCACACCGGGTGCCCGTTCCGGCTGGGTGAAGCGCAGAACGCCGTGCTCGTCGGCTCCACGAACGTATTCGATGTCAGGCCGCCCGCGGGCCAGAGGCGGACCGGAGTCGTTGCTCATGGATTTAATACCAGCATCCACGGAGCCCAGTGAACCCTCCGGACGGCTCATCACCGTTGTCCACACAAAGAGACTTTGCTGAAAGTCAGATTCTCCCCTCTCCCACTCGTTGCGCGCATAGTCGGCATCCATGAAGACATAGGAGCCTGGCTGAACCTCGTCGTAGACTCCAGTTGCCGCATCGAATTCAAAGGTGCCCGTGCCGCCTCCGGTGACTATCGGGCATTCGATTCCGTGCAAAAGCAGCAGTTGCCTCGTCTGCCGTGCGCTCTCGGCCGCCGCGGAAGAGGCGGCCTTGCGCTGGGCAACCCCACGCACATGCTGCGCAGGCCCATGGTAGGCCTGCAATCCTCCGAAACGCAGGCGAGGATTGCCCTGGATGCTCTTTGCCAGTTCCACCGCAGCAGGTCCCGGCGGAACACCGCAGCGTTTCGATCCGACGTCGATCTCAACAAACACCGTGAGCGTTGAACCCGCCCTCTCTGCCGCAGCCGCAAGGTCAGCCACATTGCCGGCATTGTCGACACACACACTGATCCGCGCACGCTTTGCCAGCCCTGCCAGCACCTGGAGTTTTCTCGAGCCCACAATTTCATTGCTGACAAAGATGTCTGGTATCCCGCCGTCGACCATGACCTCGGCCTCACTCACCTTCTGACAGCATACGCCCACCGCTCCAGCGGCAATCTGGCGGCGGGCGATCTCCGGACACTTGTGACTCTTCGCATGCGGGCGCACCCGCATCGATGACCGGGCAAGCATAGCCGGCAGCCTCCGGAGGTTGTGGTCCAATGCGTCGAGTTCGACAATGAGTGCGGGCGTATCGACCTCGGACAGTGCCATTCCCGGACTGGCTGGAGGTTGGCCTAGCAGTCTCATGATTCGAATTTTCCCCCAGTCCGCTTCAGGGATTCCCGAATGACGCGAGTGTCACGGGTGTCCCCGTCCGCGCAGCCTCGTAGGCGGCAAAAGTTGCACGCAGCGAACGCAGGTTCTCAGCCACCGGCTGGGGTGGCGGCCTGTCGAGCAGCACCGAGTCGACGAACTCCCGCTCGAACTGGCGGAAGGAATCAACGTAGTCGCGCACGGGTGAACGGATCTCATCCAGGACGACGTCGTTTCCCGAACAAATGCGGAAGCGCGCGGAATCGGCACGCGTCATTCTTCCCTCGTAGAAGGCCTCCCCGGCCTCGCCCATGACCAGCGCATGCCCCTGCTGCACGCCCGCGCACTTCCATGATACGTCGACGATGGCTGACGCGCCTTCGTACTCCAGACGCACCTGCGCCAGACTCTCGCCACGCACCCTGGGGTTGATCCGATCCAGATGCGCATGGACCCGAATGGGGTCGCCGAGCAGGGCGACAGCCATGTCAATCAAATGGACGCCGTATTGCAGCAGGACTCCCCG
>JAGOJU010000040.1 GCA_017994935.1 Opitutaceae bacterium
TCAGCTGTTCTGCCACTCCGTGCGCAGCCGCAGGCGGGGGCGGACGGGCAGACTGTGCGCCCGCTGGGGGCCGAGGACCAGAACCAGACAGAGCTTCTCCGCTCGTACATCCAGCTTCGGGAGCAGCTCCATGCAACCCAGATGGCGGTTGCCAACAGCCGGGTGGAGGCGGAAACCGCGGCGCGGATCCAGGCGGCAGCACTCTCGGAAAAGCTCGAGGCAATCAAGACGGCCATGGATTCCGAGCGCGAGCGCCAGCAGACGGAAGCGGCTCGACAGGCAACAGAAAGGGAGCGACAGGAAGTGGCTTCCCAAGAATCTCAGCGGACCTTCATATGGGTGGCGTGCATCTTTGGAGGACTGGGGGTGCTCACAATGCTGCTTGTTCCGTTTTTCCAGTGGCGCGCGCTCAATCGTGTGATCGACGGCGTTGCGGCGCGATCCTCCGCGCCGGCCCCGCTGCCGGCGGCAAACGTCCCGGCACTGGGTGCGGGGGCGGCTGCACTGGATCAGGCGGTGGAATTGTCCAATCAGCGGCTGATGTCCGTCATCGATCGCGTCGAGCAACGGGTCATCGAGCTCGAGCAGACGGCCACCCGCCTTCCCCCTGCCACGCAGTCCGAAGCGACAACCGCGATTGCGTTCCCGCATGTGAATGGAGGCGCGGAGGCGCCCGGTGGTGCGGGTCACGCAGAGAAAGCGGCGGACCCGGAGGAGGATCCGCGCATCGTGCTGCTGTTGGCGAAGGGCCGTCAGCTCCTTTTAGCAAACAAGGCTCGTGAGGCCCTGACCTCCTATGATGAGATTCTCAAGATCGATCCGAATCACGCCGAGGCCCTGGTGAGGAAAGGCGCGACGCTCGAGCGGCTGAAACGGGATGAGGAAGCCATCTGGTGTTATGATCGTGCGATCGAGGCGAACCAGAATCTGACACTGGCCTATCTCCACAAAGGCGGTGTCTACAACCGGCAGGGAAGATACGACGACGCTTTGCAGTGCTACGAGCAGGCGCTGCAGAATGCGGAGGATTCGGCCTGACCGGAGCTGTCATCGGCTGACGGAATGGCAGTTGATCGACGGCGCGCTATCAGCGCGATTGGAAGCGGCTGCGTTCGACGTCGAGATGCTGGCGGGCAACCGCGATGCGGGCACCCAGGAGGTCCCGGTTGGCCCGGCCCTGGGCCGCGAGTTCGCGCTCAAGTTCATCGATGCGCTGTTCGTAGGCGCGGATGCGCTCCTGGAGCGGCGTGTGCAGTGACTCCAGGCGCTGCTCGAGTTCGCCCATCTCCAGTTCAGCCTTTTTCTGGACGCTGAGCAGTTCGGTGCGCTGGCGGAACAGGGATTGGAAGATCTTTTCACGCATCCACCCCAGCACACCCGAGCGAATGGCTTGATGGGCACGTTCCGCCTTTCCTTCGGCAAGCAAGGCACGGGATCGCCAGACCTCCGCATTGTTGCCGTCGGAGAGGAGTCGGTCTTCGGCCCCGGGCAGCATCTCCTGCGGGGCGCCGGCTGGCGCTGGCTCGGCCGGCCGGCCACGGAGGCGCCAGAGGACCAGAAGCAGCCCCAGGCAGACAAAGAGCAGGGTGCCCACGATCCATTTCGTCTGGGACTTTATCTGCGTCGCAATGGACTGTTCCTGATCCAGCCGGGTTTGAAGGGTTCCGATCAGGCTTCTTTCGCGCATCGCCGCAAGCGCGCTGACAGCCTTCTGGTCGATCACTTGTCCCTTTCGAACAACAAGCTGTGCTGCCTCGTAGCTGTCGTTTGCGGTGACTCCCGCCGTCTTTTTTGCCCGGAGAAGGTCCGTAAATGCGGGATCGACGATGGAGTTTGCCTCCACAAAGCCCGCGGTGAACCGGGCCATGTCTTCCTGTCCGGGCGAAAAGCTGGTCTCCACCAGGCGTTTCGCCCTCCACAGGCTCAAAACCCTTCCCGCGGCAATGCGGGTCGACGCATTGTCCTGCTCAAGCAGCCTTGGCGTTTCCTCCAGGCCGTTCACGGTAACGAGTTGCATGCTCTGGTTGGACGGCATCGTGGCATCCGACTTGGAAGCCACGATCGGCTGGGCCATGACCTCCTTCAAAGGCTGGACGAGATTGGCTATGAGGACGTGGTCGCTCTTCCCCTGGAGCCAGAGAGGGGCGAACTGTGCGAACGGGAGATGGGCGGGTGACTCCCCGGCCACGATCTTGATCGCTGCAATGTAGGCGGGGGAGGTCGTCGCCATATCCGTCGACGGCTGCCCATTGATGGCGTGGCGGAGTGTCGTGAGGAAGTTCTGCCTTGCCGTATCGAGGCTTTCCTTCAGTCGCTTTTCAGCCTCGTTGGCTTTGGCTGGGCTGAAACGGAGAACGGGAAGGACTTCGCGGGCCAGCTTCTCCTTGAGCTTCTCGGTGGCGACAGGATCGGCAACGGTCAGGGCGACCGGTGTGATGACGTCCTGTTCCGCAATGTCGCCCAGCTTATAGAGGGGAATGGCTGCCTTGGCCTGAACGGACGCAAAAAGAAGGGTGCTGTACAGGGCGACTGGCGCGATAGCGGCGCGGAGATTGGCCATGGGTTGGAGGGAATGGCTGACGGACGCGGTGCCGAAGGCTCCATCGCCAACAGCCATTGCTGCGAGCTTTTTTGTCGCGGTGCCATTTGCCCCGCAAGCGTTTTGTGGCGGCCTGCGGACTCCACGCGTCTGCGCCGAGGTCGTGCAGGATGTATGGGTCCGAGTCTGCCATTATTTTCCCAGCCAACGGGCTTGAGCGTGCCTGCCCTGGGGCTGGCATATCAGCTTTCACCTCATTTCCAAACCTCGTGCGGGAGCAAGTGCGCCTGCGCCCGGGTCTGGATTCCGGTTACTTCTGCACGGCACCCTTGGGCGAAACCAGCGTGAGATAGACGGCCGAACGGTACCTTTCGAGGCGATTGGAATCGCTGGTTGCTGCGGGCATGCGATCGATGGCAGCGGTCAGCTGGTTCATTTCATACGAGCTCATTGATCCGCCGGCCAGCAGGAGGTTGAGTCGCTCAACCAGGGCCTGGGGTGTCTGCGCCAGGGCCAGCGTGGCGGCGTCAGGGCGAAGCCCCACCGTCTGGTTCGCCGTATCCGTGGGAGCAGCGCGATTTGCATAGAGATAACTGCGCAGGAAGTTGGGAATCGTGATGGCGGTGGTGTCGGTCAGGATCTGGAATTCGGGGGCCACGAGGCCCGCCCGCGCGAGAGGCCCCGCCTGCAGGTAGGCGGGTATGTAGAAATTGAATACCGTGGGTGAACGGAGCGCGGTCTGGCCGAGGTTGTTGTCCGTGTTTCCCGCGCTGATGGCGATTCGGCCGCTGTTGGAGTCGCCTCCAAGCGAACGGAGCAATGCCGTGGATCTCAGCAGGGGCTCCCGCAGTTTCCCGAAGTCGACGGTGCTCGCCTCGGTGGCGGACCTGGCCTCGTAGTCGAGGAGTATCGCACGAACGACAGCTCCGAGGTCGCCCCGGACTCCGCTACCATTGTTTGCGAAGACCTGGGCGACACGGTAGACGTAGCCCGGGCTTGGGTTGCTTGTCACCAGCCGCTGGATCAGCTGACGGCTGATGAAGGGTCCCGTGTTCGGATGATTGAACAGCGTGTCCAGCGTGTCCCTGAGGTCCAGGAGTCCGCCCTGGTTCGCGGGCAGCACCCGTCCGCCCACGATGGTCTTGGCGGTGTTGTCATGATTGTTGGGATACAGGCGCATGGGCTGGCTGTAGTCCTTTGCGGCGCCGAAGAAGCTCGGGTTCGAAAGCGCCGAGGCGAAGCCCCAGCCGGTGAAGACCTTCGCGGTCTCGGCGATTGTCTGCTGGTCGTAGACCGGGATCGGCGCCCCGGCCGGATCGAGGATGAGGGATCCGTCGGGGTGGAGCTGGTTGAGCCCGACGCTGAAGAGCTGCATGATCTCGCGTGCGTAGTTTTCATCCGGATACGTGAGCGGCGCGCCCTGTGCGTTGAAGGTGCCCTTGTTGTTGCGAAGATGGCTCAGGTACACTCCCATGATCGGGCTCAGCGACACCTGTTCGAGCAGGTCCCGGTAGTTTCCGAAGGCGTGTTGCGCCAGCATGTCCTGGTACCCTGCGAGATTGAGGGGCTCGCCGGCTATCGTGTCGCTGGCCTCCGAGACGACGAGAATCTGGCTGAGCGCGAAGGCGACACGCTGGCGGAGCTGATCCTGTCCCTTGACGGCGATCTTCCACCAGGCGTAGTGGCGGCTGCTGGTGCCGACGGTCGTCTTTTCAGGGGTTCTCACGAAGGTATCAAAATCGGCGAGTGTCTCGCTGCGGTGGGAGGAGGCCGGTGCATTGAACTGGGCCGTGATCCAGGCGTTGAGGTCCGCGAGGGATCTGCCCGTGAGTGCGTCGATCTCCGGCAGCGTGGGTCCGAAGGTGGCCTGCGAAAGAAAGCGGGCCGCATCCTTTGCCGAAAGCGGCGATGTCGGAAGTGCAGGAGGCGCATCCGGGGGGACGAAGGCGGTGGAGCCGGTGGAGCGCGCAAACGAGCCGACCAGTTCGCCCGTGGGAAGGAGTTCAGTCTGCACGGATACGAATACGCGTCCTTCCCGGAGGGCGGTCTGGATGTCGGCGACAGAGAGATTGCCCGAGGCCCTCAATGTCCATTGCAGTCCGCTCACCTGGCCATTCGGAAGACGAGCAAGTTCGACACCGACCTGATTTTTGTCGCCAAGCCGGATGTAGGCGACCGTCTGCGCGGAGGAGAGTCCGAAGAAGTTCACATTGACGATGCCGGAAGCTCCGTCGGGGCTCATCTGCAGGCTCGCGGAGCCCGAGGCGGTGGAACCGGTGGAAAATTCGGGAAGGCGGAGGCTTGCGACGTACAGGCCGCCGGCCTCGTAGATCAGGTTGATCGTGGCGGAGGTGTCGGCACCCAGATTGTAGTTGCCCGAGGAATTCAGGGTGAGCGTGAGTGTGCGTGTAGACGGAATGGCGTCGGCGGGTGTGGCGAGGGTGACCTCCACGCGTGCGGTGGGCGAACCGGCGGCAAAGGTAGCAGTCAAGGGAGGCACGAAGTAGTCAACTCCCGGGCGTGCGGTTCCCTGGAGAGTGAAGCTGACCGCCAGTGGAACCTGAAGAGATCCTGTCCGGGTCAACTGGAACGTCGCAGGGGGCCCTCCGGCTGAACTGACTGAAGCTGTGGTTGCGCTGACCGAGATCGTGGCAAGGGAGGTCGTCGGAGTCGGTGTTGGCGTAGGAGAGGGTGTCGGTGTTGGGGAAGGGGCGGCTGTAGGAGTGGGTGTTGGGCGCGCCGTGGGGGTAGGTGTCGGAATCGGAGGTGGTGGCTGGGTGGGAGTCGGGGTCGGCCTGACGGTGGGTGTCGGAGTGGCAATGGGAGTCGGAGTAGGTGTAGGTGTAGGCGGAGAGGTTGGTCGAGGCGTCGGCGTCGGAGTAGGAACGGCTGTCGGTTGTGGAGTGGGAGAGGGAGTGGGACTGGGGGCCGCGGTGGGTGCCGGGGAAGGCGTCGGCGTTGGTGAAGGCGTGGGTGTTGGGACCGGTGTTGGCGTGGGAGAGGGCGTTGGCGGTTCGGTTGGTTCAGGCGACGGGGTGGGAGTCGGTGTGGGAGAAGGCGTGGGACTTGGTCGGGGGGTGGGTGAAGGTGTCGGAGAGGGGGTCGGGCTTGGTGCCAGTGACGGAGTAGGACTCGGCGTGGGACTGGGAGAAGGCGTGGGGGTTGGAGTCGGACTCGCTGTGGGGCTGGGTGTTGGTATCGGTGTTGGAATCGGAGTGGGCGTCGGCGACGGCTGGGGTGTTGGCGTGGGGGAAGGTGCGGGCGCACCGATCACCATCTCTGCGGATTGTTCGACGCTGATCCTGTAGTGTTCGTTGGGCAGCAGCCGGAGCACGACGGTGCGGGGCTGAGCCCACGGGGGAGGGGTGGCGGCGCTCAGCGCCTGGATTTCCACCCGGATGGAATGCGAACCGGCGGGTATCAAGACATGGTAGGGAACGCCGACGTAGTCGAACCCCGCGTTTGCGGTTCCTTCCATGGTGTAGTGCACGGTCATTGCCTGCGCCAGAGAGCCCGTTCGCGTGATGGTGAAGGAGCCGAGGAGGTTTTTTCGCGTGCTGCTGGTGAGGGAGTCGGTGGAGACGCTCACCGAGGGAACGCCCGCGGCGGTGATGTCGTAGACTTCCACCAGGGCGATGCCTGAACTGTCGGCGGCACCGTTGACGATCATCGTGTAGCTGCCGGGCGTGAGATCGAGTACCAGGGCGGCGTCCTTCGAATCAGGGCTCGCGAAGGCAAAGGCGCCGCTGGACGCGAGCGCACTTGTGACGGCGGCGAGTCCATCCCTGTCGCCCCAATTGTCATTTGACGCGATTTCAACGCCCTTCGAGTTCCTGATGGAGAGAACGGGATCGGAAAGCGTGTCGGGGACGCCCAAAGAGGCCATGGAGGGGCCCATGGCCCGGACCAGGAGACGGCGGCTGTCGGAACCCGGGCTGATCACGAGACCGGAAATCACGATTTCGGCACCTGCCCTGACTTCGGCCCGGGTCGAAAGGTTCAGCAGCTGCGTGGGTCCTGAAACATCGTAGACTTCGACGAGGGCGACACCCTCGCGACCATCGGCTCCGCTCACGACGGCGGTGTAGCTGCCTGCGGAAAGCGTCACGAGAACCGCGGCGTCGTCACCCCCCGAAAGCGGAAATGCCCCGACCGAGTCAAACGCGGCCGCCATGGACGCGGCCAGCGAGCCTGGGTTCATCCAGCTGGTGTTCTCAAGAAGCTTTATCCCGCGGTTGTCGTAGAGTTCGAGTTTGGGTTTGGGCAGGGGCGCGTAGAGTCCGAACTTGGCGAGGCTGGGTCCGATGGCCCGGATGAGCACCTGCTTCGGGGGCCCCTCCCCGACGATGAAGCCTGCAACGAGTGATCGGGGTCCGGAGCCGGCGCGGGCACGTGATGAGAGATTGCTGAGACGGTCAATGTGTGGTGCTGCCGATGCGTTCCACGAGGACGCCGTCAGGATGCAGGCCAGCAGGAGTGAAGTTGATGCGCGGCTCCGTTTCATGTTTTGATGACTGCCGGGCGCTGTCGGAAAATGGGAGCACGAAGCGGCTTGTTTCGGTCAAAAAAGGATTAAAGCAGACGCCATCCCGTGCCGTTTTTGATAATTCGAAAACAATTCCTCGAGGCCGAAATCCACGCGTCTTCTCCTGCGGGTTTTTGCCGGAATCTCTGGGGAGCCGAGAGCTGGGGGCATGTGGGATTACGAGGGCTGCGCTAGAGGAAGAACCGGCAACTGTCCGATTGACACCTGCGTGGCAATCTGGCCTCCGCACCGACAACGGCCCGGATTGCGAGCAGACTTTTTACTGTCGTTGGCGGGTGTTCGCGCGTAGCGTCCCGGCATCATGGCGCCTTCGCTCCCGCCGAGCCCGTATGTTCCCAAGCCGTATGCCGGTCCCTCTGCCGAGGAGGTCCTTGCCATGCGGAGGCAGCACCTGAATCCGGTGATCTTCCACTACTATCGCAAGCCGATCATGATCGTGGAAGGGAAGGCGCAATGGCTCTTTGATGAAACCGGGCGACGGTACCTCGACGCATTTGGAGGGATCGCCACGGTGGGGCTCGGGCACTGCCATCCGGAAGTCGCGGAAGCGGCCCGCGTCCAGGGTGAGACGATCTCCCACACGACCTCCATCTATCTGAATCCCGAACTGGCGCTGTATGCGAAGGAACTCGCGGCCCGAATGCCGGGTGACCTCAAGGTGGTCTACCTCGTCAATTCAGGTTCCGAGGCGAACGATCTCGCGGTGCTGATGGCGCGGGCGTTCACGGGCAGCTTCGACGTGATTGCGTTGAGAAACGGCTACCATGGCGGCACCTCGGGCACCATGGGCCTGACTTCGCATTCGACCTGGAAATACAATGTGCCCCACACCTTTGGCGTTCAGCATGCCCTCGCGCCGGATGTCTATCGGGGACCTCATGGCAGGGACGATCCTGAGGCTGGGAAAAAGTACGCGGCCGATGTTGAGTCGCTCATTCACTTCGGCACTTCGGGGCGCATCGCCGCCTTCATCGCGGAGTCCGTCCAAGGGGTGGCTGGCGCGGTCGTCTACCCGGCTGGATACCTGAGCCACGCGTTTGCGCACGCGCGCGCGGCCGGAGGGGTGTGCATTTGCGATGAGGTGCAGACCGGGTTCGGGCGGACCGGGCAACATTATTGGGGTTTCGGGAACCAGGGCGTGATGCCGGACATCGTGACCCTGGCGAAGGGCATTGGAAACGGATATCCGCTTGCCGCGGTGGTGACCACGCCACGCATTGCCGAGGCACTGCTCACACGTGCCCATTTCAACACGTTTGGAGGCAATCCCGTTTCCTGCGCGATCGGACGTGCGGTGCTGCGTGTCATCGACAGGGAGGGCTTGCAGCGGAACAGCCTCGAGGTGGGCGGTTACCTGAAGGCGGGGCTTGAAGGGCTCGCGACGAAACATCCGATCATCGGGGATGTGCGAGGACTCGGATTGCTGCTGGGAGTGGAACTGGTGAAGGACCGTGCAACCAAGGAACCTGCCAGGGATGCCTGCGTCGCCGCTTTCGAAAAGGCCCGCGAGCTTGGCCTGCTGGTCGGCAAGGGCGGACTGTGGGGCAATACGCTCCGCATCACACCCCCGATGTGCATCACCCGCGCGGATGTTGATTTTCTCATCGCGGTCCTGGATGAGGCATTCCGCGGCCTTTAGGATGCCCGGCAGAGGCTTTCCGCCAATCGATTCCCATGAGCCTCTCCGCCTACGGATGGACCGATGAACTCGCCCGCGAATTCGCGTCGCACGCAGCCGCGGGGCTTGAGCCGGCGCGTGTCGTCTGCGAGCTCAGGCGGAAATTCTACGCGGTGGAACTTGAATCCGGTGAAATGCTTGGAGAGTGCGGCGGAGGCTTCTTTCATGCGGCGCGCCGGGCGGAGCAGTTTCCGGCAATCGGAGACTGGGTGGGGGTTGAGAGGCGACCCGACGGCCAGCGCGTCGACATCCGCGTGGTGCTGCCGCGACGCACCAAATTCTCGCGACGGGCGGCGGGCACCGGCGAACTGGAGCAGATAGTCGCCGCGAATGTCGACACCGTGTTCATCGTGAGCGGGCTCGACAACAACTTCAACATTCCGCGTATCCAGCGATTTGTTGTCGCTGTTCGGGAGAGTCGCGCGGAGCCGGTGATTCTCTTGAACAAGAGCGACCTCGTCGCGGACGCGGAGACGTTGTGCAGGGAGGTTGCCGAGGCGGTGCCCGGGGTTGCGGTGCACGTCACGAGCGCGGAAACCCGCAAGGGCCTGAAGGCGCTTCAGGAGCGCCACGTGCGGTGCGGTTGCACGCTCGCTTTTGTGGGATCATCGGGAGCAGGGAAGTCCAGTCTTGTGAACGCCCTGCTTCGGGACGACGTGCTGCCTGTCGGGGACGTGAGGGAGGGGGACAGCAAGGGACGCCACACCACGACACGGCGTGAACTGGTGCTGACGCCTTCGGGAGCGGTGCTGATTGATACGCCGGGACTGCGTGAGTTGCAGTTGTGGGATGCCGGGGCGGCGGTGGAGGAGTCATTTGCGGATATTGCGGAGCGGGCGTTGCGCTGTCGCTACACCAACTGTCGGCATGAAACGGAGAAGGGCTGCGCCGTGATGGAAGCCATCGCCCGCGGCGAGCTTTCGCCGGATCGCCTGGCCGCCTACCGGAAGTTGAAGGCGGAAACGGAGACGCGCACCCGCAAGCTCGCGAAACCCTCCGCGCAAGCGGGCAGACCAGGCTGGCGCAGTCGGGAAGACGGGGCAAAACCCTTCCGCCACCGCCATCACTCGGAGGATTGAGTCCTGCGGGTGGGCGGATGCGCCTGCGGCCTGACCTACTGTCTGGACTCCGCTGCAATCCTTGCCAGTCCGGCGGCGATTTCCGATTCGGGAATCCAGCGCCCGCGAACCATCACGCCTGCGCGTCGCGTGAGATTTGCCAGGTTGGAAACCGGGTTTGCTTTCAGCAGGAGGAGGTCCGCACGTTGGCCAATCGCCACCAGGCCGAAAGTGTCACGGCCCTTGAAGTAGTCGCCGACATTCTTCGTGGCGGTCTGCAATACCTCGAATGGGGTCATTCCACAATCCACCATGGCCTTCATTTCGCGATGAATCGAAAAGCCGGGCACACTGAACTGCTGGGGTGAATCCGTTCCGAAAAGGATGCGTGCACCGCCGTCGTGCAACGCGAGCAGGAGGATCCTCCGGTTGGCCGCAATCTGAAGGGCCGACTCCCTGTCGAAGGACGGGCCCGCCAGCCGCCTCTGGTAGCCGGAGATCCAGCGCTGGACTTCCGCGGCCGGCATGTAGCGTAATTCCGGATACGCTGACATCTTTTCGAGCGAGGCCGCTCCAATGATGGTTTCCCACAGGACCATTGTGGGGACGACCCAGGTGCCTGTGTCACGGGTGATCTTGACGATTTCCCGGAGTCTCGCCGGGTCGATGGGAGACCTGTCCGCCTGCAGGTATTCAATGTAGCCGTCGAGATGATCAATCGTCTCCTGTCCCTTTTCGATGGCATGCAGGAGGCCGACATCCGCGGGAACATGACCCGCAAATCGGATCCCCACGGAGTCAGCCGTCCTCGCCATGGCATCGTAATCGCTGCGCTTCAGTCCCGGATGAACTTTCAGGAGATCCCATCCCTCTGATTTCTGCTGGCGCACCCGCTGTTCCGCCTGGGACGGAGAGCGGACGGTCGCTCCGGAAAAACTCGGACCGGCAAGATAAAGGGTGGGACCGAGGAGTTGACCGGTCCGGATCCTGTCGCGGAGTTCCAGTTGCCCGGGCCACCCGAGCATGCCACGCACCGTGGTGACACCGTTGGCCAGGAAAAGAAAGTAGGTGTTTTCAATATAGGACTGGGATGAACCGGCCGGCGGATTGTGCCCGTGCATTTCTGCAAGTCCGGGGATCAGGTACTTCCCGGCACCATCGATGATCTGCGATCCATCCGGCACGGAGACTTCCTGTGTCGGACCCATGGCCGTGATACGATCGCCGGCAACAACGACTGTGTGATGGGGGAGCGCCACATCCCTGTCCATTGGAAGAATCGTGACATCGACAAATGCAATGGTGTCCCTGCCTTGGGAACAGATGGTCAGCCAGGACCAGAGGAAGACGATCAGAAGAGGTCGGAAGGATCTTTTTTTCATGGGGTGGAGCGCATTTCCGGGGTTGGTTTCGAGCCTCTCATACAGGGGGGCTGTCGACAAGCCTCCTATGGATCGGAAGAGCATGGAGGGGATTGCGTTTCGCGGAGGCGGTGATACGAAGCAGTCATGTTCCCCGACCCCCAGAAGCCGCGGCCATTGGCGCACGCTGCGATTGTTTCCCTTGGCCTGTGCCTCATTGCAGGAGGTGCGGCCCGCCTTGGCGGTGCCCCGGATGAATACCCCGTGCATCCCGATGCGCAGGTTCATGAAGGGGTCCCGGTGGGGGACCTGATTCGTTTCTCCTTCGAGGAATCAAGAATCTTTCCCGGCACCACGCGTGAGGTGACGGTGTATGTGCCGAAGCAATACAACCCGGAGAAACCCGCCTGCGTATATGTCAATCAGGACGGGGTGAAGTGGAATGCCCCCGTGGTGTTCGACAATCTCATCGCTCGGGGCGACCTGCCGGTGATCGTCGGTGTTTTTGTGCGGCCGGGAGTGGTAAAGCCGCCATCCGATGCGGCGCTGCCACGCTTCAATCGCAGCTTCGAGTACGATGGCCTTGGAGATGCGTATGCGCGGCACCTGCTGGAGGAGATCCTGCCGGCGGTGGAATCCAGGAAAACGCCGGATGGCCGTCAGATCCGTCTGTCACGGTCAGGGAATGATCGCGCCATTGGCGGAAGCAGCAGCGGCGCCATTGCCGCATTCACCGCGGCCTGGGAGCGGCCCGATGCCTTTTCCCGGGTCTTCAGCGCGGTGGGCACCTACGTGGGCCTGCGCGGGGGTGATCGTTATTCGACGCTGGTGCGCAAGACCGAACCCAAGCCGATACGGATTTTCCTGCAGGACGGTGCGAACGACCTGAACATCTACGGGGGCGACTGGTGGATGGCAAACCAGACTCTCGAACGCGCGCTGGTCTTCAGCGGCTACGATGTTTCCCATGCCTGGGGAGAGGGTGGCCACAATCCGAAACACGCGACGTCGCTGTTTCCGGATGCGATGCGTTGGTTGTGGCGGGACTGGCCGAAGCCCGTTGTTCCCACCGAGTCAGGCAGGAACGCGGTGCTGAACGAGGTCCTGATTCCCGGTGAGGGATGGCAACTCGTCGGGGAGGGCTATCAATTGGCGGAGGGTCCCGCTGTGGATCCTGCGGGGCGGGTATATTTCACGGATATCACCGCGGGCAGGATCTACCGGATCGCAGCGAATGGAAGGCCGGAGGTCTTTGTCTCCCACTCCCGGCAGGCCATGGGGCAGCAATTCGGGAGGGATGGGCGACTCTATACCGTGAGCCGGGAGACAAAGCAGATCATTGCCTACGATTCGGCCGGCAAGGCCACGGTGGTCGCGTCCGATGTCGCGGGCAACGATCTTGTCATTGCGCACAGCGGGACCCTCTACGTCACATTGCCGGCCGGTGCGGGAAGGGGATCCAGCCAGTTGCTCCTGATCAGGCCAGACGGAAGCAGGCAGGTGGTTGATACGGCCGCAAAGTCGGCAAACGGTGTGACGCTCTCCCCTGATCAGACGCTGCTGTATGTGAACGACTATCGTTCCCACTGGGTCTACAGCTATCAGGTGCAGGCCGACGGCTCGCTGGCATATGAGCAGAGGTATTGCTGGCTGCACGAGCGGGACAGCGATGACCAGTCCTACGCGGACGGCGTGCGCTGCGATCGTGCCGGGCGGATCTACGTCGCGACACGCCTGGGCATCCAGATCTGCGATCAGGCGGGCCGGGTGAATGCGATCCTGCCCACGCCGAACGGAAAACTCACCCACCTCGTTTTCGGCGGTGAACGTTTCGATACGCTCTACGCCACCTGCGGCGACAAGGTCTTTTGCCGCCGGCTCAACTCGCAGGGGGCGAACGCCTGGGCGCCACCCTTCAAGCCTGCCCCTCCAAAATTGTGAAACGGGATCGACCGCAATTCCGCCTATGAGCCTTCGAGGGATCTCCGCCTGCCTCCTCGCATCGAGTCTGACAGTTCCCGGGTTGATGGCGGAGGCCCAGCCGGCGGCTTACTCCGATGCCGAACTGCTTTTTGCGCATCGGATCCAGCCGCTCCTGAAGGCAAGATGTCTGGCCTGTCACGGAGATGACGAGGCCAAGCTCAAGGGGGGACTCGACCTGCGCACGCTCGCCAGCGCGCGGATTGGCGGTGACAGCGGTGACCCCAGTTTCTCTCCCGGAAAACCGGAGGAGAGTCCCCTCTATCTGGCGATCAGTCGCGAGCATGAGGACTGGGAACCCATGCCCCCCAAGGAAAAGGATCAGCTCACACCGGATCAGATCGCGCAGGTGAGGGAGTGGATCGCAGGAGGCGCGCCCTGGCCCGGACGCGAGCGTTCGGATGAGCTTCTCCGGGTCTCCAACAAGTGGTCGGTGGACAATGGAGTAACCGTTGTCACCAGCGGAGGGTTGGACAGCGACTGGACAAATCGAAAATACAAACCTGAGGACCTCTGGGCGTATCGTCCGTTGAAGAAACCCGCGCTGCCCCACGTCTCGAAGGATGAAACCCTGACGGGGCGAAATCCCATCGATGCCTTCATCGACGCCTCTCTCGAAGAGATCGGGCTTCCTGCGGCTCCCCTCGCGGATCGTCGCACGTTGATTCGAAGGGCGACCTACGACCTGACCGGTCTGCCTCCGACGCCAGAGGAGGTGCAGGCCTTTGTATCGGATCCATCCCCTGACGAGGCAGCGTTCGCAAAGGTGGTCGATCGGCTGCTGGCCTCTCCCCACTACGGCGAGCAATGGGGACGCCACTGGCTGGATATCGCACGGTATGCTGACACGAGCGGACTCGCGAACGATTTTGCACGTGGCAACGCATGGCGGTACCGCGACTATGTCGTCCGTGCGTTCAACGAGGACAAGCCCTACGACCAGTTTGTGCGGGAACAGTTGGCAGGGGATGAGCTCTACGAACAGAAGCGGAAGAAGTCAGGCGTTCAGGATGCAACGTCACCTGGCGATGGGGAATTGCTGATTGCGCCCGGCTTCCTGCGGATGGGACCGTGGGAACTGACGTCGATGGAGGTGCCAAAGGTGGCGCGTCAGAAGCTGCTCGACGACATGACTGACACGGTCGGCCAGGTTTTTCTGGCGCAGCCGCTGCAATGCGCCCGGTGTCATGACCACAAGTTCGATCCTGTGCCCACGCGGGACTACTACGGCATGCTCGCGGTCTTTGCCACGACCCAGATCGTGGAGCGTCCGGCGGGGTTTCTTTCCTGCGAAAACAGGGAGGGATTCGATGAGAGGAAGTACCTTGAGGAGCGTGAGAGGCATCACCGGCTGGTGCTCAGGCTCCTTGATCAGAAGTCGATTGCAGCCGCCCGCGAGTGGTACCGGGAGAAGGGGATTGACCCCGCTCCGTTTGAAGCCGCCGTGCAGAATCTGGAAGGCAAGGGCACGGTGAAGGGGCGTGATCCCGGGTACGATGCCGTCCGCGCAGCGTTGATGAAGCAGGGCATACCGGAGGCGCAGGTCCCGCCGAAAGCCATCGGATTCACACCGGAGGACTACGGCCACGAACGTATTGCGCGGAAGGGGCTCGAACGGATTCGTTGGGAAAGGGACCGTTACGAACCGATTGCCTTTTCGGTTTACAGCGGACGTACCCCGGAGGTCTCGGCCGTCATGGCTCCGGTTCGATTGCCCGATTCAGCGATGGGCGTTGGCGAACTGGAGGAGACGCATATCCTGCCGGGAGGGGATCCCTTTGCGGACGGTGCACGAGTTGTGCCGTCGGTTCTCAGCGCTGCCACGTCCCTGGGCTCGATGAGTCCCGAATCCGCCCGCGTGCCGGAGGCGATCGAAGGGCGCCGTCTCGCGCTCGCCGACTGGATTGTTTCGCCGGACAATCCCCTGACCGCGCGTGTCATGCTCAACCGCATCTGGGGCTGGCATTTTGGAGGTGCGATTGCCGGCAATCCAAACAACTTTGGCGCGAACGGAAAGAAGCCTTCCCATCCCGCGTTGCTGGATTGGCTCGCTGCGACGTTTGTCGAGGGAAACGCTTTCGGAGGGCCACGAACTCCGTGGTCGGTGAAGGCGATGCATCGGCTGATCATGATGTCACGTGCCTACAGGCGATCGAGCGAGCACCCGGATGCAAAGCTGCTCGCGGAGCGGGACCCCCATGGAGTCAGCAATGCCGTCTTCACCCCGCGCCGGCTGTCGGCGGAGGAGCTGCGCGATTCGATGCTCTTCGTGTCAGGTGAGCTCAATCCTGTGGTAGGCGGAATTCCGGTCAGGCCGGAGATCAATCCGGAGGCGGCGCTCCAGCCGAGGGAGGTCATGGGCACCTTTGCCGAGGCATGGCAGCCTTCCCCGCTTCCTGGTCAGCGTCATCGCCGCTCTCTCTATGTCCTGACCGTCCGCGGGCAGCGGGATCCGTTCATGGAAGTGTTCAACTCACCGAGTCCGGATCTCTCGTGTGAAGCTCGCGACGCCTCGACTGTCACGCCCCAGGTTTTTGCGCTCTTCAACAGTGAAGCCTCCCTTGACCGCGCTCTCGCGCTGGCGTCGCGGGTGCTTCGCGAGTCGGGGAAAGGCGCCGCTGCGATGGAGCGGCTCTTCCAAATCGTCTTCAACAGGCCTCCCACCGTCGAAGAACGTGCCCTGTGTTCGGACCACCTGAGCTCCATGCTCAGGCGTCAGAAGACCATCCGGTTTGCAACCAGGCCGACCGCGCGTTCTGTCGAGAGGGAGGCGGTGGAGGAGAACACGGGTGAAAGATTCACCTTTTCAGAGCCCCTTGAGGCGGCGGCCGATTTTGTCCCTGACCTCAAGTCTTCCGAAGCATCGGCCGAGACGCGTGCCCTTGCGGATCTGTGCCTCGTGTTGTTGAACTCGAATGAATTTGCCTACCTCTATTGACCCATGAACCCGTTTCCCTGTGCGGGGCACCGCGCGCTCTGGGCGCCGACGCGCCGCGACTTCCTTTTCAGTCTCGGTGCAAGTGTCGGTAGCGTGGCGCTCAGCGCGCTCCTCAGCCGTGATCTCACTGCCTCTCCTGTCGCGACCACCGGTCCGCTGGCGCCGAAGGGCACGCATGTTCCGGCGAAGGCCCGCAGCTGCATTTTTCTGATGATGGAAGGGGGGCCGTCCCACATCGATACCTTCGATCCCAAGCCGAGCCTCGCCCGTCTTCACCTCCAGGAATTTGTGCGCAAGGGAAGGACGAAGTCTGCGATGGAGAGTGGAAAACGTTACTACGTGCAGAGTCCTTTCCGATTTCGCAAGGCCGGCAAGTCAGGTGCCGATATCGCCGAGAACTGGGAACACCTTGCGGGAGTCGTGGACGACCTCTGCTTTTACCGTGGATGCCAGGTGGACTCGGTGAACCACCCCACGGCGATGTATCAGATGAACACCGGCAATCGATTTGGAGGAGATCCCGCCGTGGGCGCCTGGGTCAACTACGGTCTGGGATCCATCAACCAGAATCTCCCGGGATTCATCGTGCTGCCTGAGATTTCCTATCCGCAGGGAGGTTCGCCGAATTGGGGCAACGGCTTTCTGCCGGCCCATTTCCAGGGGACTCCGCTGAGGCCCAAGGGATCGCCAATTCTCGATCTCTCCCCGCCGGAAGGCATCACCCGGGAGCATCAGCGTGAGAACCTGGACCTGTTGGGAAAACTCAACCTGGCCCATCAACAGGCTCACCCTGGCCATGTCGAACTCGAGGCGCGCATGGAAGCCTATGAGCTGGCGTTCCGCATGCAGATGCAGGTTCCGGGGATACTTGATATCGACAGGGAAAACGCGAGGACCCGGGAAAGTTACGGCATCGGAGAGGAGCCGACGGATGCGTTTGGGCGCAAATGCCTGCTGGCACGCCGCCTGGTCGAACAGGGTGTGCGTTTTGTGCAGCTCTATGCGGGGACATGGGATTCCCACGACTACATCGAGCGGGCCCACGGCAATCTCGTGCGCAAGGTCGACAAACCGATCGCGGCGCTGATTGCCGATTTGAAGCAGCGTGGGCTTCTTGAAAGCACGTTGGTGGTCTGGTGCGGGGAGTTCGGCCGGTCGCCCGACAATGGCGTGCGTGGCGGCACAGCCTACGGGCGGGACCACAATCCGAAAGCCATGACACTGTGGCTGGCCGGCGGCGGCGTGAACGCCGGTCACACGATCGGGGCAACCGACGAGACCGGAGCCGAGGCGGTCGATTGTGTGCACCATGTTCGCGACCTCCACATCACCTTGCTCCGCCTGCTCGGGCTCGATGACAACAGGCTCACCTATTTCCACGCGGGACGTTTCAAGCAGCTTTCGCAGTTTGGCGGCCAGGTCATCAAGGAACTGATCGCCTAGCCAGGACTGCCCCGCGCGGGCCCGCCCGCAGCGACCGGGTCAGCGAATGCGGCCAGATTGAAATCGCGGACGGTGCGACCCGTCCCCTCACGCACCCGCCGATGCCCATCTATTCCAGTCGATCCAGTATTCTATGCAAGAGGTCCACCGGACAATCCCCTTTGCCTTATGCGCCGCGTCGACCAGGCAAACCTCGAAGGCCACGTTCACCCCCTCAACTTCCAAGATGTCCGCCCGATCGTTGCATCGGTTGATGACGTGAAACCTTCCTCCTCTTTGTAGTGGAACGCACCGTATGATTTCGACGCGAGGAACCCTGCCAAGTGTCGCACAACCGATTGACATTGTCCCCCAAACGGGAGGGGCACGCTTCGTCGTGCCCGGGATCGCTCAGCACACCCCAACGCCGGCCCTTTCGCCATTTCACTGAGTGAGCGGGCTTGAACCGGACTTCGCAGCTGGTCGGCGACGCGCAGGAGTGCCATCGCGGCCATATCTCCCAGCTGGCAGTGCGCGCTCGTCGCTCGCCTGGGCGGCAGGGTGCAAATCGACGTTGCTGGATCGGGCGACTGACTACCGGGCCTGACGCGTGCAAAGAGCAGCGCCCGCGGCTGGCCTGGCCAAACGTTCAGCGCGTCTTGGCGCTCTTGCCGTCACTCGTTCCGGCGGGGCGCTCGTTGCCGTAGGTTTTTGCGAGGTAATCCACAAGGGGGGCGACGTGTTCGTCGAGAATGGGGGCGCCGAAGACCTTCTGCATCTTCACGACCGTTGCCTGCCAATAGGCACGGGGAGAGGAGGGGGGCTGGTACTTGACGTATTCAACCGAATGGCAGGTCAGACACATGGCATTGATCAGTGCTCCTCCCGGCAGATCGGATGCCTGGTAGATCTCGGTCTCCTCGGGCAGCGTGATTTCGCGCGGGCTGTCCTTTGCCTGCGCGATGCCGGGCGCGATCAGCGCACATGCGGCCAACAGGAGGAAAACGCGCTTCATGCCGCGAGAATGTTGACGGTTTCGACCACGTTGCGCATGTAGCCCGCGGGATTCCAGCCTGCGACAAGGGGCTGGGTTTCACCCGCGCCATTGGTTGCGCGCGCCATGAGCACATGCTGGCCGCGACCTGGCGTGAAAACGGCTCTCCACTCACGAAAGGCAAAGCGCCCGAGATCCCCGCCCAGCCGCGATTCCATCCAGGAGCGGCCTCCGTCCTCCGAAAATGCCACACTGCGAATTCCGCTGCCGCCATCGAAGGCAATCCCGCGAACGACGGTCTCACGTCCGGCGGGAACGGTGGCGTTGCTTCCATGGCTCGTAATGAACGAGCGCACGTTGAAACGGCTTATCGGAACCGTGGACTTCGGTGCCGTGCCGGGTGCGATATTGTGGTCGGCTGTGTCGGGAATGCGGTAGGCTGATTTCATCCAGAACCCTTCGTACACGGAATTCACGACCTCGATCCGATGCAGGTGCTTGACCCAGTACGTGCCGTAGTATCCAGGCACGACCAGACGCAGGGGGTAGCCGTTCAACATCGGCAGGTCCTCCCCATTCATTCCCCAGGCGATCATCACCTCGCCATCGCGCGCGTGGTCGATGTCCAGCGCCTTGACAAAATCGGGTGTGGCACCGATCAGGCCGCGGTCGAGACCGTCAAAAGTAACCTGGCGGGCGCCCGCCAGGACGCCTGCGGCATCCAGCACGGCGCGCAGCGGCACGCCCGTCCAGCGGACGCAACCCATGGCGCCATGGCCAAGCTGGCCGCCGTTGACCCGTGGCGAGAAAAAGCCGCGGCTGTTGCCCGAGCACTGGTTCACCGCCACCAGGTCGACAGGTGTTGCAAGCCGCTTCAGTGCGTCGAGCCCCAGTTCGAGGGGCTTCCTCACAGCACCAAGGATCTTCAGTCGAAAGGAATCGGGGTCGATGCGTGTCGGTACGTCCGTCAGATGGTACCGGACAAAAAATGCATCGTTCGGTGTGATCAGGCTTTCGTTGAAGACCTCGAAGGGGGTCTCCAACTGCGGAGGACGTGTGGTGAGGACGAGAAGCGGCCTCTTGCCGGGGAACCGGACCAGATTGCGCAGGCCGTTCTCAAAAGGGAGCAGGACACTTTCCGCTGCGCGCAGCGGGTTGAGTCCGCCTGTCAGTCCGCTTCCCGCCGCAAGCAGTCCCAGCGTGCGGACAAATTCACGGCGATTGGAGGAATGGGGCAATGGGGTTTCCACAGGATTAGGGGTTGAACAATCGCCTGACGAGCACCGACCGTATAGACAGCCTGTTCCGGATCCAGCACTATTCCGCCTTCATAGAAAACGGGTTCTCCAGTGCTTTCAATGGGCAAACCGGATCGGACCCATTTGGAGTCTGCCGGTTGGATCAGTCGCCCTTGATCTTCTCGGAACGTGACACCACCCAGTCGATGACCTGCCGGTCGTTGTCACCGGCGCGCCAGATGAGACTGAGAAACTCCTGGGGATGGATATCGTTGGTGGTGAAGAACCCGCGATCACCGCCGCAGCAGTACATCAATGTGGCGGGCAGTTCGCCCCGCAGTTTGGCGCGTGCCTTTGGAATGATGCGCGGCAGCCAGTGAATGCCGTGAACCGCCGCAGATTTGGGCGGCAGGCCTGCCGCATCGAGCACGTGGCTGCCCTGAATACCCTGCTGCACGTTGAGGAAATAATCGCGGCGGACGAGTTCGATGCCGAGGGCGATGTCATACCCGGGCTCTGATTCGCCGACATCATCCTCCGCATAGTCGTAAAGGTGCTGGGCCGTGAGCCCATTGGACTTCAGCCATGTTTCCTCACTGGCGTTGAAATAGGTCCCGGATCCCCGGCGCCCCCCGCGGTAAAACGAGACAGCCTTGTCGTAAAGTTCCCTGAAACGTTTGGCGAAAGTGTAATGAATCATCGGTACCACAACGGACTCATCTTTCGGAAAATCGCCAGTGATGCTCCCGGAAAGCGGACCGCTGTCCGGATCAGACGGGCTTGAAATCAATCTGACGCTTGAAACGATCCACCGCGGAAACGACGACCTCCAGCTTGCCCCCCAGCGTCAGCCGGCGCTTGTGGCGTCGCCCGACCAGCGAGGCGCCGTCCGGCATGACGGCGTAGGTGTCGTCCGTGAAGGCGGTGAGCGAAACGAAGCCGAAGGTCATGGACTCGGTCAGTTCGATGAAGAGTCCCTGGCCGCGGATGTCGGTGATGATCGCCTTGAAGACGGTCTTGTCCTTCTTGAGAAGCTCGCGCTCGAAGAATTCGGCGAGCTTGATCTTCTGGGACTCCCTTTCGGCCTCCTGCGAGTTGGTTTCCGTGAGACTCAGGTGTTCCCCCAGGCTCTCCATCTGTCCCGCGGAATAGGCGGTTCTCGTTTGTCCGCCGGCGCCTCCGCGGGCGCCGGGCAGCAGCGAATCGAAGACGCGGTGCACCACAAGATCGGAGTAGCGGCGGATCGGTGAGGTGAAGTGCGTGTAATCCCGTTTGTTCAACCCGTAATGTCCGTCGGGAGAGGCCCGGTAGGCAGCCTTCTTCAGGCTGCGGAGGAGTTGTGTGCGCAGCGTGTAGCCCTGCGGATGGGAATGGAGCGACTTCAGAAGCTTCACGACTTCGTCGCGTTTGACCAGGTCACCGGTCTTTACGTGAAACACCGCGAGTTGGTCCCGCAGTTCCGCGAGTTTGTCCTCGTCCGGCTTGTCATGCACCCGGTAGAGGGACGCCAGATGCCGCTCCTTGGTGGCCCGGGCAACGGACTCGTTGGCGGCGAGCATGAATTCCTCGATCAACTGGTGACTTTCATCGTGCTCAATCCTTTCGATCCGGTCCGCGTAGCCATCCTCGTCGACAAAGATCTTCGTCTCCGGCATGTCGAGGTCCAGCGAGCCCGCGGCCATACGGTCCTCGCGGAGGCGCTTCGCAATCTTCCACAGGGCGCGAATCCAACCCTGAAGTTCTGAGAGTTCGAGGTCCTTCAGGGAGTTGAGGGCACGACCCGTCGAACCGGTCTGGTGCCTGGCGGGCAGCGGCAGGGCGCGGATCCTGTCCAGATCGTCGGTGAACAGAAAGGCGTACGCCTGCCTGTAGGTCAGCCGCTTTCGGCTGCGAATGACGGTGTTTGCGAAGCGCGTGCTCCGGAGTTTCGCATTGCGGTCGAATGTCAGGATGACTGCCTTGCAGAGGCGGTCTTGTGCCTCCACGAGGGAGCAAAGCCCATTGGACAGTTTTTCTGGAAGCATCGGCACGACCGTGCCGACGAGATAGGTCGAGTTGCCCCGTCGCTGGGCTTCACGATCGAGGGCGGTGCCCTGGCGCACGTAGGCGGATACATCCGCGATATGGATACCGACCTGTATCTCGCCATGTGCCCGTGGCTCGATGCTGAGGGCGTCGTCGAAATCCTTCGCGTCGTCAGGATCAATCGTGAAAACGTTCCGCTGGCGGTAATCCTCGCGTCCCTCGATTTCAGAGGCGCCTACCGCATCGGGGAGATCGGCAACCTCCCTCAGCACCGCATCGGGAAAAGTCGGATCCAGGTCGAACTTGCGATAGACTCCGAGAAGTTCCGCCCGCGGTTCAAAGGTCGTGCCGAGCCTTTCGATCACCTCTCCCTCCGGAGCCTTGTGGCGCGCGGTCCAGGGAGCGAGCTTCACGACCACCTTGTCGCCCACTGCCGGAAGGGGCTGCAGCCGACCCTTCGTCGGGTCTGGCACGGAGATTTCGTGAACGAAGCGGGGATCGTCCGGTGCGACGTACCAGGCCGTGCGAATTTTTCGAAGCTGCCCGACCATGGTATCGCGCGCGCGTTCCACAACTCGTAGCACGCGGCCGCGTTGCTCGCGTTCGCCGCCGAAGACGCCCTTGCCGCGGATCTTTCCTCCACCCGACCTTGCGAGCACCTTCACTTCCACGAGATCCCCGTGCATCGCGACATCCGTTTCCTCGGCCGGGATGAAGATGGGGTCCGGCGAGGGTCCCCCTTCATTCGGTTTCCGGGCAGCCGTGACAAGCGCGTGGCCGCTTTGGCGGAAACTGATCCGTCCGACAATGGCACTCTGCGACGCCGCTCCTGAAGAGGCGCGCAGCGCGATACGATCGCCCTTTACGCGATCGATGGTACCCGCGGCCGCGAGCAGTCGGATTTCGTGGGCGAGTGCGCCACGCTTCCTTTTGTCGATGCCGATGGCGCGCGCGATGCCTGCGTCGTCGAGCGGTTTGTAGTCTTGCCTGTGGAGCAGTTCGAGTAGCCGTTCGTTCAGCTTCTTCATCAATTCGGTTTTTCCGCGGAAGCGGCGGGAGCCTTTGCCGACGGCAGAATCAGCGCATGGGAGATCCGCTCGGGTGCGAAGTATTCCTTTGCCAGCGCATTGATCTCTCCGACAGTGATCGATGAGAAGTCCGATTCGCGACTGCGCGCCCAGTCGAGCACTTCAGGTCGCTCCTGCGCACGGGATAAAACGCTGCCGAGCCAGTAGGCGTTGGTGCGGGCGCTTTCACGAATGCTCGTCAGCGTCGGCAACTTGGAGCGCTCAAGTTCATCCGTTGAGATGCCCTCCTTCTGGAGCGAGCCTGAGATGACTCGGATCGCCGCGGCGATCCTGTCGCCCATGCTGGGATCGATATCAACCTGGGAAACGATGTAACCGTAGCCGGGAAGGATGTCGCTCGACAGGCTTCGCGTCGACGGACTGTAGGTTCCGCCCATGTCCTCGCGCAGCTTGATGCGCAGGCGATCCTCCAGGATGTTGGAGAGCATGCCCAGGCGCCGGCCGACATGCACATCGAGACTGTCCGTTGTCGGCCAGTAGAAGGTGGCGAGGCCCTTGGGGATCTGGGATTCGATCTTGTAACTCCGGTCGAAGGGATGCGACGGAAAACGGACCCTGGTGAGTGCCGAAATGTCGGGTCTGGGATCACGCTTGGGCAGTGCGCCGAGCGTCTGGCCGATCGCCGACAGTGTGGCGTCGATGTCGATGTCTCCCACGACCGAAAACTCGATTGCGCCGTGCGACAACTGCGGCGTGAGCCAGGCCTTCACTTCCTCGAGGGTGCGCGACATCAGGACGTCGCGCGGGGGCATTCCGAATCGCGGATCGCCGCTCGCGAGCAGATTGGCAACCTCGGTTGAAAGCGGACCGCTGGGCGTGTGTTGATAGCTGAGGTACATCTGCTCGAAGCCCTTGCGTGCGAGACGGAGGGATTCGGGCCGGTAGCCGGGATCGGTGAGCTTGGCGGTGAGCAGTTGCAGGGCGAGAAGGAGGTCGCGCGGCGTCGTGGAGCCGCCGAAGCCGATGTGATCCTGTCCAAGGTTCAGACCGACACCGACGTTCTTTCCGGAAAGGATGCGCTGCAGGTCGTCCGTGCTGTGATGTCCGAGCCCACCGGCGTCGAAGGTCGATCTTGCAAGGATGGCGAGACCGCGCTTGTCCGCCGGTTCGGAAAGGGAACCTACGCCGACGCGCGCAAAGAAGTGGATGCGACCAGCCTCAAACGGGGTTTTCTTGAGGTTGACGCGGATGCCGTTCTCGAAGGCAACCTGGGTGATGTCCAGGTCGTCCACGTGCGAGCGCGAGGCGATCCTGCCTGCGGGTCCGAAATCGGTGTAGCCCCAGGCGATTGCGGATTCGCTGGCGGGAGCGTCGACTGCGGTTGCCACGGACTTGTTGTAGGCGGCGGTGATGGTGGCAGCCGCGTCGGGGATGACTGCATTGCCGCTCAGGAAGACAAAACGATGGTCGCTCTTCCACGCGTCGCGCAGTGCCTGCAGGCATTGCTCGGGGGTGATTCTCTCGAGCGCGGGTTTGATGATATCGAGATCGGTCTTCGGGTGCGAGAAGACGTTTCGGTGGAGGATGCTGGTGGCGATATCCCCGGCGATCGAGGGAGACCGGCGCGTGGGGGCGGTCTTCACTGCCTGTTCGAGGCCGTTGATGAAGCTGGCGCGCACCTCATCGAGTTCGCTTTGGCGGAATCCGAATTGGAGTGCACGGCGAAGCTCCTGTTCGCCGACCGCGAGCGCGGCCTGCCATTGGTCGGCCTTTGCGTTCAGATCGAGGGATGCCTCGCGAAGGAAGTCGAATTGTTCGTAGACGGAGGTGCTGGCACTGAGGAAGGGAGCGTTCTCCTTTTTTGAAAGAATGCTGAACCGCCGGTTGATCATCGCGCTTGCCAGCGAACGGGGCAGGTTCTTCGTGCGGTTGAAGGCCGTGTCCGGCTCGTAGGAATAGGGGAAAAGGCTGCTGATGCTTATCGATGTGTTGGGTGACTCCGGTTCGGCATGGAAATAGGCGTGGATGCCGGGAGTCGTCGTGATCCTGCCGAGGTCGGGCTTCTGTTTCGCCGGCGCCCTTGCCGTCATGGTGCTGAATGAAGAGACAATGTGTTTCTCGACAGCGTCGACATCGAAGTCGCCGACGGCCACGACCGAGATGAGTTCGGGGCGATACCACGTGTTGTAGAAATCGACGAATTCGCTGCGCGGCGCCTTCTCAATGACTTCAACGAGACCGATCGGTATGCGCTTGGGGAGAAGGGTGGAGCCGAGCAATTGTTCAAACTGGGCGACGAAGGTGCGGAAGCCGACACTGTCGCGGGCCCGTTTCTCGCTGAGAATGATGCCCCGTTCGCGATCGATCTCTGCCGTCTGGAGCAGGAGACCGCTGGCGTAGTCGGAGAACACGCGGAACCCCTCAGTGAGGGTGGCGTCGTGCGTGTCGGCCAGTTCGAGAAGATAGAGGGTGCGATCGAAGGATGTCGATGCGTTGGTGTCGCCGCCAAAATTCATGCCCATGCGCTGGAAGAATTCGACCAGCGTGCCCGGGGGATAGTGGCTGCTGCCGTTGAAGGCCATGTGTTCTAGGAAGTGGGCAACACCGCGCTGCTGCTCGGTTTCGTTCAGGGAACCGGCTTCCACGAGCAGACGGAGGGAGGCACGTCCCTTGGGCTCCGCGTTCGCTGCGATGGCGTAGCGGATGCCGTTGGGCAGCTTTCCAAATCGGACCGCCGGATCGGGTTTGACGTCGCTGGTTTCGTACGCGAAGGCGGTCGTTTCAGCATGGCTGGAAAACGGGACGCATGTGGCCAGCGCCAGCAGGAGGGGGAGGAATCGTTTCAGACAGGACAAACGAAGGGTCATGAGCAATGAAGCGCGGTTCTGGGGAGGAGGGTCAACGGGATAGGGCCCAACGCTGGCGTTTGGTCCGAAAGAACCAAACGGGGTGTAATGGGTACGGACGGGCACTGGGCTGGACGGCTGGAATTTGGGAGAAAATCCGTGCAGTTGGCCTGCGTCAACCCTCGCGAAATGAGTTCCCTGTTGCGCTTTTCGAGGGAGATACGTCATGTGACGGGGTTATGGCGTATGATTGGCTTAAAGGAGTTGCGGACGAGTATGACGTGATCGTGATCGGAAGCGGTTTGGGTGGTTTGACCGGGGCCAATGTGCTCGCCAAGGCGGGGCACCGTGTGCTGCTGCTGGAGCACCATTATCAGTTTGGGGGATTGGCAACCTGGTTCACCCGCAAGGGAGGTCATATTTTCGACATCTCGCTGCACGGGTTTCCGAGCGGCATGATCAAGTCCTGCCGGAAGTATTGGACGAAGGAAATCGCCGATGCGATCGTGCAGTTGAAGGACATCCGGTTTGTGAATCCCCAGATGGATGTGCGGACAACCTTCACGCGGGATGACTACAGTCGCGTACTCATCGAGCAATTCGGCCTGAGCCGTGAGGTGGTGGAAGGATTCTATGACCACCTTCGCTCGCTGAACTATTATGACAACGATCCTGAGACGACGCGCGAACTGTTTGAGCGTTTCTTTCCAGGACGGGATGACGTGCACAGGCTCTTGATGGAACCGATTGCCTATGCGAACGGCTCCACGTTGGATGATCCTGCGATCACGTATGGAATCGTCTTCTCGAACTTCATGGGTGCGGGGGTCTTCACGTTTCGGGGTGGATCCGACCTGCTGATCGCGAAGATGATCGAGGAGCTGAAGCGGAATGGCGTCGAGTGCCGGAAGCGGGTTCTGGTGGATCGCATCCTGGTCGAGGATCAAAACGGGAGGAAGGTGGTGGCGGGCATCGTGAGCAAGAGCGGGCGAGTGATCCGTGCGCAGGCGATCCTCTCCAACGCCAATATCAAGAACACCATCTTCAGACTGGCGGGGGAGGAGAACTTCCCTGCGGACTATGTCAATGCGGCCCGTGCGGTGCGCATCAATACGTCGTCCTGCCAGGTGTACCTCGGCATCAGAAAGGGGGAGACGATTCCGCACATCGGCGATCTCGTGTTCACATCGCGCGCGCCGAAGTTCAGCAGTGAGGAGCTTACGGATTTTCGAACCACCAGCCGCACGTTTTCCGTCTATTATCCCGACACGCGTCCCGGATCCGGGCGCTATACCGTCGTGGCGTCATTGAACGGGAAATACCCGGACTGGAATTCGCTGTCGGAGGCTGACTATGAGGCCCACAAGCGGCGACTGATCGAGGAGTCGCTCGCCGCGCTGGAGGAATTCATACCCGACGTGCGTGGGAAGATCGACTGGATGGAGGCTGCCACGCCGCGGACGATCGAGCGTTACACCACTCACATGGGAGGAACCTCGTTTGGCACAAAGTTCGAGGGGTTGAAGGTGTCGATGGACCTGCCGGACAGGCTTCCCGGGCTGTTTCACGCGGGGAGCGTGGGCATCATCATGTCGGGATGGCTGGGTACGATCAATTATGGGGTGATCACATCAAACCGGATCGACAAATACCTCTTTGCTCTCAGGCAGGAGCGCAGGGAGGTGGAGGCTGGGAACTCGGTTGCCTCAGGCGCCGGCGCTATCAAATAGGAAACCCGCCCTGCGGCGTGGCGCGAGGCGGGTCGTACAGGATTTTCACCGCATCCTCTGCGCCATGCGCGGGAGGGGGCGGCAATACGATGGATCCGGGCTGTGATCAGTCCGGCTTCTTGAACTCCTTGTGCCCCTTTTTCTGCATGTCGCCCAGCTTGGCGACGAGCGCAGCAGCATCCGCATTGTTGTTGGCCTTGAGGGCGGCCTCGAGCGGTTCGAGGTTGGCGATGAATTCATGCATCTTCTTGTGGAAGGCGGCCACGAATGCCTCGCGCTTGTTGGCGGGCTGATCCTCCGCCAGGGCGGGTGTCAGCGTGACGGCGTGTTCGGCCGCGGTCCGGATTGTCTTGAGCAATGCGAGCGAACTTTCGTTGTGGGAGGAATCCTTGACCTGACGGCGCAGTTTCTTGTACGCAGCGCTCAGGTCGTCCATCGATTTGCCCAGCTCGGTGGTGGGCTTGTCATCCTTTTCGGAAGCGTTTTGGGCACGGATACCGGGCACGGCAACCGCGCAGATCATGAGGGCAATGAGCAGTTTTTTCATTCGATTCCAGTCGGGCAGGGCGGGCGAGCGAGGGCAAATCAAATCCCGAAGCTATGCAATCGTTCCCCTGATGAATATTTGGTGAAAAGAGGTGGGGGAGGGCGCGGCCGATGGGAGATCTTCCCGCGACCTTGCGTTGCCCGCATTGCGCTTCGCGGGAGGGGGATGTTGCGCGCACCCGGTTCCGAACTGCCTGCTGCGGGTGGGTTTCCTTCACGGGCACATGCCTGCTTTTTGAGCACGAGCAGGGCTCGAAGTCGGATCATGGCGGGCGACGTATCAACATTTCGAAGGTCTCGATTCACCTGATTCTCCGGTATGTCTCCTTACCAACCACCAGCCAAATTTTCGGACACCGCGAGATGATTGCCGCCCAGGCCTCCCTGTATTTCAGTGGCCGCTTGCTGTGCCTCCCCGTCGAAAGGCCGGGATGCTTGGGATGCGTCAGGTTTGGAGCAGGATCTCTCGAATGCGTTGGAAGCCGCATTCACCGCTGGTCAACACGGGTACGCCGAATTCCTTTTCGGCATCGGGATGTTCAAGTGCAAAAACACTCATGGAAAGCTGCGCAAGGACCACGGTGGAGATGGCTCCGCGTTTCTGCGCACTGCGGATCGCGCGACTGATCAGTCGGTTGTGCCCAGCCAGGTCACCTTTTCCAAGGAGTTCAAAGGCATGCTCGACTATGGCACCGTCGAATTCCACGGTCCGGCCCAGCCGGGCTGCTGTTTCCCGCAGAAGGACCTGTGTGCTCGTTACGGTCGGACCATGTGTGGCGATCACCAAGATGCGTCCGCCACGCTCCACCGCCTGCTCCATCATCGGTTCGTCAATTTGCACGACCGGAACCCGCTTGGCGCGAAGTGCCCGCCGCACGTCGGGTGCGGCCCGGTTCATTGTGGAGCAGGTGATCAGCACGGCGTCGACTCGATGGAATTCGACCAACTCGCGGGCAAGATGGGTGAAGCTGGCGATATTTTCCCGGGGAGGACAGGGGCGGCCGGCGTGATGCGCCGCCATGAAGTGCAATTGGACATGGTCGCCCCCCGCGTGCACGAGTTTGGCGCCGGGCAGGATCCTGCGTCCGAACCAGGTGCCCCAGAGACTGACCCAGGTCGAGCCGTTCACGAGGCCCACTGACTTGCCTGCAAGCCCTCTCTCGCCGGCTTCAGTGGCGAGCGAGGGTGTACCGGTCAGCTTCATGTAATCCGAAAACAGCCGCATAGGATCGGCAACGCGGCGGTTGATGCGGCGGAGTGAACTCATGCGGCTGAGGCTCTGCGTTTGCGTTGGACAAGCGCATGCGCTCTTGCGGACATGGCGAGAGGGGTGAGCTGGTAGTGTCTCATCAAATCAGGGAGGGGTGCGGCTTCGAAAACTGTGTCGCCCAATCCCATCATTTCGACATGGACCGGATATTCTCGGGCGAGAACTTCGCTGACAGCTCCGCCCAACCCGCCGAAGATGCGATGGTTTTCGATGGTCACAATCGCTCCTGTGGCGCGGCCTTGCTGCACGAGCAGTTCCTCGTCGATTGGTTTGATTGAAGGCATGTGGACCACCGCAGCCGAGATGCCTTCGCGTTCGAGCAATGTCGCGGCGCCGAGCGCCACTGCGGTCAGGAACCCTGTGCCGACAAGGGTCACGTCGTTTCCCGATCGCAGCAGATGGCCTCGTCCAAATTCGAAGCTATGATCCGCTCCGAACAACTCGGGAGCGTTGACCTTGGACACGCGAAAATAGACCGGCCCCGGCTTGGCCATCATGGCATGCATCATCGCGCGCAATTCGCGGTTGTCGCCCGGATCGAGAACCTTCATGTGCGGCAGCGACCTCATGACGGCAAGATCCTCGGCACAATTGTGTGAAGGCCCACATTCGGTTGCCGTCATTCCACAGTAGGATCCGGCAATCTTCACATCAAGGTTGGGGTACGCGATGTTGACGTAGACCTGGTCGAGGGCCTTTCGTGTGGCGAATGCGGCAAAAGTGGACGGGAAGGTGGTAAACCCCTGGGCCGCGAGCCCGGCGGCAATTCCGAAGAGATTGGCCTCGGCAATGCCACACTGGATAAAACGATCAGGATACCTCTGTTTGAAGAGGACGGTGCGGGACGAGGTATTGAGGTCGGCGTCAAGCACCAGGAGACGCGGGTACATCCCTCCGAGTTCGACGAGCGTCTCCCCGAAGACCTCGCGCAATGCCTGATTGGAATAGGAGAGTTTCATGGGTGGCTGGGTCAGGCTGCATTGATGTCTGCGGTGACCACGGCCTCGAGACCACCATCCTTGGGGGAGGCCAGCGGGCGGGAGAATTGCTCGTTCCGTCCGTAGGTTCGGTTGAGTGCAATCAGGAATTTCTCCGCCTGCGCGACGCTGGGTGCATGGGTATGCCAGTGATAGTTGAATTCGGCTTCCGGAAGTCCGCGGCCTTTGACGGTATGGGCGATGAGGGCCACGGGGCGTCCCATCATTTCCAGGTATTTGGCCTTGTAGATTGCCTGCCAGATCTCGGCGAGATCATGTCCGTCGCATTCGATTACGGACCAGCCAAAGGACTCAAACTTCCGTCCCAGAGGTTCGACTGCCAGCAGGTCGGAAAGCTTTCCCTTGGCCATCACCTTGTTGTAGTCGATAATCGCTATGAGATTGTCGAGGCGGTGGTGCGCCGCGCTCATAGCGGCTTCCCAGACCTGGCCCTCGTTGCACTCTCCGTCTCCGATCAGACAGAAAACCCTTGAGGCGAAATTTTCCTGAAGCCGCAGGCCGTGGGCGATGCCAGTTGCGTAGCTCAGGCCCGTCCCCAGGGATCCGCCTGAGTATTCGATTCCGGGGCACTGCCCTCGTTGGGTGTGGCCATCGAGCCCATCCAGCCGGCAATAGCTGAAAAGCCGATCCTCGGGGATGAACCCTCCGAGCGCGAGCACGGCGTAGAGGGCTGGCGCTGCATGGGCCTTCGAAAGGATGAAACGATCACGCATCGGACTGTCGACATCCTGAGGGCTGATGTTCATCGCCCCTCCATAGAGGCAGGCGAGCAATTCCGCCTGGGAAAAGGACCCCCCGATGTGACCCCAACCTGCGCAGGTAATGAATTCGAGGCAAAGGCGGCGAATGTGAAATGCCTTGTCGGCAAGGACGCCCACATTTTCAGGTTTGATAATTTTTATGATCATTCGATACAGGCTGGGAGGATTGGGATCATTGGCGGGCGATTCGATTTCAGCAGGACCCTTGACCCTCTTCAATGCGTTCGACATTCAATGGATTGAATCCCATGGCATCGGCTGTGCAGTCACCTACCATGAAAGAGGTTGCCCGGGCGGCAAAATGCCATCCCAGCACCGTATCGCTTGCCTTGCGGGGAGACGCTCGCATTCCAAAAGTGACGCGGGAGAGGGTGAGAGCTGCCGCCGCCCGACTTGGCTATAGGGTTCATCCGATGATCTCAGCCTGGGTGAGCGCGCGTCGAGCGGGGCGTCCCGTGACGCACCGGGTGGCGGCGGCCTACCTGACCTGCCTGCCCGGCAGCTATCCGTGGAAGGCCGACCAGCATTTTCGCAGCATCTATGAGGGCGCTCAGGAACAGGCGGAACGTTATGGTTTTTCTTTGGATGAGTTTTGCGCCTCCGAGTACGGACACGATCTTGCCAGGCTCAACCAGGTGCTGATCACACGCAATGTTCAGGCGTTGATCGTTGGACCGACCCTGGAGCACCATGAGATGAGTGGAATAGCGTGGGATCGATTCTCGCTGGTGACGATTGGATATGGGCTGCGTCTGCCGGTGTTGCATCGTGTCACCGAGGATCATCATCTCGGGATGAGGCTGGCGTTTGAATGGTGCATTGCCCAGGGATACCGGAAAATTGGGCTTGCACTGGTCCGGCAGCACAACGCCATGCGTCGGGAACGTTGGATTGGCGCTTACCTGTACGAGCAGCAGGCGCATCTGAAACCGCGCGAGCGGCTACCCATCTATGTCGCGCAGACAGAGACTCCCATCGCGGAGGCGGGTTCATGGCTGGCTCGCCAAAGGCCCGAAATCATTCTGGCGGATGAACCGGCCGCCTGGCGCCGAACCTCCCTGAGGACACTCGGTTTTGCGCTCTCCGCCGCCCATCAGTTTCCAGGAGTGCATGAGAACAACCGCGGAATCGGACGGCACGCGGCAGACTTGCTGATAAGTCTTGTCCTGCGCAATGAGCGGGGAATTCCCGCCATGCGGCAGACCGTCCTCGTGGAGCCTTCGTTTGATGGCGGCACACTGGCGGGCACATAAGATGCATTTCTCGCTGGTACGACGCGGGGTCCTTGGAATCCCATCGCCGCCCACTTTGTGGCGACCGTCTCATTCTGAGGTTCAGAGCAAAATCCAACGGGCCAATGAAAGAAGAACTCAGTCAGATGCCTCAACGATCACGATCCAATCCTGGGTGTCAGAAGGGGAAAAAGAGAACTGCTGGCTCCGACCATTCCACATCGGAAGGGCATCTCGTCCACCGGTGCGGGGATTGAACAATGTGACGCGCCAAGAATGCCCT
>JAGOJU010000106.1 GCA_017994935.1 Opitutaceae bacterium
CATGCGCACGATGTCCTACCAGATCGCCCGGTACGCATGGGTCGGCGACTACCTTGATCCCAGCACCTTCCTCGACTCGCTGACCACCGGCAACGGCAACAATCAGACCGGATGGTCAAACGCCGAATACGACCGCCTGATTGCAGCAGCCGAAACTGCGGGCGACGAAACGGAACGTTTTGCATCCTTCCAACGCTGCGAGGACATCATCGCTGCCGAAAACCCCATACTGCCCCTCTATTTCTACGTGCGGAACAACTTGCAGCGGCCGGAGGTGAAAGGCTGGTACGCCAACCTCCTCGACCTTCATCCACTCAAGGGGGTTTTCCTCCAGCAGGAATCCGCGTCGGGTTCCGCCACGGCATCCACGAACAGGTAAGGGTGCTTTGGACCGCAGCCCGCGGTCATGCACTTTGCAAGGAACGCAGGCCTGCAGTCGCTCAGATTGCACGCCGCCACGGGTCGATGAATCTTGTGGCAACTCGATAAAGCCCTTGTGTGGGTAGATTTACGCATGCCGGAAGCGTTGTGGCATGGATTGAGATAGGGAATCGGCGGATCTCCTGAATCCGCGCCCGCTTCAACCTTCAATCCGCCACCTCATGTCGATGCTCAACGCCACCGCGCACGCTCCCTCCCCTCACCCGACACCGTCGCCTTTCCCATCAACCCGGGCCGGCGGTGCTCGACGGCGATCTTCCTCAGAAACCCCGACGGCCTCCAGCCTTAGCACCGATGACAGGGAACGGGCGCTCGCCGAATCAAAGGCCGAGGCCGCCTATGACGCGGTCCTGGTCAAGCGTTTCAACTCAGGGGATGAGAACGCTTTCACGGAAATCATGGACCGCTACTATGGCAGGATTCTTGGACTTGCCCTCAACCTGCTCCGAAACAGGGCCGACGCCGAGGAGATCGCGCAGGATGCGTTCATCCGCACCCACCGCGGATTGGCCAACTTTCGCGGCGACTCTTCCCTTGCAACATGGCTCTACCGCATCGCCCTCAATCTCGCGCGCAATCGCTATTGGTATTTTTTCCGGCGACGCAGGCAGGACAGCATCTCCATCGACCGGCCATTTGGCGAAGAGACCGGAGCGACATTGGGCGACTACATCTCAGCCGATCGAGGCGATCCGGCGCAGGAAACCGTTACCAACGAATTCGCGGAACTCATCGCCTCCTGCATGGAGAAACTCGAGTCGAATCACCGCGAAATCCTCACGATGCGCAACTCGCTCCACCTGCCCTACGAGGACATCGCCCGCGCCCTCTCGATCAACGTCGGCACGGTGAAGAGCCGCATTGCCCGCGCGCGCGAAAGCCTCCGCAAGCTCATCGCCGAGACCGCACCCGAATTCAACCCCGAGGCAGACGACGAGGAGGGCACACACTATTTCCTCCCCTCGCGTCCGGCATACGGTTGCCAATCCGTAGCGTACGCCTGAGTGCCGACGATTCAGCGTTGGAGCAATCATCCTGCCCGGTAGCGACCTGCCGTGACAGGCGCCCATACGGGCCTCATGCCCCCAAGGTGATTTTCCGCCTGGGGGCATGACTCTGTACTGCAGCGTTTAGAATTTCCATTCGACGCCCGCAAATCCACCGACCGGCAGCTGCGGATAGCCGTGGACCTCCTCGTATTTCTCATCGAGCAGGTTCTCAATCCGCGCCTTGAGTGTCAGGCGCTCACTGATCTCCCAGGCTCCATAGATCCGCACAACCGAATAGTCCTCGCCATCAATCGTGGCAAACGTCGCTGCATGCACGTCCTCCCGCTGGAGGACGACGCGCAGGCCCGCTCCGGCGCTGAAGCCACGGCCGAAATCCTTCCAGAGGTCGACGTTCCCGGCATGGCGCGGACGCCTCAGCAAACGGCGCCCGCTCGACTCATTGTCCGCCTCAAGGTAGGTGTAGCTCAACCGAATCTGTGCCACATCCGGAACTGTCAGTTGTGTTGACAGCTCAACACCACGCGTCCGGGCGCGGCCGACATTTGCCACGGAACTCGGCATCTGCGAGAAGTCCGAGACAATCAGGTCGCGAAACCGGGTGTCAAACCAGGTGACTCCCACGGAACCGCGATTGTCGCTCAGGTACCAGTCGATACCGACATCGCCACCACGCGCGCGCTCGGGCTTCAGGTTTGGATTCCCAACATAGAACGCGCTTTGCCCGTAGAGATCCAGGAAACTGGGCGAACGAAACGCCGTGCCCCAGCTCCCGCGAAACTTCAGCCGACCGTCAAGCACAAGCCAGGCGGCCGACGCCCTGCCGGTCGTATGACGCCCAAACGTGTCGAAATCATCATGCCTCAGTCCCGCGGTGAGATGCAGATTGTCGGCCGGCGTGATCTCGTCCTGCACGAAAAACGCCAGAAGATGCTGGCTGTCGTCGATAGCACCGAATCCCGTATTCAGGGTGTGGTTCGCCTCTCCGGTGAAACCGCCGGTGATACGATGCCCGTCAATCCCGTCGTAGGTTGTCTGCCAGTCGATCACCGAACGCCGGTTCTTCACGATCGTGGTTGATGTCGGAAGCCCCGCGGACGGATTCTCCGAAACAAACCGGCGGCTCTGTCCGCCGATAACGACATGGGATCGAGTCTCCCGGCTGTGTATCCAATCAGCAAATACGGTACCCAGCCAGTTTGACTCGCGCTCCTTGTTGTCGGGATCGTTCACGAACCGGCTCCCGGGAGAGCCATAGTTCCCCTGAAACCCGCGCAGCGTTGCCCCGATACCAAGCGATTCCGTCACCGTCCGGTCCACACGCGCGGTGAGGTTGCCGCTCCTGAAATCGTTGTTGGCGCGGTCATTCTCCGTCACGCCTCCCTGCACGGCGATGTTGTGGGCCCAACCGTCCGCCCGTTCACCCTGGGACGAAATCGCCCCCTGAATCGTGCCGAAACTCCCCCCTTCAACCGCAATCCTGGCGCTGGGTGCACCCGCACCGCGCTGGCTGCGAAGCGAGATCACGCCGCCAACGGCTTCGCCACCATAGAGCGTGCTCTGGGGACCATGGGAGATTTCAAGGCTGTCGCACGCGGACACGCAACTCCCACCGAGGAACACCGCGTAATCGGTGTTGGGATCATTGAACCGCAGTCCATCCACCAGAAACAGCGTCTGGTTGGAATTGGCTCCGCGAAGAAAGATCGAAGTCGAGGCTCCCGGAGCACCGGAGGCGGCAACCGGCAGACTCGCGCCCGCGAGCGCCCCGGCAAACGAGGACACCTGCCGGCGTTGCAGATCGTCCGCAGTGATCACATCGACAACACTTCCCAGCGCGCGCGGCGATGCGGGAGTGCGTGTTGCCGTCACAACATAGGGATCAAGCATGGCGACACGCTGCGGGGAGGACCCGACCGCAGGCGCCGCGATCGCGGTCGCAACCGGGATCGCAATAGAGAACAGGGCAGGCAAGCCGGCCCGGGAAATGCCCGCGATTCGGGCACCCGTTGATAGGTACATGGAGGACTGCTTTCTATGGCAAGAGCAGAGGCCTCCGCTGGTACGGGATCCTCGGACTCTCACGCTTCATTGATGCGATGAAGGAGTCACAGCCGATCCGCGCATTTTCGCACCGGCTGCGTGAGCGCCAAAGGCAGGATGTTCGGACTCCGCATGTGTGCCCGCGATTGTCTGGTAACACAACCGCTGGCGCCTCGCCTCCGCCTTCATCGGAATGAACCGATTGGCTTTGCCCACGCCCTTTTCAGGACGCGGTGGAGGTCTGTGATGCGATACCGCAGCGCAACTGTGGCCGATTCTCACGGCCTTCCCCTGGTCTCCGGCGATACAAAGAACACAAAACGCGCACAGGGATGGAGTTTCTCATCCCTCAATCAAGAACAAAATCATATCAACGTATCCGAATATATTGATATGTCGTCTTGCATTGGGCCCGGTGATCATTCATCATCGGCCGATCCTCTGACATGCCCGCGCTTCCACCGCTCAATCCCGAACGCAATGCCGCGTTCCGTAAGCTCTTTGACGAAAGGATCGTCATCCTCGATGGCGCGATGGGGTCATTGATCCAGGAATTGAACCTGCAGGAAAAGGACTTCCGCAATGCATCCCTCGCGGAATATGCTCATGATCTCAAGGGCAACAACGACTGTCTCTCCATCACGCGTCCAGAAGTTATCGAGGGTATTCACCGCCGTTATTTCGAAGCCGGAGCCGATATCGTCGAGACCAACACTTTCAGCGCCACGAGCATTGGCCAGGCTGACTACCAGCTTCAGTCGAAAGTCACGGAAATCAATCTTGGCGCCGCCGCCTGTGCCCGCCGTGCGGCCGCCTCCATGGAAAAGGAGCAATCCGGGCGCCGTTGTTTCGTGGCAGGAGCCATCGGCCCCACAAACCGCACGTTGTCGCTGTCTCCCGATGTCAATCGCCCCGATTACCGGGCGGTGACCTGGAACCAGGTGGTCACAGCCTACACCGAGCAGGTTCAGGCGCTCCTGCGAGGGGGTGTCGATGCGTTGCTGGTTGAAACCATTTTCGACACCTTGAATGCGAAAGCCGCGCTGTTTGCGATCGAGGAGGTATTCGAGGAGCTGGGCGGACGCGTCCCCGTGCTGATCAGCGTCACCATCACCGATGCCTCGGGTCGCACCCTTTCCGGTCAGACGACCGAGGCCTTCTACAACAGCATACGGCACACGAACCCGTTCTGCGTCGGAATCAATTGCGCCCTGGGCGGTCGGGCAATGCGCCCCTACCTCGAAGAGCTCTCCCGCATCGCTTCGTGTCACGTCTCCTGCTACCCGAATGCCGGCCTCCCCAACGCATTTGGCGGATATGATGAGACACCCGCCGACATGGCCGCGATCATGCATGACTTTGCGTCCTCGGGGCTCGTCAATCTGGTTGGCGGCTGCTGCGGCTCCACGCCCGACCATATCGCGGCCATCGCGGCAGCGGTCAGGGGACTGCCCGCACGCAAGGCGCCGATTCCGGAAACTGCCCTGCGACTGAGCGGCCTTGAACCGCTCACGACTGCCTGAATCGCTCGCTCATCCACACACCCGCGAAGCAAACATCCTTCGGACATCTTTCTCCGTGTCGTCCCAACCTTCAGCCAATGCCTCCGGATTCCTGGTCATCGGTGAGCGCACGAATCTCACCGGCTCACCGCGGTTCGCGAAGGCGATAAAGGCAGGCGACTGGTCCGCTGCCGTCGAAATCGCCCGACAGCAGGTCGACAGTGGCGCCAACATTCTCGACATCAACGTCGACGAGGCGCTGATCGACGGCGAGGCCACGATGGCGAAATTCCTCAATCTCATCGCCTCGGAGCCCGATATCGCCCGCATCCCGGTCATGCTCGATTCGTCGAAATGGTCCGTGCTGGAGGCGGGACTGCAATGCCTCCAGGGAAAAGGCATCGTCAACTCGATATCGCTGAAGGACGGCGAGGCTGAATTCCTGCGGCGCGCACGCCTGCTGAGGCGCTACGGCGCAGCCGCCGTGGTGATGGCCTTTGACGAGCAGGGACAGGCAGCCACGCGTGATGACAAGGTGCGCACCTGCACCCGGGCCTACCGGCTCCTCGTGGACCAAGCCGGTTTTCCTCCCGAGGACATCATCTTCGATCCGAACATCCTCACCGTTGCAACCGGCATCGAGGAACATGCGAACTACGCCGTTGATTTTTTCGAAGCCACCCGGATCATCAAGGAAACGCTGCCCCACGCCAGGGTTTCAGGCGGCGTCTCGAACGTGTCCTTCTCCTTCCGGGGCAACAACCCGGTGCGCGAGGCGATGCACACCGCATTTCTCTACCATGCCATCCGCCAGGGTTTGGACATGGCGATCGTCAACGCCGGCATGCTCGGAGTCTACGATGAGATCGACGCCGTCCTTCGCGAAAGGGTGGATGATGTGCTTTTTAACCGCCGCGCGGACGCGACGGAGCGGCTTGTCCGCCTTGCCGATGAATTGAAGGCAAGCCAGGGAAACGGCCCGAAATCGGAGGCCAAGGACGAACTCGCGTGGCGGAATGCGCCTGTGGAGGAGCGACTCAAGCACGCGCTGGTGAAAGGCATCGACGCATTCGTCGAGATGGATACCGAGGAGTGCCGCTCCAGGTATGCGAGGCCCCTTGATATCATCGAAGGGCCCCTGATGGACGGCATGCGTGTCGTTGGAGACCTCTTCGGCGAGGGCAAGATGTTTCTCCCCCAGGTGGTCAAGTCCGCCCGCGTGATGAAGAAGTCCGTCGCCTACCTTACTCCGTTCATGGAAGCGGAGAAGCAGGCGGCAGCCGCCCGCGGCGAGTCGACGCGCTCCCAGGGGCGGATCCTCACCGCGACGGTGAAGGGCGATGTCCACGACATCGGCAAGAACATCGTCGGCGTCGTCCTGGCCTGCAACAACTACGAGGTCGTCGACCTCGGCGTCATGGTCCCGTGCGACAGGATCATGGCCAAGGCCCGTGAAATCCAGGCGGATGTGATCGGGATTTCAGGTCTGATCACGCCGTCGCTCGACGAAATGGTGCACGTGGCCAGGGAGCTCCACCGCGAAAAATTCGAGATCCCGCTCCTCATTGGCGGCGCCACAACAAGCCCCGCGCATACGGCGGTGAAAATCGCGCCCGAATATCCTGGCGGCGTGGTTCATGTGCTCGACGCCTCGCGCGTCGTCAACGTTGTCAGCGCACTTCTCTCCCCCGAACGCAAGGCGGCCTTCATGGAGGAGGTACGGGCCAAGCAGGAGAAACAGCGCGATGACTTCGCAGCCCGGCGCGCCCGCAAGCCGCTGCTCTCAATCGAAGTGGCCCGCTCACGCCGTCAGAAGTACGACTGGGCCACAATCGACATCGCAAGACCGGAGTTCCTCGGAACGCGTGTCTTCAACTCCGTTCCCCTTGGAGAAATCCTACCCTTCATCGATTGGAGCCCGTTCTTCAGCGCGTGGGAGATCCACGGCCGCTACCCCAGGATCTTCGAGGATCCCTCCGTTGGCCAGGAAGCCCGACGGCTGTTCAATGACGCACAGGTCCTCCTGAAGCGGATCGTGGAGGAGAAACTCTTCACCGCGAACGCAGTGATCGGGTTCTGGCCCTGCAATGCGGTCGGCGATGACATTGAGGTTTATTCCGACGAATCCCGCCAGCGGGTCATAACAACTTTTCACCAGCTCCGCCAACAGCTCGAGAAGCCGGCCGACCAGTTCAACCACTGCCTTGCCGACTACATTGCGCCAAGGGACAGCGGAAGGATCGACTACTGTGGCGGATTCGCAGTCACCGCTGGCCACGGTGTCGCCTCGCTTGCGGCAGACTTCCGCGCGCGCAACGACGACTACTCGGCGATCATGTCGCAGGCGCTCGGTGACCGGCTTGCCGAGGCCATGGCGGAGATGTTCCACAAGCGCGCCCGGGAGGCCTGCGGCTTCGGAAAAACGGAAAACCTGAGCCACGACGATCTCATCCGCGAACGCTACCGGGGGATCCGTCCCGCCCCGGGCTATCCCGCCTGCCCCGATCACACCGAAAAGCCCGCCCTCTTTGCGCTCTTGAAGGCCACCGCATCGGCCGGAATTGAACTGACCGAAAGCTGCGCCATGCAACCCGCCAGCAGCGTGAGCGGCTGGTATTTCAACCACCCCGACTCGAAGTATTTCGGCGTGGGCAAGCTCGGACGCGACCAGGTGGCCGAATACTCCCGAAGAAAGGGGCAGGCACTCCCCGAAACGGAGCGCTGGCTCAGCCCTTATCTGGACTACGAACCAGCCTGAACCCGCGGCGACACCAACGCCGATTCGGCGCCCGCTTGGCGCGCGTCTCACCAGCGCGGAGAGGCCGCAAAACCTCAGCGCCGGGAAAACTGCGACTCGATGAATGCCATGACAGCGTTCTGGAATGCGTTGGCGTTCTCCTTCTTCGCGAAGCCATGTCCCTCGTCCATCGCCAGCATGTACCACGGCTGGGCGCCATTTTCCTTGAGCGCCTTCAACACCTGCTCGGCTTCCGTGACGGGCACCCGCGGATCGTTGTAACCCTGGGCAATCAGCATCGGCTTGCTGATCTTCCCAACATGATTGAGCGGTGAAATGCGTTCGAGAAAGTCCCGCATTGCGGGATCACGCTCATCACCGTATTCCACGCGCCGCAGGTCCCGGCGATAGTCCTGGGTGTTGGTCAGGAACGTAACGAAATTGCTGATACCGACATTGTCGATGCCTCCCGCGAGCCGATCGTTGTAGTGCGTCATGGCCGCAAGGGTCATGTAGCCCCCATAGCTCCCTCCCATGACGATGACTCGCTCAGCATCGAGTTCGGGCTGGCCGGCTATCCAGTCCAGGAGTGCCCCGATATCCTTCACCGAATCCTCGCGCTTCATGCCGTTGTCCAGCTTGAGGTAGCTTTTCCCATACCCGGACGAGCCGCGGACATTGGGAAAAATGACCGCGACACCCAGCTCATTGAGCATGAACTGCGTGGATGGCTAAAAGCCGACGGTCGACTGGGACTCGGGGCCGCCGTGGATATTGATGACGACCGGGCCCTTTACTTTTCCCGCTGATGGGCCGGGGCGATAGTA
>JAGOJU010000041.1 GCA_017994935.1 Opitutaceae bacterium
AAGATGAGCACGGCAATAGTGAGAATGGCTGAAATCGCTCCCAGGGCGGCATCGCCGTAGATGCGTGTGGCGAGTCCTCCGCTGATGACGGAGCCCAGGGTGTTAGCGAGGGTATTGAGCGTCAGGATGGTGGACATGGTGTCCTCGATGTTGTGCTTCAATCGCTCGAGACACAGGCCCCGCGCCGGCCGGCTCTTCTTGAGCGCGGCGATGTCTGCCCCTGTCGTGCTCAGCATCATGGCCTCCGCCAGCGAGCAAAGAAAGGAAATGCCCACCGTGAGGGTGATTGCGACAAGGAGACTGGCCATGAGATCCAGTCTATGCGTGGCCCGGTGGATGCGATTCAAAAGTCCATGCCCTTGAACCGCTGGTACAAAGGCGGGCCGCATTTCGGCAATTGTACATGGAATCGGACTGTCTGAACGGCGGACCGGTTGAGCCCCGGCGTCGAAACGATCTAGGTAGGGATTGTTACGATCACCCACCAAACTGCACCCCTGCCTGCCCCCGCTGCCCAGGATTGCCGCAAACGCCAGACGTGGTGTCCGCCATGGTCTTTTCCCAATTCCTCCATCAACTCCGACCCAATCGACAAATGATCCCCTCCCTTTCACTTGATACCCATCGCGGCCGTCCTGCCTTATTGATGCTGGCCCTGGCAACCGCGGTAGTGATGCCGGCCCAGCAGGTGACGGCTCCTGCGACGGCCCGACCGTCGGACGCGGAGTCCGAACAGGTGATCAAACTTTCGCCCTTCACGGTCTCCACCGAAAAGGATTCCGGGTATTTTGCGGCGAACACCCTGGCGGGAAGCCGCATGAACACGAATCTCGCCGATCTTGGCGCTTCGGTGTCGGTGGTGACCAAGCAGCAATTCGAGGATACGGCATCGACGGACATCAATGACATTTTTCGTTACGAAGTGAACACGGAGGGTTCGCTGACCTACACGCCGGGTACCCAGAGCATGCGCAATGATGGCGTGCTCGACGTCAATGCTGGCGGCACGCAGGGCAACAATATCACACCCTACACGAATGCCGGCGCCAATCGCGTGCGCGGGCTGGGTGCGCCAAGCGCCGCGCTCAACTACTATCCTGCCATCGGTGCGGTGCCCTTTGATTCCTACAACACGCAGACCGTGGAGATCAGCCGTGGACCCAACTCCATGCTCTTCGGGCTCGGCAGTCCGGCCGGCATCGTCAATCAAAGCACGGCCCAGGCCCGCATGGGCAAACGTACGGCCCAGGTGTCCCTTCGGACGGACCAGTACGGTTCGTTCCGCACCTCCCTCAATTTCAATGAGGGACTCGTTTCGGACAAGCTTGCGATCTACGGCGCCGCGGTATTCGACGACCGGAAATTCGATCGCGAACCCGCCTACGACAAGACGAAGCGTTACTACGGAGCGCTCACGTTCAAGCCCTTCAGCAAGACCACGCTGAAGGTCAATGTGGAAAAGTACGACAACGACAATCGCAGGCCCAACACGCTCACTCCGCGTGACTACGTCACCCAGTGGAATCTCGCCGGTCGCCCCTACTACGACCCGACGACGATGAAAATCTACAGCCTCAACACCCGCCAGGAATTGAGCATGATGGTGAACGATGCCGCGTCGCCCTTCGCGAATGCGCTGCGCACCTTCATCGAGTCGCGTCCGGGGTTTGACGCCAGCAAATGGAATGCGGCGAAGACGCAGTACAATGGGATCAACATTTTTGGCAACGCGCGCTGGGGCATTCCCGCAAACTGGGTGGCCGGCACGCCATCTCCCAACATCCTTTTTGTACCCGGAATCGGAGAGGTGAACCAGGGGCGTAGCATCATGCAGATAGCGGATGGCCAACTTGTGAACTGGTTTCAGCCCACGTATCAATACCGGTATCTTCCCGGCTTCGGAACACCGACGAATCCGGCAGCCAATCCCGCAGTGGTGCCGACGGTCGCGGCGATCAATGCGAATTCCACCTGGGCTGGCATCTACACAAGAACCTACACCACTTCCGCGGCCTGGACGGGTGCGGGCAACGGAGTCGCCGCCGGAAGCTACCGCTACCCCGGAGTGACGGACTCATCGATCTACGACTGGCGCGACATCAACATCAATTCGATGAACTTCGGCAGCGCCAAGAACACGAATTTCAATGTCGAGTTCGAACAGGAACTTCCGGGAGATCTGTTCTTCAGCGCCGGCTGGCTGCGCCAGGACTTCAACCAGCGCAGCAACTACACGGTGGCGCAGCTCAATGTCGCCACGCTCTTCGTCGACACGAATCTCAAGCTGCCCGACGGTTCCGCCAACCCCTATTTCGGCAAGCCCTATCTCGAAGACCAGGACCCGGACAGCTATGTCAACGAGGAACTGGATGACCATTACCGCGCCATGCTGGCCTGGACACCCGACTTCACCGTGAAGGACGGCTGGATCCGCTGGCTCGGGCGCCACCAGGTGCTCGGGCTGGCTTCCAAGGATGAGTACCTCACCACCACCTTCCGCCAGCGGCTGCACTATGTGAGCAGCACCAGCGATACGGGACGCTTCCGCTACATGCGCAACCCGAACAACAACGCAGACGGTACGCCCACCGGCTACAACATGCAGACCACCTCGCTTCGCCGGACCTACTATCTTGCGACGCCTGGTTCCCCTGATGGGGTTGTGACGAGAGCCGCGGGCACCTGGGACTACCTCACCTACACCGGGGACATCCGGGCGTATAACTACGACACGTCGAGTTTCATCCCGATCAACATGACGACGGAGTTCACGGATTTCGATGCCAGTACTGGACGCAATCAAAAGGTGGTGGAGTCGCTCAGCACAGGCATCACCAGCCATTTCTGGGATGATCGCCTCATCACCACGTTCGGCTTCCGCAAGGACAAGTACAAGGCTCGCGTCACGAACACCGGAACAGGTGCGGTCGTTGACTCCGCCGGAAACATTGTCGCCCCGGCAATCACCAATGCGCAGAAATGGGTGAACGGTGAATTCCAGCGCGACTTCCTCTTCAATCGCTGGGGACCCTACAATGCGGTGGAGGGAACGACCCGCACGATGGGCGGCGTGTTGCGCCCTTTCCAGGGATGGAGCGGAATCGAGAACCGGGCCAACAACGGATCCCGCCTATGGCAGTTTGTCCGCAATTTCGGCTTCAGCTACAATGAGTCGGACAATTTCAATCCTCCGTCGGCTGCGCTTGGCGACTTCTATGGCAACCCGCTGCCCAAGCCGACCGGTGAGGGCAAAGACTACGGCATCCAATTCAGCCTGTTTGAGAACAGGCTCTTTGGCCGGGTGACCTGGTTCGAGGCATCAAATCTCAACGAGAACATCGCTGCCCCCGTTGTGTTTGGACGCCTGTCGAACAATGTGGATCAAACGATCTTCCGTAACTGGGCGCGGACCATCGCGCTTATCAACATGGGCAGGGATCCAACAATGGACGGCTTTGGGGACAATCTCAGCGCGACGGAGGAGGATGCGATCCAGGATGCTGCGGAAAAGATGTGGCAGCTTCCGTACGACTATTACACCACACGTCCGTATTCGATGGGTGCGACACGCAATGCCGAGGCCAAGGGAATTGAGGCTGAGATCAACTACAACCCCACGCGCAACTGGACGATGAAGTTCACGTTCGGCAAACAGAACACAAAGTATGCGAGCGTGCTGAAGGAATACCTGCCATGGGAAGCCGAGCGCATGGCCGTGTGGAAGGCTGCGAAGGCTAGCACGTACCTGAAGCCCGAATACCAGCGCTTTGCGACGTACACGACCTCGGGCGGACGCCAGGTTGACCTCACGAACTTCTGGAGCTCCTACGGCTACAACAGCTCGGTGTTCCCTGAGGTGGCGAACAGTTACGCCAATCCGGAAGCCTACTATGCCGCCGTCGTGATGCCGCAACTTGCGCTCGACCGCGACCTGCAGGGGCAGTCGGTCCAGGGACAGCGCAAGTATCGCTGGTCTTTCCTGAGTACCTACAACTTCACCACCGGCAAGCTGAAGGGCTTCACGGTTGGCGGCAGCCAGCGCTGGGAAGACAAGGCCGTCATCGGCTACCTCGGCAAGGCCAGCGGCGTCAACCTGTACAATGGCCAGCCTGTGATGGATATTTCCGATGTGAGCAAGCCGGTCTACGACGATGGCAACACCTACACGGATCTGTGGATTTCCTATCGGCGGAAGATCCTCGACGATCAGGTTGGGATGAAGATCCAGCTCAACGTCTCCAATGTCTTCGAGGGGGGCAGGCTCCGTCCTGTAGGCGTGAACTATGACGGTTCTCCCTACGCCTTCCGCATCATCGATCCCCGTCAATTCGTCCTGACGGCAACGTTCGACTTCTGAGCATTCTCCGGGAGCGTATCCCGATTTCCGCGCAGCCCTCCTTCAAAGGGGGCTGCGCGTTTCCTTTCCGCTCTGACTCATGGCGGGAGATGAGGGATGACTGGAAAACATGCCAGGACGATGAAAGCCGGACACTGTGCACTTGCGCGCAACGCCCGGCTCGGGCGTGATGCGCATCATGAGCACTCTCAAACGAACGCCTCTCTTTGATTTTCACGTCTCCCGTGGCGGTCGGATGGTTGATTTTGCGGGATGGGAAATGCCCGTCCAGTACCGCAGCATCCTGGAGGAGCACAAGGCCGTGAGGAGGACGGCGGGTCTTTTTGACGTCTCCCACATGGGAGAGGTAGAGGTGAGCGGCCCGGGAGCTGCAGACTTCCTGAATCATGTGCTCACGAATGACGTCCGCAGCCTCTTCCCGGGCCGTGTCCTCTATTCACCGATGTGCCTGCCAGATGGGGGCGTCGTGGACGATCTGCTGGTCTATCAACGGGCTCCGGAGGCCTATTTCCTGTGCATCAATGCCGGCAATATCTCGCGCGACCTCGATTGGCTGGAGGCGGAGGCGGGCAGATTCGCAGTCACGGTGAGAAATCGTTCCGACGACTATGGATTGATCGCCGTGCAGGGGCCCCAGGCGGCCTCGATTGTCCAGAGCTTGACCGGCGCAAAACTGGATCGGGTGAAGTACTACCATTTTGTCGAAGGCACCGTGGCGGGGGTGGCCTGTCTCATCAGCCGGACCGGGTACACGGGCGAGGATGGATTTGAACTTTACCATGCCGCCGGGGATTCCGTGGCGCTGGCCGAGGCGGTTGTCGCCGCCGGCACACCGTCAGGACTCGAACTGGCCGGCCTGGGGGCACGCGATTCGCTGAGGCTTGAGGCTGGATTTCCACTCTATGGACATGAACTGACAAACGCCATTTCTCCGATTGCCGCGGGGCTCGCGTGGACCGTCAAGTTTGACAAGTCTGGAGACTTCATCGGACGCACCGCACTCCGGGAGGAGAAGGAGCGGGGGCCGGACAGGAAGGTCCTGTTTTTCCGTACAGGCGATCGCCGCATCGTACGTGCTGACTCCATCGTCCTCTCCCAGGAGGGCACTCCGGTGGGGAAGGTCCTCTCGGGCACCCTGTCGCCGATTCTCAATGAGGCAATCGGCTCCGCCCTCGTTGAGACTGCGGCAGCCAGTCACCCGCTTTCAGTTGAAGTCCGGGGCGCCCGCCTGTCGCTTGTCCGGGTGAAACCGCCCTTTGTCGAACTCAAGAAGCCCCATTGACGGATTGCATACCCTTCCTGCAGATCCACCTTGATCTGCGGCGGGCGTCCCGGATCCTATTTTCTCCTCAAACCCTCCCTTAACGCATCATGAGCAACATCCCCGCCGGCCTCCTTTACGCGAAATCGCACGAATGGGTGAAACGTGAGAGCGACGGCACCATCGTCATTGGAATCACCGACTATGCGCAGAATTCGCTTGGTGACATCACCTACGTGCAGACTCCCATGGTTGGAAGCAGGCTTGAGATCGGGGACGTCTTTGGCGTGGTGGAGAGTGTAAAGGCCGCCTCCGATCTCTATGCACCGGTGGCCGGCGAAGTCGTCGCCGTGAATGGAGCACTGGACCACAAGCCGGAAACGGTGAACCAGGATCCCTACACGGAAGGCTGGATGTTGAGACTGCGGCCGGATGCCGCCGTAACCGGGGAAGGTCTGCTCGACGCCGAGGCCTACGGCAAGCTGACCGGGTAGGGCGGAGATTCTCACATCAGGATCCCGGCCCGGAAGAATTGGGCTGGAATGGCTCTTCCGGCCTCCAATAGACTTCGGTTTTCCGGGTATGGTACGGAAGGCCACGGTCGACAGATGTATTCATTCCCATTTCCCTTTCCTGTGAAGTTCATCCTCGCATCTTCGTTTCTCCTGACGGTGGCCTTCCTTGGCGGTTGTTCCAGGAAGGAGGCTTCCGGTGGACAGGGGAGCGCGCGGGGCGGGTCCCTTCGTGAGCAGAAACAGCCGGTTGAGGTCACCCAGGTTGTCCGGATGGACCTTTCGGAGACATTGAATGTGGTGGGGTCCGTGGCGCCGAATGAATCCGCGGAGTTGCGGGCCGAGATTTCCGGGTTGGTGCGGGGTATTTTTTTCGAGGAGGGGCAGCCCGTTGTGAAGGGTGCCGTGCTCCTCAAGATCGACGACTCGGAGTTGAGGGCGCAACTGGCCCAGGCCGAGGCGCGCTTTCAGCTGACGGAACTGAGCCTGCAGCGCGCGGAGAACCTGCGGCAGACCCAATCGACGACACTTGCGGAATACGATCGCGCGAAGTCCGAATTCGCCTCTGCCAAGGCGGATCTTGCCGTGCTGAATCTTCGCCTCGAGAAGACGGAGATCAAGGCGCCGTTTGACGGCATCGTCGGTGCTCGGGCACTGTCCCCGGGTGACTACGTCACCAGCCAGACTTCCATCACGAGCATCGATGACCTCAGCCGCCTGAAGATCGAATTCCAGGTCCCCGAACGATATCTGGCGAAGGTCCGGCCTGGCACCCGGTTTGTCGTGACATCGAGTTCGCTGGAGCGGGGCAATCAAGTGCATGGGGAGGTGTACTTCGTGAGTTCGGTCATCGACCGATCGACAAGATCCAGTGCGGTCAAGGGCATGCTCATCGAGCCGCCCACCAATCTGAAGCCCGGCATGTTTGCGAACATCGAGGTTGTCCTCGAGGTGCGGAAGAAGGTTCTGGCCGTCCCGGAAGGCTCCATCCTGACGACCACCCATGGCACCACGTTGATAATGGCTAGGGAGGTGAATGGCGAGACGGTCGCCGAATTTGTTCCGGTTCAGCTTGGATTGCGCTCACGCAGCCTGGTGGAGGTCTCTCCGCTCAAGGGGGAACTCGCCGAGAATTCGCGCATCGTGGCCTCCGGAGTCGGGAGCCTCATTCTTTTTCCCGGGGCAAAACTGGAGCCGCGACCGTTGAAGGAGGCGTTTCGCCTCTGAATCCGAGGCAACGGGAATCGTGCATGATCTCCATTGGTCACCCACGTGCTGAATCCGTGCGGATCGTTTCCAGACGATGATCCTCTCCGATCTCTCCATCAAGCGGCCGGTCATCTGCCTCGTGGCGTCGATCCTCATCCTGCTGGTGGGCGGGCTTTCGTTCCGGAATCTTCCGGTCCGCGAATACCCGGTGACCGATCCGCCGGTCATCTCGATTGAAACAAGCTATCCGGGCGCCTCCGCGGAGGTGGTGGAGTCGAAGATCACGGAGCCTCTCGAAAAGGACCTGTCCGCCATCGATGGCATTCGTTTCCTGCGCTCTACTTCGCTGGAAGGTGAATCCCGGATCACGCTCGAATTCAATCTCAACAGGAATCTCGATGAGGCGGCCAATGACGTGCGGGACCGTGTGTCGCGCGCGCGCACCAACCTTCCGCAGGAAGCGAGGGAGTCGCAGGTCTCCAAGGTCGAGGCGGATTCGAGTCCGATCCTCTCCGTCTCGTTCAGGTCGGACACGTATTCCCGGCTGGAACTCTACGATTTTGCGGACCGTTTTGCGGTGCAGCGCTTCCAGACGGTGCCGGGAGTCGGCTCCGTGGTCATCCGGGGTCCGAGGTACACGATGCGCCTGTGGGTCGACAGCGACCGGCTTGCGGCCTACGGCCTGACGGTGTCGGACATCGAAAGTGCGCTCCGCCAGCAGAACGTCGAGATACCTGGGGGCCGCATCGAATCGGTTTCGCGTGAATTCACCGTGCGTGTGCAGGGCAACCTGTCTGAAACGGTTGATTTCGAGAATCTGGTGCTGGCGACGCGGGGAGGCTACCAGATCAAGTTCTCCGATGTCGGGCGCGTTGAACTCGGGGCCGGGATCAATGACCTGCGCAGCGAAACCTTCTTCAAGGGCCAGTCCTCCGTCAGCGTGCTGATCATACGCCAGTCGCAGGCGAACCTGCTCGATGTGGCCAATGCGATCAAGGCGCTGGTGCCGTCGATCCAGCGCGAGATGCCTGAAGGCGTATCGCTGACCGTGAGTTACGACACCAGTGTGTTTGTCGACCGTTCGGTGAAGGAGGTCTACAAGACCCTGGTCGAGGCGACGGTGCTCGTCGTGTTCGTGCTCTTCTTTTTCCTGCGCGACTGGCGTGCGACGCTCATTCCCCTTCTCGCCATCCCCGTCTCGATCGTCGGGGCGTTTGCGGTCATGGCATGGCTCAACTTCACGCTGAACGTGCTCACCCTGCTGGCGCTCGTGCTCGCGGTGGGCCTCGTGGTGGATGACGCGATCGTGATGCTGGAGAACATCTATCGGCGGATCGAGGAGGGGGAGAGGCCGATACCGGCCGCGGTGCGCGGGGCGAGGCAGGTGGCATTTGCCGTGATCTCCACCACACTGACCCTGGCGGCGGTGTTTGTACCGGTTGCATTTCAGTCGGGGCAGACGGGGCGGTTGTTTTACGAATTCGGATTCACGCTCGCAATCGCCGTGCTGGTGTCGGCTTTTGTGGCACTGACGCTGACGCCGATGCTGTGCTCGCGCATGCTGAAGACCCGCAGGACCGAGGATGGAAGCGTCGATCACGGCTGGTTCTATCGCAAGACGGAGCCCTTTTTCGCGTGGATGAACCGCGTGTACTCGACGATGCTTCGGGGCGCCCTGAGGGGGAAAGCGGTGGTGCTTATCTTTGCCCTGGCGTTCTCCTGCCTTGGTCTCTGGCTTTACACGAAACTCCAGCGGGAGCTCATTCCCGTGGAGGATCGGGGAATTTTTTCGGCGCAGTTCATTCCGCCCGTCGGTTCCACGCCCGCCTATGTCCAGGTCTATTCCAGGGAAATGGAACGCATGATCCTCGACATTCCCGAAGTCGATCGCACCTTTCATCGCACCGCACCCGAGCGCGCCTTCATCTACGCCACCCTCAAGCCATGGGAGGAGCGCACCAGGAAGACGCAGGACCTGATCGCCGAGCTGCGGCAGAAATTCAGCGCAACAATCACGGGGGGGCTTGCCTATCCGTCCCCGGTCCGCCCGCTCGGCAGCCGCCGTGACGCGTCGGGTCTCCAGATGGTGCTCCAGGGAGCTGATTTTCGAACGCTGCAGGTCGCGGGCGCGAAGTTTCTGGACGAGATGAGGAAGAGCGGGATCTTCCTGCAGCCGCGCCTCGATCCGCAGCCGACCAAGCCCCAGCTTGCGGTGCGGATCAATCGTGCACTCGCGGCCGACTTGAAGGTGCCAATAAGCGAAATTGCGGGGACACTTGAATCGCTGCTTGGCGGCAAGCGGGTGACCCAGTTCCAGCGTGGCAACCAGCAGTACGACGTTGTGGTGCGGGTGGAGGATGACAAGCGGGTGACCCCGTCAGATCTGGGCAAGCTCTACGTGAGATCCCGCGACGGACAGCTCATCCAGCTGGCCAGCCTTGTGACCACCGTCGAGGACGTGGTGCCCGAGAGTTATCCCCATCTGAACCGGCTGCGTTCCGTGACGGTCTCCGGGCAACTCGCGACAGGAAAGGTCATGAGTGATGGGATCACCTTCATGCAGGGCATCGCCAAGACGATTCTGCCGACAGGATATCGCTACAGCTGGGATGGTGAAACCCGCGACTATCTCGACAGTTCAAGCGACACCTTCATGCTGTTCGGACTCGCGCTGGTCTTCACGTTCCTGATCCTGGCTGCGCAGTTCGAATCCTGGATCCATCCGATCACCATCTTCACCGCCATCATCCTGGCGATTTCGGGTGGGCTGATGGTCTTGTATTGCACGCGATTCTGGGGGCCGGCGATGACGGACAACCTCTTTTCGCGTTTCGGCCTGATCATGCTGATCGGTCTGGTTGCGAAGAACGGCATTCTCATTGTGGAGTTCGCGAACGAACTCCAGCTGCATGGGAAAAGCGCCTTTGACGCGGCTTATGAGGCAGCTTCACTCCGTTTCCGGCCCATCCTGATGACGTCGATTGCGACGGTATTGGGTGCAGTGCCGATCGCTTTTGCGACCGGAGCCGGCGCCGAGACCCGCAATCCGATGGGGCTGGTGATCGTCGGCGGCCTCACGCTGGCCACGGCGATATCTCTCTTCGTGGTTCCGATTGCCTATATCGTGATTGATCGGATTGTCCTGCGGCTGACAGGGCATGGCAGTGCGCAGGGGCTCACCAAAGCTCTCGAAATCGAGCGTGAGACGACCGCTGCTGCGCACGCCGCGGAAACCGGGAGGTAGCCGTCAGGAATCGTCAGGCCTTGCCGGAACGTTCGAACTTGCGACGTTCGGTGGCGCTGAGGATTCGTTTGCGCAGCCGGAGGTTTTTGGGTGTGACCTCCACGAATTCGTCCGCGGCAATGTACTCGATGGCGCGTTCGAGCGAGAGCTTGGTGGGGGGAGTAAGCCCGGTCGCCACGCCTTCGCCCTGCGAGCGGAAGTTGGTCAGCTTCTTCTCCCGGACAGCATTGATCGGAATGTCCTCGTTGCGGGGATTTTCACCCACGATCATGCCCTCATAGACCTGTTCGCCGGGGCCGACGAAAAGTTTGCCGCGCTCCTGGCACATCACCAGCGCGTACGAGGTCGTTTCACCTGCCTCCGTTGCGATCAGGGTGCCAGTGAGACGTGTGAGCACTTCTCCGGCATGCGGACCGTATTCCTTGAAGAGATGATTCGTCACACCGCGGCCACTGGTCGCATTGATGACGTCGATTTCGAGGCCGATGAGACCGCGGGTGGTGATGGTGGCCTCGATCATCGTGGAGTAGGGCAGTTTTTCCATGTTGGAGAGCTGGCCTTTCCGGTTTGCGAGATTCTGCATGATCGCACCGACACACTCGTCGGGCACCTCGATCCAGACAGTCTCGTAGGGCTCGAGCCGCTGGCCGTCCACGTGTTTCTCGATCACGGTCGGTCGTGAAACGAGCAGTTCAAAGCCTTCGCGACGCATCGTCTCGACGAGCACGGCGATTTGCATCGCGCCGCGTGCCTTGACGTTGAAGACACCCGCCTTGTCGCTGTCCTCCACGCTGATCGAGACGTTCGTCTTGAGTTCGCGGAACAGCCGGTCGCGCAACTGGCGCGAGGTGACGAGTTTTCCCTCCCGTCCGACGAGCGGACCGTCGTTGACGCAGAACTGCATCTCGAGGGTGGGCGGATCGATCTGCGTGAAAGGCAGGGCGTGTCCGTTTTCATCGGCGGTCAGCGTATCCCCGATGTCGATGTCCTCGAAGCCTGAAAGCCCGACGATATTTCCCGCGGCGGCGGTGTCGTTTTCGCGGGTCCCAAGGCCGGTGAACTCAAAAACCTTGGTGATCTTTCCGCGGATGCGCTGGCTGTCGGAGTGGCGAATGACATAGACCGGGTCGCCCACGCTGACATTGCCGCCGAGGATCTTGCCCACCGCAATACGGCCGACGTAATCGCTCCAGTCGATGTTGGACACAAGCATGTGGAACGGCTCGTTCGGCTTCGCGAAGGGAGGCGGAACATGGTCCAGGACCGTCTCAAACAGCGGCGTCATGTCCTTCCGCTCGTCGCCGAGGTGGTACATCATGTAGCCATCCCGCCCGGATCCATAGACCACCGGAGCGTCGAACTGCTCCTCGGTGGCATTGAGCTCCAGGAGCAGTTCCAGCACCTTGTCGTACATCTTCTTCGGGTCGGCATTGTCGCGGTCGATCTTGTTGATGACAATCACGACCTTGAGTCCGTGGGCGAGGGCCTTGCGGAGCACGAATCGGGTCTGCGCCTGGGGTCCGTCATAGGCGTCGACCACCAGGAGGACTCCATCCACCATGCGAAGCGCCCGCTCAACCTCGCCGCCGAAATCGGCGTGACCGGGGGTATCGACAATGTTGATCGTCTTGTCCTTCCAGTGGACCGAGGTGTTCTTCGCCTTGATCGTGATGCCCTTTTCCTTTTCGAGGTCCATCGAATCCATGACACGTTCCTCGACGTGTTGATTTGCCCGGTAGACACCGCCTTCCTTGAGAAGCTTGTCAACGAGGGTGGTCTTTCCGTGGTCGACGTGTGCGATGATGGCGATGTTTCGAATATCCTGGTTCATGGAACGGTTCGCAGCCGTGGCCGCGGGTTGAAAAACCCGATACCGTGCAGGGGACGCTTTTTCATGGCAAGGAGGAAGCCCTGAGGATTTTTGGCTGGCGCGCGGCGACTTGCACGCGCGCTGCGGATTACTGACTGGACTTCAGGGAGTTGCGAACGCTTCCACGCCTACGTTTTCCCGTGGGAGATGTTTTTCGCCACCTCATTGCCGTTCAGCTCTGCAGATGGAGACGGCTCACCCATGCCTGCTACCAGGCGTCAAGTACCGCGCTCACGGCGGCGGCGGACAGGGATTGCGCCAAAAGAGGGACCGCCTGGTATTCGGCGCGGAGCTGGTTGTCGAAATGTCCGGTCTGAGGGTTGTCCGTGAAAAGCTGCCTCGTCGCCTGCAACGGACGGTCCTTGAAATAGACCTTGTCCGATCCTGGTGTGGAGAGGGTGATTGAGGCCGACAGGTTGAGGTTAAATTTGCGCGCCAGACCGGTATCGTTTGGCAGCACGGTCGCCACCTCGCGCCCATATTTCCCGAGCGCCATGGAAAGAATCACCTCCGCCTCCTCGGGCGAGTTGACCACGGTCAGCCTTCCATCCCGGACAAAGGCATCGCGGAGTTCGGTGCTGATCACAGCGACCGATTGCGGGAGGCTCGAATGGTTGGCGACGGGTTCAATGTAGATCCGTTTGAATGCCGTTGTGCCTCCCGTTCCCAGCACGTAGTGACCGCACCCGGCAAGGAAACCGGCGGCGACCAGCAGAACGGAAGCGGCGCGGGTCATTGGGGCTGAGAGAAGCTCCCCTGAGGATTTCAGAAAAACAGGAACTTCTTGCGCGGTTTCTTGCCGGCGGCGGAGGCCTTTGTCTCGGCTGCCTCCACCTTGGCGAGCTGCTCGCGCGCCTTGCCAGCGACCGAGGAGTCCGGGTACACCGTGATCGCCTCGTTGTAGAAAACGCGGGCGGCCATGTAGTTGTCGCGCTTGTAAAAGTAGAAGTCGGCGATCTTCATCTTGCTTTCCGCCAGGACCTTTTTCATGTCGCTCAATCCCTTCTCAGCAGTGCTGACACCGGCATCGCTCGGATAGATGATCATGAAATCCTCGAAATACGTGACGGCCTCGCGGGTGGACGCCTGGTCATAGTAGGGGCCTTCGACGAGAGAAGCGTGCGCTTGGGCCAGCTTGAGGTAGGCATCGGGCGTCAGAAGGCTCTGCGGATAGAAATTGATCATGCGATCAAGCGCGTCGATGGCCTCCTCGACATTGCCCATGCGCTGGTGTGCGCGGGCGATGTTCATGAGGGAAAGGGGAGCATAGTCGCTGTACGGGGCGGTCACCAGGAGGATCTCAAAGTACTCCACCGCCTTTTCGCGATTGGTGAAACCGGGAATGATGCCCCAGATCCGGTTGCGCGCTCCATCGAGCAGCGCGCTGGCGATGCGGTACTGTTCGCCGATGATCTCGTTGAACCTTGTGTAGTTGGGGTAGCGTCCGACCACCTGCTGGAAATCCTCCTGGGCCTTGTAGTACTGCTTTCGCTCGAGGCGCATGCGCGCGCCACGGTAGAAGGCTTCCGGGGCGAAGACTGAATTTCCAAAACGTTTGCCCACCCGTTCGTAGGCCTTGGCCGCCTTGGCGTAGTTGTGGGAATCCTCGTATTCACGGGCCTTGTTCATCTGGTCAAGGGCCTTGCGAGCATCGGCACCGACAAGTCCGGAAAGCGCACCGCCCTCCACCTGCCAGCCCGTCGCAGGCGTCCAGACGAGTTCGGCCTTCGCCGGTCGCAGTGGGACAAGCAGAGCTGCAAGGAGACAAAGGAAGGCGGCGACGCGGGCAGACGGAATCGGCATGAGAATAGGTTTACCAGCGAACCAGTGCGCCCCCATAGGTCAAGCCTGCCCCAAATGCCACCAGCAGGACCAGATCCCCCCTGCGAATGCGACCCTCCTGTTGGGCTTCATGAAGGGCGAGCGGGATCGAGGCAGCGGAGGTGTTGCCGTAGCGGTCGACATTAACGAAGAAGCGATCCATCGGCAATTTGAGGTAATGCGAAATGGCTTCGATGATGCGGAGGTTGGCCTGATGGGGAATCACGCAGGCGATCTGATCGGCTGTGACCTGATGTTGTTCCAGTATTTCCCTGGCGATGTCCTCCATTGCGCGGACGGCAACCTTGAAGACCTCCTTGCCCTTCATCCTGATCACGCGGGGCTCTTCAGGTGTCGCCGGGGAGGATCCGCCACCGGGAACCCAGAGCAGGTCGACAGGAAGAGGGATGGCGCCCAGCCGGGAGCGGAGGATCCCAGAATGCGAATTCGGGGAAGGCCCCAGGACAACGGCGCCTGCGGCATCACCAAACAGGACGCAGGTGGCGCGGTCATTCCAGTCGAGCATCGTCGAGAGCTTTTCGGCTCCGACGACGAGGGCATGACGATAGCGCCCCGACTCCAGCATTGCCCAGGCGGTATCCAGGGCGTAGAGAAATCCCGTGCAGGCGGCATTTAGGTCGAAGCATGCGGCCCTTTCTGGAATGCCAAGTTTCTGTTGCACGAGGCATGCGGTTGCGGGCATCGGCAGGTCGGGCGTCAACGTGGCCAGGATGACCAGGTCAATTTGGTCAGCCGAGAGACCCGCATTTGCAATGGCGTCCTGCGCCGCAGCGGCCGCCATGTCTGCGGTTGTCTCAGATTCCGCGGCGATGCGCCGCTCACGAATGCCCGTGCGGGTGAGAATCCATTCATCGGAGGTGTCCACCGAGCGGGAAAGCTCCTCGTTGCTCAGGATTCTTTCCGGGGAGTAGACGCCGGTGCCGAGAATGGCGATGGGAGTCGAAGCCATGCGTGCGAATGAGAGGGAGCGCAGCCCGGGGGCCTTGCTCAGGCCGACACCATGGGCGGCGGCACCGCCTCGTTGGCCCGGGCGATGTCGGCTTCGATGTGGCGGTTGAAATCCGTGCGTATGAACTCGCTCGCATCGTGGATCGCATTCATGATTGCGAAACGGTTGGCCGATCCATGTGCCTTGAGCACGCTTCCACGAAGGCCCAGCAAGGGGGCTCCTCCGTATCGTTCGGGTTGAATGCGGTGCCTCAATTCATTGAATGCCCCCCGGGCAAGGCAGGCGCCGAGTTTACGACCGGGAGACGCCGCAAGCTTTGCCTTGAGTTCGCGACTGAAAAATTTCGACATGGATTCCCAGCTCTTGAGGCAGATGTTGCCTGTAAACCCATCGCAGATCACGACGTCGACCGTGTTGAGGAAGATCTGGAATCCCTCCATGGGCCCCACGTAGTTCACAAGGCTGCCGAGGCGCTTGAGCGCCTCATGGGTTTCGTTGACGAGGCTGTTTCCCTTGCCCTCCTCGGTGCCGATGGTGAGCAATCCGACACGGGGCCGTTCAACCCCCAGTTCGAGGCGGCAATAGTGGGTGCCGAGGATCGCATTGTGGACCAGATGGAGGTAGCGGCAGTCGGGATTTGCCCCGGCATCGATCAGGATGGAGTTGCCGTCGTCCCTGGGAATCACCGCGGCAAGGGCGGGACGCTCGATTCCATTGACCGTGCGCAGCTTGAGGGTGCCCGCGGCCACGAGAATCTTGGTGTTGCCGGTGCTGACAACGGAGGCGGCCTCACCTTCCTTGACCAGTTCGATGGCCCGCATCATCGAGGCATCGCGTTTCCTCTTGATGGCCGCCATGACCTCGTCATCGGGCGAGATGACGTCGGCGGCATGGCGCAGGGTGACCTTGGCGTGTCCCAGCAGGCCTTCCTTGGCGAGCAGCGTTTCGAGCTCCGTCTGCCGGCCCACCACAATGACCGGGTTCAGATCGGGAAACTCGGCAAACGCGAGTTTAAGTGCGTGAACAACCTCGGCAGGGCCGAGGTCGCCACCCATCGCGTCGATTGCGATCCTGGCCGGCGATCCGGAGTGGGAACCCATCGCGAGCACTGGCGGAAAACGCTCGGGCCCGTCGGAGAAGGTCAGACTTCTACCGTCAGGACCTGGCGCCCGCGGTACATGCCATTCTTCGGATTCACGCGGTGAGGGCGGAACGCGGAACCGTCCGACGGATCGCGAGCGAGCTCGGGAGCCTTGAAGGCATTGGCGGCGCGGCGGTTGGCGCTGCGGCGTTTGGACTGTTTGCGTTTCGGGTTGGCCATGTTCGGAAGTGTTGAGTGCTTCGGACGCGGGATTCAACCTGCGTCGAGAAACTGGTTAAAGGGAAGACGGTACAGGGTCCCTGGCGGGCACGTCAAGCGATGTTTCGGATGGCTTGCCGCCGGCTTTTTGAGTGCCGTCGGGTGCTGGCTGCAAAAAAAGCGCGCCAGGAATGACGCGCTTGAATTTCGGATCGGATGAGAACCGGAGACCGTCAGTTGGGTCCGTGCGTGCGGACCGGTTCGACTTTCTTTGCCTCGGCAGACGTCGCCGCGGCCACCGGCTTGTCGTCCTCTTCTTCCGCTTCGTTGGAAGCCTTCTTAAACTCCTTGATTGATTTGCCGAGGCCTTTGGCAAGCTCCGGCAGCTTCTTGGCCCCGAAGAGCAGAAGAACGACGGCGAGGATGAGGAGTATTTCCATTCCCCCGAGGCCGAACGCACCGAACAGGAGCGGTGAAAGAGTCATGTCGCAACCTTACCCCATGCGCGCCGCCTGTAAAGGGCAAAGGACATTTTCAGGTGAAGCAGCCCCGGACGGCGCCGTCGAGCGAGCCATAGCCTGGCCCGATCGTGCTACTTGGACCCATTGGCGGGGCCCGTGAAGGTCATGCGGGCGTAGAGTCCAAGTAGGCGTTTGCGCAGGAGTTCGTCTTCTTCAGCTACAGTCTTGTTGTAGCTGAGCCGCTGAAGGGCTCTCTCAGCCAATTCGATGCTGAGAACGTAAACAAAGCCGTCGCGCATCAATGTGAGGTTTCCCCGTTTTGCGACGAGCGGTTCGTCGGTTTCCGTGAAGCTTGGGCGATTGCGAAACATGGTGCCCCCGGGCAGGAGGTTGTAGGTGAGGAGGGCGCCCGATTCCATGGAGGGAATGTACTTCGCGCTTTCCACCCGCGAACCGGGGAAACGCTCTTGAAAGTCCCTCTGCACATACTCGGTGAAAAACCAGATGAGATAATCTTTGCGACCCCGGGTTTCAAACTCCCAGCGCTGTGTTGCATCCATTTTGAAACACGCTATGCTGGCATGGGTGTCAAAATCGTCTTCGAATGTGACGACGTCGGGCGTGTCCACCACCTTGCCGCCGAGTTCGGAAAGGACGGGTATTGCTATCCTGTAGGAGCCGGAGGGAGCGAAGTAGGTGGTGCCTTCAATGCGCCCAGCCAGGGTCCCCTGGGCTGTAAGCGTCGATGCTCCAACGAGGCCGAGCATGAGAAATAGGAACGAACGCATCTTGCTGTAAAAGGGATGAGTGTGAGGGAATGTGACCCGATTTCAAGCAGGGGGTTGCACAAGATTTTGCCATAGGTGGACAGGGATTTCCTCGGCGCGTGCCTGCGGGGTGAGCCCATGTCCGGCGAGTACGGCAAGCCATGTTGCTCCGCGATCCGGGAGTCTGTCGCGAAGAAGCGATCCGATCTGTTTCCGCCGTTGCTGGAAGAGACTTCGGATGAGCTCTTTTTGCCTGGGAGGAAATACCATGGGGGTGGGCTTTCGAACGAGATGGAGGAGGAACGAATCCACTTCCGGCCGGGGGTGAAAGCACGCGGACGCCACGGCATGTCCAGGGGCCATTTCAAAGGCAGACTGAAGGAAGATGGAGATGGCTCCGAAGGCCTTTGAACCCGGGTTGGCTGCATACCGTTCTGCGGCCTCGCGCTGGAGCATCAGGACCAGACGATCGGGCAGGGGACCACTGAGTACGGCATCCATCCATGGAGTCGAGATGGCATAGGGCAGGTTGGCGACGACCTTGAACGGCCCCTGGTTTCGTTCGCGGGTCAATCCGGCCAGCGGCAGTTCCACCGCATCCCCAAGGGTGAGGTGCAATGTCTTGGGAAAACGTGGGCGCAGCGCCTCGTCGAGGTAGTGGTGGAGGCGCGGGTCGCGTTCCACCGCCCATACCTCCGCACCTGCTTCAAGAAGCGCGACCGTGAGCGTGCCCAGCCCCGGACCGATTTCGACAACGGTATCGCCCGCGACAACCCCTGCAAGCTCGAGGGACTTTCGCACGATGTTGCCGTCGACCAGGAAATTCTGTCCCAGTGCTCTTCGGGGAAAGTGTCCGAGCTGGGCGAGCAGCGCCCGGGTCGACGAGGGCGAGAGGGGCATCAGTTCGCGCGAAAAGCCGAGATCACGGAGGCGGGGTCGTCGGCCCTCATGAGAGCCTCACCGCAGAGTATGGCGTGGGCGCCGGCAGCCCTGACCCGCGCCGCGTCCTTGCCGGTGAAAATTCCACTTTCGCTCACGGCGATGGCTCCGTTTGGAAACAACGGAATCAAACGCTCGCTCAGGCCGAGATCCGTCCTGAAAACCGAAAGGTCCCGATTGTTCACACCGATGATCCTTGCGCCGTGACGGCTGGCCCGCTCGATCTCGCCCTCGGTGTGGATTTCAAAGAGGGCGTCGAGCCCGGCAGCCTCCGCCGCTTCGAAAAGGAGGGAGATCTCGTGATCCTCAAGCGCCCGTACGATGATCAGGATCGCACTGGCACCCGACTTCCGGGCTTCGAGGACCTGGATGGGATGCACCATGAAATCCTTGCGAAGGCAGGGCAGTGGAGGGCCTTCCCTACGGAACCGGGCCGTCACGGAGTCGAGGTCGGCGAGGGTTCCGCCAAAATAGCGCTCGTCTGTCAGGATCGAAAGCGCACTCGCCCCGGCGATGCGATAGCGGAGAGCCTGCTCCACCGATGACACGCCCGCCGCAATGTCGCCTGCGGAGGGCGACCTCCGCTTGATCTCCGCAATGACTGCGAGCACCCCGTCCGGGCGCTTCAATGAGCCTGCAAAAGACGGTACGGGCGGAAGCGAGGCATGCAAGGTGCGCAGTTCGGCGAGCGTGACATCGCGAATTGCGGGGGCGATTTCACGTCGCTTCCATGCCATGATCTCGGTGAGTTTGTCGGCCATGCGAATTCCCGAGAAAACACAGGGAGGGACGGAAAACGAGTACGGAGTTGAGGGACACACCGCGCCGCGCGCCGCGGACGGGTGTCGAATGGCCGCATTGGACATCCGGATGGAAAGGATTTGGGTAGCTTCCCGGGCAGGGATTGCCTGAACTGTCTCCCACATGAGTGCCATCGATGAACTGCGTCAGACGATCGCCCGCCTGCGAGGCCCGGGCGGATGTCCCTGGGATCAGGAGCAGACCCACGCCTCGCTGGTGCGATGCCTGATCGATGAGGTGAGCGAGCTGATCGAGACGATTGACGGTCTCGATATGCCCCACATGCGGGAGGAACTGGGCGATGTGCTCATCCAGGTGATCTTTCACTCCCAGCTGGCTGAAGAGCGCGGGGCCTTCACGTTCGAGGACGTCGCCCGCGAGGTGAACGAGAAGCTGATACGCCGGCATCCGCACGTGTTTGGAGACGGCGTGAGGCTGGGCACGGCATCGGAAGTGATTGTGAAATGGGAGGAGATCAAGGCCCGGGAAAATGCGGGAAAGTCACCGGCACGGAGGGGTGTTTTCAAGGAGCTGCCTGCGCGGCTGCCGGCGCTGATGTTTGCCGAGGCCGTGTGGAAACAGATCGAGAAAAAGAAGCTGCCTGTGGATGGAGCTGTGGAGGTGGCTGCGGTCAGGAGGCTTGAACCTGAACTCGACGAGGAGACCCTGGGCAGGCGGCTGTTTGAACTGACGGCCGCGGCACGTGCGCGAGGCCTTGATCCCGAAGGGGCGCTGAGGCTGCATGCAACCCGTGTGATGCGCGATGTCGAAGCCCGCTCCCACTCGCCGGCTTTTGCCTGAACCGCCTCCGGAGGTGCTGTCCCGCTGGTGGGTTCCTTTCGGGGAATTCCTCGCCAATGAGCGCCGCTATTCACGCTACACGGTCCGCAACTACCGGCAGGCGTTTGACGACTTCTATCGCTGGGCGAAGTCCTCGGGCGTCTGGGCTGGCGGCGTCGAGGGGATGAGCTCAAGGACTGCGAGGGACTTTGTCATAGAGGGACAGCGGCGGTTCGACAGGCGCACGCTGCACAATCACGTGTCGGGCCTGCGCGCCTGGGTGAATTTCTGGCGACGGCAGGGAATCCTTCGTAATAATCCGTTTGTGGGAGTGGCACTCCCGAAGCTCGAGAAGCGCCTTCCCCAGTTCCTCACCGAGCAGCAGATGGTTCGTTTGCTGCAGGGGCCCCAACGCCTGCTCGAAAACGAATCAATCGATGCGTTCTCGGCGTGGCGGGACCGCCTGGTGATGGAGTTGCTCTACGGCGCGGGATTGCGCGTCAGCGAGGCCGTCGCGCTCAATCACGGCGAGGTCGATCCGCAACAGGGAGTGGCGCGTGTGACGGGCAAGGGGCGCAAGCAGAGACTCTGTCCCATGGGCGAGGTTGCGCTCGGGGTTTTCAGGAAATGGCGCTCCGATCACGCAGCGTCCGTGGCGCCGGATGATCCGGTTCTCGTCAATCGACGCCATGAGCGACTGTCTGCACGGTCCGTTCAATTGCTGCTGAAGAAATACCTCGCACTTGCAGATCTTCCGCTGGACCTGACTCCGCACAAGCTGCGCCACAGCTATGCGACGCACCTGCTGAATGCCGGTGCGGACCTCCGGCTTGTGCAGGAATTGCTCGGCCATGCGCGGCTCGGGACGACCCAGATCTACACGCATGTCACCGCCGCACGCCTGAAGGAGGTGTACGCACGGGCGCATCCCCGTGCGTAGCGGTCGTCCGCACCCTACCACGCCAGGCGGCGGGCGGTGCTGTTGCCCGCGCTGTCATACAGGACAGCCTCGACATTCGTCGCAGGTGCAAGCTTTGACATCGGGATTTCTAGGACAAACGTCTCCTCGCGACCATCGCGGATGCCGTCAGCAGGTTGTTCAACCGTCTGCACGAAACCGTTGTTGAAGCGAAGTTCCACACCTTCGAGGAGCGAAAGTTTGTCGCGCCCGCGGACACTCACGGTCACGCTGTCACCCGTCCGCACAGCATTCGCCGACACGATCTCCGGGGATGTCCGGTCGATGACGAGATCGTCCGTCTCAAACGTGGTGGACAGACGTTCCGGGATGGGTCGTGGAGACTCCTCGTCGACCACCAGGCGGGTGAAATAGATCCCGTCCGCGAGGTGAGAGGTGTCGAACTGGGTGTAGGGCGTATCGACCTTCATCGCCACATCCGTCCATTGCTTGTCTCCCTCCCTTCGCAGCGAAAAGGTGGCGGCAAGCTTGTCGCCATCGGCATCATTCAGCGTCCAATAGGCGATCTGCATGCCAGGGCTCGGGACGATGGCGGAGGCGAGCAGCGAATTGCGCCGCTTTTCGTCGGAGTTGTCTTTGCCCTGGCTGATCACCTGCCCGAGGGTGACGGAGGCGGGCGTGACCGGATCCGGAGCGGGCAGAAGGCCGAAGTTCGCGGCGAAGAGCCGGAAGTCGGTCAGGGTTGGACGGCGATTCTGCGGAAGGGAATACAAGGTGGCCTTGTCCATCTCGAGCGATGAGGGGCTGCCCGAAGGAAGCGTCAGCTTCAGGCGGAAATAGCGTCCCCTCATCGGCGATCCCGTCTGCCAGCCACCGTCATCGGGGGTGAGTTTCGTCCAGGGAGTCCACCCCTCCACGTCATCGCTGCCAAAATTCGTCCGGAGCGATAGACCGATCGCCGCATCACCAAGATCGCGGAGGCGGTTGAAGCGCAAGGCTCCCACGCGCGAGGGCGTTCCCAGGTCGAGCCGGCGGGTCTCCAGTTCTCGGGGACCCGTCGCTTCAAAATCGATCAGCGCGAGTCCGGGAGCGTTGTTGCGCAGTGCCAGATAGCGGTGGGAATCGATTGCCGCCAGTCCGCTCAACTGCGCGGAAATGCTGCCGGGGAAGGTGAGTGAGCGGCGCTGCCTGAGATCGTAACCGACAAACTCTCCCTGTTCGCCGCTGGCGATCAGGAGCTGTTCGCCGCGCCGCGCCATCTGGTAGAATGCTGTTCCACTCCGTGAAACCAGGATTTCCGGAAAGCCGTCGCCAGGTGGAATCCAGATGATGGAGCTGCGCCCTGTGAAGCGCTCCTGGGGAGTGTCCGGAGAGGATGGCGGACCTGAGGCGGCCTCCTTTTCAGGTGGAGATGAAGGCGGTGCAAGGGGACGAATGATCCGGGTCGAGGTGGTGTTGGACTGTGAAAACACCACTGCCGCGTAGATGTCTTCGCCGGGCGTTACCAGCAGGTCGGTCACTTCGGCTTCTCGATTTTCCAGGATCAAGACGGGCGGGCCTCCGTCACGGGAAAATGAATACAGGTTCCCCTTGGGCGCCGATCCTGCCAGAACACGTCCATCCCGGAGAATGGCGAGTCGTCTCAGGTTTCGGTCGCGGACTTCACCAAACAGGGTGATGCCCCTGGCCGCGAGGTCCTTCGCATCGGTGGATTTTTCCAGGCTGATTCCTCCGGTCCTGAATTTCTTGAGATCGATGCGGTAGATACGTCCGGGGTTGCCCGTGGCTGCCAGCACGGTGCCTGGATCCTTCAGCTTCAGGTCGTAGATGGAGTCCACCGGCAGCGAAATACCCGCCGTCACCTTGCCATCGATCGCCAGTTGTACCGTGCCTTTGGGGGACGTTCCTGCCAGGAGGCTTCCGTCGGACAGCCGCAGCACGGCAAACACGTTCGTGTCGTTGAGCTGGAGCAGTTCCCGGCTCGAAAAGACCGGTGCGTGCGGGTCGAGCGTCACCTCGAGTATCCTGCCCTGCGGTCCCGATCCCACCCACCATCTGCCATCGCCCGCTGCTGTCAGCGTCCACAGCAGGTCAGCGAGCGGGGGACCTGTCAGTTCCGTGAGCACGGGTCCCGCGACGACTCGTCCGTCGGAACGGGTAGCCAGACCCTTGAGGTTCCGGGATGTGGTGTCCCGATAGAAATCAATTTCGACCTGCCTGGAGAGCGGGTCCGCCGAAAGGGATGCGGCGGCGATCACCATCAGGCAAAGCTGCGCGAGAAACGCAGGGGGAGGGAGACTGCGACGGTGCGCCGATCGGCGGAGGGAAATGAAAGGCATGCGGCAAGGACAGGAGAGCGTCGTTATTCGAAAACCGTGAAGGGCCGCCGGATGCTCGCGTTGATCAGGCGGTCGGGGAAGACATGGCTCTCCCAGAGCGACACGGACAGGTCCTGGTGTCCATAGCGCGTGTTGGAATTGCCCTGGGTGATGCGTTCGATTGATCCAGGTGGATCCAGCAGCCGCGCATTCTGATCGAGAAGGACGTCGGTCCGTTCCATCACGGCGACGTAGAGGCCGTCCGGGTGGCGGGCATTACGAAGGGAGGCAAGGTATTCCGGGAAGCTGCGCAGGTCGGTGACGACCGGGGTCGCGGACCTGCCGGAGAGTTTGTCGAGTTCCCTGCCGTTCATGACGACAAGCTCGAGCGATTTTCCGATCCAGTCGCGAGGGATGTGGCAACGCACCGTTTCAGAGAGCGTAGCGCCCTGGTAGTCGCGCCCTGAAAGCTGGAAGGAGACCGGATCGCCCGCGCGGGCCCGGGTTGTCGAAGGCTGGAACTGGTCGAGGAAAGCCCACGGACGGCTTCCCAGTGGCGCGATGTCAACCGATACGGCCTCCGGGAATGTCTTTTCGAAGGGATTCTGGAGAGTGCCGTTCAGCGTCTGGAGAAATTCCCCGATCCCGGCTGCGAACCCTTGCGGCCCCGCATAGAGCATGTCGGTTTCGATCGGTGCTTCACCGGGGAAGGCGACACGCGTCGAAACCCGGAAACCTTCCGCGAAACCCGCGTCGTTTGAACTCACCACTGCCTGGGTAACGCCTGCGGCCACGACCAGGGGTGCGAGTTGAGGATGCCGCACGCTCGAAAATCTCAGCGTGCGACGCGGCGTGGTTACCTCGATGGGGATCATCGCCGGTCCGGGACCGAGTTCGCCGGCCACGCCTGAAAGGCGGTCCTGGAGGAGTGTGCCGATGACGCGGCCCACATTCGATACTTTCATCGAGTTCAGGTTCGATGGAAGGATGGTGACGATGTCCGCGGAGCACATTGCCAGCGCCACATCGCCGATGCCGAGCATCGGGTGTCCGAAAGCGGTGACCCGGCTGCCCTCAACCCGTGAGACGGTGCCCGTTCCCGCGATCGTGATGTCGCCGACGGCAAGCGCCACCGCGACGGATTCGCCCGCTGCCAGGGGCCTTTCCGCAGTAGATTCCTCCGAAGACGATCCTGGCAGCGATCCAGTGGAGTCGGAGCCGCCAATCGAAGTCGTCGCAAGACCCAAGGATTGGAAATGCGGTGCGAGCATTCCAGCCACCTGGGGCGACAGGCCCGAGAGGGAGAAAACGGGGTTGAGCGGCTGAAAGGGTTCGGTGTCGCCCGTGCGCCGCCGGACCGTCGCCGGCTCGGTTCCAATGGGTGCTGGCGTAAGCGGGGCTATGCCCACCTTGTCGGCCACCTCAGCCAGGTCTCCGACCGGGGTGAATCCGGCGTAACGCACTGTTTCGAAGCGCTGCACCTGATAGCTGAGAGCGCCCGCCAATCGCCCATGAATGTAGAGCGGGCTTCCGCTCATTCCGGCGACCGCGCCCATGCTTTGCACACGCGGGTCGGTGAGGCGGCAGAGAATGAGCGCTTTTCCCGGACCGACTGCGTTTCGAATGATGCCGGTAACTTCGACGGAAAACGGCTCGGGCGTGTTGCCGCGGAAAACTGTCCATACCTCACCGGTCATTCCAGGCTTCAACTCGTCGATCGGCATGGCCGGGGCGTCGACCGGTTGAAGAGAGGTCATTGGCTCCGCGTGGGTGACCGCCTGGCCGGGAGCAAGGGAACAGCCGCACGCAATGAGCAGCAGGCTTAGGAAGGGTCTCGAAGCGCGAGGGCATCCTGCAACCTTGCAGGGGGTTGACGGGGATGGCGATTTCGGGACTTGAAGCATGGTCAAAGGGAGCGCATGGCCTCGCTCATGATCTCGCAAGCCCGGTCGATGGCTGGGCCTTCATGGGCGGTGCTGATGAAGCAGGCTTCGAATGCACTGGGAGGAAGGTACACGCCTTTCGACAAACATGCGTGGAAAAACTTCCCAAAAAGTTTGGCGTCTGTTTGCAACGCAGTGGCGTAGTCCCGGACGGGCGTTGGGCTGAAATAGAGACTGAACATCGACCCGGTCTGGGGCACCGTGGCAGGCAGACCCTTGGCCTTTGATGCAGCGACAAGGGTGCTGCGAATCTGCTTTCCCATACGATCGAGGCGTGGGTAGGGCTCCTCCTCCTTCAGCATTTTCAGGGCGGAGATACCGGCCGCCATGGCCAGCGGATTCCCGCTCAGTGTGCCGGCCTGATAGACCGGGCCTACGGGTGCGAGTTGATCCATGATCTCCGCGCGCCCGCCAAACGCCCCGACGGGAAGGCCGCCGCCGATGATCTTGCCAAGCGTCGTGAGATCCGGTGTGACACGTTCGATTTCCTGCACGCCGCCCTTTGCGACGCGGAAGCCGGTCATGACTTCGTCAAAGATCAGAACCGCGCCGTGTTTCGTGCACTGTTCGCGCACAAAGGCGAGGAAACCTTGTTCCGGGAGGATGAGGCCGACATTGGCAGGGTAGGGCTCGAGAATGATGCAGGCGATCTGGCCGGGATTGGCTGCAAATGCCGAACTCACCGCTTCGCGGTCATTGAAGGGCAGGACGACGGTTTCGCGGGCGAATGACGCCGGGACACCGGCGCTGTCGGGATTGCCGTGGGTCAGGGCGCCCGAACCTGCCTTGATGAGGAGCGAGTCGGAGTGGCCGTGATAGCAGCCCGAGAATTTGATGATCTTGTCGCGGCGGGTGAAACCGCGTGCAAGGCGGATCGCGGACATGGTCGCCTCGGTGCCGCTGTTGCACATGCGCACCTTTTCAATCGAGGGAACCAGGGAGACAATCAGTTCGGCCATTTCCACCTCGTACGGGTTCGGTGTGCCGAACGAAGTGCCGCGATCGAGCGCTTCCGCAATCGCGGCCTTGATGCGAGGGTGATTGTGACCGTGGATCGCCGGGCCCCAGGTGCAGACAAAATCGATGAGTTCACGGTCATCGGCAGTCGTAAGGGTCGCACCGACGGCGGACTTCACAAAAAAGGGCGAACCTCCGACCGAGCGAAAAGCCCGCACAGGCGAATTCACGCCTCCGGGAATGAGTTGTCGCGCGCGGGCGAAGAGCTGCTCCGAGGTCATCGATGTCATCGTTCGATCAATTTACGTATTTCTGGACAATCGGAATGCGCCGTCCAACGCCGAAGGCGAGCGGCGTGATTTTCAGGCCGGGGGCGGATTGTTTGCGCTTGTATTCGTTGAGGTCGACCTTGCGGGCGATGTCGCTGACGACGCTCTCGGAAAATCCCTGTGAGACCAGGTCGCGGCGGGAGAGTCCCTCCTCCACATAACCGCGAAGGATGGCGTCAAGCATGTCGTACGGAGGCAGGCTGTCCTGGTCGGTCTGCCCCGGACGCAATTCCGCACTGGGTGGTTTCTCGATGGAATTGAGCGGAATGATTTCGCGGTCGCGGTTGATCCAACGGGCAAGCGCATAGACCTGGGTCTTGAAGACATCGCTGATCACCGCCAGGCCGCCGCACATGTCCCCATAGAGCGTGCAATACCCGACCGCCACCTCGCTTTTGTTGCCGGTGGTGAGCAGGAGTGCGCCGAACTTGTTGGACAGCGCCATCATGATGACACCGCGAATTCGGGCCTGGAGATTCTCCTCCGTGACATCCCTCGGGCGTCCATCGAAGACGGGTCCGAGGGAGGCTTCGCATGCGGCGACGGCGTCCCCTATGGCAATGGTCTCGAATCGCAGCCCGAGATTGTCGGCCAGACGGCGCGCGTCGTCCCTCGAGTGCTGGGATGAAATCGCCGACGGCAGGGAAACGCCGACCACGTTTTCGGGTCCGAATGCCGCGGCAGCGATCACCGCGACGACTGCGGAATCGATGCCGCCGGAAAGAGCGATCAGCGCTTTCCGGAAGCCGCTTTTGTGGGCGTAGTCGCGAAGTCCCAGAACGAGGGCGTCGTGGATGTCCGCAAGCGGATCCTGGGCGAACGAGGGGGATATGACGATGGGTGCCGGCGCACCAGCCTGAGCCGATGATTCCGCTCCCAGCGGCACGGAGACGACGCGTGTCTCTTCTGCAAAGGCTGACAGCCCTGCGAGAATCCGCCCGTGGGCGTCGGCGACGAGACTGCGACCGTCAAAGACGAGTTCGTCGTTGCCGCCGATGGCGTTCACATAGACGGCGGGGCAGCCCAAGGTGAGCGCAGCATCGGTGACGAGGGCCTGCCTGACATTGTCCTTTTCAAAGTGCCAGGGGCTCGCGGAGAGGTTGACCATCAGGTCGATCTTTTCATTGGCGAGCCATTTGACGGGATCAAAATGGTAGAGATGGCGGGGCGCAAATCGGGGGTCGGTCCAGATGTCTTCACAGATGGTGACGCCGATCCGTTTTCCCAGATGGGAAACCACCCACGGATGGGATGCCGGTTCGAAGTAGCGGTCCTCGTCGAAAACGTCATAGGTAGGTAGAAGGCACTTGCGGGCATGACCGACAATCGCACCGTTCACGCAAAATGCCGCAGCGTTGAAATAGCGCCGACCCTGGCTGGAAGGATTGGTTTCGACGGTGCCAATCAATGCGGGCACGGCACCGATCTGGGTGGCGATTTCCGCAAGGGATTTTTCGATGTCAGGCACGAACCGGCGCTTGAGCAGCAGGTCCCGCGGAGGATATCCGCAGACAACCATTTCAGGAAATACCACCAGTTCGGCACCCTGGGCCACCGAGGTGTGATAGGCCTCCAGAATGCGCCGCCGATTCCCGGCGAGATCACCGACCGTGGTATTGAGTTGGGCGAGGCCTATGTGCATGGAAGCTTGGCTGATACATCCGTAACGACAACAAGCGGTTCACTTAAAGACGATTCCATGGAGTGACAACTCCCGAGGCTTGCGCCCCGCATGACAAACCGAAAGGCTCGACGCGTATGACGTTGCCCCGGATGTCGTTGCTCATGGTTTTGTCGCTGCCGTCGGCCTTTGCGGCACAGGAACCTTTTCAGCTGACCTTGGAAAAGGCCATGTCGACCGTCGAGCAGGTCAATGTGAACGTGCTGCTCAGCCGCGAGTCGGTGGCGCTGGCCCTGGAAGCCGCAAATCAGCAGCGGATTGGATTGCTGCCCAATGTGTCGGTGAGTGCCCAGCAGCGCCGTACGAAGTCGTCGTCGATTTCTGCATCCTCGAAGTCGGAGGGCACTCCATCGGACCGTTTTGATGGGCGGCTGGTGGGCTCGTATGCGTTGTACAGTCCGCAGCAGATGGCGTTCCGAAGGGCGGCTCTTGAGGGAGTGAAGGTGGCGGAGTTCGATCTCGAGGTGACGTTGCAGAGTGTGATGACGTCTGTTGCCCAGACATTCTTCGCTCATCTGCGCAACGTGAAGCGAATCGCGGTGCTCGATGCCAACGTGCAGCGTGCCCGGGAACTGGTGACGCTTGCGCGCAACCGGGCCGAGGCGGGGGCCGCGTTGCAGATCGACATCACGCGCGCAGAGGCACAACTCGCAATCGCTGAGCAGGCGCGCCTCCAGCAGGATACGGTTGTCTATCAAAGTGAGCTCCTGCTGAAACGGCTGCTGGACCTTGATCCCGCCTTGGGGCTTGGGCTCGAGAATTTTGAAGTGATGCGGGTGGAGCAGCCCTTGTTTTCGAATGGGTTCGAGCAGACGCTTTTCGAGAAGCGCGTGGATTACCTCCGGCTGAAGCAGGCGCTCGAGCAGAATCAGGAGCTCTTTCGTGCGGCAAAGCTCGATCGTTATGGCACGCTGTCATTGAGCGGTGAATACAACATCGCCAACACGCGGGTGTATGAGGACGATCCCCAAGAGGGCTGGGCGGCAGGGGTTGCATTTGCCATTCCCGTTTTTGACGGCTTTCGCAGCCGTACGAACCAGCGGATCGCGCTTTCGCAGGTCCGCTCGCAGGAGTTTCGCCTCAGACAGCTTGAACTTCTGATCTCAAGCGAGGTGCGGCTTGCGGTGCAGGATGCACGTTCGCGTCTCGCGCAGGTCGGGGTTGCCGAAAAGAGCCTCCGCCTTGCGAAGGAGGAGCTGGATCTTGCGGAGAAACGTTTCCGGGAGGGCGTGGCCGACAACCGGGAATTGATTGACGCGCAAAACCGGCTGGGGCAGGCGGGCGACAATCTCAACGAGGCAATCTACCTCTACAACCTTAGCCGGGTGGAGCTTGCCAGGACGCGGGGTGACGTGAAAGGCATCCTCTCCGAGCAGCAGAAGTGAGTTTTTCAATCCGATACCATGACCATGGGGAAAAACAGACTGGAAGCGTTCAGCGACGGCGTGATTGCGATCATCATCACGATCATGGTCCTTGAGATGAAAGTCCCGCATGGTGACGGGCTGGGCACGCTGCTTCCAGTCGTGCCGGTGTTCATGTGCTACGTGCTGAGTTTCGTCTATGTGGGGATCTATTGGAACAATCACCACCACATGCTGCATCTCTGCAATCGGGTGACGGGTGGCATCCTGTGGGCAAATCTCCACTTTCTCTTCTGGCTATCGCTGTTTCCGTTCGTGACCGGTTGGATGGGAGAGAATCATTTCCATGCAGTGCCCTCGGCGCTCTATGGGGGTGTGCTCCTGGCGGCCGCAATCGCCTACTGGATCCTACAGCAGGCAATTATTTGTGCCCAAGGTCCGGAATCTTCGCTGCGCACCGCGCTTGGCAGGGATTGGAAGGGCAAGATTTCACCGGTGCTCTATGTTCTCGCAATCCTGCTCGCGCTGGTCCGGCCATGGATGGCACAAGTCCTGTTTGTGACCGTCGCCCTCCTCTGGCTCGTGCCGGACCGCCGAATCGAGCGCTCGATACCCGCAGGCGCAGAGTGAGCGCTCGGAGCGGCTGGCCGAGGTGAAAAAACGAGGCGGTACGACTGGAGTTCTCAGAAAGGTCATCGCCGTTCGTCTGACCGCAGCGGTGGTATTCCAATGAATTCGGGGCGGGTTGACGCCCGCGATTGGGATTTGTCAGTGTGGGGGCGGCGTTGGAGGATGGCTTGAGAATCTTGAAACTCATGCGCGTAATACTGCTGGTCTTGATCTCTTGTCCTTGGGTGATTGCGGCGGCTGCGCCCACGGGGGACGTGCTTTCGGGGCTTCGTGCTGGACATCCGAGGCTCTTGTTCACTGATGAACAGCTTGCGGCGGCGTTGGCTGACGCGAAAATCGATCCGCTTAGGGCGCAGCTCCACAAACGCATTGTCGCTCTCGCGGAGAAGGAACTGGGCATGCAACCCGTCAGGCGTGTGCTGGTCGGCCCCCGTCTTCTCGACAAGTCGCGCACCGCGCTCGGCAGGGTTCTCACGTGCGCGATGGCGTTTCGTCTCACGAAGGATTCGCGATTCCTGGACAGGGCGAAGGAAGAGCTGTTTGCGACAGCGGACTTTACGGATTGGAACCCTTCCCACTTCCTCGATGTGGCAGAGATGAGCCTCGCCTTCGCCATCGGCTATGACTGGTTGTATGATAACCTTTCACCTCGCGAACGGGCGCGACTGAAGGCCGCCATGATGGAGAAGAGCCTGTCCTTTGCGCCTGCCGCCTATGCCTCGGCGAAACCCACGGACAAGCGTGTTTGGTTTGTGACGAGGGGCAACAACTGGAATCAGGTCTGCAACGCCGGACTCCTGGCGGCGGCGCTTGCACTTGCAGAGGACGAACCGACACTGGCCCGGCTGGTTACAGAAGGCGCTGTGCGGTCGCTGCCGATTGCCATGGAGGCATCCTATTCACCCGATGGAGCTTATCCGGAAGGGCCGGCCTACTGGAACTATGGAACCGGATACAATGTGGTCGCGATTGCGATGCTTGAAAGCGCGCTTGGTTCCGATTTCGGTCTGAGTCATTCGCCTGGATTCGATCGCACGGCCTTCTACCGGATGCAGATCGAGAGTCCGCGGGGAGAAGCTTTCAACTATGCGGACGGGCGGGCATCGATCGGTGCCCAGCCGCAGTATACCTGGCTCGCTTTGCGTTTCAATCTTCCCGGCCCCCTGGTCCATTGCCGCGAGTCCCTCCGCAGGGAGCTTTCCCAGGGATCGCGGGACGATCGCCTGCAGGCCATGCATGCCGTGTGGTTTCCGCCCGCCATGGCAGCAATCCCGGTGCCGCCCGCCCTTGATGTCAGATTCAGAGGACCGGCGGAACTCGCGATCTTTCGAAGCGCTTGGAATGAGCCGCGCGCCCTTTTTCTGGGATTCAAGGCGGGGAGGAATGACGTCAACCATGCCCATCTCGACCTGGGCTCGTTCGTGCTCGATGCCGACGGCGTTCGCTGGGCCCACGACTTGGGACCGGACAACTACAACCTTCCCGACTATTTCGGCAAGGCTCGGTGGAGCTACTACCGCCTGAACAATCACAGCCACAATACGC
>JAGOJU010000107.1 GCA_017994935.1 Opitutaceae bacterium
TGGGTGTGACCGTCCATGAGTAGCCTCGAACCATCGCCTTTAGGGGGAGCTCCACCGTTAGATTGAAATGAGGCGAAAGAAATGGCCGGCAGCCATCGATCACCGTTCGACGGTAGGCTTTGAAGGCGTTGGTGGTGTCGTTCAGCGAAACTGCAAACAGGCTCTTTATGAACAAATTTGCAAAACGATTCACCAGGAGTTTGAAGCGCGGATAGTCGATCACCTTGCTGCCCGCAATGAAGCGACTTCCAAAAACGCACTCCCTGCCCTCATTCAGAAGCTTCCAATAGGTAACGGCATCTTCGGGAGAATCCGAGGCGTCGGCCATCATGATGACCACCGCATCACCCGTGCTGTTGTTCAATCCATGGATGATCGCCCTGCCAAATCCGTGCAGCCCGTCATTCTGGATCGGTGCGAGCGTGGGGATGCGTGTCGCCTTGAGCTCTTGGAGCACCTGCCAGGTGCGATCCTTCGAACCGTCGTCCACCACCACAATTTCGTGGGGGATGCCCGCTTCTGAGAAACGCGTGTGGATGGCTGCGAGCGTTTCCGGAAGGGATTCCTCCTCATCCCGGGCAGGTATGATGACGGAATACCGGTGCAGCGGTGGCAGGGGCGGCATGGCGGTGGTAGCGGTGTCGGGTGACGACTCAGACCTGGTTCCGGCTTCTCCAGCTCTCCACAATCTGGCGAATCGTGTCGTCGAGCGTCTGGGTGATATCCCATCCGGGGAAATGAGCCTTCATTTTGCGAAGATCGGAATAGTAGCAGATGTGGTCCCCGATCCGATGCTGGTCCTGATAACTGTAGACCTGCTCCTTGCCTGAGTAACGGGCGACAATATCAAATGCCTCGAGAATGGAGGTGCTGTTTGCCTTGCCCCCACCGAGATTGTAGACCTCGCCGAAACGCGGAGAAGCGACGAATGCCGCCATGAAACGGGCGACGTCGAGGGAGTGGATGTTGTCGCGGACCTGCTTTCCCTTGTACCCAAAAATCTTGTAGGCGCGTCCCTCAAGATTGCATTTGACCAGGTAAGACAGGAAACCGTGCAACTCCACGCCTGAATGGTTGGGGCCGGTCAGGCAGCCGCCCCGGAGGCAGCAGGTGGGCATGTTGAAATACCGGCCGTATTCCTGCACCATGATGTCGGCGGCGACCTTGGAGGCGCCGAATAGGGAGTGTTTCGATTGATCGATGGTGAAGGACTCATTGATCCCGTGCTCGTAGGCGCTGTCGGCGTAATCCCAGCGCGTGGGCAGCTCCTTCAGGGCGATCCGGTTGGGGGCGTCACCGTAGACCTTGTTCGTGCTCATGTGCACAAACGGCGATTCCGGGCAGGCCTGGCGGACCGCCTCCAGGAGGTTCAGCGTGCCGACGGCGTTGGTGTCGAAGTCGTCGAAGGGGATCGCAGCCGCGCGGTCATGCGAAGGCTGGGCGGCCGTATGCACGACGACGGAAGGCCTGATTCGTGCGAGCAGGGCCAGGACGCCAGGGCGGTCGCGGATGTCGAGTTCGTGGTGGACAAAACCCTTCAACTCCTTTGCCAGCCGTGTCTGGTTCCAGCGGGTGTCGCCCTGGGGGCCGAAAAATACGGCGCGCTGGTTGTTGTCCACGCCGTGAACGGCATAGCCAAGTTCGCGGGCGAAATAACTGCACACTTCGGAGCCAATAAGGCCGGACGAACCGGTTACCAGGAGTGTCTTTGACATGGAAACTCAAGAGTCGAATCGAGGAGGACAGGGATGGCGAGAGGAAGTTGCAGAAGGATGCAGGGGCACGGACAGGGCGAAACGGTGTCGACATCCCTGATACCCGCTGAAACAAATACGTTCCTACCCATGAAAATGAATCACCTCCGTTTGATGTTGGTTGCACTCATGCTTGCGCTCGTTGGCCGCGTTTCCGCGGATGAGCCGGGCATCAAGCTTGGCCTGCAGTCGTGGACCTGCCGCAACATGACGTTCCAGCAGACCGTCGACTTTGCTGAGAGGCACCACATCAAGTACCTGCAACTCATCGCCAGCCACCTCAATCCCGACGACCCCATCGAACTCAATCTGCGCAAGAAGGCGCTGGTCGAGGCCAAGGGCATGACCATCTACACGTTTGGCGTAAACAAGACGTCGATGGACAAGGAAGCCAACCGAAAGCTCTTCGAGTTCGCGCGCCGCATGGGCATCGGGCTGATCGTGGTCGAGCCCAAAAATCTGGCGGAGTGGGACGGGCTTGAGGAACTGGTGAAGGAGTACGACATCAAGCTCGCGATTCACAACCACGACATCGATTCGGTCTATGGGAACCCTGCCACGGTAAAGGCCATCCTTGCCAAACGCGACAAGCGGATCGGCGTGTGCCTCGATGTGGGTTGGATAACGGCGGCCGGATTCGATGCGGCCAAAGTTTTCAGGGAATACAATGGGCGCGTCTTCGACCTGCACCTGAAGGACAAACACGTCGAAAAGGGTGCGGATGGGAAACTGATCAAGGTCGACACTGAAATCGGCAAGGGCGACGCGAACTACCCCGGCCTCTTTGTGGAGATCAAGAAGAGCGGCTGGTCGGGGGTTGCGGCGATCGAGACTGACAGCAAGGCTTTCGCGGAGAATCCCAATCGCCTGGTGAAGGAAGCCCAGACGTTCTTCAATGCGATGACCGGAGCGATGGGCGGAAAAGGATCGAAAAAGTAACCTCGGATACTTCCATTGCCTGAAGCGCCGGTGGCGATCCGGCGCACAACCCCTCATGTCATGAGCCAACGATTTGTCGAAGCCCAGCAGCGGGAGCGCATTTTCACCGAGGTCTTTCCACGCGCCGATGATGCCTGCACCCAGATCGCCAGCGAAATAGCCGCGCTGATCCGGAGTCGCTCCGCCGAGGGCCGGAAAACGGTGCTCGGGCTTGCGACGGGTTCTACTCCCGTCCGGCTGTACCGCCAGCTCATCCGTATGCATCGGGAGGAGGGGTTGAGTTTCCGGAACGTCATCACGTTCAACCTCGACGAATACTACGGACTGCCGCGGACGCATCCGGAGAGCTACTGGCGGTTCATGCACAAGCAGCTGTTCGACCATATCGACATTCCCGCGGAGAATGTGAACATCCCCGACGGCATGGTGCCTCGCGCGGAGGTGTTTGCCTGGTGCAAGGGCTACGAGGACAGGATACGTGCGGCGGGTGGGCTGGATTTCCAGATCCTCGGGATCGGGCGAACGGGTCACATCGGCTTCAACGAGCCCGGTTCCACGCGCGAGTCGCGCACCCGTCTGGTGACGCTGGACAGTCTGACCCGGCGGGATGCTGCCAGGGATTTTCTGGGCGATGCCCATGTGCCGAGATTTGCAATCACGATGGGTGTGGGGACGATCCTGGATGCGCGGTCGATCGTGCTTCTGGCCTGGGGCGAGGGGAAAGCCTCGGTGATAGCGCAGGCGGTGGAGAAGCCGCCGACCGATTCCCTGCCGGCGAGTTTTCTGCAGGGTCATGCAAAGGTGCGTTTCATGATCGACCAGGCTGCGGCCTCGGCGCTCACACGCATGCGTCATCCGTGGCTGGTGGGTGCGGTGGAATGGACTCCGCTCAGGACCCGGCAGGCTGTCGTCTGGCTCTCGCAGAAAGTGCAGAAACCGGTGCTCAAGCTGCTCGATGAGGACTACAGCGAGCACGGCATGTCGGACCTGCTGGTGGAGCAGGGACCCGCGTATGGGCTGAACATCCGCATCTTCAACGAACTCCAGCATACGATCAGCGGGTGGCCGGGCGGGAAGCCCAATGCCGATGACACCCGCCGGCCCGAGCGGGCGAATCCGTTTCCCAAACGAGTGGTCATTTTCAGTCCCGAGCCTTCGCATGACGTGCTCGGGATGGGCGGCACCATCCGCCGGCTCGTCGAGCAGGGTCACGATGTGACCGTGGTCTACCAGACTTCGGGCAATCTGGCGGTGCCCGATGACGAGGCGGAAATGGCGGCCGACCTGATTGCGGAACTGAGCGGAGTATTCGACCGGCAGGAAGGAGCGACGGGGAAGTTTGCCCGGGATGTCAGGGGGCAATTGCAGTCAAAAACGGCGTTTGAGGGCGATTCCCCGCAGATCCGGCGTCTCAAGGGACTGCTCCGTCGCGGGGAGGCCCGTGCCTCGCTGCAGACCTGTGGTGTGGGAAAGGAGCGCATCCGGTTCATGGACCTGGCCTTTTACGAGCGCGGCCGGTACAGGCAGTTCGCCCCGGATGAGGCTGATCTCGCAGCGGTGGCGGGAATCCTTAGGGAGCTTGCGCCCCATCAGATCTTTGCAACCGGAGATCGCGATGATCCGTCGTCCGTGACAGCGGTCTGCTTTGACCTGGTGAGGCAGGCGTGCCAGGCGCTTGGCGCCGAGGCCTGGTTCGCAGACTGCCGCGTGTGGCTGTACCGCGGGGTGGAGACACCCTGGGAGGCGGCGGAGATCGACATGGCCGTGCCGATCAGTCCGAGGGAACTCGCGCAAAAAACCCAGGCCATTTTCTATCACAAGAGCCAGCGCAGCCAGACACCCGTGGATGCCGGACTGCGCGAGGCATGGCAGCAGGCGGAGCAGCACAACCGGGGCCTTGCGGCGGCCTATGACGGACTCGGTCTCGCCAACTACGAGGCGATCGAGGCCTTCCAGCGCTGGGTGCCGTAGTCGAATGGTGGATACGCGGCCGGACGATCCGTGATCGAACGGCGCTGTGACCATGCGAGCGGACATGGCGGGCTCCCGGTCGGCGGGAGACCGCCTCGGGTCCGGCTACAACTCAATCGTTCTTCCCTCCCTGGCGGACTGCTCGGCGGCAAGGACGACCCTCAGGCTGTCCACCGCACTTTCGAGGTGTTCGGTTAGATCGAGGTCCTGGCGGATGGCATTGAGGAAGACCTCCTGTTCACGGCGGCAGAGTTCGTCGTGCGAGGGCTCGTCGGAGACGTCGATCCATTCATCCTTCCGGGCGAAGGTGCCGTCGGGGCGGAGATCGGAGAAGTGACGGAGCAGGGATTCGGTCTTGGAATGGGAGTCGACCGAGGCGGAGCTGCCGGCGGAGCCCGCGGTCCTTGCGATGATGCTCACGCTGCCCTTCGGGCCGACCACATCCTTCACGAAGAAGGCGGTCTCGCTCATCATCGGACCCCAGCCCGCCTCATACCACCCTATTGATCCATCCTCGAAGGCCACCTGGAGATGCCCGTAGTTGGGTTTCCCCGGAGGAAGGTCGTCGGTCAGGCGCGCCTGGATGCCGCTCACGCGCACCGGGCGCGAGCCGGTCATCCGGCACATGACGTCCACGTAGTGAACGCCGCAATCGACGATGGGGGCGAGCGAGGCGATGAGGTTCTGGTGGGTCTTCCAGTTGGCACCGGAACTCTGCTGGTTGAGGTTCATGCGCATCACGAGCGGCTTGCCGAGTGTCCGGGTGATTTCCACGAAACGTTTCCAGGAGGGATGCACCTGCAGGATGTAGCCGACGACCACCTTCTTCCCGAGGCTGCGTGCGGTGTCGATGACACGGCGGCAGTCCGCGACCGTTTCGGCCAGCGGTTTCTCGAGGAAGACATGGGCACCGGCGTTGAGGGCGGCGAGGGCGTAGTCGGCATGCGTGTCGGGATAGGTGCTGATGCACACCGCATCCGGGCGTGTCTTTGCCAGTGCATCCGAATAGCTGGAGAACTCGGGGTAGGCGTTTCCGAATTCAGAGTTCAGTTTCCGCCGTGATTCCGCGCCCCGGCTGACCAGGCCGACGATTTCGAATTGCGGCGCAAGACTTCGGTAGGCGCGGGCGTGGGAAGTGCCCATGTGACCGCAGCCGACGACAAGGGTGCGAAGAGGAGAATTCATGGAAGGGGCTCGGAGGAAACTCAGTGTGGAAGGTCCGGCGCTGCGGCGGCGGCCACCGGTCCGCGGGTTGGCGGGCGGAAGAAAATCATGAGCAGCAGGATGCCCCCGATGGCGGCGAGTGTCGGCACGAGGAATACCTTCTGATAGTCGACAATGCCGAGAGAGGTGGTGTAGGCGGCAGCGAGACGGGGGAAGAGCTGGCTGGAGACCACCATGCCTGCACCGAGAATCAGCAGGTTGGCCGCACCCTGGGCGCTGGTGCGCACGTCGGACGGGAACACGGCGTCAACAAAGATGTAGACCGTCGCAAAGAAGAAGGCATAGCAGATGCCGTGAAGCACCTGGACGGCGATGATGAGTCCCGTATAGCCGGAGTCGGCGAACAGCGTGAACACCCCGTACCGGACGGCGTGACCGAGGATGCCGATGATCATCGTCCATTTCCATCCGAGTTTTCTCAGCACGGCGCCCAGTGCCAGCATGGTGACGATTTCTGCGACCTGGCCGATGCTGCTCACCGCCATGGTCATCTTGGCCGAGATGCCGACGTGGGTGAGGAATCCGTCGATCACCACGAAGTAGCCGTTGTGGATCACGGAGTCGATGAACGTGACGAGAAAGAGGATTGCCACGAACGGCAGGCGGAGAAGTTTCGCCGCGCGCAGCCACGCGAGGCGGTCAAGGCCCTGGGCATCCGTGCGCGCGGGAGTGTGCGGCAGGGTGAGACTGTAGAGGGCGAGTGCGAATGAAAGGACGCCCGCCACGATGAAGACCCATCGCGTTTGCGAGGCATCCGCCTTGTCGCCCAGCAGAAAGATGAAGGGCCAGCTCACGATGATCCAGCCAACCGTTCCCCCCATGCGGACAAAACCGAAGTCCCTTGCCGGATCCTTGAGATTCGCAAATGCGAGGGAGTTCGCGACCGAGATCGTCGGAACGAACAACAGGCCGTAGACGAGAAAGAGGATGAAGAAGCTGGGAAAACTCTGCACGAAGGCGCATGCGACCAGAGCGATTCCGCCGACGCAGTGGCTGAAGGAAAGGAATCGTTCAGCCGCAAAATTCCGGTCTGCGAACTGGTTGCTGAAAAACATGCCCACCACGGACGCGATGCCGAAGACACTGCCGACCCAGCCTTGCTGGCCGGCAGTGAAGCCCAGCATCCCCATATAGGGGAAGATCTTGATCTGCCAGGCTCCCCAGATCCCGATTTCGAGGATCATCATGAGAAACAGGCGGTATTTGATGGAGGAATTCATGGTGGGGCAGGCGGTGGCCGGCGGAGAGGGATTATTGAGGATGGGGGAAATCCTTCTGACTGTCAGGGATTCGTGGAGTCGCGAGCGAAAAAGCAACTTTCATGGTGCGACAAAGCCCCTCTGCAATCCCTGAACCCGCACTGCCGATGTGTCTGCACCCGACCCGCAATGTCCGCCGCGCGCACGCTGTTGAGGGGGTCCTTGGCCAGGTTTCCACACTGATGCGTCCATGAACACCCCCTCACCTCGGTTCCGGGCGGCGATAGTCGGCATATCGGGATATGGACGCATTCACCTGCAACTGGTACGGGAATGCGTTGAGCGGGGGGACATCGACCTCGTTGCGGCGGTTGTGATCAATCGGAGCGAGGTCGAAGGGGAGGCTACGTTGCTGGAAAGGAGCGGGACGCGGCTTTACGCCACCTTCGACGAGATGATTGCGCGGGAAGCCGGCCGCATTGAACTCTGCCTGATTCCCACGGGCATTGCGTTGCACTCCCGGATGACGCTCGCGGCTCTAAGGGCGGGGATGAATGTATTGGTTGAGAAACCCTTGGCCAGCTCCGTGGCTGAAGTGGATGCGATTGCGGCCGAGTCGCAGGCGACGGGTCGTTTCGTTGCAGTCGGCTTTCAGGACATCTACAATCCCCAGGTGCAGGAGGTGAAGAGGCGCCTGCTGGAAGGCGCGATTGGGAAGCTGCGGTCTGCGAGTTTCCTGGGGCTCTGGCCGCGTCCGACAACGTATTTCAGCCGCAACGGCTGGGCGGGGCGTGTACAGGTCGGCGGGGTGCCTGTCCTTGATTCGCCGCTCAACAATGCCTTTGCCCACTTCGTGAACCTGTCGCTCTTCTTTTCGGGCGAGGTCTACGAAGAGTCCGCGATTGTCGACGATGTCCGTGCGCGGCTATGGCGCACGAATGCGATCGAGATGTTCGACACGGCCGTGGTCACCGGCAGAACGCAGGGTGGTGTCGACTTGTGGCTTGGAGCCTCCCATGCCTGCCTGCACACGCGTGAGCCGGAGATCCATCTTGTGGGCGACAAGGGCAGGCTGATCTGGCGTCACGAAAACGAGTACGTTATCGAGACCGGGCAGGGTCGCGCCGAACGGGTCATTCTGCCGGAG